>NZ_JBNJLS010000012.1:0-265187 GCF_050510915.1 Streptomyces odontotermitis | reverse complement strand
TTCCATACAGCTGCCTCCGCCCGCTCCCATCCCTCTTCCCTCGCCCCCCGTCCCCGTCCACCCATCCCCCCACCGGAAGGGCCCCCGCTCATGCCGTCCAGCAGCCGCCCCCTCAGCACCGCCTTCAGCACCGCCCTGTCGGTCGCCGCCCTCCTGCTGACCGCAGCCATCCCCGCCTCCGCCACCACCGCCGCAGACGCCACCCCCACACCGTCCGGCGCCAAGCCCTCACACCGCTCCCCGGTCCTGGTCGACTGCCTGGGCCACGGCCAGGTCAAGCCCGGCGACTACATGCTGGCCTGCGGGGACGGCAACAACGGCTTGCGGGGCCTGCGTTGGGCCGACTGGAGCGGCCGCATCGCCCACGGTGTCGGGCGCCAGGTCGCCAACGACTGCGTCCCGGACTGCGCCGAGGGCCACTTCCACACCTTCTGGGTGGGCGTGGAGGCGTACCGCCCCGTCGCCCGCAAGGGCAAGGCCCCGTACTTCTCCCGGCTGAAGGTCGTCTACCTCGACAAGCGCCCGGAGGGTTCGGGCCCTTCGCAGACCTACCCGCTCGCCCCCTGACAGACGCGGGCGCAAAAGCAGACGAGGCCGCACCCGTACGGAACGGGTGCGGCCTCGCGGCTTACTCGGATTACAGGGTTACCCGGGTCACGCGGATTACCTAGTAACTGCGGCCCTTGGCGCTGTCCCTCGCCTCGATCCACCCCTTCTTCCCACTGGGCAGCTTCGCGTAGTACCACCAGTTGCCGTGCGAGCTGAGGCCCTTGCAGTACGCCTTGAAGTTGTCCTGGTAGAACAGCCCCTTGGTGATCTTGTACGTCGCGCCCGGCCCGCTGTGCATGTACGACTCGTGGTTGTGGCCTTCGTAACTGAAGATGTCGATGTGCCGCCAGTGATTCGTCACGTTCTTGGAGCATGCCTTGCTGCCCACCGCGGCTGCCGACGGTGCCGCCGTGACGGCCCCCGCGAGCAGGGCGGCCCCCACCGCGGCCACCGTGCCCATCCTGCGCAACCTCGTCTTGCTCACGTGCTCTCCCTCGTCGTTCTCTCCGGTCACCACGCGGCGGCCGGACGAGCAGAACGCTAGGGAGGCGCACCAACAACTTGCCAACGCACAGCAGTTGGCACTCACACGCCCCAGGTGACCGGGAGGTTCTTCACCCCGTAGATGTCCGCGGTCTCAGGGCGCAGCCCGACCTCGTCGGCCGGTACCGCCAGGCGCAGCGTGGGGAAGCGCTGCACCAGCGCTGCGAGAGCCACCCGCATTTCGACGCGGGCCAGTTGCTGCCCCAGGCACAGGTGGATGCCGTGGCCGAAGGCCAGGTGGCCGCCGTCCTTCCGGTGGATGTCGAGCACCTGGGGGTCGGTGAAGCGCTCCGGATCGTGGTTGGCCGTGTGGTACGAGAGGATCACCGTCGTGCCGGCCTCGATCGTCTGGCCATCCAGCTCGACGTCCTCCAGCGCCGTCCGCATGAACGACTTGCCGACGCTCAGATACCGCAGCAGCTCCTCCACCGTCTGGTCGATGAGACCGGGATCGGCGCGCAGCGCGGCCAGTTGGGCCGGGTTCTCCAGCAGCGCGAAGGTGCCGAGGGACAACATGTTCGCGGTCGTGTCGAACCCGGCCGCGAGCAGGATCAGGCCGATCCCCTTCAGCTCCTCATCGGTGAGGTCGCTGTCGGTGAGCTCGCTGAGTACGTCGTCGGTGGGGTGCGCGCGCTTGGCAGCCACCAGCTGTTCGAGGTACTGCTGGGTCGCGGTGTAGGCCGCGATCAGCTCCTCCTCGCTCACCTCCCCGTTCATGAACTTGTCAATCTGTTCCTGGAAAGAGGCCCGGTCCTCGTACGGCACTCCGAGGATTTCACAGATGATGATGGTCGGGATGGGCTTGGCGAACGCGGTCACCAGGTCCACCGGCTGACCGTCACCCGCAGGGCCCGCCTCCTCCATGGCGTCCAGACACTCGGCGGTGATCTGCTCGATGCGCTCGCTGAGCAGACGCATGCGCCGCGCGGTGAACTTGCCCACCAGCGGCTTGCGGTAGCGGCTGTGCTGCGGCTCGTCCATGAGCAGGAACTCGCCGGGCGGCGCCGGAGGGAGCTCGAAGTCGACCAGGTTCATGAGGTCCTTGCGCGAGCTGAACCGCGAGTCGGCGAGGACCGAGCGGACCAGGTCGTATCCGGTGATCAGCCAGCCGGGCTTGCCGCCGGGGGCGAGGTGGGTGAGACGGCTGATGGGGCCATGGCTGCGGGCCTCGGTCAGCTCCGCGGGCGGGTCGAAGGGGCAGCCGGCCTGACGCGCTGTCGGCAGCGTCGTGACGGTGTGGACGGATTCGGTCATGACCATTCCTTCGATCAGCGGTCAGGGGTCAAAGGGCAAAGGGCAAGGGGCAAGGGGCAAGGGCAAGGGCAAGGGCAAGGGCAAGGGCAAGGGCAAGGGCAAGGGGCAAGCAGGAGTCAGGAACGCGAAGTCAGGAGTGGAGAGCTTCGGTGATCTTGCGGGCCATCTCGGCCATGGCGGGGCTCGTCGCCCCGCCCTTCTGAGCGCGGATCGAGGATTCGACGACGACATCGATGGTGCTGCGGAAGTTGTCGGCCTCGGCCGGGTCCTGCTCGGTCAGCAGGGCGACGGTGGCGGTCAGAGCGGGCAGCACGTGGTCGGCGAGCTCGGCGGTGGAGCGGCCGTTGAGGTCCTTGATCTTCCCCCTTCCGGCCAGCACGTGCCCGACCAGACCGGTCGCGGAGGTCAGAGCGATGGAGCCGTGGGTGCCGACCTTGTGGGCCGAGCCCGCGGCACCGGCGGCGGACATCAGCGAGACGGCGCCCCAGGCGGCGGTGCGCAGGGTGTCCTTGTCCTGCTCGGAGAGGGTGACGGGCTTGGTGTTCACGGTCTTGGCGTTCATGGCGGGGCTCCCTATTACTGGTGGCTGATTACTGGTGGCTACGGGCTGTTCTCCGCAGCGGCCGAACTCTTGATGCCCCTACGTTCGCCGCCGGGCCTGTCAGCCCCCTGTCACCGCCCTGACACCACCGCTGATACGGGTCCCACGACACGCGGGTGCGGCCACGTGACCCATCCCGTGGCCGCACCCGCACCGCACGCTTCGCAGCTACTTGCTCCTCAAAGCCGCCGCACGCCCGCTCCTCACTTCCCCGGCGACACCACCATCGCCGACCCCCCACCCCGCCGTACCTTCTCGGCCGCCGCGAGCCACTTCCCTCCCGCGAGCCGCTGCACGCCCGTCGCCGCCCCGATCTCCGGGTTCTGCTTGAAGGAGTGCCCGAGCTTCTCCAACTCACCGCGCAACGGGCTGTCCCACAGCCCCGGTTCAAGCTCCGTCTGCGCCGCGTTGCGCTGACTCGCGCGCGGCGCAGCGATCGCCTCCACCAGCGGCAGCCCGCGATCCACGAACCCCGTCAGCGTCTGCAGGACGGTCGTGATGATGGTCGCGCCACCAGGCGAACCCAGCGCCACCACCGGCTTGTTGTGCTTGTCGAGCACGATGGTCGGCGCGATCGACGACCGCGGCCGCTTGCCGGGCCCCGGCAGGTTCGGGTCGTGCACGGCCGGGTTGGCGGGCGCGAACGAGAAGTCGGTGAGTTCGTTGTTCAAGAGGAAACCTCGGCCGGGCACCGTGATGCCGCTGCCACCCGTCGACTCGATGGTGAGGGTGTACGAGACGACGTTCCCCCACTTGTCGGCGGCCGTCAGATGCGTCGTGTTCTCGCCCTCGTACGTCGTCGGGGCCGCGGTCCCACCGCCCCCGCACCCCGCCGGGTGCCGTGGGTCGCCCGGCGCCAGCGGACTGGTCAGCACCGCGTCGTCGCGGATCAGGCACTCCCGCGAGTCCGCGTACTTCTGCGAGAGCAGCTCCTTCGTCGGTACGTCCTCGAAGGCGGGATCGCCCACCCACCGCCCCCGGTCCGCGAAGGCGATGCGGCTCGCCTCGATGTAGCGGTGCAGGTACTTGGCCTGCGTCGCCTTCGAAAGGTCGGTCCGCTCAAGGATGTTGAGGGCTTCACCGACCGACGTGCCACCCGACGAGGAAGGCGCCATGGAGTAGACGCCGAGCCCGCGATACGAGGTGCGGGTCGGGGCTTGGCGCTTCGCCTCGTACACCTTCAGGTCCTTCAGCGACAGGTCGCCGGGCCGGGCGTTGCGACCGGACGCCGGGTCCACGGGCGGCTTGTTCACCGTCCGTACGACGTCCCTGCCTATCCCACCCCGATAGAGCGCGCCGATCCCCCGCTCCCCCAACTCCTTGTAGGTGCGCGCCAGATCAGGGTTCTTGAAGGTGGAGCCGACGACCGGGAGCTGCCCGCCCGGCAGGAAGAGCTTCGCCGTGGCGGGGAAGTCCGCGAAGCGCTTCTGGTTGGTCTCGGTCTGCGAGCGGAACGTCTTGTCGACGGTGAAGCCGTCGCGGGCTAGGCGCTCGGCGGGCTTCAGCAGCGTGCCGAGGTGTCTGCTGCCCCAGGAGTCGAGCGCGGACTGCCAGGTGGCGGGCGTGCCGGGGGTGCCGACGCCCAGGCCGCTGGTGACGGCGTCCTCGAAGGGGAGCGGCTTGCCGTTCTCCAGAAAGAGGCCGGAGTCGGCGGTGAGCGGGGCGGTCTCACGGCCGTCCAGGGTGTGGACCTTGCGGGACTTCGCGTCGTAATAGACGAAGTAGCCGCCCCCGCCCACTCCCGCCGAGTACGGCTCGGTGACGCCGAGCGCGGCCGCCGTCGCGACGGCGGCGTCCACCGCGTTGCCGCCCTTCTTCAGGACCTCGATCCCGGCGGCGGAGGCATCGGCGTCGACGCTCGCGACGGCCCCGCCGTACCCGACGGCGACCGGCACCTTCTCCGGCGACGACGACGAGGCCGTTTCCGCTGAACGCGTAGACGAAGGGGGCGCGGCCGCACCGACCGACACCAATACCCCACCGACCGCCAATAGCGTCAGATTCCGTACGACAGCGCGGCGCATTCGTACCTCCAGTCAACAGGCGTCTGCGCAGCGTAACTTCGGGTCCCCGCGCGCGTCAGGTCCCCCTCGAACACCGGTCCAGGGGCCCGCTAGCATGCGCCCCCATGACTGAAGACGTGCGCAATATCGTCCTCGGCCTGATCGCGGTCGGCCTCAGTGCCGTGCTGGGCTGGCTCGCCCGCACCTACCTGTGGAAACGAAGACTCCGCCGCAAGCAGGCTTTCTTCGGGCTGCCCGACAACTCCGAGTCGCTGCTCGTGGTCAACCGCGACAACGCGGGCGGCCCGGAGCTCACCGTGGTGCGCCACGACGTGTCCGCGCTCCTCGAACTCGCCGCGCTCATCAAGGACTGCGGCGCCCACGCCCAGCTCATCGCGCACGACGCCGCCCAGCAGAGCTTCGGCGAGCGCACCGAGTTCTGCGTCGGCAGCCCGGCGGCCAACCGCCGCATGGCCGCGCACATGCACTCGCTCCTGCCCGGCGTCCGCGTGAACACCGACCCGGAGCCGGGTCCGGACCGCGGCGCCTTCCAGATCGGCAGCGAGCGCTACCGCCTCGAGGGCGGCATAGCCGAGTACGTGATCCTCGCCCGCCTCACGGCCGGGCAGGGCACCGAGGCCCGCCCCGTCTTCCTCTTCTGCGGCCAGCGCGCGGTCACCAGCCAGGCCGCCACCCGCTACCTGGCGCGCCACCACGAACGCCTCTCCCGCAAGAACGGCAACAACGCCTTCGTGCTGCTGCTGAAGGTGGTCAACTCCCAGGCGTACGGCCCGGACGTCGTCGAGCTGGTCGCGGACGTGACGCGCGCGGCCCAGACTCCGCCGCCGGTGGCCGCCAACGGCAAGGGTGCGCATCGCGCCAAGTGACGGCGCCGGTTCCTCCGTTGGAGGCGCTGCCCTTCCGCCCCCTGGCCCCCTGGCCCCTGCCCCCCTGGCCGGACCCAGCAGGTCGGGAGCCCTGCCGTCCAAGCGGACGGCAGGGCTTCGACCTGTCGCCGATATACGTCCCGCTCACACGCCGGGCCCGTGGTGCATTTTGAGTCGACCTCGCAGCAGCCGGGGCCGAGCTCCACCGGAAGGGTTGTCATGACCACGATGACCTCGTTTACTGCGGGCAACCGGGCAACACCTGAGACTCACGGAGGCGCATCAGTCTCATGAGGAAGCGAATAGCCGTCCTGACGGCACTCATCCCCGCCCTGCTGAGCTCCACGGTCGGCGTCGGCGTCGCCGCCGCGCACCCCGCGCCGCACGCCGCCCCGGCGGTGGTCACCCTGACCTATGACGCCGGCGCGGCCGGCCAGTGGGCGGGCCCGATCAAGCAGGCCGTGCAGAACTGGAACGAGGCGGTGCACAACGTACGCCTCGAACCGGCGCCCACCCCCGGCTCGGCCGACTTCGTCTACGAAGCGACCGGCGGCTGGCCGCAGGCCACGCTGGGGCCGATCTTCCCCGGCGGCAACGGCGAGGTGCAGCTGGGCCAGCAAGCGGTGGACGAGGGCCACGACCCGACGCGGATCGCGGCGCACGAGACCGGCCACATCCTCGGACTGCCCGACCACTACAGCGGCCCGTGCTCGGAGCTCATGTCCGGCCACGGCCCCGGCACCTCCTGCAAGAACGCCAAGCCCAACGCGGCCGAGGCGGCACAGGTCGACAGCAACTACGCCGCCGGGTCACCGGTGACGCGCCCGCAGCACCACCCGGTGGTGATCGACGTCTGGTCCGGCCGGGCTCCCGTCGCCTCGCGCTGATCGGCGCCCACCGCCAAACCCACGGGCAAAACTCAAAGGTCCGAGCCGAGGTCCGTTCGCATCGCGTCTCGGAGCGTCTTGATGGCCTTGATCAGACGGCCGAACTCCGAATCCAACTGTGTCCCGGGGGCGTTCTCCTGAATTCTGTCCCGCAGGTCCCGTAAGCGCCGCAGAGCATTCTCCGAAGGCTCAACGATGTGCTTGGGCGCAGTGATCGCCATCTGATAGCGAATCTCGTACGCGCCGCCTTCTCTGTACAGGTCACCGGCTCGCTGTGCGCGCTCTTCAGCTGCGAGGTTCGGCAGTCGAACGAGATCCTTGAGTTGATTTCGTGTCCGTGTGAGCGCCACCAGGTACTCGCCGTACAGCTGCCGCTTCAGCTCTTGTTGTCGCATCGACTGGTCGCGCTTCCAGCGGACGCGATCCGCGATCAATGTGGAGCCGACGCCGACGACAGCTCCGAGCCCCGTGCCTATGAGCGTCCCGATATCCACCGCCGCACCCTAGATCAGCAGGACGTTCCGCACCATGCCGCCGCCGTCGACGCGACCGTCCGCAGCGACCACTCCCAGCAATGACGCAACCACGAAACGGAGTCAATCCATGACGAAGCTGTGAAAAACAGCCCAACAGGCAACCCAAGGGGACCTACCCCCCTCTCTCCGGGCAGATCACGTTCGCACGGAGGTACGTCCCCTTGAAGCACCACCGCTCTTCGAGCCGCCGCCCGCTGCACTCCCGGATACGCACCCGGCACGCGGTACTCGCGGGCACGGCCGCCCTGGCCGCCGCCGCCCTGACCGCCTGCTCGGGCGGCGGCTCGGCGGGCGCCGACATCGCGGACAAGGCGCAGATCTCCGTGAACCTCCAGGGCGACCAGGCCAAGGCCGGCCAGCCCGTCAAGGTGACCGCCAAGAACGGCAAGCTGAAGAAGGTGACCGTCGCCGACACCAAGGGCGGCAAGCTCAGCGGCAAGGTCTCCGCCGACGGCAAGACCTGGACCTCGGACCGCAAGGTCGCCCCGGGCGCCGACTACAAGGTCGAGGCCGACACGGACAAGGGCCTCGCGAAGGCGTCGTTCAAGACGGCCGCCCCGGACAAGGTCAACAAGCTGACGCTCACCCCGGGCAAGGACAAGACGGTCGGCGTCGCCCAGCCGCTGTCGATCGTCTTCGACCACCCGGTCAAGAACAAGGCCGAGGTCGAGAAGCACCTCAAGGTCTCCACCTCGAACAACACCACCGGCTCCTGGGGCTGGATCAAGGACTACTCCGGCAAGGACCGCGTCGACTGGCGCCCCAAGGAGTACTGGAAGTCCGGTACGAAGGTGAAGCTGGACGCCGACCTGAGCGGCATCGACTCGGGCGGCGACGGCGGCTGGTTCGTGCGCGACTACGACACCAACTTCACCATCGGCAAGAACCAGCTGGTCAAGGTCGACCTGGACAGCAAGCAGGCGACACTCATACGCGACGGGAAGACCGTGAAGACGGTGCCGATGTCGGCGGGCACCCCGGGCGGCGAGAAGGCGTCGTGGGGCGGCACCTCCGTCCTGATGGCCAAGGAGGGCACGATCAACATGCGCTCCGAGACGGTCGGCCTCGGGGACTCGTACAACAAGATGGTGGACTACTCGATGCGCCTGACCTGGTCGGGCATGTACGCGCACGCGGCCCCCTGGAACGCCTCGTACTTCGGCAACACCAACCACAGCTCCGGCTGCATCGGCATGAGCGACGCCAACGCCTCCTGGATGTACGGCCAGGTCCAGATCGGCGACCCCTTCGAGGTCACCGGCAGCGGCTCGAAGGGCGTCCCGGACCCGGGCAACGGCTACGGCGAGTGGAACATCAAGTGGGGCGACTGGCAGGCGAAGAGCGCCCTGAAGTAGGCGCCGCGTAGCCGCAACTATCGTTACCGGGACGTAACTTACCGACGGGTTACCCCCGGTAAACAATCATGGTTACCGTCGGGTCACTTTGCACTTCAACGATGAGTGGGAGTGACCCGTGACACCCGTGAGACACCCGCACCGCACCGCGCGCACGGCCGCCGTGGGCGGCGTCTCCGCGACCCTGATCGCGGGCGCCGCCTTCGGCCTGGCCCCCACAGCCCAGGCCGCGCCCACCGCCCCCACCGAGAAGCCCCCCACGGCAAGCTCCACCGGCGCCGACGCCCGCTTCGTCGACATCCCCGGCGCCGGCGGCACCACCCTCAAGGCCAACGTCTTCACCCCGAAGGGCGCAGCCAAGGACGCAGCCAAGGGCGCGACAACCACGAAGACGGGCACCAAGTACCCCGCCATCATCCTGCCCACCAGCTGGGCCATGCCCCAGATCGAATACGTCGCCCAGGCCCAGAAACTCGCCAACTCCGGCTACGTCGTCGTCAGTTACAACTCCCGCGGCTTCTGGCAGTCGGGCGGGAAGATCGAGACCGCGGGCCCCAAGGACATCGCCGACGCCTCCAAGGTCATCGACTGGACCCTCGCGAACACCCCGGCCGACCCGCGGAAGGTCGGCATGGCGGGCGTCTCGTACGGCGCGGGCATCAGCCTCCTCGCGGCCGGGCACGACAAGCGGGTCAAGGCAGTTGCCGCCATGAGCGGCTGGGGCGACCTGATCGACTCCATCTACAGCGGGCGCACCCAGCACCTCCAGGCCGCCGCCCTCCTCGGCGGCGCGGGCTACCTCACCGGCCGCCCGAGCCCCGAACTGGAGCAGACCCTCAAGGACTTCCTCGGGTCGAAGCTCGACAAGGAGGACGAGATGATCGCGTGGGGCAAGAAGCGCTCCCCCGCGACCTACGTCGACCGGATCAACAAGAACGGCGCCGCCGTCATGCTGGGCAACGCCTGGGGCGACACCCTCTTCAATCCCAATCAATACGCCGAGTTCTACAGCAAGTTGACCGGCCCCAAACGACTCGAACTCCGCCCCGGCGACCACGCCACCGCCGAGGCCACCGGCCTCCTCGGCCTCCCCAACGACACCTGGACCAGCACCCAGCGGTGGTTCGACCACTACCTCAAGGGCGACGACAACGGCATCGACCGCGAGCAGCCCGTCCAGCTCAAGTCCCGCTCCAGCGGCGGCTACGAGGGCTATCCGGACTGGAAGTCGGTCGGCGCCACGAAGAGGAAGATCGACCTCGGCGGCACCACCACCATCGGCGCCAACGTCGACTCGGGAGCCAACGGCGGCATCGCGATCCTCTCCAACGCCCTGGACCAGTTCCTGAAGATCCCCCCGATGGCGTCGATCCCGCTGCTGCCCCGCAAGCACACCGCGGTCTGGCAGTCCGAGAGGTATTCCGCCCCTCAACGCGTGCGCGGGACAACGAAGTTGCACACCACGCTCACCCCCACCAAGGAGAGCGGCACCCTCGTCGCCTATCTCTACGACGTGGGCCCGCTCGGCCTTGGCAAGCTGGTCACCAACGCGCCGTACACCTTCCACGGGAAGACCCCGGGGAAGTCGTTCGGCGTGGACCTGGAGCTGTTCTCCACGGCCTACGACGTACCAGCCGGACACAAGCTCGCCCTGGTCGTCGACACGGTCGACCCGCTCTACATCGAGCACAACCCGACCGGCGCACAGCTGACCTTCTCCTCGCCGAAGAACGACCCGTCATACGTGTCGATCCCCCTGCGCGAGCAGTGATCACCGGCTGCTGCCGGGCGGGCATGGCCCTACGTTGGCTACTGCTCCCCCAAGGTCCTAATGACCAGGGGGGACTCCCCTCGGCAGCAGCGTCCCTGGTTCGGCCGGGGCGACTTCCACGGCCTCGGTCTTGGGATTGCGCCGCTGACGCCTGGACACCCACTGGGCGAACCACGACAGCAACATGCACATCCCGATGTAGATCGGCGAGATCACCATGACCACGGGGATGAAGGGCAAATCGTAGTCGAGGTTCGACGCGATCAGCTTCCCGGCGTGGAGGAACTCCTCGTAGGTGATCAGATAGCCGAGTGACGTGTCCTTCAGGGCCACCACCAACTGGCTGATGATGGCGGGCAACATCGCACGCACGGCCTGCGGCACGAGGACGTGCGCCATGACCTGCGTCTTGCGCATCCCCAGCGCGTACGCGGCCTCCCGCTGCCCCCGGTCGACGGAGTTGACCCCGGAGCGGAACACCTCCGCGAGCACGGAGCCGTTGTAGAGCGTCAGACCGGCCACCAGGGCGGGCAGCGGCTGCACCTTCAGCGCCACGAAGACGAAGAAGATCATGACCAGGACGGGCATCGCGCGGAAGAACTCCACGATCAGCGTGGCCACCCAGCGCACCGGCCGGTGATCGGAGAGCCGGCCGACGGCGAGGACCGTCCCCAGGACGAGTGAGAGGACCGCGGCGATCGCGAACGCCTTGAGCGTGTTGCCGAGGCCCCGCAGCAGTAGCTCCTGAATTCCCTTGTACTCGAAGGGAGCCCACTTGGTGGCGGTGAACTGGTCGGTGTCGAACAGGAGGTAGAGGATCCAGGCCACCAGGCCGGCCACGACGATCGTGGAGAGCACCCCGTACAGCTTGTGGCGGCGCTCGGTCTTGGGACCGGGGATGTCGTAGAGCGCGGTCGCGCTGTGGTCGAGGGCTTTCATCGGGCGACTCCCCAGCGCTTTTCGAGGATGTTGAAGATCGCGCTGATGGCGAGGGTGATGATCAAGTACCCGACCGCGATCCAGACGAAGGTCCAGATGATGTTGTAGCCGAGCTCGCTGAGCGTCTTGTACGTGCCGAGCAGCTCGGTGACGCTGAACGCGCCCGCGATCGCGGAGTTCTTGGCGAGCGCGATGAGCGTGGAGCCGACCGGCGGGATCACGGACCGGAACGCCTGCGGCAGGATCACGTTCGTCAGGGTCTGCCCGAACGTCATGCCGAGACTGCGCGCCGCCTCGCCCTGGCCCCTGGGCACGGTGTTGATGCCGGAGCGCAGCGCCTCGCAGATGAAGGCCGAGGTGTAGCAGCCGAGCGCGAGGACCGCGAACACCTTGAAGGGCAGCACGAGTCCGAAGCGCGGCAGGCCGAGCAGCACCGCGAAGAACAGCAGCGTCAGCGGGGTGTTGCGCAGGACCGTCACCCACGCCGTGCCGAAGACCCGGAAGGACCCGACGGGCGCCACCCGGAACGAGGCCATCAGGAAGCCGAGCACAAGCGCCAGGATCGAGGCGTACACGGTGAGCTCGACGGTGCCGACGAAGCCCTTGCCGAAGGTGGAGAAGTTGTCTGTCAGTACGTCCACGTGACGCCTCCTCAGCTCGCCGGGTAGCGGTCGATGGCGGGCGGCTGCGGCGCCGGGACGCCGGAGAGGCCGAGCGTCGCGTCGTACGCCTTCTTCCAGTCGCCGTCCTTCTCGCGGGCGGCGAGGGCGTCGTCGAGGGCGAACCGCAGGGCGTTGTCGCTCCTCGGGACACCGATCCCGTAGGGCTCCTTGGAGAACGGCTTGCCGACGACCTTGAGTTCGTCCGGGACCTTGGCGGCGTACCCGATCAGGATCGCGTCGTCGGTGGTGACGGCGTCCACCTGATAGGTGAGCAGGTTGTCCACACACACCGAGTACGTGTCGTACGCGACGAGGGTCGCCTTCGGGTAGTCCTTCTGGATGCGCTGGTACGGGGTCGACCCGGCCGCCGAGCAGACCCGCTTCCCGTCCAGGTCCTGCGGCCCCTTGATGTCGTCCTCGTCGTGCCGCACCAGCAGCCCCTGCCCGGCCATGTAGTACGGGCCGCCGAACCCGACGAGCTTCTTGCGGTTGTCGTTGATGGTGTACGTGCCGACGTAGTAGTCGATCTGCCCGTTCTGCAGGGCGGTCTCCCGGTTCGCCGACGCGATGGTCTTGAACTGGATGCCCTTGGGGTCGAGCCCGAGCGAGGCCGACATCATCTTGGCGATCTCGATGTCGAAGCCGGAGTACTTCCCGGTGGCCGGGTCCTTCTCGCCGAGATACGGCTGGTCCTCCTTGGCACCGACGACGAAGTGCCCGCGCCGCTTGGCCTTCTTCCAGGTCCCGGACTGCGGCAACTGGAAGTCCTGCGCCACCTGGTACTTGGGCAGCTGCTCCGGTTTGGGCCCCTTCACGGGCGGGCTGCCCGACTTGCCGCAGGAGGCGACGAGCGCGGTGAGCACCAGGGCCGCGAGGGTCCGCGCCGCACGGCGCGCAGTGGTCGTTCTCAAGAGCGGTTCACCCCCGTCAGTGCTTGAGGATCTTGGAGAGGAAGTCCCGGGCGCGCTCGCTCTCCGGGGCGGTGAAGAAGTCCTCGGGGGCGCGGTCCTCGACGATGCGCCCGTCCGCCATGAAGACCACGCGGTTGGCCGCGGACCGGGCGAAGCCCATCTCGTGGGTGACGACGACCATGGTCATCCCGTCATGCGCGAGCTGCTGCATGACTTCCAGGACCTCGTTGATCATCTCCGGGTCGAGGGCCGAGGTCGGCTCGTCGAAGAGGAGGGCCTTGGGGTCCATGGCGAGGGCGCGGGCGATGGCCACGCGCTGCTGCTGGCCGCCGGAGAGCTGCGCCGGGAACTTCTCGGCGTGGGCTTCGAGTCCCACGCGGGTGAGGAGCTCACGGGAACGCTTGTCGGCCTCGTCCTTCTTGCGGCCGCGCACCTTCACCTGGGCGAGGGAGACGTTCTGGAGGACCGTCTTGTGGGCGAAGAGGTTGAAGGACTGGAAGACCATGCCCACTTCGGCTCGGAGCTTCGCGAGGGCCTTGCCCTCCTCGGGCAGCGGCTGACCGTCCAGCTGGATGGACCCCGACTGGATCGTCTCCAGCCTGTTGATCGTCCGGCAGAGTGTTGATTTGCCCGACCCTGACGGGCCGATGACCACGACCACCTCCCCCTTGCCGACGGTGAGGTTGACGTCCTGGAGGACATGCAGCTCCCCGTAGTACTTGTTCACATCACGCAGCTCGATCAACGGATCGACGGCCATGGCACGACCTGCCCACTCTCTGCTGTGTACGTCCGCGCAAACTATCCACGCAAAAACGGGACTTAATGGACGACACGCACTTATGGGCATTAACCGTATTTGAGGCTACATAACGGGGAGGTCACTCGCCCTTACGCAACCAGGTACAGGACCTGGCACGACCTGGCACACGGGCGGGGCGGTCACACCTCCGAGGCTTCGGCGTGCACCTGGGAGAGCTCGGGCGCCCCGTGCACGGCCCAGTCCAGCCCCGCCTCGACGACCTGGATCTCCCGCCCGGAGGCAAGGCGCACGACGGGACTGCCGCCCGGCCACACGTGCCAGTGGGCGCCGGGCACGGTGCGCACGATGACCGTGCCGAGATAGAGCCCGGCGTCGTTGCCGAGCCAGGGCAGCACCTCGGGATCGTCGCGCCAGCGCGGCAGAAGCTGGTCGAGCGCGGCCAACGAGGCGGCGGAATCGTCGAGTTCGAGCCCGGCGGCCCCCGCCTGGGAGCGCAACAGCTCGCACTCGGAGAGCAGCTCGGCCACGCCGTCCGGGTCGTCCTCGAAGGCGGTGGCAAGAGTGGAGTCGGGGGCGGCCTGCCGTTTGCGCCACTTGTCGAGGAAGGGAATGTGCATGATCGGCCTCTCCTTGGGGGTGTGTCCGCCGGTTGCGCTGCTGTTCGCGGTCGTGCAACTCCGATTCCTGGTGGACCGTTCACAGCGCGCAGCATGGCGGGCGAGCGCAAGCCGTCCTCGCATTCCACAGAATGTATCTTGCGTATGTTGTTCACGGAATCAGGTGAAACGCGGGTTGCCCCGGCATGTCCTCCTCGGCTCCGTGTCCGCCTGTGCCGGACTCCCGGAGACGCGAGACGAGCTCATAACTGGTTCAAGTCCACGCCGGGCTCCGGGCATTCGCGGTGTCATGCGGTATGCGCATCTCCGTCATAGGCAGAGTGAGAGGCCGCGCTGCCACGAGGGCCGCCGCCACGGCCGCGATCATCGTGGTGGGGGCGGCCACCTGGGGGTGGGCCGGCTCCCCGTGGCGGGCCGTGGTGCCGATGGCCCGGCACGGCTGGACAGAGCTGCCGCCGGAGGCCCGGGCCCAGGCCGAGGGACAGTTCCGGCTCGCGGCCATCCAGTTCCTGGCGGCCGTCGGCGGTGGCGTCGCACTGGCCTACACCGCGCGCACCTATCGCCTCTCCCGGCGCGGCCAGGTCACCGATCGCATGGTGAAGGCTCTGGAGCGGCTCGGCTCCGCCGAGGTGTACGTCCGTATCGGCGCGATCGTCGCCTTGGAGCAGGTGGCGCAGGACGCCCCTGACCAGGCGACCCACGTCCAGCAGATCCTCAACGCATTCGTCCGCAAGCAGGTACCGCGCCGCCCGGCCACTGATCCGGGAGCCCAACTGGGCCATGTACGCGGCCCGAAGCTGCCCGGCGAGCCCGAGCCGGACGTGCAGGCAGCGCTGGCCACGATCACCCGGCCCGGGTTCCGCGCGTCCGTCGAGACCCTGCACCGGCTCGATCTGCACGGCCTGCACCTGCGAGGGGTCAAACTGCCCGGGGCCGACCTGCGCTCGGCGAACCTACGGGAAGTGGACTTGTCGGAAGCGGAGTTGCGCCGGTGCGACCTCAGCGGGGCGGACCTGGAGGACGCACAGCTGGTGAGGGCGGACCTGAGGGAGGTCATGGCGACCGGAGTGAACCTGTACCGGGCGAGCCTCAGCGAGGCGTGGCTGCGGGATGCGGATCTCTCACGGGCCAGGCTGGCCCGGGTCGATCTCACAGCTGTGGGTGCGCGAGGAGCCGACCTGTCCGGTGCGCAGCTGGCGTACGCCCGGCTCACCGGAGGGGCTCTGCGCGACGCGGTCCTCCATGACGCCGACCTCAGTGACGCCGACCTGAGAGGCGCCATCCTGCGGTCAGCTCAACTCGGCGGCGCACAATTGGACTTGGCTGACCTTACGAACGCGGACCTGACCCGGGCAGACCTTGAATCGGTCAGGAACCTGATAGCGGGCCAAGTCCTCTCGGCACGACTCCGCGACACCCGGCTCCCGCCCGATGTCGCAGCCGATCCCGAGGTGGCGAAGGTCCTGAGCGCCAACGGCACCCGGTGATCTGCACCAGGCCGCCCGCCTGAGCGCACTGCAGGACTTCTGCAAGCACCCGTCAAGCACTCCGTCCAGCCGCACGGGCATTCGCCCCTTGTCGGCCCCCGCCGTGGCGGCGCGCATTGCCGCTCGGGGCCGGGGCTCGACGTTCCGGATGAATCCAACGATGCGACACGGGGGGAATCCTTGTCTGCATTCCGTACATTCTCAGGGAGCTCCGAACAGGTCCCCGTCCGGCAGTGGTTGACGCTGACGGGCCGTAAGACTGTGCTGGTCGTCGCCCACACCGTGACCTACGGGAAGCGGCTGCTCGACGTGGTTTCGCTGCTCGAACACGACCACCGGATCCAGGTGGTGTTCACCACGCCCGCGCATGAACTCGGTGACGGGGTCACGCGTTTCCTGCAGCGGGCGGGGAGTGCCGTGCTGCCCTGGGCGGACGCCGTCCGTACAGAGTTCGACCTCGCCCTCGCGGCGGGGCCCCGGTCCGTGGCGGAGGTGCAGGCGCCTCTCGTATTACTGCCGCACGGGGCGAATTTCGTGAAGCGGTTCAGGGGCGTGCCCGGCGTGCAGGTCTGCGGGCTGCAGCCGCAGGACGTGATGCCGGGTGGCCGGCTGCCCGCTGCCGTGGTCCTGGCCCACCGGGACGACCTCGACGCGCTCGCGCGGAGCTGCCCCGCGGCGCTCCCCGTGGCGCGGGTCGTGGGCGACCCCGTGCGGGACCGGATCGTCGCCGGGCTGCCGCACCGGGACGCCTATCGCCGCGCTCTCGGGGTCGGCGTGGAGCAGCAGCTCCTGGCCGTCACCTCGACCTGGGGACCCGGCTCCGCCTTCGCGCGCTTCGACATGCTGCTGCCGCGGCTGATGGACCTGGCGAGGGGCGGTGGTTCGCGCGTGGTCCTGCTTGCCCACCCCAATGTGTGGTCGGGGCACGGCACGCGGCAGGTCCGGGCGTGGCTCGCCTCCTGGACCGGGAACGGACTCGGTGTGGTCCCACCGGACATGGACTGGCGGTCCGTGCTGTGTGCGGCGGACCTCATCGTCGGCGACCACGGCTCGGTGACGCTCTACGGCACTCTCACCGGGTCGCCCATCCTGCTGGCGGCCTGCGGGGAGCAGGAGCTCAACCCGGCTTCTCCCGCAGCCGACCTGAGCCTGCTCGCGCCGGCCCTGTCGCCGTGGCATCCGCTCGCCGACCAGCTCGCATACGCGCGCGCCGAGTACCGCAGGGACGCCTACGAGGCCGTTTCGGCGCGCATCACCTCCGAACCCGGCCGGTTCAACCGCAACATCCGTGCCCTGCTGTACCAGTTGGTGGGCCTGGGCCAGCCGGCCCACGCACCGCTGACGCCTCCCCCGCCGGTGCCGGACGCCACGCGTGTCTGGCCTGGGACGGGCATGGGGACGGAGACGGAGGTGTCCGTGTCGTGATCCGTACGCACGGAGAGTGTCTCGTCGTCGATGTGGACGCGGGCAGGGGCGCGTCGCGGCACGAGCTCGCCGACGTCCTGTGCGGGCGGCTGCCCCGCCCCGGCGTGCGCGAGGCCGTGGCGGAGTGCGGGGACCTGCTGTTCCGCAGCCCAGGGTGCGCCGTCGTCGTGCTGCCCGTCGGAGACGGGGGATGGGTGGCCAGGAGCCGGAGGGAAGTGTGCCTCGCCGTCGCCCTGCCGGGTACCGCGTCACTCACCCTCTCGGCCTTCCTGCACAACGTGTTGGTGAGCAGCGGGACTTGGCGCGTCCTTGGGGGCGGCCGGGGCGAGGGCGGCGAGGCGGCCGTTGACCCTGTCGGCGTCACTGAGGCTGATGGGAACACAGAGGGCGAGCGCGCGCTCGTAGTGGCCGCGGGCGGCGGCTTCGTCCCCGCCCTCAGCTGCGGTCTGCCCCAGCATCTCCAGGGTGCGGGCCTGCCAGTGGGCCGCTCCTGAGTCCTCGAACACGCCCAGTGCGAGGCCGAGTTCGCGCATCCCCGTCGTGTGCTCCCCCGCTCGGGCGTGGGCGCGGCCGAGGAAGGCAAGGGCGCGCGCCGCGTCGTGCGGGTCATCGACGGCCAGGAGCGTCGCGCGGGCGGTGGTGAGGAGCTCCACCGCCCGGTGCGGTTCGTCGCGGGCGAGCGCCACTTCCGCGAGGAGGATGCCCGCGAGGCCCTCACCCCGCGCGTATCCGGTCTCCACCCACGCCGCCACCGCCTGCTCCAGGTAGGTCATGGCCTCCGGCAACCGCCCCTCTTCGAAGTAGGCGCCGCCAAGGCCGAGCAGGGCCTGTCCCTCGTCGCGTCGGTCACCGCCGCGGCGGGCGGCCTCGCGCGACTGCCGGTACCAGACGATCGCGTCCTCGGTGCGCTGCGCCGCGCCCAGTCCGATCGCCCCTGAGTTGAGCATCTGCCGCTCGGCAGCCGCATGGCCCGCGTGCCGCGCGGCGACGAGACCGAGTTCATGGGCCTCGATCCACGAGTCGTAGTGGCGCAACCGAAGGAAGAGCGGCCACATCGCGTCGACGAGCTGCCAGACCAGAGTGTGCCAGGAGCGGTCCGCCGCGGTACGCAGCAGCGCCATCAGGTTCATGCGGTGGTGGTCCAGCCAGGTCAGCGCATCCGGTTCGGTCGTGAACACGGGCTCCAGGGATGGCCGGTGGACATAGTCGCGGTCCAGGGTGAACTGGGCGGGCGTGATCATCTTCTCCGCCTCCGTCACCGTGGCCAGGTACCAGTCACCGACGCGCCGCAGCGGGTCTCCGTCGTCCTCGCCGGAGTCGGTCGCGGCGCCGCGCTCCTGGGCGTGCAGGCGGATCAGATCGTGGAACCGGTACTGATCGGGGCCAGTGTCCTCCAGCAGGTTGGCCTCGACGAGGACGTCGAGGAGCCCTTCCGCAGCCGACAGCGGCAAGCCGGCCGCCGCTGCGGCGACATGGCTGTCCAGGAGCGGCGTGGGCAGCTGCCCGAGGCACCGGTAGAGGCGGGCCGCCGGCGCGGAGAGTCCTCGGTATGAATCGTCCAGTGCACTTCGCACGGCTGCCTCTCCGTCCACGGCCAGCAGACTCAGCCGGTCCCGCTCCCGGGCGAGCGCGTCCGCCAGGACCCGGACCGGCTGCCGGGGCCGGGCGGCGAGGCGGGCGGAGGCCACACACACGGCCAGGGGCAGCCCCGCACACAGGCTCAGCACGCGTCGCGCGGAGGCGGTGTCCGACTCGACCCGCTCCCGGCCGATCCCCCGGATCAGCAGCTCCTCCGCAGCGGCGGGCGGCATCACTCCGAGCGTGTGGAACTCCGCGCCGTCGATGCGCAGACCGGTCAGCAGCCGACGGCTGGTGACAGCGACGAGGCTGCGTCCCGAACCGGGGAACAGCGGCCGGGCCTGTGCCGCCGTACTGACGTTGTCCAGCATGACCGCGAGGCGCAGTTCCTCGGTGAGCGAGCGCCACAGGGCGGTCCGCTCGGCAAGGCCGTGCGGCACCTGGCCGGCATACAGGGCGCGCAGGAACTGCCCGAGGATCTCCCCCGGCGGGGCGGCACCCGCGACGGTGTGGCCGCGCAGGTCCGCGTACAGCTGGCCGTCGGGAAACTCACCCTGGGCCGTGCGGAGCCATCTGGTGACCAGGGAGGTCTTCCCCACCCCCGCGGGGCCGGTCACCACGACGAGCCGCGTACCGGCCGACTGTCCGGAACGCCGCGTCGCGAGCCGCCCCAGTGCCGCCAGATCACCCTCCCGGTCAGTGAAGTGCGCAGGGACGGGCAGGAGTTGGCGCGGTGTGGGAACGGCAGCCTGTGGGAGGTAGGCGTGGATGCCGCCGTGCACCGCCCCTGCCTGGACGGTGACCCCGCTCAGCTGTGCGCCGCCGCCGATCTCGTTGGTGTGACCGCCCACTCGACGCCCCCCGTCATCACGTGCCGGAGCGCGGCGACGGCACTCGCTCGGCGACTGACCCGGATCACAGAAGCCCTACCCGCCACGCCACGCTCGTAAGGACAAAGATTCGGCCGACCGTTCGATGGCGCCTGGTGTCCTGGGTCACACAGTGTCATTCTGTGGCCTTCTGATACGGGTGCCGGCGAGAGGAACGCTGGTGGAGATCCATATCCTCGGCCCCGTCGGCCTCCACACCCCGGAGGGCCGGCTCGGTCTCGGCTCCGACAAGGAGCGGATGCTGATCGCTGCCCTGGCCCTGGCCGTCGGGCGCCCCATCGCCCTGGACACCCTGGCCGACCATCTGTGGGACTCTCACCCTCCGTCCCGGCCGCGCGACAACATCCACACCTACGTCTCCCGCATACGGCGCGCGATGCGGACGGCGGTGGACGGCGGCCCACTCCCGGTGATCACTCATCGCGCCCACACCTACACCCTTGAGGCCGAACCCGACGACGTCGACTGGCACCGCTACCAGCGCCTCTACGACCGGGCGAGAGCCGTCGCGGGCGAGGACGAGGGACCGCGCGCCATCGAGCTCATGACGGAGGCGGAGTCCCTCTGGACCGGCGAGCCGCTCGCCGGCCTCGCGGGCCTGTGGCCCGAGCAGATGCGCACCGGTTTGTCGGAGAAGAGACGCGGTCTGCTCTCCGCACGCATCGGCCTGTATCTGCGCCTGGGCCAGTACCCGGAGATCACCGGCGAGTTGACCCTCCTCGTGGACCAACACCCGGCCGACGAAACCCTGGTGAGCCAGCTGATGACAGCCCACTACGGCAGCGGCCGCCACGCGGACGCCCTCCGCGTCTATCAGGACGCGCGCCGTACTCTCCGCACGCACTACGGCACCGAGCCGGGCGAGGAACTCGTCCGCGTCCACCGCCACATCCTGGCTCGCGGACCGGTGCGGGACCTCACCGGTTCGGCCGGTCCCGAGCCCCCGCGGCGGACGGAGCTCCGCCCGCCGCGCCCCGCCCCCGGACATCTCCCGCGCCATGTCCGATTAGTGGGCAGAAAAGAGGAGCTGGAGCGCATCCGGGCAGCGATGGTGACGGCACCGGAGAACGGCTCGGTCGTCACTCTGGAGTCGATCTCCGGCATGGCCGGCGTCGGCAAGAGCGCCCTCGCCATCCGTGCCGCCCACGACTTCGCGGCCCTCTTCCCTGACGGACAGCTCTACGTGAACCTGCGCTCCCACGCCCAGGGGCAGAAACCGCTGACCCCCGACACCGCGCTCGCCACGCTGCTGCGCCTCCTGAAGATAGCGCCGCAGTCCATTCCTGCAGACCTCGACGAGCGCTCCGCCTTGTGGCGCACACTCCTCGCCGACCGACGCGTACTGATCGTTCTCGACGACGCGGCGGGACCGGAGCAGGTCCGCCCCCTACTTCCCGATGCCCCCGCCTGTTTCACCCTGATCACCAGCCGTCGACGCATCGTCGGCCTGGAGCGCGGCCACACCCTGTCTCTCGACGTACTGCCGTACGAGCAGGCCCACGAGCTGTTTCTGGCCTCCGCCGGGCTCGGCCACGACGCGGACCAGGAGGTGGTCGGCGAGATCGTGCGGCGCTGCGGATATCTGCCGCTCGCGATAGAGATCGCCGCCAACCGGCTCAGCGCCCACCCCTCGTGGACCCCTGCTGTGCTGCGCGACCGGCTCTCCGGCACCAGCGGTCGACTCGGCGAGATCCGTGACGGATACTCGACCATCGCCCGCCCCTTCGAAGTCTCGTACGAGACGCTGTCGTCAGCAGCGCAGACCGCGTTCCGCCTGCTCAGCCTGCACTCGGGCGCGGAGTTCGGTGTGCACGCAGCCGCGGCTCTGTGCGGCCACACGGTCCAGGAGGCGGAGCTCCTGCTCGACGCGCTGCTCGAGTCGCACCTCGTCGAGGAACCGCTGCCCCACCGATTCCGGTTCCACGACCTCCTGGGCGAGTTCTCGCGGCTCCTCTGCGCCGCGAAGGACACCGATTCCGACCGGGCCGAGGCGGCTTCGCGACTCGTCACCTACTACCTCCGCGCCGCGGACCGATGCGACCGCGTGGCGTACCCGCGCAGAAGCCGGCTCGACGTCAACGCGGAGCTGGCGGCCCGGCCGGGCACCGGCACGGACGGCAGCGTCCCCTTGCCGGCGCCCGCGACGGCCCAGGACGCGCTCGCCTGGTTCGACACCGAACGGCCCAACCTGCTCAGCGCCGAGGAACTCGCGCGCCGCCATGGCCTGGCCCTGCACGCCGCCCTGATCAGCCATGTGCTGGCGGGTTTCCTCGACGGCGAGTGCTACTGGGCGGATTCCGTACGCCTGAATGAAACCGCCGTGGCGTATTGGAGGCGGACGACCCACGAGGGCGCTCAGTGCCACTCGCTCCTCGAACTCGGCGCCGCGCACGCAGCGACCGGCGGCTACGAGCGTGCCGAAGCCCTGATGGAGCAGGCGGTCCGGATTGCCCATGGCCTCCGCGAGCCGGAGGCGGAGGCGGACGGCCTGCGCGAACTGGGCGTCCTGCACTGGCACGCAGGACGGTACCGGCGAGCGCTCGACTTCTACCGGCGGTCTCTCCCTCTCTGTACCTCGCGGTCGGACAGCTGGCGCCAGGCACGGCTCCGCAACAACATGGCCATCTCCTTCCTCTACCTGGGGGAGCACGATGCCGCGATGCGCCACTTCCAGGAGGCCATCAGCGGATTCCGCAGCTCCCGCGACCAGCGCATGCTGGTCAAGACGCTCAACAACCTGGGCAACCTGCACCAGCACATGGGAAGCCCCGAGCTCGCCCGGCGAACCCTTGAGTACGCCCTGCGCATCGCCGCGCACGCCGGCAGCCGGGCGGACCGGGCGACGCTGTCGATCAACCTCGCGGAGGCGCTGGCCGCCACCGGCCAGTACGAGACGGCCCGCGCCCTGTGTGAAGAGGCGCTGCCCGTCTTCCGACAGCTGGGCGACCTGAAGAACGAGGCCATCACTCTCACCCAACTGGGCGGCGTGCACGAGGAATCCGGGGACTTCCCGAAGGCAGCGGCGCGTCTGCTGCGGGCCCTCGCACTGGCTCAGGACATCGGTGCCTCCATCGAGGAGACTCAGGCCGGGAGGCTGCTCGGGAGCGTCGAGCACCGCCTCGGAAACCTGGACGCCGCCCGCAGCCACCTCGAGTCGGCGCGCGACACGGCCCGGCGCATCCAGGCCCCGGTGGAGGAGGCCCGGGCCGAGGACCGCCTCGCGGAGGTCCACCTGGAGTCCGGGCTGCGGGACGAGGCCCGGGAGCTGTGGCGGCACGCTCTGGAACTCATACAGGCACTGGATCCGACCGCCGCCGAGCGCATCCGCGAGCGCCTGATCGAAGTTGACCAATTGCGGGCGTAACTCTTCGCGCCTGCGCAGAGGTTGACGCTCAGCGATCACCCATGATGGCGAGGGGCACGGCGTTCGCGAACCCTCGCACCAATGTGATTAGATCCCGCTCCAGAAACGAACAAAGCACTAAGGAGCGTGAGTTGAACACAATGCGACTGGGATCGTACGTGATCCTCCCCATCTTGGCGGCCGGGCTGTCCTTGGCGATGTCCGGCTCGGCCCATGCGGTTCCTTTCGCGAAGAGCCAGGCCCGGAGCGCCGCGCTCCACCGGCCCGTCGACCAGCCTTCAGTCCTCGGCTCCTGCATCCCGACGGTGATCGTCGCCCGTACGGCGGCGACACCTCACTCCGACTGACCGCCGCCTCCGGTCACGGAGATCCGCCAGCCGTATGTCAGCTCCTCGCCGTCGACGGTGGCCGCCTCGACGGTGCGCTCCTCGGGATCGATGTCGACCTGGAGGCCGCCGCCCTCGTACCGGGGGTAGCCGCTCTCACCGACGTCTCCGGTGAATTCCACGGTCTCGGAGCGCACCGCGCGGGGCGGCTCGGCCGTCGTCGGGTCCTCGCCGACCGGGTTCGGGAAGAGCGACACCTCGAAGCTGCGCGGTGCGGGGTTCATAGTCCCGACGGTAAGCGAGGGTGGGCGGGGGCGCAGGTCGGGCCGGGCGGGGGCGCGGGCGCCCGGCCAGGCGGGTCCGCGGCTCGGGCCACCGCCCGGCGACCGGCGACCAGCCTGGGAGGGTCCTTCCCCTGGTTGCGTGCGGGCTGATCGGGATCGAGTGTGGTGAGGCGAGAGGCGAGAGGCGAGAGGCGAGAGGCGAGAAGAGCAGAGGCGAGAAGCGCAGAGGTCCGCGAGGCTCTACCGCTCCCGCCCCCCAGCGAGTGCGCGCGTACGCGTTCGCGTCCTGTTCACGCCCGCCTCACGCCCGGCACATTGACGCGCCTCTGCCGCCTCCTTAGCTTCATGGCGCACCCGTCAGCGCCCATCACCACCCGAGGAGTCCGCCGTGCACCGACGCACCTGGGGAACGGCCCTCGTACTCGCCCTGTTCGCGGGCCTGTTGCCGCTCGCGACCGCCGAGGCGGCAACCGGAGCAGGAGCCGGAGCCGCAGCCGTACGAGGCGGCGCCCACGAGGCGGCCAGACCCGGGCCGCTCCCCTTGGAGCGGCTCTTCGACAACCGGGCCATCAGCGACGACGCCCGCCCCGGCGCCGCCGACTTCGACGGCTCGGGCTCCTCCCTCTCCGCGCAGGACCTCTCCGCGGCGGGCTGGACCTCCGGCCGCACCCTCGCCGTCGACGGCGCCCGCCTGCGCATCCCGCGCACCGCCCCGGGCACGCCCGACAACGTACGGGCGAACGGCCAGCAGGTCCGTCTGCACGGCCGCGGCGACGCCCTCGCCTTCCTCGTCGCGGGCACCGCGGGCGAGGCGAGCGGCACCGGCACGGTCCGGTACGCCGACGGCGGCCGCAGCACCTACCGCCTCACCGCCCCCGACTGGCGCTCCGGCCCCCTCGCCACCAAGGCCGTGGCGCTCCCCCACATCAACACCCCGACCGGTCAACTCACCGAGAAGGCACGGCTGTACGTCATCACGGTGCCGATCTCCCGTACGCACGAGGTCACTTCGGTCCAGCTCCCCCAGCTCCCCCGGCTCTCCCGGTCCTCCGGCTCCGGCCTGCACGTCTTCGCCCTCTCGGTGCGGGCCGCCACCAAGGGGTGGACGGGGACGTGGTCCGCATCGACCGCCGGGTACCCGACGGTGGGCCCGTGGACGGACCGGACCGTGCGCCTCGTCGTGCACACCAGCACCGGCGGCCCCCGCGTTCGCATCCGCCTCGACAACACCTTCGCGGGCAGCCCTGTGCGGATCGGGAGCGCGAGCGTCGCCGTGCAGGAGGCGGGTGCGGAAGCGCGGGGCGAGCCGGTGCCGCTGTCGTTCGGCGGGCGCCGCGCCACCGAGATCCCGGCGGGTGCCCAGTCCTTCAGCGACCCGCTCTCCTTCGACGTGCCCGCCGACGCGAACCTCCTGGTCAGCTTCCACCTCCCCGACACCGTCGCCGCCGCCCCGCTGCACCGCCTGGCCGCCCAGCGTTCGTACGTGAGTGAGCCCGGCGACCACGCGGCGGACGGCTCCGCCGCCTCGTACACCTCGACGATCACCAGCTGGCCGCTGCTCACCGGCGTGGACGTGAGCGGCGGGCCCGGGTCCGTGGTGGCGCTCGGCGACTCGATCACCGACGGCGAGAAGTCGACGCAGGACGCGAACCGGCGCTGGCCGAACGTCCTGGCCACGCGCCTGCTGGCGCAGGACGACGTGCCCCGCTACGGCGTCCTCAACCAGGGCATCTCCGCCAACCGCGTCACCTCCGACCGCTACCCCGGTGATGGGGTCTCCACGGACACCGGCGGCGTGAGCGCGCTGCACCGCCTCGATCGGGACGTGCTCGCGCAGACGTCCGCGCGCACGGTCGTCGTCTTCCAGGGCGTGAACGACGTCCGTTGGGGTGCATCCGCCGGTCAAGTCATCGCCGGGCTACGGGAGATCACGCAGCGGGCGCACGCGCGCGGGCTGCGTGTCGTGGGCGCGACGATCACGCCGTGCGAGGGCGAGTCGCTGTGTTCGGCTGCGGGCGTGGACGCGGCGCGACAGGCCGTCAACGCGTATGTGCGGGACAGCGGCGGGGACTTCGACGCCGTGCTCGACTTCGACGCGGTGGTGCGGGATCCCGCACATCCGGCGCGGATGCTGCCCGCGTACGACAGCGGGGATCATCTGCACCCGGGGGATGCGGGGCTGGCCGCGCTGGCGGAGTCCGTGGATCTCACGTCGTTGGTTCGGTAGTCCCGTTCAGCTTCCCTGGGCATGAAGCAGGGCCGCGCCTTCGCTCTGGAGCCAGGCGTCGAGGTCCATCAGGCCGGGATGCAGTGCGCGCAGCGCCGGTATGTCGGCCTGCCAGCCGCCCTGGCGGTTGGCGAAGTCGTAGCCGGCGCGGGCGTCGGGGTCGGCGTCGGCGAGCGCCGCGCGCGGGATGGGCCGGTAGTCGACGGGGCGTCCTGTCGCGCGGCTGATGGCGGCGGCGATCTGCGGGAACGTCCGCTCATCGCCTGCCAGTTCAAGCGCGCGGCCGAGGTAGTGGTCGGGGTCGGTGAACGCGAGCGACGCGAAGGCGCCGATGTCGGTGGCGGCGATGAGCTGGACGGGGACGTCGGCCTCGACCACGTCGGCCAGAACGCCGTCGCGCACGCCGAGGACCGGATCGGCCTGGTTCTCCATGAACCTGACCGGGCGCAGGATCGTGGCAGGCAGCCCCAGCGCCCCGATGTGCTGCTCGATCCGCCACTTGCTCTCCCAGCGGCGGATTCCGGTGGCGCGTTCGGCGCCGCCGACCGAGGCGTAGACGAAGTGGCCGACCCCGGCTCGCGCGGCCGCGTCGGCGACCTTCGTGCCCAGCCGGACCTCGTCCTTGACGGTGAACCCCGGCGCGGTGCCCGCGTACCCGGCCGTGGGCTGGACGCTGAACACGCCGTGCACGCCGCGCATCGCCGCGTCGAGCGCGACGGGATCGTCCATGTCGCCCGCCGCGAGTTCGGCCCCCGAGCGGGCGAGCGCCTGGGCCGCCGGAGCCGTCGGGCGCCGGACGAGGGCGCGGACCTTCCAGCCCGCCCGGAGCAGGTGCTTAGCCGTGGCGCCGCCCTGCCGGCCGGTGGCTCCGGTCACGAGGACGGTCCGGGGTGCTCCTGCTGTCGCCATGTGTTCCTCCGTCACACCAGCATCCATTACCTGCCGACAGGTAAAGTGATCGAGCACTGAACGTAAGACATTGCCTGCCGATCGGCAAGCAATGTGGTTCGCACGCAGACAACGTGGCGTACAGGAAAGGGGATGGGGACCCGCATGGCAGGCCGCCGCACCGACACACGACAGCGCGCCCAGCGCGTCGCCCTCCAGCTCTTCGCCGAATACGGCTACGAGGGCGCGTCGCTCCGCATGATCGCGGACCGGCTGAAGATCACGAAGGCGGCCCTCTACTACCACTACAAGTCCAAGGAGGACATCCTCGCCGCCGTCCTGCAGGACTTCTCGACGTCGGTCGCCGAACTCGTCGACTGGGGCGAGCGGCAGCCCCCGGGACCCGAGACCCGACGCGAACTCCTCAGCCGCTACGCCGAGTTGACGAAGACCGGCGTCACCGCCGCGGCGCGCCTGCTGCAGGACAACGACCCCTCGTACGAGGACCAGCCGCTCTGCACCGAGGCCCGGGCGCACGTCCGCGCCCTGTTCGGTCTACTGACGGGGCCGGGCGCACCGGCTCCGGATGCACCGGCCGGGGCAAGCACCCCTGCCGCCCCCACCGCCTCCTTGCGCGCCCGCCTCGCCGTCACCGCACTGCACATGGCAGGCGACGAGGCCGAGCGCGCGGAGAGCGGCGGCCCCGAGCTGATCGATGCCGCGCTGGAGATCGCCTGCGAGCTCGTCGATCCACGAACTGCGGGGCAGCCGCCGCGCGTTCCGAGCTAGTGAGCTGGTTTTGAGTTTCCGCCGCACCACGTGAGGCGCGACCAGCACCAAGCGCCTGGTCAGAGGCCCGCCGATCATGCGAGTGGCGGTGCGGAATCTCGAAATCGGGACACTAGGCGCCAGCCTCCGCTGAGTCCGTATGGTCGGTGGAATGACGCAGAGCACTGTGGACCCCGCGACGATCACGCCCGAGATGGCAGCTCAGATCCGCACCTGGCGCGTAGATGAAGACCTCTCCTGGCGCTCCGTGGCCCAGGCCGCGACCGACCTGTGGGGCTCCGAGTGGGGCAGCAACCAGATCTACGGCCGCGACCTCTGCGTGGCCGCAGCGAAGGTGCTGGACGAAGACCCCGACCAGGAACCGTGGAACTGACCCCCGCCAGACGGCTTCCCCGGGCCAGCGGGCGGACCGGACGAAGATCGATCGGGTCCGCCAGGTCCGCCAGGGCTGCCAAGTCCGTCAGGTCCGTCAGGTCCGCCAGGTCAGGCCGCGTCCAGCTCGCGGAGCAACCCGATGGTGAGGGCGTCCACCGGGCGGGCAGCCGTCTCGGTTCCCTCGCTGTAGGTGTTCACCATCATCACCACCGCCGTCCCGCTCTCCCGGCTGAACGCCGCGCAGGTGCTGAATCCGCCGGTGCCGCCGTTGTGCCAGGTCATGGTCCGGCCGCCGGGCAGGGGGCTCAGCTGCCAGCCGAGGCCGAGCCGCGTGTACCGGTCGACGGTGAAGCGGGGCTTCTGGGTCAGTTCGATGGCGGCGCGCAGTCGTGAACGGCGGGGGTGGAGCTGGGCGTTGAGGAAGCGCAGCATGTCGTCGGCGGTGCTGTACATCGAGGTGCCTGCCGCGCTGAGGACGCGGTCGTGCCAGTCGGGGACGGGCTTCTTGTCGGCGTGCCCGACGGCCTTGCGGGATGCCATGTCCGGGCGCAAGGTCGTCGTCGTGTCCACCAGGCCGAGCGGGGCCGCCACTTGGCGCCGCAGCATCGCGTCCACGTCGTCGAAGGCCAGTGCCTGGCCGAGCAGCCCGAATCCCAAGTTTGAGTAGGCGTGGACCTTGCCGGGCTCTGTGCTCAGCTTCGTCTCGCGCAGTCCGGCGGCCAGGTCGTCCAGCGTGTAGTGCGCGTAGGGGTCGAGCGGGTCCGCTTCGGCGAGCAGGTTCGGCGGGAGGGAGGGCAGGCCGGAGGTGTGGGTGGCCAGGTCGGCCAGGGTGATCCGGCGGGGGCCCTTGTGCGGGATACGGAAGCGGGCGGGCAGGGTGAGCGGCGCGTCCAGGCGGACCGTACCCGCGCACACCGCGCGTGCGAGTGCCGTGGCCGTGAGGGTCTTGGTGATGGAGCCGAGCTGGAACACCGTCCTGCCGTCCGGCGCCGACCCGCCCACGGCCTTGCCCGCGCCCTCCACGTGGGTGCGTCGGCCCTGGATGACCCCGCAGATGACGCTGGGGCTGCCTGCGGCGAGCGCTTGGTCCAGGTATTTCCGTACGCGCTTGGGCAGTTCGTCGGCCGCGGCGGTGGCGGTGGCTGCTGCGGCGGTGCCCGGCAGCAGCGACGCGCCCGCTCCCACCGTCGTCGCCGTCACCGTCGCGGCCTTCGTCGCCGCGGCAAGGAACTTCCTTCGGTTCATGGGCTGCTCCCCCGTCGTTCGTCGTAACGCTGACTCGTTGGTCACGAGTCAGAGATTACGTCATTACGTAATTGCGGAGTTGGCCGGGGTCGTCGAACAGGTGGCGACAAAACCCCCGGGGCCCCGCCGCCCCGGGGAACAATGGAGCCGGGGTGGGCGCCGGGCACCGAGCACCGACCGTCGTGCGCCGAGGGGAACCAGTGGTGATCTGGGAAATGCGAGGGTGGGTGCGGGATGTGGCAGACCGTGTCGAACGAGGACCTGCCCGCGGCGGACCAATGCCCCTTCTGGTGCGAGCTGGTGTCGCGTGAGCTGGCGCCGCTCACCCTCAACAGCGCGGACGGAGCCGTCGACTTCCGCGCCTCGGCCTCGGTCCTCGACCTCGACTCCGTACGCGTGGCCGCCTTCAACAGCCCGCCCGCCTACCTGAAGCGCACCTGGTCGCACATCCGGCGGGCCGACCCGGGCACGTACCAGCTGCTCTTCGTCTCCGGCACCCCTCTGTGGATCAGCCAGCGGCGTCAGGACTCCGGGCTCGTGCTCGGCGACATGCTGCTCTTCGACGTCTCGTACCCGTTCGAGGGCGAGGTGCCGGACCGAGGGCTCAACACCCAGGTGGTCATCCTGCAGTTGCCGCGCGAGGCCGTGCCGCTGCCGTCCGACAAGGTCCACCGCCTGCTCGCCCAGCCCTTGTCGGCGCGGGCCGGGATGGGGGCGATCCTCGCCCGGTTCATCCAGTCGCTCGACGCCTGCGGGCCCGAGTGCGACCCGCGTGACCTGAGCCGATTAGGGGCGGTGGCACGGGACTTGGCGGGCGCCTGCCTCGCCCAGCACCTCGGGGCCTACGACGATCTCCCGGCCGAGACCCGCCAACAGGCCCTGCTCTCCCGCGTCAACGCCTTCATCGACCACAACCTCGGTGACCCGGAACTGACTCCGTCCGACATCGCGGCGCACCACCACATCTCGCTGCGCTCCCTGCACCTGCTCTTCCGCGGGCAGGACGACACCGTGGCCGCCTCCATCCGCCGACGCCGCCTGGAACGCTGCCACGCCGACCTCACCGACCCCCGGCTGCGGCAGCGGTCGATCGGCGCCGTCGCCGCCCGGTGGGGCTACCCGCACCCGGCGGACTTCAGCCGGGCGTTCCGTGCCGCGTACGGCATGGCGCCAAGTGAGGTCCGGCAGGCGGCACTTCGCGAGCCGAATCCCCGTTGTATGTAGTGTTCGGAGATGACAAGAAGTGAGCAGCTCGCGGAGCAGTTGGACTGGCACTGGCGCACGAACCTGCGGCCGCGGCTGGACGGTCTCACGGATGAGGAGTACTTCTGGGAGCCGGTGCGCGGCTGCTGGAGCGTCCGCCCGCAGGGCACGTCGGCCACAGCGATGCCCCAAGGTACGGGGGCGTGGACGATGGATTTCGCGTCCCCTGGCCCGGTGCCTGCGCCGGTGACCACGATTTCCTGGCGGCTGGCACACCTCATCGTCTCGTGCCTGGGCTATCGGGTCGGCTGGTACTTCGGCGGCCAGGACATCGACTCCGAGACATTCGCCTACGCGGGGACCGCCGACGAGGCACTGAAACAGCTCGATGAGATGTATGAGAGATGGAACGAGGGAGTCCGCACGCTCTCGGACGCCGACCTGGAGAATCCGCCGGCCGTGGGTCCCGAGCGGTTCCCCATGGAGAACAGGGTCCTGCACGTCAACAGGGAGCTGATCCATCACGGCGCGGAGATCTCCCTGCTGCGCGACCTCTACCACTGGCAGGACGGGGCCGGACAGCCGCCCGCTCGGTCGGTCACGGCTTGACGCAGAGCAGGCCGCCGGGGCCCGCGACCACCAGGCCGGCCGGGGTCGGCACCGGGGCGAACATCCTCGACACGGGGCGGACCGTCCAACGGAAGCGCCCAGTGCGGGCGTCCACGCAGGCCAGGACATCTCCCTTGTCGGCGTACCCGAACAGAGCACTGCCGGCAGCGAAGGTCTCCTCGGAGTCGGCGGGGCCGCCGGAGTCCAGGACGGTCCGCCAGGCCACCGAGCCGTTGGACGCGCGTACGGCGATCAGCTCGGAGCGCGCGTGACCGAAGACCAACTCCGGTACCCGCGGGCAATGGAGCACGGAATGGTCCGGTCCTCGGCGTGTGTGCCAGAGCTTCTTGCCCGTGGCGAGGGAGAACGCGTACAGGCCCAGCGTGGCCACCGTCGCGTAGACGACACCCCGCCGGACCGAGACGGGGCCCGTGCTTCCTTCTTCCGCCGTCTCGGCGCTCCAGCGCTTGTTGCCGCTGTACAGATCGAGGGCGGTGAGCTTCCCGTCGCCATGGACGATCACGGTGTCGCCGCTCACGGCCGTGTCGGCAAGCGCCATGCTGTCGGTGAGCTGCCGGTCCCAGCGGAGGGAGCCGTTGCGGAGCGACACCACGATGAGCTTGTTGCCGCCCCGTACCAGCACCGCGGTGTCATCCGTCGTGATCAAGGGGCCGGGTTTCAGGTTCGGGCCGCCGTAGTCGTGGTTCCACAGCTGCGAACCGCCCGTGGTGACACAGCGGATGGCATGGCCCGCGAGGTAGACCAGGTGGTCCCGCCAGACCGATGGCGGGCTGTCGGCCCGTGGCGCGGTCCACAGCAGAGATCCGTCGCGCACGCTGTGCACCGTCATGTCCGGTTGGCTGCCCATCACCGCTACGACGTCGCCGATCGCCACGAGTGCGAACTGGACGTGGGTCGAGCCGACCCGCTGGGACCAACGAACCGCTCCTGAGCGCGCCGCGAGGGCCCGCAGGCTGCCGCTGGTGTCCCGTACGTACAGCGCGGAGCCCGACAGGGCCGGGGCCGAGAGTCCGCCTTCGGCCTTCCGGTCCCATACGAGGCGCGACTTGAGAGGAACAGCGGCAGCCTTCACCGCCGCCTTGTGGCGGCGCGCGATCTCTTGGGCCCGTGCCCATTCCTTGTCCTGCTCCGCCTGCCGCTTCTCGTCCTGCTCGCGGCTCTTGCGGCCGGAGTCCCTCAGCCCGTCGATGACGATGCCGCCCCCGACGACGGCCCCCACGGCCAGGGCGGCCCGCACGACGGTGCGCCGGCCGGGGAGGTGGCGGGGCAGCGGCTCGGGTGCCACCTTGGCGGGCGGCCGTTTCTCCGTACGTTTCTCCGTACGTTTCTCCGTACGCCGCGCCGTACGTCTCGCCGCGCTTGGCTCCGTAAGTCCCTCGCCAGTCGGCGCGTTGCGCGGGCCCGGCGGCGGGAGGGCCGTCGGGCGGTGCGGGACGGCCGCCCGCCCCGCTGCGGAAACTCGCCCCGTGAGCGTCTCCGCGAGCAACGAGCGCTGCCCGATGGCGTCGAGGAGCGTCGCCGGTACCCAGAACCCGGTGGGCGCGCGCCCCTCGGCCGCAGCGGCGCGCTCAAGGCCGTCCAGGGTGGGGCGGTCCGCCGGGTCCATGGCCAGGCAGCGGCGCAGGACTTCGGCGAACGCGTCGTCCGCGATCCCCGAGAGGTCAGGGTCCACGGCCAGCGGGCGGGCCAGGACGACGGCGGCCGGACCCGTCCCGTAGGGGTGGCTGCCCCGGGCGGCGAACGCGAGGACCGCGCCGAGCGCGAACACGTCCGAGCGGGCGTCCGCGTCGGCGCCGCGCAGCACCTCGGGGGCGATGTAGCCGGGTGTGCCGGGGATCTGACCGGTGTGCGTGATGGCGCTGTCGTCGACCGCACGGGCGATCCCGAAGTCGATCAGCCGGGCGCCGTCCGCGCCGAGCAGCACGTTGGACGGCTTCAGGTCGCGGTGGACCAGGCCCTCGCCGCGGACGGAGCGGAGCGCGGCCACGAGGTGTCCCGCGAGACGGCGGCACGCCGGGACGGGCAGGCCACCGTGCTCGGCGATCGCCTCGGCGAGGGAGAGACCGGGGATGAACTCCGTTGCCAGCCAGGGGAGTTGAGCATCGGGGTCGGCGTCGAGGACGCGTGCCACGCCGGGCGCCCTGACGCGGGCGGCGGCGCGCACCTCGCGGCGGAAGCGGCGCCGGAACTCCTCGTCCTGCGCGTACGCGGGGTGGATGACCTTGAGCGCGAGGCGCCCGCCCGCTCCGTCCGCCGCCTGCGCCTGCGCCTGCGCCTGCGCCTGCGCCAAGTAGACGCGACCCATCCCGCCCTGGCCGAGGCGCCCCAGGAGCCGGTAGCCGCCGACGGTTCTCGGGTCCTCGCCGGTGAGTTCTTCCATGTCCCCCTGCCCGTACGGTAGTTGGGCGCCCCGCACGGTCCTCCGACGCCCCGTGCGAGCAGGTAGCCGCCGGACGGCGTTCCGGTGGCGGCGGTTGCTCATCGGAACCGCCGCCACCTCCGCAGCACCGGGTGGCTCCCCCCTCTGCTTGGTCACCCGGAGTGGTGCCACTCCACTGTGGTCCCGCCGGACCCGTGCGGTCATCAGCAAGGAGCGCAGAGATACTTGGCATCGCGTGCACGCGCGCGGACCTCGCTCGGGGCCTCCCCGTAGGCGTCGCGGAAGGCACGGCTGAGGTCCCCGGGGTGCCGGAACCCCCAGCGGACGGCGATCTCGCCGATCGCGCACCGCGCCAGGCGGGGATCGCTCAGGTCCGCGTGGCAGTGCTCCAGGCGACGGCGGCGGATGGCGGCGGCCACGGTCTCCGGCTCGTCGCGGAACAGCTGGTGCAGGGTGCGTACCGAGATGTGGTGGTGGGCCGCGATGGCCGCGGGGCGCAGTTCGGGGTCGCCGAGGTGCTGGTCGATGAAGGTGTTGATCCGGAACAGCAGGGTGGCGCGCCGGGTCTCGGGCGGCAGGCTGCCCTCCGCGCCGAGCCGCCCGGCGAGCGCGGTGGCCGCCAGGTCGAGCCCGATGGCCCCGAGTCGCGCCAGCTCCTGGGGACCACTGGCGCGCGCGGCGTCCTCAAGTCCCGCGAGATACGGGCCCAGAAGTGCCGCGGGCCCCGAACGGGCGGGCCGCAGCGGCTCCGCGAGCAACCGGTCCGCCCGGTCGCCCGTCAGGGGCAGGACGGCACGGGGCAGCCGCATCATCGTCAGCTTCGACTGTCTGCCGAGGTCGTGGAACTCGCAGCTCAACGGGTACGAGGAGGAGAACAGGACCATGTCCCCGGCGTCGAGACACGCGATGCCCCGGTGCTGTTCGAGCCGGATCGGGTTCTCCCGCGCGAGCATCAGGTAGAAGTCCTCGGGGTCCTGGCGGCCGATCTGGCGCCCCGAGCGGCGCGCACTCATCGGCGAGAACGTGAAGGTCGTCACCGGGGTCCGCGGCACCGTCACGGTCCGCGCCCAGCCGCGGAAGCGAGGCGCGTGCTCGCAGCGGGTCGTCACCGGCATGACCTCGCGGTCGACCATCTCGGTCCACCAGGAGAACCTCTCCTGGTGCGGGATGCCGTCGGTGCTCACCCGCACCACGGGATCCTGTCCGGGATCCTGGGCGGAATCCTGAGCAGAGCCCTCGCTCACGTCGCGCATCTCGCGATCCTGGCAAGCGGACGCGGCGCTGAGAAGACGGCGTCAGGTCACCGTCACGCGGACGTGGCCGCGAGGCGGCGCTCGCGGTGCCCGCCGTCCTCCCCCGTGTCACTCAATCCGCGTCGCCGTCGGGTCCTTGCCGCCAGGGGCCCTCTTCGGTGAACCGGCGCAAGTACGTGACGAACGCCGCCGCTTCGGCCGGGTCCCAGGTACCGAGGTAGTCGTCGATGGCTGCGGCCAAGCGGTCGCGCATGACCTCGACGGCCCGCTCCCCGTCCGCGGTGAGGACGAGCAGGGTCGCGCGGCGGTCGGACGGGTCGGGTTCGCGGCGCAGCAGGCCGGCCTTCTCCAGGCGGGTGGCGTGGCGGCTGGTCACCGACCGGTCGATCCCCACTTCCGAGGCCAGCGCCGCGGCCGACCGCGGTCCCGTCCTCGCGAGGCCGGACAGGACCGGGTACGTCGCTTCGTTGATCCCCGGTCCGACGCCTTCGGTCAGGACGCCGTACAGGTGGGCTCTGGTGCTGCGCCGCATGAGCGCGGCGACCGCACCGGACACCTGCGCGCCCCACTCGTCCTTCTCCGCCATGTCGTCCCGCTCCGCCGTCATGCCGCCACCTTAGCGTGCACGGAGCACGCTTCTTGCGACAGAAAGCGTGCACGGTGCCCGCATTTGGGTTACGGTCGTAATGCGTGCAGAAAGCACGCAGTGGCCGCGGGGTGGAGGGGAGAAGCACGTCATGAAGCTCACGAAGGAGTACCTGACGCAGGTCCTGAATCAGGTCAGCTTCGGCTCGGAGGAGGAGTTCCCCCTGGAGGAGGTGGCGGCCCGCTACTTCAGCCCGGCGTACACCCAGCTGACCGACGGAGTGCCCGCGAACTTCGAGGAGTTCGTGGCCCACATCAGGCTGCTGCGCAAGCGAGTCGCCGGCGGGCACATCGTGGTCGACCGGCTCGTCCAGGACGGCAACACCTTCGCCGACCGCCACACCGTGGCGGTCGACAAGCTGGACGGGTCGTCACTGACCGCCGAGGTCCACCTCTTCGGAGAGGTGGACGACAGCGGCCGGCTGCTCTGGGTGGAAGAGGTCAGCAGGATGGTCGAGGGCGGCACCGAAGCGGACGCCGACCTGGCCCACGCGCGCTGACGATTCGCGGTCGGCCACGCCTACACGTCGAGGTCCACCACGACGGGAGCGTGGTCCGACGCGCCCTTGCCCTTGCGCTCCTCGCGGTCCACGTACGCGTCCGTCACCGCCTTCGCGAAGCCCTCGTTCCCGTACACGAGGTCGATGCGCATGCCCTTGTTCTTCGGGAAGCCGAGGGCGCGGTAGTCCCAGTACGTGAAGGGGTGGTCGTACTTGAGGGGGCGCGGGACGACGTCCTGGAGGCCCGCCTCGCGCAGGGACGCGAGGGCCGCGCGCTCGGCGGGCGTGACGTGCGTGGCGCCGTCGAAGACGGAGATGTCCCAGACGTCGTCGTCCGTCGGTGCGACGTTGTAGTCACCCATCACCGCGAACGGGCGGGAGCCCGCCGCGTCCCCGGCGACCGCGGCCTTCAGGGCCTCGAACCACTGGAGCTTGTAGGCGTAGTGCGCGTGGTCCACCTCGCGGCCGTTCGGCACGTAGACCGACCAGACGCGGACCGGGCCGCACGTCGCGGAGACCGCGCGGGGCTCCTCTGCGCCGTCGTAACCGGGGTCGCCGGGGAGCCCCTTGACGACGTCGTCGAGGCCGACGCGGGAGACCAGCGCCACCCCGTTCCACCGGCCCGTCGCGTTCACCGCCGACTCGTAGCCGAGCTCGCGCAGCTCGTCCGCCGGGAACTGCTCCGCGGAGCACTTGGTCTCCTGGATGCACAGCACGTCCGTGCCGCTGTTCTCCAGCCAGGCCAGGAGGCGGGGGAGGCGGGCGGTGATCGAGTTCACGTTCCAAGTGGCGATGCGCATGTCTCACAACCTACCGGCCCCCACTGACAGCCACCGCTCACAGGGTGGCGGACTCCCCCGGCGTCAGGCGCAGGTGCTCGGTGCCGCCCAGGGCGCCGATCTGGCTGTCGTAGATGGGGCGGGCCAGGTCGGTGAGGAGGGCGTCGTGGATGTCGTACGCGCGGGCCGGCTTGACCTCCCGTACGTAGTCGATGACCTCGGCGATCTTGTTCCAGGGGGCCATGACGGGGAGCATCAGGGTCTCCACGGCGTGGTCGGGGACGGTGAGGGCGTCGCCGGGGTGGAAGACCGCGCCGCCGTCGATCAGGTAGCCGACATTCGTGATGCGCGGGATGTCGGGGTGGATGACCGCGTGCAGCTCGCCGTGGACCTGGACGTCGAAGCCCGCGGCCTCGAAGGTGTCGCCGTGGCCGACCGTGTGGACGCGGCCGGGGAAGGCCGCCGAGATCTGGTCCGCGACGGAGCGCAGCGTCCAGATCTCGGCGCCGGGGTTGGCCTCCAGGCCCGCCCGCAGCCGGTCCTCGTTGAAGTGGTCGAGGTGCTCGTGCGTGACCAGGATGGCGTCGGCACCGACGGCGGCGTCCTCCTCGCTGAAGGTGCCGGGGTCGATGACGAGGGTCCGCCCGTCCTTTTCGAGACGCACGCACGCGTGGGACTTCTTCGTCAGCTTCATGGGTGCAGGAGAAGTAGCCATGCCCCCATCCTGCTACTCCTGGGGCGTCGTTTCCTCGCGGATGACGGACTGCGCGATCTTGAAGGCCGTATTGGCGGCCGGGACCCCGCAGTACACGGCGGTCTGCAGGAGCACTTCCTTGATCTCGTCAGGAGTGAGGCCGTTGCGCAGCGCCGCGCGCGTGTGGAAGGCGAGCTCGTCGTGGTGGCCGCCCGCGACCAGGGCGGTGAGCGTGACGCAGCTGCGGGAGCGGCGGTCCAGGCCAGGGCGGGTCCAGATCTCGCCCCAGGCGTAGCGGGTGATGAACTCCTGGAAGTCGCCGGAGAATTCGTCGGTGCCCGCGAGGGCCCGGTCCACGTGGGCGTCACCGAGGACCTCGCGGCGGACCTTGAGGCCCGGCTCGTAGGGGTCGGGGCGGCCGGGGCCCGCGACCTGCTCGGGCTGTTCGAGGGGTGCGATCTCCGCGACCGGGGCGACGGGCGGGGGCGGCAGGACCGGCTTGACCGGGGGCGCCATGATCGCGTGCTGGCCGGTCGCCGGGTCGACGGCGGGCTGCCAGGCGGTGCTGAAGTGACGTACGAGAAGGTCCGTGACGGCGGCGGGCTGCTCGACCGGGGCGAGGTGCGAGGCGCCCGGCACGACGGCGAGGCGGGCGTCGGGTATCCCGGCGACGAGCGTGCGGGCTTCGCCGGGCCCGGTCACCTGGTCCTCGGAGCCGACCAGGACGAGGGTCGGGACGCCGATGCGGCCGAGCTCGGCGCGGACGTCGAACGCGGCGAGGGCCTCGCAGGCGGCGATGTAGCAGCCGGGGTCGGTGGTTCTGACCATCTGCACGGCCCAGTCGGTGATCGCGGGCTGCGCGGCGGCGAAGCCGGGCGTGAACCAGCGCTCGGGCGAGGTGCGGGCGATCGGGTCGAGCCCGTTGCTGCGGACTATCACGCCGCGCTGGCGGAACTCGTCGGCCGAGCCGAACCGCGGCGAGGCGGAGATCAGCCCGAGCGAGGCGACGCGCTGCGGGTGGCGCAGGGCGAGCTCCGCGCCGACGGCGCCGCCCAGGGCGCAGCCCGCGTAACCGAAGCGCTGCACGCCGAGCTCGTCGAGCGTGGCCAGCAGCCGCGCGGCGAGCTCCGCGACCGACCCCGCCGGGTGCGCCGGGGCGCCCCCGTGTCCGGGCAGGTCGAAGCGGAACACCCGCCACTGTTTGCTGAGCTCGGGCACCTGCCGGTCCCACATGTGCCAGGTAGTGCCGAGAGAGGGTCCAAGGATCAGGACCGGGGCGTCTTCGGGCCCGTCAAAGCGGTACTGCAGGGTCTTAGGCGTCGTCTCACTCACCCGCTCACGCTCCCACATGTCACCCGCGGTCCTGCCGCCAGGGCCGGAAAGTCGGGAGGAATGCGGGCCTGAACCCGCGTTGATCACACGTTGAGTGCCCATGGAGAGGGCCCCGGGAGTCTTCCTTCCCGGGCGGTCCGCGACCCGCGGTCCGCCCGGACAGACGGAGGTAGAGAGGCACATGAAGCACGCACGCAGAGCCCTGGCCGCCACCGCCCTGGCGGGCGCGGCTGTCGCGTTCCAGCTCGCGACGGCTGGTCCGGGTGTCGCGGACGACACCTGGAAGGGGTCCGGGTACGACCTCAACTGCCCGTCCCCCGGGGACAACTGGGACCACATGAACTCCGGGATGTGTCTGCGCCCCGGTCAGCACATCTCGACGGACATCGTTTACGGCAGCACGGGGATCGGCGGTCTGGTGACCACCGAGGAGGCGTACCGCGTCGACTACGGCGAGGACGGCAACCTCGTCATCTCGCACTGGAAGACCTGGATCCCGCCGGAGGTCGGCGGTCCGCCGAACTTCACGAAGCTCGCCAAGATGATCCTGGAGTGCGCGGTGGGCGGCTCCTGCCAGGACGGTGACACCCAGGTCGACGTGGTGTGGCAGTCGGGCACGGCGGGCAGGAGCGCCGGTGCCGCGGTCATGCAGCAGGACGGCAACTTCGTCGTGTACGACGCCGACGGCAACGCCGCCTGGAACAGCGGCACCGAGGCGTGCAACGGGCAGAACGTCTGGGCCCGCATGCAGCAGGACGGCAACTTCGTCCTCTACAAGGGGCACGCGGACGGCGAGGGCGCGGACCAGTGGAAGGCCGTCTGGTCCACGAAGAACGGGCGCACCGGCGAGCCCTGCTGACGGTACGCCCGCATCTTCCTGATGGAGCGTCATCTTCCGTCGGAGCGGCGGGAGATGGCGCACACGCCGGTCATCCGATGGGGGCCGGCCGGGGCGGGGCGGCGGGTGGCGTGATGCCGAGCCGTTCGCAGATGCCGTGCGCCTCGTGGCGGCAGGCGTCGGCGCGGCCGGTGTCTCCCAGGGCGGCGAGGGCCGCGCCGAGGCCGGTGAGGGCGCTCACCTGGAGCCGTTGGTCACCGAGGGCCCTGGCGCGGTCCAGGCAGCGCTCCAAGTGGAGCCGGGCGTCGGCGGGGCGGCCGAGGGTGTACGAGGTCACGCCCAGGCCGCGCTCGACCATCGCCTCCAGGAAGTCCGAGCCGATCTCCCGGCTGCCCGTCAGCGCCACGCCGTAGCTCTCGAACGCCTCGGCGGCGCGCCCCAGTCCCGCCAGGGCTTCCGCGTGCGTGCACCGAAGGTAGACGTGCACCAGCGTCCAGCCCATGGGCGCGGCCCGGGGCAGCGCGTCACGCAGGGCCGCCAGCGCCTCCGCGCCCCGGCCGAGCGCCCTGAGAGGGGTGCAGGTGTTGACGAGGGCCTCCAGCTCACCCCACAGATTGCCCCGCCTGATGTGCACGGCGGAGCTCTCGCGGAACAGGGAAAGCGCCTCCTCCGCCCCGAGATCCAACGTCAACAACGCCGATACGTTGAGGAGTTGGCCGAGGAGCGACTCGTCTCCCGTGGCGCGGCACAGCCTGAGGGCGCGCTCCACGTGCGAGGTGCCCCGTGTCTCGTCGCCGACCTGCCAGAGCCCGCCCGCCAGCATGTAGCGGGCGCGGATCTCCGCGGTGGACTCCCCGTGGGCGGCGGCCGCGTCGGCCAGCGCGGCGGCGGGTCCGTTGAGGCGCGGCCAGAGGAAGTCGTGCTCGCTGAAGGGGTCGAGGGCGAGCAGCAGGTCGGCGGCCGCCCGCAGGTGAGCGCCGGTGCGGGCGGTGTGCCGCATCCCGGCTGCGTGCCGCAGCGCCCCGAGGATGGCGTCGATCTCCTCGCGCACCCATTCCTGGGCGGCGAGGGAGTCGGAGAACGGTGTGGCGGTGCGGTGGGTGGCGGCCAGCGCGTCGGGAAGGGTGCAGCCGGGGCGGGCCAGGCGGTAGGCGTCGCGTGCGGTGGCCAGGTAGTGGTCGACGAGCCGGGCGTGGGCGGCGTCCCGCTCGACCGCCGCCTCGCTCTCCTCGGCGCGGGCGCGGGCGAACAGCTGCAGCAGGTCGTGGAAGCGGTACCGGCACGCGTACGGAGACTCCAACAGGCCGATGTCGAGGAGGCGTTCGAGGAGGTTCTCGGTCTTCGCCTCGTCGAGATCCAGGAGGGCAGCGGCCGCGGGCACCGCGAAGGTGGGCCCGTCGGCGAGCGCGGTGAGGCGGAAGGCGCGGGCGAGTTCAGGGGGCAGCTGGTCGTAGCTGAGCTGGAAGGTCGCTTCCACCGCGAGGTCCCCGACGCGCAGCTGGCCGAGCCTGCGGCGCTCATCGGCCAGGCGGCGCACCATGCCGTCGAGCGTCCAGGAGGGGCGCTGGACGAGACGGGCACCCACGATGCGTACCGCGAGCGGAAGACGGCCGCAGGCCGCCACGAGAGCTGCGGCGGATCGCGGTTCGGCGGCGATCCGCTCCGGTCCGATGACGCGGGTGAGCAGGTCGAGCGCGTCATCGGCGGTGAGGACGTCCAGGTCCAGAGTGTGCGCGGCGGGCAGGGCACCGAGCCGGGCCCTGCTGGTGATCAGGGCCGCGCAGCCGGGAGTCGACGGCAGCAGCGGCATCAGCTGGGCCTCGTCGGCGGCGTCGTCCAGGACGACCAGGACACGGCGCCCGGCGAGCACGGAGCGGTAGAGCGCTGCACGCTCCTCGACGCCGTCCGGTACGGGGCCGGCGCCCAGGGCGCGCAGGAAGCGGGCCAGGATCTCGGCCGGTTCGGCGGGCGCGGCGGACGCACCCAGCAGATCGGCGTGGAGCTGGCCGTCCGGATAGCGCGTGCGCACCCGGCGTCCGGCGTGCAGGGCGAGCGTGGTCTTGCCGACGCCGCCGATCCCGGCCACCGCCGACACCACGACGTGCGGCGCCTCGGCGTCCAGGGCGGCGAGGAGCCGGCCCTCCTCCTCGGTGCGGCCGGTGAAGTCGGCCGGTGGGGCGGGGAGTTGAGCGGGGACGGGGGCGTGCGGGGCGGGCGGGCGAGGCGAAGTGGCGGAGGCCATGGGGGCGGCCGCCGCGGCGGCGACGGTGGCGGTCCGGACCGAGGCGGGAGCCAGTGCGGGATCGGCCCGCAGGATCCGCTGGTGCAGCGTGGTCAGCTCGGCGCCGGGTGCGACGCCGAGCTCGTCGTCGAGCAGCCGCCGCGCCTCGCCGTACGCGGTCAGCGCCTCCGCCTGCCGTCCGTCCTGGTACAGGGCCAGCATCAGCAGGGCCTGGAGCCCTTCGCGCAGCGGGTGTTCGGCGACCAGGGCCCTGAGCCGGGGCAGGACGTCGGCATGCGCGCCCTTGTCGAGGCCGAGCCGCAGCCGCGTTTCCAGGGCGGCGAGCCGCGCCTCGGCCAGGGGCGCCCGCAGGCTCTCGGCGTACGGTCCTGGCACCCCGGCCAGCGGCTGCTGCCCCCGCCACAACTGCAGGGCCGTGTCGAGCAGTTCGTACGCTCTGCCGGTGTCGCCCGCGCGCTCCGCGTGGCCGGCGTCGGCCGCGTACCGCTCGAAGAGCTCGACGTCGCAGGAGCCGTCGGCGGTCTCCAGGAGGTACCCGCCGTGGACGGAACGCAGGACCCGCGCCGCCGTACGAGGCGGCCGCCCCGGCTCCAGCTTCCCGCGCACCTGCCCCACCTGGGTCTGCAGCGTCGAACGGGCGCCGTTCGGGGCGTCGGGTCCCCAGAGCCCGTCGATGAGTTCTCCGACAGTGACGGACCGCCCCCGACGGCCGAGCAGGATGGCCAGGACGGCCTGCTGCTGCGGCGTGAACGGCACCGCCACGTCACCGAGCCGCACGCGCACCGGCCCGAGTAACGCGTACTGAAGGTCGTCTCCGTGCATGGTGCAGAGCCCCCCGTGAGTCCGTGATCCCCGTGATCCCCGTAATTCCTGCAAGTTCCCCGCGGCCGCAGCCGCGACCGCGCACCGCCCCCGGGACACGTCCCGGGGGCGGTGCGGATCCGAGGACTATGCCCCGGACTCCTCCGAGTCGCCCGGCTCATCGAGCTGACTCGGCTCATCCACAAAGCCGACGCCGACCTCACTCTCGCCGACCTCACCCTCGCCGACCGGCGCGATGCGTTCCCCCGGGCGGGCTCCATCCATGCTGTCCTCCTGTTGTGATCGCGCCAGAGTGCGCTCGGTGATCGCCGTTGGAACCCGGTTGGTTCCCGGCAGGTTCATGAGGGGCGGTGCAGCCGCTCGCCCGGCATCCTGAACAGCAGGACGTCCGCGTGGATGCCGCGCTGCTCCACGTACCGCTTCTCCCGACCCTGTTGTTCGAAGCCGACACGTCGCAGGAGCTGCGCGGACGCCGTGTTGCGGGCGTCGCAGGTGGCCGTGATCCGCTGCACGCCCATGTCGAGGAGCCGGTGCGCCACGGCGGTCATCGCTTCCGTCGCGTAGCCCCGATGCTGCATGTCCGGCGCCAGCGTGATGCCCAGCATCGCCTGACCGCGGCCGGTCGTCCTCGCGATGGCGAGATCACCGATCAAGCCGGGCCGTTGGTGCAGTTCGATCGCGTACTGAAAGAAGCCGGGCCCGTCGCCGTCGGGATGCTCCGCGAGATACCCGGCGACGATCGCCTCCGCTTCCGTCTGATCGATCGGCGAGCGCCAGGACTGATAGCGGGCGACATCGGGATCAGAGCGATACCGGGCCAGCGCCGACGCGTCATCACGGCTGAAACGCCGCAGCCGAAGCCGACGCGTCACGATGTCGCTCACCCGCGCCTCCCCCCCCCCGTATGGCAGGTTCTCGAAGCCGGAACCACGACGAGTCACGTACAGCCCATCGGGCTTCCACTGCAGCCCTCGGGGGCCACCGGGCCTGCGGTCACCACCGCGGCGCGCGGGGCTGAATCCTCGTGGGCCGACGCGCCCACGGCGCTGAGCACCAAGGCCGCCGCCACACCGGCCACTACTCGAACTACCTGCCTGAGCACGAAGGTCCTCCAAGACCGCGAACGGAACACTGGCCTTCAGTGGGCCAGCGACCAGTACACAAGCGATCAACAACCGATCAACAGACCAGGAGGGCCGTGCCGTGGGGCCGCGCCCCCGACAACGTTGTCAAGAGCGCGGCCTGCACAGGCTGTTACGGCCCTACGGAACGCGGCAACCCCTGAGGGAGCTACGGCTCATAGACGGCGTCACTGCCGTACAGCTCCCTCGTGAACGCGGAGACATCGGCGCTGCGGTCGGCGCCGTTGAGGTTGTACGTGAGATAGACGCCGTAGCCCTCGCTGACCGTGCGGCGGGCGAGGTCGGCGGCGGTGCTCTGCGAGGTACGGCCGATCTCGACGGCCGCGGGCGACAGCTTCGACTTGGGCAGGTCGATGTCGGGCACCTGCCAGCTGCCGTAGTACGGGTTCCAGGCGTAGTCGAACTTGGAGGAGACGTCGACGCCGCCGTAGGAGAGGCTCGATGCGGCCGGGCCGATGTTGTAGAGGCTGATGATCTTGTCCGGCATGTTGGCGCGCAGCGCCGTGACCAGGTGCACGAACGAGCTGTCGTTGGGCTGGCCGGTGCCGTTGTTGCCGTACTCGGCGTACTCGTCGTCAAAGTCGATGCCGTCGAGCCCGTACTTGGTCACGGTGTCCGACAGCTGCTTCGCGAACGCCGAAGCCGCCTGCTGGGACGGGAAGTTGGCGAAGCCCGCGCCCTGGTGGTTGCCGAGCACCGAGAGGACGACCTTGATGCCCTTCTGCTGCAACGGCCGTATCTGCGTGGCGGCGTTGTCGAGGACGCGCTGCACGTTCTCGTTGAAGTACAGGTAGGCCGACTTCTTGCTCGTGTCGTAGTTGATGTTCGCCGCGAAGATCACGGCGACGTCGAAGACGTTGCCGCCGCCGTTGGCCAGGGTGTACTTGCCGACGTTGAGCATGCTGTTGTCGTTCACCTCGACGTACGCCACCGAGGTCGGTCCCTGCTTCGCGAGAGCGGGGGCGGGGGTGCGGGTGGGGTGGGGGGTGGGAGCAGGGGACGCCGCCGCGCCGCTCGTGGCGGTCGCCCCGAGGGCGAGGGCCACGACGGCCGAGAGGGCGAGCGCGGCCGTCCGCACTCTGCTCCGTACCAGACTGAACATCGTTGATCGGTCTCCCATCACATGGGTCGGCGCCCGACCTGTTCGAAGCGCCGAGTGAGCGCTCCGAGTTTTCCGCTTCTGTGACCGAATCCCGGGAACCGCGTGCGAACTCTTCACGAGTCCCACGCATGAAGCGCGTCAACTCGGCCTCACCACAGGCGCGTTGGCGCGAAACCAGCACAGTGAGAGACACGGATCGACGCCACGCACACCGTGCGCGCCGCACGGCGGCGTCGGGCCAGGTCGCGTCACCGCCCCACGGCGGAGGGCGCTTCGGGATCGGCCGCGGCCTGCCCGTCGTGGGGCGCCGGCGGGCGCTGCGTGGGCGCGGGGGCCGCCTTGAGGAGGATCAGGGCGATGTCGTCGGCCGCGACGGCGCGGCCGGTGTGCCGGTCCACCGCGTCCAGGACCGTGTCGAGGGCGTCCTCCAGGTCCGCTCCGGCGCAGAGGCGGGCGACCTTCTGGAGGTCGGGCATGGCGCCGGTCCGGTCGCGGGCCTCGGCGAGTCCGTCGGTGTAGAAGAGCAGCCGGTCCCCGGTCGCAAGAGGTGCCTCGTGTATGGCGGGGGCGGGGTGCAGACCGATGGGGGTGGCCGAGAAGGGTGGCACCAGCAGGGTGGCGGTGCCGGTGCCCGGCACGAGGAGGGGCGGGTGGTGACCGCAGTTGACGAGGCGGACGTGGTCCGGGGCGACCTCGGCGATCAGCGCCGTGATGAAGTCCTCCGGCCCCAGGTCGTCGGCGAGACGGGTGTCCAACTCCCCTACGACGTCGAGCAGATCGGGCTGCGTGTAGGCGGCGTCGCGGAAGTGGCCGATGGCCGCGGCGGACAGATGGACGGTGGACAGGCCATTGCCCCGTACGTCGCCGATCAGCAGCCGCAGCCCCATCGGGGTGTTGGCGAAGGCGTACAGGTCACCGCCGATGTGCGCGTGCGGGGCCGCCGAGCGGTAGCGGGCACTCACTTCGAGGCCCGCGATACGGAAGTCGGTGGGCCGGATGATGGCACGCTCGGCCACGGCCGCGATCTTCTTCAACTGCCGCTGGTGGCGGGTCGATCGGCGGGCGACCCAGGTCGCGTACGCGGAGGCGACGGCCAGGATCAGCAGCCGCACCCGGGTGTCGCCCTGGCCCAGATCGTGCTCGGCGGCGCTGACGGCCACGGCGAGCGCGAGGGTGGCGGCGGAGACGGCGGCGGTCACCCGGCCGTCGTGCTGCGCGGAGGCCACCATCGGGCAGACGAGCAGCAGCCCGATCAGGCTGGTGGCCGGGCCCATGGCCACGTCGAGGACGGCCAGGCCCGCACCGATGAGTGCGATGAGCCAGAGCCAGAGCCGGACGGTGGACGAACCCTCGGGCATCCGCTTTCCCCTCGTTCCGCTTGTTCCGCTTGCTTCGCTTGCTTCGCTTGTTCACCTCGTTCACCGTCGTGGCGGACTACCCACATAAAGCCAGGGCTCGCACCCGCGTCGGCACCTTTGCGCATCGGATCGCTTGTGATCGCCACGGTGCCGCCATGTGATCGTTCGGTGGTCAAGTGGCGGACGGCGGTTACACGTTGGGCATATACCCGCGACATGCAGGCGGAACGCGGGTCCAGACCCTTGTCAGGACCACCGATGTCGGCTCAAGCTCATGAACAAGGGACATTCAACTTCTTTCGCCTGGAGGGCCGTTCGGCCTTCGACCGCACGTCCTTCCCGCCGCAGGGGGGGCTCGCGTGCGCGAACTGGCCAAGGGTGAGAACACCGCACTTCCCGCGCTCGCCGACGAGGGCGGCTCCCTCATCGCGCGGCTCGGGTGGAGCAGCGCGAGCGGCGAGGAGGACGCCGACGTGTCCGTCCTCCTGCTCCGGGAGAACGGGAAAGTGGGCGGGAACGAGGACTTCTACTTCTACAACCACCCGGTCGCGCCCGACGGATCCGTCCAGCTGCTCGGCCAGACGCCCACCGACAACGGCAGCGAGGACAGGATCAAGCTCGACCTGTCGGCCCTCCCCCAGGCGGTGCGGTGCGTGGTCATCGCCGCCAGCCGCTACCAGCGGGCCGGCTTCGGTGAACTGGAGGACCTCCGCCTCACGCTCACCGGCCGGACGGGCGAGGACGTCCTGGGCTTCACCATCACGGGGGCGACGGTGGAGAGCGCCTTCGTCTTCGGCGAGGTCTACCGGCGGGCGGGCGAGTGGAAGTTCCGCGCGGTCGGGCAGGGTTACGAGACGGGGCTGGCGGGACTGGCCACGGACTACGGCATCGAGATCGACGAGGACGACGGTCAGGAGGGGGCCGCCTCAACCGGGACGGACGTTCCCGGAGCGGACCTGTCGGCTCCGGGCGCCGTGGACCAGGCACCGGTCGCCGACCGGACACCAGTCGCAGCACTCCCATGCCAAGTCCCGCTCGCGACGCAGGAAGCGCAGCCCGTAGGCACACCAGGCCCCGACCTCGGCCCCGCACCCGTCGGCTCCCGTCGTCCACGCACCACCACGAAGAGGGCGGTACGGGCGCCCCGGGCCGCCGCCAAGCCCTCCCTCGCGGAGAACGACGAGTGGAAGGCGGCCCGTCTCTTCCCCCTCTCCTCGCTCAAGAGCGACCGGGACCGCGAGGCGCGGGTGACGTCCATTCTCTTGTCGGTGATGGCGCAGGTACCGGAGTTCGGCCGCAGGCTCACGGCCGCCTTCGGCGCACCGGCGGGCCGCATGGAGGCGTTCACGGAGGTGCCCCTGCCGAACGCGGACCGTCCGCGCCGTCCCGACGGCGTGATCCGCGTCGAACGCGCGGGCAAGCTGTGGACCGCTCTGATCGAGACCAAGACCAACGGCAACCCCCTCAAGGCCGAGCAGGTGCAGGACTATCTCGACATCGCCGCCCGGCGCGGATACGAGGCGGTCATCACGCTCACCAACGACGTGGCCCTGGACGGGATCCCGCTCGTGGGGGTGCAAGCCGACGCCCGGCGCAAGCACAAGGTCGCCCTCTGGCACCTCTCCTGGGCCGAGGTGACGCACCGGGCGCAGGTACTGCTCCACCACGAAGGCGTACGCCAGGAGCCGCACGCCTGGCTGCTGGAGGAACTCCTCCACTACCTCCAGCACGAGAACTCCGGCTGCCACGGCTTCCAGAACATGGGCCCCGACTGGGTCCGCGTACGCAACGGGATCGACGACGAGACGCTCGTGCCGGGCGATCCGCGCGCGGTGCGCGTGGTGGAGAGCTGGGAGCGCCTGATCCGGCAGGTGTGCCTGCGGCTCGGCGGCGAACTCGGCAGGAAGGTCACGCCGGTCCAGCGCGCCAGACGCGGCACGGATCCGCGGTCGCGCCGCACGGCGCACGCCAGGGAACTGTGCGAGGACGGCCGGCTGCACGCCGAGATCAGGATCGACGGCGCGCCCGGCACCCTGCACCTCACGGCCGATCTGCGTCTGAGCCGCCTCCGTACGTCGATGGAGGTGCCCGCGCCCGACCAGGGCTACCCCCTGACCTGGGTGAAGCGCCTGATGCGGCAGCTGGCCGACGCACCGGCCGATCTGCACGTCCAGACCTTGCTGCGCGGTGAAGTCCCGGGCCCGCGCGCCACGTTGGACAAGCTCCGCCCCGAACCGGCCGACCTGCTGCCGGGCCCGGGAAACGGCCTGCCCCGCGACATCACGGGCTTCCGCCTGTCGCTCTCGCGGACGCTGGGCAGCACGCGCGGCAACGCGTCCTCCGGCTTCATCCGCAGCGTCGATTCGGCGATCGACGCGTTCCATGGGGGTGTGGTCACGCGGGTGAGCTGAGGCGGGAAGCCGTCAGTGTGCGCGTGCACGTGTGCGTGCGTCGCGGAGCTGGAGAAGATACGCGGCCGTGAGCGCCACGGCACGGTCCTCGTCGCCCGACAGTTCTACGAGGGCACGTGTCGCCGTCGCCCCCGGAATGCCCGCCAGCGCTTGGGTCAGCCGTCCGCGCGCGGGCGCTTCGGTGGTGTCGTGGGTGACGTGGCTGTCGTGGGCGAGGCGGTCGACGAGTACGGTCGCGATCCGGTCGGCCGTCGCCGTGTCGGCGGCCAGCTCGCTCAGGGCGTCGGCCGCGTCGGTGTCGTTCCGCCCCTCCACGATCATGTCGATGAGCGTCGGGATCGCTTCGGCCGCTCCCCGTGTCCCGAGCGCCAGCGCCGCGCACCCGCGGACCGCGACGTCGGGGTCCGCGAGGGCGTCCCGCAGGTACGCGGTCGCCTGGTGACCGGGCAGCACGGCGAGGGACTGGACGGCGCGGTTCCGCACTGCGGCCACCGGTGAGCGGAGGCCCGCCGCCAGAAGCGCCGGCCCGCCGCCGTCCCCATCACCGCCGCCGTCGCCATCACCGCTGCCGTCGCCCGAGCGCGCCAGCGCCCACCGCAGCGCACCGGCGACGTTCGTGTCCGTCTCGCTCAACACCGCCTCGACCAGGGCCTCCACCGGCACCGGAACCCCCTCGGCGGAAGAGGCCGAAGAAAGGGCCGCGCGCTGGCGGGCGTCGGCGTTCGGCGACCTCAGCGCCTGGAGGAGCGCGACGACCTGGAGGACGTCCTCCCAGTCGGCGGGATCCGCGGCGTCGATCCTGCGCAGCCGCGTGAGCAGCTCGGTCTCGGCCGCGATGCGGTCGCGCGTCTGACGGATGATGTCGCCGACGAGTTCCGAGGGCGTGAAGTCGGGGTCGTCCAGCGCGCGCCCGATCTCGCGCAGCGACAGGCCCAGCGACCGCAGGCTCTCGATGTGGAAGATCCGCCGGATGTCCCCCGACGCGTACTCCCGATAGCCGGAGCCCGTACGGCCCGAAGGCCGCACCAGGCCGATCGACTCGTAGTGCCGGAGCATGCGGGCACTGACCCCGGACCGTCTCGCCACCTCACCGATCAGCACGAGTCCAGTGTCCGTCCTGGGCCTCGGGCTGTCCGTCCCGGGGTTCCGGCTGTCCGTCCTCCCGGGGTTTCGGTTGTCCTTCCCGGGGTTCCGGCGAGGGCCACGACGCGCTTGGCCTCCTCGATCGCCGATTCGAAGCCGGCGTCCGGGTCGCGCAGCAGTCGTTGGGTGGCGAGCGCGTGCGCACGCATGCCCGGGTCAGCGGCCGTCGACGCAGCATGAGGGGCCAGAACCGGGACGATCGCCTCGCCCAGGGCGACCAGGGCCCGGCTGAGGCTCAGCTGCGTCTCCCGCCCGCCGCGCCCGAGCTGCGACGTGAGCGCCTCGGCCAGGGCGGACTCCTCGCCTTCCGGTACGAGCACGACCGCGGCACGCCAGGCGCTCCGCGCCACCTCGTCGTCGGCGTCGGACAGCAGCGTCCGCGTGATCGCGGGCCACGCCTGCCGGTCCCCGATCTTGGACAGCGTGTGCAGTGCCTGGCTGCGCGCCTGCGGGCGCTCCGAACGGACTTCACGGAGCAGCCAGGGCAGCGTCATGGACACCGGGTGGCGGGTGAGCGCCCAGGTCAGCATGTCGCGGACGAAGAACTCGGGCTCGATCGCGCAGCGCTCGATGAGCTTGTCGACGAAGCGCGGGTCAGGCGCCGTGCCGACTGCCAGAGCGGCCCGCAGGCGTACGGACGGACGGTCGTCCTCCAGCCCCCGGAGCGCTCGCGCCACATCCGAGTCCTGCTGCCCCGTTCCCGTCCCCGTCCCCGTCCCCGTTCCCGTCCCCGTCTCCGTGCCCTGCCGTCTCATCGTGGCCATCGGGACCACCTCCTTCTCCTTGAGACGCAGTGAAGGGGTTGTCACGGTGTCAAGGTCAAGCGAGGTCGCTCGCCCGGTCAGGAGTCGCGGTGTGCGAAAGGCGCGGCTCGTCGGCGTCGGCGAGCCAGAAGTACAGCGGCGGCAGGACGAGTTCGATGACCGTCAGCGGGATCTGGAACCAGTGCGGCCAGCCGTGGACGGCGGCGGACAGCAGGCGGCCCAGGCCGCCGATCAGCATGATCGCGGCGAGCCCGCGCACCAGCTGGGCGCGGATCGGGGTCTGCCTGACCACCCAGATCCAGGCGAGGCCGTATCCGAGGAAGATCGCGTTGTAGAAGCGCTCCCGGCTGTCCACCGTGGCACCGGCCGAGGTCTCGCCCGGTACCGAGGCGATCCCGAGGACGAGGTGGTAGATCCCGATGGCGGCGCAGATGACGCCCATGGCCCAGGAGAGCACGGTGAGGAGTCTGAGTCTGGTCACGTCCGGCACCCTCCGTCACGTCACGTTAGTAGACCCGCGTCTACTAACGTGACGGTAGGGCGGTAAGTAGACACGCGTCAAGTACCTTGGGGTGCGTGACCCCAGCTCGCCGCCGCCTCTCCCCCGACGCACGGGCGAATCAACTCCTCGACGTGGGTGCGGAGTTGTTCGCCGAGAAGCCGTACGACGACGTCCTCATGGAGGAGGTCGCCGAACGGGCCGGTGTCTCGCGCGCCCTGCTCTACCGGCACTTCCCCGGCAAGCGCGAGCTGTTCGCCGCGGTCTACCGGCAGGCCGCGGGCCGGCTGCTCGCCGCGACCGAGCTCGACCCCGACACGCCCCCGTCCCAATGGCTCAAGGCCGGGCTCGACGCCCACATCGACTACTTCGCCGCCAACCGCCACACCGTCCTCGCCGCGAACCGGGGCCTGGCGGGCGACCAGGTCATCCAGGGCATCATCAACGACGAGCTCGACGAACTGCGCCGCCGCGTCCTCGTCGCCATAGACCTCGACGCCGGTCAACTGGACGCCGCCCGGCGGGAGATGGCGTCGGCAGCGGTGATGAGCTGGCTGGTCTTCGTACGCGCCCTGTGCGTGGACTGGCTCACCCACCACCCGCGCGGCTACACCCGCACCCGGCTGCGCGACATCGCGATCGGCGCGCTGACCGGGGCACTGGGGCCCATCACAGGCGATGGGCCCCCGCTCACCGGCGGCGGGCCTCCGACTCTTCGGCACCCGCGATGAACTCAGCCGCGACGTCGTACAGGCCCGGGTTTGAGATGACGGGTGTGCGCGGGTCGGTGCTCGCGGCGTGGGTGCGCGCCCGGAATTCACCGTCCGCCGTGGCGGCCTCCCACGCCTGTTGGCTCTCCCAGTGCGAGACATTGACGAGCTGAAACCGGGTCTGCGAGGAACGGGCCCGGTGCAGCCGGGAGTCGAGGAAGCCGGGCTTGGTACTCATGAGGGCGGCGCGCCGCTCCCATTGAGCGATGAACGCGTCGAGCTGCTCGGCGGCGATGTCGAAGACGTTGACGAACGTGACGGGTGCGCCGGACACGCCGGATACGTACTCGCTCATGAGGTACGCAGCCAGGCGAGCTGCAGGACGGCGAACACGGCGACGGGGATCGTCTGCACGACGGTCCAGGCGACGCCGAGGCCATTGGGATCCCACCAGTCAAAGACGAGAGAAGCAGCGCTGACGGCCGCCCACGCGATGCCGACCGCGACGAACAACTTCACTGCTGCGCGCGGGGGTTGAGGACGGCGGGCCAGCGCCGCGGCGCCCGCACCGATGGCGAGCATCAGGGCACCGGAGGTGAGCAGCAGTGCGTCGCTCACCCCCAGGAGACCGGCGAGAGGACCTGCCGCGACGACGTAGGCCAGTCCGAAGACGAGCGTTCCACTCGCGTCCAGGGCCAGGATCCGGCGCAGCGAGGCATACGCCGATGCGTCGGGTCTGACGGAGGCGGCAGCTGGAGTGGCTGCGGTAGCCGTAGCGGTATCGGTAGTAGCTGCGGGGTCATGACGATGCATGGGCATGCTCCTTGGCCTGGCCGGTGCGGTCGGTCGGTCGGTCGGTCGGTCGGTCGGGAGCCATGCTGACGGGGTTACTTGACACCTTCCGTCAAGTTTTCTGCCCACTCCGTGAGCTGCGCGCCTCCGCGGAAAACCGTTTGGCGGTCCGCACCAGCCGCTGCTACTTTCCCGGAGGCCGTGCGAGAGAAAGAGGAGGTGGTACCCGTGAACGTATCGACGTGGGTGCTCTCCTCCGGGGTCACGGTCGGACGACGATAGGCAGGTCGTCCGGGAGCGCCGTTTCAGAGCTCTCCCGAAAGGCACGACCATGCACCTCACTTCTGGGCACTTCGCCTCTGAGCACTTCACCTCTGAACAGCGTCTCGACGACGGCGTCCTCGAGCGCACATTCACCCTCGGCGCCCCCGACACCCCCGATACCCCCGGCACCCCGGGCTCCCTCGGCGAGATCCCCGGCATCCTGTGGACCCCCGCATCCGCGTCCGCGGCCGCACCGGCGCCGCTGATCCTGCTCGGCCACCCTCCGCTCGGGCTGGACAAGATGTACCCCCGGCTGGTGGCGCGGGCCCGGCACGCCGCGGCGGACGGCTTCGCCGCGGCCACCATCGAGCTCCCCGGAAGCGGTGACCGGCCCCGTTGGCCCGAAGCCGAGCAGGCCCGCGCCGACCTGCGGCGGGCCATGGAGGCCGGTGAACCCGTCAGCGACGAGATCATCGACCGGCTCGTCCTGCCGATGGTCGACAAGGTGGTCCCGGAATGGCAGGCCGCCCTGGATGCCCTCCTCGCGCTGCCCGAGCTCGGTGGCCCGGTCGGGTACTCGGGGGGAGTGGTCTCCATCGGCGTCCGGCTCGCCGTGGTCGAACCGCGCATCGCGGCCGCCGTCCTGTTCGCCGGGAGTTTCGTGCCGCGCGCCATCTACGAGGAGGCCCGCCGGGTCACCATTCCGCTGCACGTCCTGCTGCAGTGGGACGACGAAGGGGGCCACCGCCAGGCCGCCCTGGACCTGTTCGACGCCTTCGGCAGCAAGGAGAAGACACTGAACGCGAACATGGGCGGGCATGCTGGTGTCCCCCGGTTCGCGGGGGACGCCGCGGCCCAGTTCTTCGCCCGGCATCTCAGCAAGTGAGTAACTGAGCCCCTGAGCGCTTGAGTCGGCGAGCCGTGCCGACCCAAGCGCTCTCTCGGTTGCGCGGTGGGCACCGCTCGCCCCGACCGCGTGAGCGCCGCGCCCGCGATGGGTAGGGGCGCGATCATGCAGGCAGTTGTGATCGACGACAGCGGTACGTTCCGGCTCGCGCAGCGCCCCGACCCGGTCGCCGGGCCCGGACTCGTGGTGGTGCGGGTGCGCGCCGCAGGGCTCAACGCGGCCGACCTCCAGCAGGCCCGGGGCGACTACCCGGCACCGCCGGGCTGGCCCGCCGACGTCCCCGGACTCGAAGTCGCCGGTGAGGTCGAGCAGGTCGGCGCGGGCGTCACGGGAGCGGGCTCCACGGGAGTGGGCGTCGGCGACCGGGTCATGGCCCTCGTGGGCGGCGGTGGGCACGCCGAACGGATCGTGGTGCCGGGCGAGTTGCTGCTGCCGGTGCCCGCGGGGCTGTCCTGGCCGGAGGCGGCGGGTTTCCCGGAGGCGTTCAGCACCGCCTGGGATGCCCTCGTCGTTCAGGCGGGGGTCGGTGCGGGCGACCGGGTGCTCGTCACCGGGGCCGCTGGCGGCGTCGGTACGGCCATGGTGCAGGTGGCCGCCGCTTCGGGTGCCCACGTCGTGGCGAGTGTGCGCCGGGCCGAACTGCACGATCGGGTAAGGGGACTTGTGCCCGGTGGTGGCAGCCTGGACGTCGTCGCGCCCGGTCAGGAGAGCACCCGGGCTCCGTACGACGTCGTCGTCGAACTGGTCGGCGGGGAGGACTGCTTACGGCGGGTCGAGCTGTTGCGTACGCGGGGGAAGATTCTCGTCGTGGGCGTCCAGGGCGGGACGGTGGCCCCCTTGCGCATGTTCGATCTGATGGTGGCGCGCGCCCAGTTGATCGGCACCACCATCCGTGGCCGCTCCCCCGCCGAGAAGGCCCTCCTCGCGGCCACGGTCCGCACGCACGTCCTCCCGCTCCTGGCCGAGGGGCGGATACGGGTCCCTGTCGACGCCGCCTTCCCACTGGAGCGGCACCATGAGGCGTACGCCCGGCTGGCCGGGCCGGGGAAGTTCGGCAAGGTGGTCATGGTGCCGGCAGCACCATGAGCGCCAGCTTGGCCGGGTCGACCACGGCGGTGATGCCGGTGATCCGGGCGTCGACGACGGTGAACGCGACGACCGCGAGCGGGGTGCCGTCCTCGTGCAGGGAGAGAACGCCGGGCAGGCCGTCGACGAGCACCGCCCGCCCGCGCGTCGCCGCGCCGGCCGACAGCCGCGCCCCCGCGGCGACCTCGGTGGCGCCGAGGGTGACGACCACGCCGTTCGGGGTGTGGACGGTCCGCCGCACCTCGGGGTCGAGCAGGCGCAGCAACGCCTCGAAGTCGCCGTCGCGCGCGGCTGCCAGGAACGCCTGGACCACCTCGCGCTGCTCGCGCCCGGCCGCTGCGGGCCGTTCGGTCGCGCGCACCTTCCGGCGGGCGCGGCTGGCGAGCATCTTGGTGGCGGCGGTCGACTTGCCGAGGATCTGGCCGATCTCTTCGAAGGGCACCGCGAACAGGTCGTGCAGCACGAACGCCAGCCGCTCGCCGGGCCGGAGCGATTCGAGGACGACGAGGAGTGCGAGCCCTACCGAGTCGGCGAGTATCGCGTCGTCCTCGGGGGCGGAGCCGTCGTCGGCCGTCACCACGTACGCGAGCGGCGGGTCGTCGTAAGGCGACTCGGGGTAGGGAGACTCGGGGCGGGCCTGGCGTGAGCGCAGGGCGTCGAGGCTGAGACGGCCGACGACCGTGGTCAGCCAGCCGGAGAGGTTCTGGATGGTGTCCGCGTCCTGGCGGGAGAGCCGCAGCCACGCCTCCTGGACCACGTCTTCGGCGTCGGCGTGCGAACCGAGCATGCGGTGCGCGACCGCGCGCAGCCGGTCGCGCTGGGACTCGAACGCTTCGGCCAGCGAGCCCGTCAGCTCCGTGGGACTGGTGTCGGACATGTGGTTACCTTCCTCGGCTTCGCTCCGTCATGGGGATGACGGGCCCGGAAGGGCACAGGTAACCGATGAAGGAGCAGGACTGATGGAAGCACGTCTCAAGGGAGCCCCCGGCCCCGACCTGGTGACCGCGATCCAGCACCTCCACAAGGCGATTCACGCCGGGGGCGTCGACAAGGGCCTGCTGTCGCTGATCCACCTGCGGGCCAGCCAGATCAACGGCTGCAGCCCGTGCGTCTTCGCCTCGGTCGAGTCGGCGAAGAAGGCCGGTGAGAGCGACGAACGGGTGCACAACGTGGTCGCGTGGCGCGAGACGCCCTTCTTCACCGAGGAGGAGCGGGCGGCCCTGGAGCTGGCCGAGGCAGCCACCCGGATCCAGGACGGCGCGCCGGGCGTGACCGACGAGATCTGGGACGCCGCCGCCGGCCACTTCACGCAGGAGCAACTGGGCGCGATCGTCCTGGAGGTCGCGATGACCAACTTCTTCAACCGCATCAACCGCTCGACCCGGGAGCAGGCCGGCAAGAGCTGGTGAGCCCGGGGGCGGGTGCCCTCCGTACGGAGGGCACCCGCCCCAACTCCTCGGTGTACGCCGCCTCTTGACGCACCGCCGTATGGCACCGCCTCAGTGCACCGTCTCCTCAGTGGGCCGCAGCCCCCGCGGCACCCACGCCCACGCCGCCACCGCCGCGGCCACGCTGAGCGCCGCGCCGACCAGGAGCGTCGGCCCCAGCGCCTGCGTGTACGCGCCCGACGCCGCGTCGAGCAGCGCGCGCCCGGTCGCGCCGCCGACGGACTCGGCGACGTGCGCCGCCTCGCCCACCGACGCGTGCACCTTGTCGGCGACGGAGGCGTCAACTCCCAGCTGGGGCAGCTCACTTCGGTACAGCGCCGTCGCGAGGCTGCCCAGGATCGCCACGCCCATCGCCGCGCCCAGCTCGTAGCAGGTCTCCTCGATGGCGGCCGCGCCGCCGACGTCCGACGCCGGGGTGGCCGCCATCAGGGTCACGGACGCCACCGTGGTCGCGACGCCGACTCCCAGGCCCAGGACGCCCAGGGAGACGGCGAGTTCCGGATAGCCGACGGCGCCGGAGCCGACGTTCTGGAACACCCAGGGAAGCGCGAGGCCCGCGGCCATCGTCACCAGGCCCGCACCCATCACGTGCCGGATCGGGAAGCGCTGCATCAGCGACGGCGTCAGCATCGACGTGACGATCAGGCCGAGCGGCGCGGGCAGCAGCCGGACACCCGCCTCCAGCGGCGAGTAGCCCTGCCCGTACTGGAACCACTGCGTGACGAGGAAGAGCACCGCGCCCATCCCGACCATGCCGAGGAAGATCGCCGCCGCGGCGATGCTGAAGGGCCGCCGGGTGAAGAGGCGGACCTGCAACAGCGGCTGGTCGAGCCGGAGTTGACGGCGCACGAAGACGGTCAGGGCCACCGCCGCGAGGGCGAGCAGCGCCCACGGCAGGGGGTCCGTGAGGCCGCTCTTGCCGAGCTGCTTGATGCCGCCCGCGAGGGCGAGCATGCCGACGACGGACTGGCCCACGCCCCACCAGTCCCAGCGGCCGGTGCGCGGCGCGCGCGACTCGGGCAGGATGCGGGCGCCGAGCGCGATGATCAGCGCGGCCACGGGGATGTTGAGCAGGAACGCCGCGTGCCAGCCGTAGTCCTGCACGAGCAGTCCGCCGACCACCGGGCCGAGCGCCATGCCGCCGCCGAAGACGGCCGCCCACACCGCGTACGCGAAGGCCCGCTCCCTGGCGTCGGTGAACACGTCGCGCAGGATCGACAGCGTCGACGGCATGATCGTCGCACCGCCCACGCCGAGGAGCGCCCGCGCCGCGATGACCTGCCAGGCCGCGGTGGCGAACACCGCGAGCAGCGAGGCGAACGCGAAGATCGCGAACCCGGTGAGCAGCAGCCGCTTGCGCCCCCAGCGGTCCCCGAGCGCTCCGGCGGTCACGAGGAGCCCGGAGAGCGCGAGCGCGTAGATGTCGATGATCCACAGCTGCTCGACGGCGCCCGGCTGCAGATCGCCCACGAGGGAGGGGAACGCCACGTTCAGGATCGTGGTGTCCATGGCGATGAGCAGCAGGCTGCCGGAGAGCACCGCGAGCACGAGCCAGCGGTTGGCGGTGGGGCGGCGCGTGGGCGCGGGGTCGAGGACGGGTGACGTGAGACGCATGCGTTAAGAATGACACAATGATGTCTCACATGCGCGTCGAGCGCTGCACAGAGTGAGCTGGATCACTCATGGCGTGGGGCGCGATGGGGCTCAGGCGGCGCCCGGGGCGCTGAAGGCCCCGGTCACGCCTCTCGTAGTGCGTACGCACCAGGACCCCCGCACGGCTGGTCCAGGCGCACCAAGGGAAGACGGCGACGGCGGACGATGCCCGGCGGGGACGCCGGAGGGAAGTGTGGGAGCCGCGTAAGAACCGCGCATCCGCGCAACCGCGCAGCGCGTACACGGACATCGCGCACAACGCGCAGCGCGCCTTCCCCTTGCCTAGCGGCGTCTGGAGTGATCGACAGGTGGCGACATTTCTTTACCGGATCGGACGGTGGGCCTTCCGGCGGCGCCGGCTCGTGCTCGGCCTGTGGCTCGGCGGCCTGGTGCTGGCCGTCGCTGCCGCCGCCGTGGCGCCGGAGGGCGAGGACGAGGACCTCTCCATGCCCGGCACCGAGTCGCAGCAGGCGTTCGACCTGCTGGACGAGCGCTTCCCGCAGAGCAACTCCCAAGGCGCCGAGGCCCGTTTGGTGTTCCAGGCCCCGGACGGGCAGCGGGTGACGGCCAAGGAGCACAGGGCGGCCGTCGAGGGCGCGCTCGACTCCCTGGACAAGGGCGAGCAGGTCGCCTCGGTCACCGACCCCTATGAGACCGGCGCCGTCAGCAAGGACGGCACCATCGCCTACTCCACGATCACCTACGGCGCGGACACCGCCGACCTGACCGCGTCGACGAAGGGCGCCCTCGAAGACGCCGCGGGCCAGGCCAGGGACGCGGGGCTGACCGTGGAGACCGGCGGCTCGGCCCTGGACTCGGAGGAGGAGCCGGGCGGCACCACGGAGATCATCGGCGTGGGGGTCGCGGCGGTGGTCCTCGTCCTCGCCCTCGGCTCGCTGGTCGCGGCCGGGCTGTCGCTGCTGACCGCCTTCGTGGGCGTGGCCATCGCCTTCGGCCTGGTCTCCGCGCTCACCGTGCCGCTGGGCCTGACGTCCACCGTCTCCATCCTGTCCCTGATGCTGGGCCTCGCGGTCGGCATCGACTACGCCCTCTTCATCACCTCCCGCTTCCGCGACGAGCGCGCCCGGGGCCGCGAGCCGGAGGAGGCCGCGGGCCGGGCGGTGGGCACGGCCGGATCCGCCGTCGTCTTCGCCGGTGCGACCGTCTTCATCGCCCTCGTCGGCCTCGGGGTCGTCGGCATCCCCGAACTCACCAAGATGGGCATGGGCGGCGCGGGCGCCGTGGCCCTCGCCGTACTCGTCGCCCTGACCCTGGTCCCCGCGCTGTTCGGCTTCTTCGGCCGCCGGGTCCTGTCCCGCGCCGCCCGCAAGACCGCCCGGCACCCGCACCCGGTGCCCGCCGCAGCGGGCCGGGCCGGGCTCGGCACCCGCTGGGCGCGGTTCGTGCTGCGCCGCCCCGTACCCGTCCTGCTGGTCGCCGGACTCGGTCTCGGCGCCGTCGCCCTGCCCGCGCTGAGCCTCGAACTCGGGCTGCCCGGCGACGAGTCCAAGTCGGTGGAGACCACCGAGCGCCGCGCCTACGACCTGCTGTCGGACGGCTTCGGCCCCGGCTTCAACGGCCCGCTGACCGTCGTCGTGGACACCTCGAAGTCCGGCGACACCCGCGCCACCACGGACCAGGTCGTCAAGACCGTACGGGGAGTGGACGGGGTCGCGTCGGTCGGTGACCCGGTCCTCAGCAAGGACAAGGACACAGCCGTCCTCACCGCCGTCCCGTGGACCGCGCCGAACAGCGGCGAGACCAAGGACCTGGTGCACGCGATCCGCGGCGCGGTCTCCGGCGTCGAGGCCGACACGGGCGCCGGCATCCTCGTGACCGGCACCACCGCCATGAACATCGACATCTCCGAAGCGATGTCCGACGCCCTCCTGCCCTATCTGGCCGTCGTCATCGGCCTGGCCGTGCTCCTGCTGATGGTGGTCTTCCGCTCGATCCTGGTACCGGTCAAGGCGGCGCTCGGCTTCCTGCTGTCGGTGGGTGCCGCCTTCGGCGTCCTCGTCGCCGTCTTCCAGTGGGGCTGGGGGGCGGACCTGATCGGCATCGAGCAGACCGGGCCGGTCATGTCGCTGATGCCGATCCTCATCATCGGCATCGTGTTCGGCCTCGCCATGGACTACGAGGTCTTCCTCCTCTCCCGCATGCGGGAGGCGTACGTCCACGGCGCGGCCCCCGGCGAGGCGATCGTGGGCGGCTTCCGGCACAGCGGACGCGTGGTGGCCGCGGCGGCGATCATCATGGTCAGCGTGTTCGCCGGATTCATCGGCATGAGCAGCCCGACCATCCAGACGATGGGCGTCGGCCTGGCGGCCGCCGTCGCCTTCGACGCCTTCGTGGTCCGGATGGCGATCGTGCCCGCCGTCCTCGCCCTGCTCGGCCGCCGGGCCTGGTGGCTGCCTCGTATCCTGAGCCGTGTGCTGCCGAACGTGGACATCGAGGGCGAGAAGCTGACCAGGCACGTCCCGGCCCCCGCGGCCGCGCCGGACGCCGCCGTGCCGCCTCCCCCGCCCCCGCCCCCGCCGCTGCCCGTCGGCCGGCACCGGCACTGAGGCGGCCATGACGGTGACGGACACAGGGGCCGGCGGCCCGCGACCACGCGGCAGGTGGTGGCGGGAGGCAGCGGTCACGGCGACGGCGTTCGCGCTCTGCCTGCTCGGCGGCGTGCTCCGCGACGACGACGGCCCGCTCTCACCGCCGTCCCTCGCCGCCTACGTCATCGCCGTGGTGTCCAGTGCCGTGCTGCCGCTGCGGCACCGGGCGCCCCTGGCCGCCATGGCGGTCACCACCGCGAGCGGCATGCTGGTGCCGCCCCTGGGCCTCCTGCTGAGCCCGCTCATCGTGGCCCCCGCCGTGATCACCGCCTTCTCCTACGCGCGCACCGTGCGCAACGAACGGCGCGCGGCGATCGCGGTGTTGCTCATCTCCGCGGCGCTGCTCCTCGCCGCCACCCCCCTGTTCGGGGCCCTCTCGTGGAAGGACGCGAGCAGGGTCGGGGCGGTGGCGGCGTTCCCGCTGGTGGCCGGCGTGCTCGGCCGCTCGGTGCAGAACCGGCGGGCCTACCTGGCCGCCGTGGAGGAGCGGGCGCTGCGGGCCGAGGAGAGCCGGGACAGCGAGGCCCGCAGGAGAGTGGCCGAGGAACGGGTGCGCATCGCCCGCGAACTGCACGACCTCGTGGCCCACCAGATCACCCTCGCCAACGCGCAGGCCACCGTCGCCGCCCACCTCTTCGACACCCGCCCGGAACAGACCCGCAAGAGCCTCAAGGAACTCGTCGAGACCACCGGCGACGCCCTCGACGACCTGCGGGCCACGGTCGGCCTGCTGCGCCAGACCGACGACGGCGACGCGGCCGGGCCCGCCGAACCGGCCCCCGGTCTCGCCCAACTGCCCACGCTCCTCGCGTCCTTCCGCCGCGCGGGCCTGGAGGTCTCGGTGCACCAGGAGGGCACGGCCAGGCCGCTGCCGCCGGGCGTGGACCTCACCGCGTACCGCATCGTCCAGGAGGCCCTGACCAACGTGACCAAGCACGCGGGCAGCGGCACCGCCCAGGTCCGCATCGACTGGGACCGCGACCGCGTCACCCTCACCGTCGCGGACGAGGGCGGGGGCAGGGGCGGGAGCGGGAGCAGGGACGCCCGCACGGCGCCGGGTACGTCCACGGAGGCGGGCCACGCAGACCGTGCGCCCGGCTACGGCCTGATCGGGATGCGGGAACGTGCCACCGCGATCGGAGGACACCTCTCCGCGGGCAGGCGCCCGGAGGGCGGCTTCCTCGTCTCCACCCAACTGCCGCTGCCGCCCGTCAAGGACCCGGCACGCAGGACTGACGACCGGTCAACAACCGTTGAGAGACAGATGACTGACGACGCATCAGGCAACGGCGGGACGAGCAACGCCCGTACAGGCAACAGCCGTACGGGCGACGGAGCGGCCGGGGAGGCCCCGTGACGCTCCGTGTGCTGCTCGCCGACGACCAGGCCCTGTTGCGCAGCGCCTTCCGCATGCTCCTCGACTCCGCCGACGACATCACCGTGGTCGGCGAGGCCGGCGACGGCAGGGAGGCCGTGCGACTCACCCGGGAGCTGCGCCCGGACGTGGTGATCATGGACATCCGCATGCCCGAGGTGGACGGTCTCACCGCCACGACGGAGATCTGCGCGGACCCGGAGCTGCGGTCCAGCCGCATCCTGATCCTCACCACGTACGAGACGGACGAGTACGTCGCCCAGGCGCTGCGCGCGGGAGCCGGGGGCTTCATCGGCAAGGGCATCGGGGCCGAGGACCTGCTGCACGCCGTGCGGACGATCGCCGACGGCGACACCCTCCTCTCCCCCGCCGCGACCCGCTCCCTGGTCACCCGTTTCCTGGCCACACCGGACACGGCCGCGCAACAGGACCCCGAGCAGCTCGCCCTACTCACCCCGCGCGAACGCGAGATGGTGGCCCTGGTGGCGACCGGCCTCTCCAACCAGGAGATCGCCGAGCGGATGTACCTCAGCCCCTTCACCGTCCGCGCCCACGTGCAGCGCGCCATGACGAAGCTGGAGGCCCGCGACCGGGCCCAACTCGTCGTCATCGCCTACCGGACGGGCCTGGCGCACGCTTCTCCCGGCGGCTCTCCCGGCGGCTCTCCCAGCGGCACGGATCGACTGTCGTAGGCAGTTCGCCTGTGACAGAACGAAGACGTCGCGGGCGATCTCCTGTGACTCGGTGCGGGATACAAATGCTTTCGCCACCGACAAGGGCTCTTCCTCGTCCTCGTCGTCCGGTGGCGGCGCGCAGTCGGACGGCGGGTAGAAGCAGCAGGACGGCGCGAAGCCCGAGGGCGGCTCGAACGCCGGAGGCTCGAACGCCGGTGACGGCACGGCGGGTTCGGGCAAGGAGGCCGAGGCGGGTGCGGCTGCCAGCGGCGCGGGCAAGGGCGGCGGCAAGCTCCCCCTATGCAAGACCGCCGACCTGGCCATCGACGCGGCCGACGCCGCGCCCGACAAGACCTCCGGCCGCATCAACATCACCATGATCAACCGGGGTTCGGCCACCTGCTCCGCCACCGGCTTCGCGGGCGTCGACATCAAGGACGAGGACAACACCTCCAGCCCCATCGAGCGCGGCCAGGCCCAGCCCCGCGTCACCACCCTCAAGCCCGGCGACGCGGCCGTCTTCAACCTCGCCTACACCATCGACAGCAGCGGCAACAGCCTCGCCTCCCCCACCAGCATCGAAGTGACGCCCCCCAACGAGACCCACTCCGTCACCCTCAACTGGCCCGAGAACGCAGGCGCCATCAAGGGCGCCTACACCGACGTCCAGGTCTTCCCCACCCACACCACCGAGTAACAGCCGCAGCGGTGCGCACTACGGGCGAGCGGGGCCCACGCCCGCGCCGGTGCGTGTGATCGCCTCGGCGATCTCCGCCAGGTCGGCCTCGGTGAGGGCGAGCGAACCGGCGTCGATCCAGCCGTCGACCTGCTGCGGGCTGCGGGCGCCGACGATGGCGCCGGTCAGACCGGGCCAGGCCAGGGCCCAGGCGATGGCCACCTCGGCGACGGACACCCGGTGCCGGGCGGCGACGGGACGCAGGGCGTCGGCCAGGGCGAGGTTGGCGTCGAGACCGGTGGTGAAGTCGGCGTGGCCGGAGCGCCAGTCGTCGGCGGTGAGCGCGGCGGCACGCTCCTTGGTGAAGGCACCGGTCAGCAGGCCCGACTGCATCGGCGAATAGACGATGACGCCGGTGTCGTGGGCCTTGGCCCAGGCGATCTCGGCGGCCGCGGAGCGGTTGATCGCCGAGAAGGGCGGCTGGACGACGTCCACGTGGGCGACGGCCTCGGCGCGCTCCAGCTCCTCCGCCGAGTGGTTGGACAGGCCGATCGCGCGGACCTTTCCCTCCGCCTTCAGATCGGCCATCACCTGCCAATACTCCTCCAGCGGCGTGGCGTTGGGCGACACGGCGCCGAAGCCGCCACCGGCGTACTCCAGCGATTCACCGGTGTCGGGATAGTGCACCTGGTACAGGTCGATGTGATCGACGCCGAGCCGCCGCAGCGAGTCCTCGACCTCACGGCGTACGCTGGCGGGCTTCATGATCCGCCGGGGCGCGGCGGCCGGATTCTCCGGGTCCCAGACCAGACCGGCCTTGGTGAAGAGATACGGGCGGTCCGCCTCGGGGAGGTCGGCGACGGCCTTGCCCACGAGTTCCTCGGAGTGCCCGAGCCCGTAGACGGCGGCGGTGTCGATCCAGTTGACGCCGGAGGCGACGGCGTGGCGGATCGCGGCGACGGACTCGGCGTCGTCGGTGGCGCCCCAGCTGAAGCGCCAGCCGGAACCGGCGACCGCCCAGGAGCCGAAGCCGACGCGGGTGATGTCCATTCCGGTGGTGCCGAGCGCGGTGGTGGGAAGGCTGCTCATGTTGCTTGCTTCTCCTGCGAGTTGAGGTCCTTGCGCCGTTGTCCCCGGCGCTGACCTCCATGTTTCGCCAGGCCGCGGAGGCTACCCAGCCCTCGGCCGAACGTAGTTCCAGCAGAAGCACCCTCGCGCCCCGGCACCCCCGTCCCGCCTCGCCCCGCGCCCTCCGGCCGGACCGTGTGTGACCGGAACGGCCCCGGGCACCCGGGACGGGCACGCATCATCACGCTCGTCAGTAGGGAGACACCCCATGACCACCGCCCGCGACATCATGACGCCCGGTGCCCAGTGTGTCGGCGCCGACGAGACCGTTCTGGAGGCCGCCTCACACCTCACCGCACTCGACGTGGGCGCCCTGCCCATCTGCGGCACGGACAACCTGCTCAAGGGGGTGCTGACCGACCGCGACATCGTCACCAAGGTGCTCGGCGCGGGCCGCGACCCGGCCACCACCACCGCGGGGGAGCTCGCGCAGGGCGAGGCGGTCACCATCGGCGCGGACGACCAGGCGGACGAGGTGTTCGCGACCATGGCGATGCACCAGGTCCGCCGACTGCCCGTCATCGACGGCCACGCCCTGGTCGGGATGGTCACGGTGGCCGACGTGGCGCGGGCCCTGCCCTCCCCCGAGGTCGGCGCCCTCATCGAAGCTCTCTCGACCGACTGAACCGGCATGTCGGCATGATGAAGGCGCGGCCATTGAGTTCTCCGGAACGCCGGACGCTGAGCCAGATCGCACGGGGTCTGCGCCAAGACCCGCATTTCGCCTCGGAGTTCGAGGCATCCTCCCGCGCACCTGCCCGCAGGCATCCGCTGCGCGCGCTCGCCTCGATCGGCAGTGTGCTGTGGCCATGGCGAGGACGCGGGACACGGTGATCTGGCCCTGACCCTGGTCCTGGTCCTGGTCCTGGTCCTGGCCCTGGTCCTGACTCTGCCCTGGCGTCAGCTCTCCGGGCCCTGGCATCAGCTCTCCGGCCAGCCTCGGCGCAGGACCCGCCCGATCAGCGGGGCGATGTCGCCGAGGGGAAGGACGAAGTCGCAGTTGCCGGTCTCGACGGCGGCCTTGGGCATGCCGTGGAAGGCCGCCGACAGCGGGTCCTGCGCGATGACGATGCCGCCCTGCGCCTTGACCGAGCGCACGCCCCGGGCTCCGTCGCTGTCAGCGCCGGTGAGCACGCAGGCGATGATCCGCGGGCCGTGCGCCCGCGCGGCCGACTCGAAGAGCGGGTCGGCCGCCGGGCGCGCGAAGTTGACCGGGCCCGCCGCGCTCAAACCCAGCACCCCGCCCGCGTTCACACACAGGTGCCGGTCCGGCGGCGCGATGTACACGGTACCCGCCTGAGGGTCTTCTCCCTCCTGGGCCAGCTTGACGGGGAGCGGGGTGGAACGCGACAGGACGGTGACGATCCGGGTCTCGCGTGCGCGCCTCAGGTGCTGGGCCACCAGTACGGGGACCGGCAGCGTCGCCTGAAGACCGCCCAGCAGGACCCCCAGGCCCTGCACGCCTCCGGCGGAGGCCGCCACCAGCACCGCGCCGTGGCCGCGGCGCGAACCGGCCCGTGAGCCTGTGCTCATGTCTGTGCTCATGCCTGTGCACATGAGGAGCCCGCCCCTCGGTCAGACCGGCGACGGGGCGCCGGCCGGCGACGGCCGGGGCGCGCCCGTCCCGGTGGTGCGGAGCACGACGGTCAGGCCGTCGCTCTCGACGTACCCCCACAGGCTGCGGGCCACATTGCTCGCCGCGAGCCGCAGGGAGGCGCGGTCCCAGGAGTCCTCGCCGGGCAGGGCCTGCTGGTCCGGCAAGTCCCGCGGTATCGGTGCGGTGTTCGGCTCGTCGCCATGGGCCGGTGTCTCCGGCCTGCCGTCAGTCACGGTGTCCTCCGCCTCAGAAGCCGCGTGCCGTGCCCCGGAGTTGGGGAATCCGCACGTCAGCCGCCGGACGAGTGCCCTTGAGAGCGAGCCCGAAACCGTACGGGGATCACCTGCCCTGCGTCGCCTTCTTGAAGATCTCGAAGACGGACAGGTAGTTGTGGTCGCCGTGACCGGCGGCGCGCGCCTGCTCGGCGAGCTCCTTCATCTGCCGGGGCTGGTCGGGGTGGACGCCTTGTTCCTGGCTGGTGCGGGCGATGTGTTCCAGCGCGTTCAGGTTCATGTCCAGGGTGCCGAGGTCGCCGGGGTAGTGGGCCCGGTCCAGGTCGGGCGCCTGGGTGAGGAGCGCCGTGGGGTTCACCACGGTGGGCATGAACCAGCCGAGGGCGATCTCGGCGAAGTCCACCGCCGAGACGTTCGCCGAGCCGACCAGGGCCGTCGCGTGGAGCCAGCCGTTCATGGTCGCGTACATCATTTCGAGCAGTGCCGTGTTGTAGAGGACCGCGAGGCCGGGGTCGGCTCCGAGGAAGCGGGGGTCGCCCAGACTCGCCAGCGCCTCCCGGTGCTTGTCGAAGACTTCCCGCGAACCGCTGTACAGGAAGACGGATTCGGGATGTCCGACGAGGGGCGGCGGCACCATGATCGCCCCGTCGAGGTACGCGAGGCCGCGGGCCTCCGCCCAACTGACCGCCGCGTGGGCTTCCTTCGGCGTACCGGAGTTGAGATTGACCAGGGTGCGGTGCGCCAGGGCGTCACCGGCCGCGCCGAAGGCCCGGTACATGGCGTCGTAGTCCTTGAGGCACATCAACGTGACGGGGCTCGCGGACACCGCTTCGGCGAGGGTCGCCGCGCGGTGGGCCCCCTTGGCGACCAGGCCGTCGGCCTTCCCCGGAGTGCGGTTCCAGACCGTCAGGGGGTGTCCTTTGTCGAGGAGCGTCTCGGAGAGGGCCATGCCCATGGGACCGAGGCCGACGACGGTAACGGGCGTGCTGAGGTGGGAATTTGAGGTCTGCGTTGTCATGAGCGGCACGTTAGGGTTTCACATCGGTGTGAGAGTCAATGAGCCACTGTGTGAGGGCGGTCACGTGCGCATAGGAGCCTTTTCCCGCAGGACCGGCGTCAGCCAGCGGCTGTTGCGCTACTACGAGGAACAGGGCCTGCTGGCACCGCGACGGCGGCCCAGCGGATACCGCGAGTACGAGGAAGAGGACGTGCGTACGGTGCAGAGCATCCGCACCCTCCTGGCCGCCGGACTCAGCACCCGCACCATCGCCGAGCTGCTGCCCTGCACGGTCAACGACGGCCAGGTGCTGATGCCTGCGTGTTCCGGGATGCTCCCCGATCTGCACCGGGAGCGGGAGCGCATCGACCGCGCGATAGCGGATCTCGTGACCGCGCGCACCACGCTGGACACCGTCATCGCGGCCGCACCGCCGTCCGGCGACGAAGCCGATGCGGATGCGGATGGGCATGCCGATGTCTGTCTTGCTCCCGCCCTCGGGGAAACCGTCGCCCACTGAACCGGTGTGCGGTGTGCGGTGTGCGATGTCTCACCGCGAGTGGTGCGCGGCGGACGCGTGCGCGCACAGGGGCGGGGTACGCGAGCTGACGCACCTACCCGCACTCGCACCCTCCGGTGGGAGAGCTCGAAGGAGGCACACGATGCTGTTGGCGCACCCGGCCGTTCTGCCCCATCTCGTCGAGCAGTACGAAACACTGCGCGTCCTGCACGCGGAGGACGGAAGCGAAGACGCCCGGCGCCGCATGGACGATCTCGCCTACACCCTGTGCGTGACCACCGGAACCGGCGACGTCGACGCCGCGCTCATCGCGGCCCGGCTCCGGCTTCCGGGAGCGAAGGTCGAGGACGATTCGCTCCTCGAGGACGATTCGCCCCTCGCCTCCTGACGGACATCCTGACGGACATCAAGAGATCCGCCGAACGCCCGGCTGCCTACCTCGACCCGATCCCGGCCTCGATGTGGGCGAGTTGAGCGGCGAGGATCTCCTCGAACGCGGCCTGGCGGTCCACTCCCAGGGGGCGGACGTCGCGGGCGAAGTGGGCCAGGGCGGGGAAGCGTTCGGGGTCGGCGCCGAGTGCGGCGACGCGGAACAGCTCCATTCCCTGCTCGTACTCCTCGGAGGTCATGATGCTGACCCCGGCCTCGGAGGCGATCAGCGAGACGATGAGCACCACGAGCCGGTGGTAGCGCGCCGGGATCTCCTCGTCGGGCAGCCCCGACTCCCGTAGCGCCTGCAGGACTTCCTCCATGACCAGGCGGGAACCGGCGCCGCCCGACGCGTAGCGCCCCCAGGCCGCGGCGAGTTGCGGCTGCTGCCCGAACGCCTCGCGCACCCGCTGGGCGAGGGCGGTGATGCGCTGCTTCCAGTCGCCCTCGGGGCGGTAGCCGTCCATGGCGGCCACGAGGACCCGGTCCGCGACCGCCCGCAGCAGCTCCGTCTTGCTGCGGAAGTGCCGGTAGAGGCTGGAGGAGTCCGTCCCGAGCGTCGCGGCGAGCTTGCGCACGCTGAACGACTCGGCGTCGCTCGTGCGCAGCAGCTCCGCCGCCGCATCCAGGATCTCTTCGGTGGACCAGCGCCTGCGACCTGCCATTTCGCTCCTCTCTCCGGTCCTCACCCTAACCTATGCACTTGCTGTTGCACGCACTGCGTGCATAATCGGGGCATCAGTGCGTGCCGGGGGCCCGCCCCGGGGACTACGAGAGGACGCCTGCCATGAGCTCTGCCGTGAACCCCGCCATGAACCCCGCCGTGAGCAGCAAGTCGGATCAGCTGGATCGGCTGGACCAGTTGGATCCCGCGCAGCTCAACGCCGCCCTGGAGAACGTCCACCACGCCGGAATGCCGGGCCTGTTCGCCGAGGTGCGCGCGGGCGGCCAGGTCTGGCGCGGCGCCGCGGGCGTCGCCGACGTCACCACCGGCCGCCCCGTCACCGCCGACATGCGCCACCGCGTCGGCAGCGTCACCAAGCCCTTCACCGTCGCCGCGGTGCTGCAGCAGGCCGAGAGCGGACGGATCGATCTGGAAGCGCCGATCGGCACGTACCTTCCGAAGCTGGTCCCCGGAGCCCGCGGCGACGCGATCACGGTCCGGATGCTGATCAACCACACCAGCGGCCTCGCCGAGTACCTCCCGTACGCCTACCCCTCCCTCAAGGGGTTCCCGGTGCCCGCGAAGACCGGGCCGCAGAGCCTGGACGACAGCCGGTTCACGCGGTTCGACCGCACCGAACTGATCGCGATGGGCGTCGGCGCACCTGCCGCCGGAGCCCCGGGCAGCACTCCCGGGCTGTACTCCAACACCAACTACCTGCTCCTGGCCGAACTCCTGGCAGAGGTGACCGGCACGACGGCCGAGCAGTGCATCACCGAGAACGTCATCGAGCGCGCCGGGCTCCGCGACACCGAACTCCCCACCGGCCCGCACATCGAGGGCCCGCACTCACAGATGTACGAGTCGTGGTTCGGCATGATCGACCCGCCGCGCGACTTCAGCGTCTACGACATGTCCTTCGTCGGACCGGCGGCCTCGCTGATATCGACCGTCACGGACCTCAACCGCTTCTTCGGCAAGCTGCTGGCCGGCGAGATCGTCGGCCCGTCGTCGCTTGCCCAGATGCAGCACACCGTCCCGGTCGTCTCCCAGGAGGGAAAGCTCATCGAGTACGGCCTCGGCCTGTACCCGATGAAGTCGCCCGGCCGGCCCGCCTTCTGGGGCCACGGCGGCACGACCTGGGGCGCCGGCACCCTGGCCATGACCCGCGCCGACGGGAAGCGCCAACTGGCCGTCGCGGTGAACCTCCAGCGCTGGAACACCCTCGACTCCACGGGCAGGCCCCAGCCCCACCCCGTCGACGCCGCGCTGGAGGCGCTGTACCAGGTGGCGATGTACGGCTGAACACGGCGCGGGCGCGCCCGTCGACACGCAGACGGGGCGGGATGGAGCGGCCGACACGGCAGCACGTGGAAGAGTGCGTCCCCGTCGGCCGCCCGTCCAGGCCCGGAAGCGCCTCTCCCCATCGCCCCGCCTCCGGTTCCGCGACGGGATCGCCGTGCGCCCGTGTGCGAGCGCTGCCTCAGGGCACCCGCTGCCACCGAGAGCACGTGTCTCGGACAACGTGTCGCAGACGTGGACAAGGAGAACAGCCGCCATGCCCGTAGCCACATACTGTCTCGTCGCCGTGGACTGCCCCGACCCCGCCGCCCTCGCGGGCTTCTACGCCGCGCTCCTCGGGGGTGAGATCAAGCAGGACGGCGACGACTGGTACGACCTCTACGCCCCCGGCGGACACCGCATCGCCTTCCAGCGGGCCGAGAACCACCGGCCGCCCCGGTGGCCCCGCGGGGACGACTCCCAACAGCTGCACCTCGACTTCCACGTCACGGACATGGCGGCGGCCGAGGCGCAGGCGCTGTCGCTCGGTGCCATGCCGCTGGACCTCGACGACCGGGACGGGCAGCGCGGCTTCCGTGTCTACGCCGACCCGGCGGGCCATCCGTTCTGCCTGTGCCGCGCCTGACCCGCCACGCGACGGACGCCGTGCGGACGAGGGGGAGGGCCAGGGGACCGCGCGGCGGGATCCTGCGCGCCGGTGCGGAACTCCTGTGCTGGTGGCTCGCACTCGTCGCCCTGTGGATGGTCCTGATCAGCGGCGTCGACGTGCCCGAACTGACCGCCGGTGCCGGCTGCGCCCTCGCCGGGGCCCTGGCCGCCACGGCGGCCCGCCGCGCGGCGGCCTCCGAGTGAACGCCTGGCTCTGGTGCGGGACCGCACTCCTGGCACTCGGGGTCCCGCCGGTGATCTGGGGCGTGGCGTCCGGCCCGCTGTCCCGCAGGGTGCTCGCGCAGAACACGGGCAGCACCGTGATCGCCCTCGCCTTCCTCCTGATCGCTCAGGGCTACGGGCGTCCCTCGTACGTCGATCTCTCCCTCGTCCTGTCGCTGCTCGGCCCCGCGGGCACGCTCGTGTGCGTGCGTCTGCTGGCCGACGATCTGCCCGCCGGCAGGTCGGGCGGCTCACGCGGGGCCACGGTGCTGACGGCCCTGTGCGTGGCGGCCTCCCTCTCCGTGACCGTCGCCGTCTGCGCGGACACGGCGTTCGGCAGGCCGATGGCGAAGCTCGCCCTCATCGGGACCCTGGTGGCCCTCGGCAACGTGATCGCCCTGCGGGCCCTGTCCGCGGGCGTGACGGAAGAAGCGACGCGATGAGCGAACACGGAGGTAACGCCCTGTGGACCACGACTTGATCATCGCCGTATGCCTCCTGCTGGTCGCCGCGACGGCGACGGTGGCGGTCGTGACGCGTGAACCGGCCCGGCAGGCACTGGTGTTGGCGGTGCTGGGGCTGGCCCTCGCCGCGCTCTTCACGGTCCTGCAGGCACCGGACGTGGCGCTGTCCCAACTGGCCGTCGGGTCCGTGCTGACGCCGCTGCTGATCCTGTTGTCCGTACGCAAGGTCAGGCGCCGTGAGCGCCCGGCCGACGCCGACGACGGGGCGCGGCGGTGAGGACCCGGGCGCGGTGGTGGGTGCTCGGCGTCGGCGCTGCCGGGGTGGCCGCGCTGTTCGTCGCCGCGTTCCTGCGCCTGCCGCGCTTCGGCGGCGACCGGCACCCGTACGGCGATCGCGCGACCGACGAGGCCCTCGCCCGGCACACCGCGAACGTGGTCGCGTCGATCAACTTCGACCTGCGCGCGTTCGACACGCTGGGCGAGGAGTCCATCCTGTTCGCCGCCGTCCTCGGGACCGTCGTCCTGCTCCGTCAGACGCGCGACGAGGACCGCGTGCCGCCCGGCTCCGCCGCCGTCGACCGCTGGGTGCGGCGCTACGCGCTCGTCGCGCTCCCGATCGTGCTGGTCGTCGGCCTGTACGTGGTCGCACACGGCCAGTTGAGTCCGGGCGGCGGTTTCCAGGGCGGCGTGATCGTGGCCACCGCCGTGCACCTCCTCTATGCCGGGGTGGACTACCGGGCCCTGGAGCGGATCCGTCCGGTGGCGCTGTACGAGGTGGGTGACGCGGTCGGCGAGGCCGCGTATCTGCTCGTCGGCGTGGCCGGGCTCATCGGCGGCTCCGCCTTCCTGGCCAACACCCTTGTGCCGTACGGGACGTTCAACACCCTGACGTCGGGCGGTGTCGTGCCGCTGCTGAACCTGGCGGTCGGCATCGAGGTGGCCGGCGCGGTGGTCGTGCTGCTGTCCCGCTTCCTCGACCAGGCCGTCGAGATCACCGATTCGCCGGCCCGCGCGGAAGGGGCGAGTACGACGTGATGCAGACGTTCCCCTATCTGATCGCCGGGTGGATCTTCCTCGTCGGCTGCTACGGACTGGCCACGAGCCGCCATCTGGTGCACGCCGTCGGCTGCCTGGCCGTCTGCCAGTCCGCGACGTACGTGCTGCTCCTGGCCGTCGGCTACCGCGCGGGCGGCACCGCGCCGGTCCACTCCGATCTGGCCCCGCACTCCCACCCCCTGGTCGACCCCGTGGTGCAGGCCCTCACCCTCACCGACGTCGTCGTGGGGGCGACGGTCACCGCCCTGCTCCTGGCCCTCGTGGTCCAGGTGGCCAAGCGCCACGGCACCGCCGACCCCGACGAACTCTCCGAGCTGCGCGGATGAGCCAACTGCTGCCCCTGGTCGTGGCCCTGCCCCTGCTGGGCGCCGCTCTCCTCGTCGCGGTCGGCCGCGTGCTGCCGCGCACGGCCGCCGACGGCATCGCCGCCGCGGTGGCCGCCGCCACCGCGGCGCTCTGCTCCCTCCTCCTCGCGCACTCCTCGCCGGACGCCACGGAGTGGGTCGGGGGCTGGGACCCCGTCGACGGCAAGAGCGTCGGAATCGTGCTCCTCGGCGACGCCCCGGGCACGGGTCTCGCCACCCTCGTCTCCCTCCTCACCGTGTCCGTACTCGCCTACTCGTGGCGCTACTTCGACGAAGTGCCCCACGGACGTGCGGGCGCCTTCCCCGCCCTCGTCCTGCTCTTCCAGGCGGGCATGTGCGGCTTCGCGCTGACCGGCGACCTGTTCAACGCCTTCGTCTTCTTCGAGCTGATGGGCGTCGTCGCGTACGCCCTGACGGGCTACCGGGTGGAGGAGCCCAAGGCCGTGCAGGGCGCCCTCACCTTCGGCGTCGTCAACTCCCTCGGCGCGTACGCGACGTTGATGGGCATCACGCTGCTGTACGCCCGTACCGGCGAGCTGGGCATGCACCGGATCGGGGACGCGCTGCGCGCCGGAGGCCCGCCGGACGGGCTCGTCCTGGGCGCCTTCGTCCTGGTGACGGCGGGCCTGCTGGTGAAGGCGGCCGCCGTCCCCTTCCACTTCTGGCTGCCGGACGCCCACGCCGTGGCCCCGACCCCGGTGTGCATGCTGCTGTCGGGGGTCATGGTCGAACTCGGCGTCTACGGCGTCTGGCGGGTGTACACCACCGTGTTCGCCGGGCCCGGCGGGCTGCCCGCCGCCGACTTCACCCACTGCCTCGTGGCCCTGGGCGCCGCCACCGCACTGCTCGGCGCGGTGATGTGCTGGCAGCAGCAGCACCTCAAGCGCATGCTCGCCTTCTCGACGGTCGCCCACACGGGGCTCTTCCTCGTCGGCATCGGGCTGCTGCGCCCCGAGGCGACCGCCGGGGTGGCCCTCTACATCCTGGGGCACGCGGGCGCCAAGGCCGCGCTGTTCGCCTGCACCGGCATCCTGCTGGACCGCTACGGAAGCGTGGACGAACGCGAACTCCACGGGCGGGCAAGGGAGTTGCCTGCCGTCGCCGTGCTCTACGGCATCGGCGCACTCGCCCTGGCGGGCCTGCCGCCCTTCGGCACCGCGCTGGGCAAGGGGGTGACCGAGGAGACCTCGGGCAGCGCCACCGCCGTGCTGTTCCTCGTCGTCTCCGCGGTGACGGGAGCGGCGGCGCTGCGGGCCGGGGCGCGGGTGTTCCTGGGCGCGGGCCCGCGGCCCGAGCGTCCGGAGACGACCGCCTCGACGTCCGGGGACGAGGAGCCCGAGACACAGGAACCCCTGGGGCGGCGGGTCCCGCTGCCGATGGTGGCCGTGCCCGCGGCGCTGCTCGCAGGCGCGCTCTGTGCGGGGCTCGTGCCCGCCCTGGCGGCGGGCGTCGGCCGGGCGTTCGGCGGCCCGGAAGCCGCGGTGCCGCACTGGACGGCGGCCGCCGTACTCACCGGCGTACTGGCCACGGCCTGCGCGGCCGGGGGCGCGGCCCTCGCCGTGCGGCGGACGGCGCCGACGGAGCCGTCCGCCTGGGCGGCGCCCCTGCGCCGGCTGCACTCGGGGCACATCGGGGACTACATCGCCTGGTTCGTGCTGGGCACCGCCGTGCTCGGCGCGCTGGCGCTGCCCGGCATCGTCGGCTGACGGGGACCGGCTGACGGGGACACCCGCCAGGACCAGGAGGCGGCGGCCGTGGGTCAGGCCGCACGCAGCCGCGGCAGCACCTCGCTGCGGTAGAAGTCGAAGAAGCCCTGCTGCTCCGGGCCGATCTGGCCCACGTACACCTCGTCGAACCCGGCGTCGGAGTAGGCGGTGACGGCACGGGCGTGCTCGTCCGCGTCGTCGCCGCAGACCGCGCCGTCCGCCACCGGCTGCTCGGTCACGAGGGTCGACGCCTGCTCGAAGTGCGAAGGGGTGGGCAGCACCTGGCCGAGTTCGCCGGGCAGGAACTGGGTCGGCCACAACCGGTGGACCGTCTTGACGGCCTGCTCCCTGTCGGTGCCCCAGCAGACCTTGAGGCCGCCGAGGACGGGCTTGTGACCGCCTCCGGCGCGGCGGAACTGCCCGACCAGCTCCTCGTCCGGGGTCATCGTGACGAACCCGTCCCCGATGCGCCCCGCCAGCGCGGCGGCCTTGGGGCCGAACCCGGAGACGTGGACCGGCACCGGCTCGTCCGGGACCGTGTACAGGCGGGCGTTCTCCACGGTGTAGTGACGCCCCCTGTGGGTGACCTCGTCCCCGGTCAAGAGGCTCCGGATGATCTGGACGGCTTCTTCGAGCATCTCCATGCGGACGTCCGCGGCCGGCCACGTATCGCCGAGGATGTGCTCGTTGAGCGCCTCTCCGGTGCCCACGCCGAAGCGGAACCGATTTCCTGTGACCACGCCCGCGGTGGCGGCGGCCTGGGCGTTCACCGCCGGATGCATCCGGACGGTGGGGCAGGTGACGAACGTGGTCACGGGCAGTGACGTGACCTGGGCGAGTGCGCCGATCATCGTCCAGACGAAGGGGCTCTGGCCCTGCTCACCGGTCCACGGGTGGTAGTGGTCGGAGATCGCCAGGCAGTCGAAGCCCGCCTGCTCGGCGGCCCTGGCCTGGTCCAGCAGCTCCGCGGGGGCGAACTCCTCGCTCGCCAGGAAGTATCCGTAGCGTGTCATCACGCGCTCCTCACGTGGTCTGCTCAGCGCCCCACCGCCTTGGCCAGTTCCGCCTTGTTCATCGACGAGCGGCCCTTGATGTTCTTGCGCTGAGCCTCGGCGTAGAGCTGGTCCTTGGTGCGGCCCTGCGCACCCTGGTGCGAGCGTGAACCTCCGCGCTCCGAGGCAGACTTGGGGTCCTTGACAGAGGTACGGCTGGCGGTACGGGACTCTCCGGCGCGAGCCCGCTCCTTGTTCACGGTGCGCGCCGCGATCTCCTCGGCCCGCGCCGTGGACTCGCCGCGCTTCTTCGCGCTCGCCTTCACGTGCTCGTACTGGCGTTCCCTCTTGCGGCTTGATCCTGCGGGCATGTCATGTCCTTCCGTAGAGCGGAGCCCCCTTCCAGGGGCTCACACCGCGCGGCGTCTCGCCACATCACCGTGGGTGCGCGGGACGTCCCGCGTACCCACGACGGGAGAGCGTCATGCGCGGCCCGGGGCCGCGACCTGGATGCGTGGGCGGGCCGAGTGGGTCACGCTGGGAGGGGCCCGGCACCGGGCGCATGCGTTCGGTGTCCGTGGGAACTCGCGAGCGACCGTCCTCGCGGCCACCGCGCAGCCGCCCGGCCGCGGGAGGCCCCGCCGCCCACCGCGGGAGGCCCCGCCTCCGCCCGACCACGACCAGGCCCGCCCATCTCGTTCCGTCCCGGGAGCATCCGATGACCACGGCCGATCCAGCCGCCCCCGCACTGACAGAAGACGAGCTGAGCGCGCTGGACGCCCACTGGCGCGCCGCCAACTTCCTGGCGGCGGGGCAGATCTATCTGATGTCCAACCCGCTGCTGCGCGAGCCGTTGCGCCCGGAGCACATCAAGCCGCGGCTGCTCGGCCACTGGGGGACCTCCCCCGGCCTGAACCTCGTCCACACCCACCTGAACCGCGTCATCAAGCGGCGGGACCTGGACGCCCTGTGCGTCTGGGGACCCGGGCACGGCGGCCCCTCCGTCCTCGCCAACACCTGGCTGGAGGGCAGCTACAGCGAGGTGTATCCGGACGTGAGCCGCGACGAGGCGGGGATGGAGCGCCTGTTCCGGCAGTTCTCGTTCCCCGGCGGGGTGCCCAGCCACGTGGCACCGGAGGTTCCCGGCTCCCTCCACGAGGGCGGCGAGCTCGGCTACTCCCTGACCCACGCATACGGAGCCGCCTTCGACCACCCGGGGCTCGTCGTCGCGTGCGTGGTGGGCGACGGGGAGGCGGAGACAGGTCCGCTGGCCGCGTCCTGGCACTCCGGCAGGTTCCTCGACCCCGTGCACGACGGCGCCGTCCTGCCGATCCTGCACCTGAACGGCTACAAGATCGCCAACCCGGCGCTGCTCGCCCGGATGCCGCACGACGAACTCGACGCCCTGCTGCGCGGCTACGGCCACCTCCCCCTCCACGTCGAGGGCGACGACCCGGCGCGGGTGCACCAGGAACTGGCCGCCGCCCTCGACCGGGCACTCGACCTCATCGCGGACCACCAGCGCGCCGCCCGCACCGGCGAGGCCGCCGCCCCCGTGCGCCGGCCCATGGTCGTGCTGCGCACCCCCAAGGGATGGACCGGCCCCGAAGAGGTCGACGGCGTACCGGTCGAGAACACCTGGCGCGCCCACCAGGTCCCCCTCCCCGAGGTGCGCGAGAACCCCGCGCACCTGGCCCAGTTGGAGAGCTGGCTGCGCTCGTACCGGCCCGGGGAGCTCTTCGACGACGACGGCCGGCCCAGCGCCCAGGTCCTGGCCTGCGTCCCCGAGGGCACCAGGCGCCTCGGCTCCACGCCGTACGCGAACGGCGGGCTGCGGCTGCGCGACCTGCCCCTGCCGCCGCTGGAGGACTTCGCGGTGGCGGTCGACAAGCCCGGCGCCACCCTGCACTCCCCCACCGAGGTCCTCGGCGGCCTGCTGGCACGCCTCATGGCGGACACGGCGCGGGACCGCACCTTCCGCCTCGTCGGGCCGGACGAGACCGCCTCCAACCGGCTGCAGGCCGTCTACGCCGCCAGCGGCAAGGCATGGCAGGAGCGCATGCTCCCCGTCGACGAGAACCTCGATCCGCAGGGCCGGGTCATGGAGGTGCTGTCGGAACACATGTGCCAGGGCTGGCTGGAGGGCTACCTGCTCACCGGGCGCCACGGGCTGTTCTCCTGCTACGAGGCGTTCGTGCACATCGTCGACTCGATGGTCAACCAGCACATCAAGTGGCTGAAGACCTCCCGCGCACTGCCCTGGCGCGCCCCCATCGCCTCCCTCAACTACCTGCTCACCTCGCACGTCTGGCGCCAGGACCACAACGGCTTCTCCCACCAGGACCCCGGCTTCATCGACCACGTCCTCAACAAGAGCCCCGAGGTCGTCCGCGTCTTCCTCCCGCCGGACGCCAACACCCTGCTCGTCGTGGCCGACCGGGCCCTGCGCAGCCGCGACCACGTCAACGTCGTCGTCGCGGGCAAGAACCCGAGCCCCGACTGGCTCCCCCTGGACCAGGCACGCACCCACTGCGCCCGCGGGGCAGGCGTGTGGGAGTGGGCCGGAACGGAGCACGGGGGCGAGCCCGACGTGGTGCTCGCCTGCGCGGGCGACGTCCCCACCCAGGAGGTCCTCGCCGCGGCCCAACTCCTGCGCCAGCACCTGCCGGACCTCGCCGTGCGGGTCGTCAACGTCGTCGACATGACCACGCTGCTCCCGGCCGAGGAGCACCCGTGCGGCATGAGCGAGGCCACGTACGACGGCCTCTTCACCCGCGACAAGCCGGTCATCTTCGGCTACCACGGCTATCCGTGGCTCATCCACCGCCTCACGTACCGGCGGGCCGGACACGCCGACCTGCACGTGCGCGGCTACAAGGAATCGGGCACCACGACGACGCCCTTCGACATGGTCGTCCGCAACGACCTCGACCGCTACCGCCTGGTCATGGACGTCATCGACCGCGTGCCGGGACTCGCGGTGCCCGCCGCCGCGACCCGGCAGCGCATGGCCGACGCCCGCACCCGGCACCACCGGTGGATCCGCGAGCACGGCACCGACCTGCCCGAGATCGTCGAGTGGCGGTGGACCGGCTGAACCCAGGGCCCGCCCCCCCCAACCCCCAAGACCACACCGACGCCCCAGGAGAGCCTCATGAACACCACGCTCAACCAGCACCCGGTCACCGTGACCGTGAGCAACTGCACGGAACACGACGCCCGTTGTGTGCTCACGCATCTCACCGAGGAGTTCCCCGACCGCTCCCCCGCACAGGGCGCCCCCGACGCCGGTGCCGGTGCCGGACAAGCCACGGTCTGGACCGCCGAGTTGGACGCCGGGACGACAGACCCGAACACGGCGGGCGGGTCGCGGACGGGCGGTCTCGACGGCCCGGTGTCCCTGACCGCACAGGGCGCGCCGCACGACGTGACGACCGTTCGCGCGGCCCTGGCGCATGCCTTCACCGTCGAGGACGCGGGGTCGGTCTCCGGGGACCAGGAACGCGAGAGCCAGTTCCGGCTCACCGCACGCTGACGGACTCCGCACCGCACCCACGAAAAGCATTCCGACGAAAGGAAGTCATGGGCATCCGCCGCCGTTCGACGCTCACCCGCTGGCAGCGCTGGCGCTCCCACCCCGACCTGCGGATCCCGCCGGGAGCGGACGACGTGGAGAACGCCAGCCGGAGGTTCCTGCTGTACGGCGTCCTGCCCCTGTGGTTCGTCCCGGCCGTCGCCGACTGGGTGATGCACCGCCGCTCGGACATCGAACACACCAGTGGGGTACGGGAGTCGGCGGTGCACGCCCTGATGATGACCGAGGCCGGCGTGCCCGTCGTCGCGGGGCTCACCGCCAGGATCAACCCGCTGGTGCTGTCCCTGATGGGCGGCGCGGCGCTCACCCACGGGGCGACCGCGCTGTGGGACGTGTCGCTGGCCACCGACAAGCGTGAGGTGCGGCCCGTCGAACAGCACATCCACAGCTTCCTCGAAGTGCTGCCGCTGACGGCCGCCGCGTTCACCACGTGCCTGCACTGGGACCAGGTCCGGGCGGCCATGAAGGGCGACGGCCGGGCCGACGCCTGGAAGCTCCTGCCGAAGCGGCGCCCCCTGCCTGCGGGCTACCTCGGTGCGATCACCGCCGGGGTCGGGCTGTGCGTCGCCCTCCCCTACGCTGAGGAGATGATCCGCTGCGTACGGGCCCGCCGCGACCGTGACGCCGACGACCCGCAGGAGTGACGATGCCCCGCAGGAACGACGGATCCGCCGCCTTACGGCTGCTGCCGCTCGGCGGGGAGGGACCCGAGCACGTCACCGGTGACGGCAGGGGCGGGCTCCTGACCGGAGTGGCGGACGGGCGCATCCTGAGCGTCGACCCCGCCACCGGCCGGGTGCGCGAGGTGGCGCACACCGGAGGACGCCCGCTGGGCCTGACGCTGCGGTCCGACGGCACGCTGCTCGTGTGCGACGCCGAGCGCGGCCTGCTGGCGGTCGACCTCGCCACGCGGACGGTGCGCGTCCTGCTCACCGCCGCGCAGGGCGTCCCGCTGGGCCTGTGCAGCAATGTGGTGGAGGCCAGGGACGGGACCGTGTACGTGACCGACGCCAGTGCCCGCCACGGTCTGCCGGACTGGAAGCGCGACCTGCTGGAGCACGTCGGCACCGGCCGGCTGATCCGCCTCGGCACCGACGGTTCCGCCGAAGTCCTCCTCGACGGCGTGCAGTTCGCCAACGGTGTGGTCCTCACCGCGGACGAGTCGTACGCGGTGGTCGCCGAGACCGGCGCGTACCGCCTCGTCCGCGTCCGCCTCGACGGCGAGCGGGCCGGGGAGCACGACGTCCTGGCCGACGCGCTGCCCGGCTTCCCCGACAACCTCACGGTCGCGGACGACGGCCTGATCTGGGTCGCGCTCGCCGGACCGCGCGACCCGCTGGTCGCACTGCTGCACCGGGGCCCGGCCGCCCTGCGCCGGACGCTCGCGGCGCTGCCGCCCCGCCTGCTGCCGGGCCCGCGGCCGTCGGTCCGCGCACTCGCCGTCGATCCGGACGGGGGCCGCACGGTCCACGACGTCCGGCGGCCGCCCCGGGGCTTCCGCATCGCGACCAGCGCGTACTACGCGGAGGGACGGCTGTGGCTCGGCAGTCTGCGGGGCGGGGCGCTGGCGGTGACGGAGGTGACGGAGACGTGATGAAGTCGCCGGTCTGACCTCTCTGCGCGCCTCGCACGTAACGATCAAGGAGAGCAGGGATCAGGCTTTGTCCTGCATGCTGCTGCGCGCCGGGTTCCCCTGCTCCGCGGCCTTGGGGTCCTTCTCGTCCGCCTTGGCCCGCACTCCCCGCTCGATGCGCTCACCGATGGCCTTGTCGATGTTCGACCAGTACGCGAAGGCCCGCACGAGCACCGGTTCGCTCACCCCGTTGAGCAGGTGACCGACGACGTTGTCCACGAGACGGTCGCGGGCGGCGTCGTCGAGGACCTCGCGCACCAGGGTGCCCGGCTGGCCCCAGTCGTCGTCCTCGGCGTGGTCGACGTAGGCGGCGCGGGTGATGTCGCCGTCCGCGTACCAGCTGGGCGGGGTGCCGTAGCGGTCCGTGTCGGCCGCCGGGCCGCCCTTGGAGTTCGGCGCGTACACCGGGTCCTCGGTCTTGCGGTAGGCCATGGCGCCGTCTTTGGAGTACGTGCGCACGGGCGCTACGGGGGCGTTGACCGGCAGCTGCTGGTAGTTGCCGCCGATGCGGTGGCGGTGCGCGTCGGCGTAGGAGAACAGCCTCGCCAGCAGCATCCGGTCGGGGCTCGGACCGATGCCCGGGACCAGGTTGTTCGGCTGGAACGCCGCCTGCTCGATCTCGGCGTGGTTGTCCGTCGGGTTGCGGTCCAGGGTCATCCTGCCGACCTCGACGAGCGGGTAGTCGGCGTGCGGCCACACCTTGGTCAGGTCGAACGGGTTGAAGCGGTAGGTGGCGGCATCGTCGTACGGCATGATCTGCGCGAACAGCGTCCAGCTGGGGAAGTCGCCGTCGCGGATGTGCTCGAAGAGATCCCGGGTGTGGTAGTCGGTGTCCGCCGCGCACATCTGGTCACCCTCGTGCTGAGTGAAGTACTCGATGCCCTGGTCGGTCTTGAAGTGGTACTTCACCCAGAACCGCTCGCCCTCGGCGTTGATCCACATGTAGGTGTGCGAGGTGTAGCCGTTCATGTGGCGCCAGGTACGCGGAATGCCGCGGTCTCCCATCAACCACGTGACCTGGTGCGCGGATTCGGGCGAGAGGGTCCAGAAGTCCCACTGCATGTCGTGGTCGCGGAGGTTGTTGTCCGCCCGGCGCTTCTGGGACCGGATGAAGTGCTGGAACTTCATCGGGTCCTTCACGAAGAAGACCGGGGTGTTGTTCCCGACCATGTCGTAGTTGCCCTCGGTCGTGTAGAACTTCACCGCGAAACCGCGCGGGTCCCGCCAGGTGTCCGGGCTGCCGCGCTCACCGGCGACGGTGGAGAACCGGGTCACCAGCTCAGTCCGGGTGCCCGGCTGGAAGAGCGCGGCCTTCGTGTAGGCACTGACGTCGCCCGTGACCTCGAAGTGGCCGAAGGCGCCGCTGCCTTTGGCGTGCGGCTGCCGCTCGGGAATCCGTTCCCGGTTGAACTGCGCCATCTGCTCGATCAGATACGAGTCCTGCAGCAGGATCGGCCCGCCGGCGCCGACCGTGAGCGAGTGCTCATCGCTTTCGACCGGAACTCCGGCGTCCGTGGTGGTCGCTTCGCCTGTGAGGTCATTCATGGACTGCGCGCACCTTTCGATGGATGTTTTCTCGCATGGACGCATGGACGCATAGACGCATGGACGGGCGATTTCCCGTATACGACCACTTCTCGCATACGGCAATTTCTCGCATACGGGGCAAAGTGGCGCCCCATCCATCCTGCGGCCTCTTTCCTGACACGGCCATGTGGCAGCGCCCGGGCGGTTGAAGCCCGGACCCCGGGAGCGGGAGCACGAGGGCCGGGCCGCGACGAACGGCGGCCCGGCCCTCTCCCCCTGCCACCCACATGACAGCCCGTCAGATCATGGGGCGGCCGGGTGTCGTCGGCCCCGCACCCGGAGCACCAGGCGTGCCCGGAGCACCAGGTGTACCCGGCGTACCGGGTGCGCCCGGCGTGCCGTAGTACGAGCCGAGCTGGTCGTGATAGTCGGGGTCACCGAGGTGCTTTTCCTTGTCGAACTCCGGCGCGCTCTTGATCTCGGCCTTCGTGCGCGCCACGTGCACCGTCTCCGCCTCGGCATCGATGCTCACGATGGTGCCCGCAGGCAGCAGGACCTCCTTGCCGAAGATCCACATACCGGTGTCCACGACGATGTACTGCGAACCGACGGCGTTGGAGTACTTGTCGACCTTCCCGATGTGCCCGTCGGTCGCCTCCACCCTGTACCCCGTGAGATCACAGGTCGGGGCGTGGCCGGCAGTGGCCGGGTAATTCCACATGTTCTCGGTCATGGCGGTACCTCCGCCCATCAGCCGCTCCCGGTCAGGCGATGCAGGGCTGCACCGTCCGTCCTGTCCGGCGGCACCACCCGACTATCCGGGTATCCGGCCTCTAAACAGAGCGCGTCGGCCAGAACCCGCGCCGAGTCGAGGCCGGACAGGCCCTAGTTCGGGTCCGCCTCAACCCCGTACGCCTTCAGGAACGTGTCGACGGCCGCCCGAGCGACCTCCCGCGTCTCGGCGGCGCTCACCCGCCGGGTGCCGAGCCGGGAGCGTGCCTCCATCGGCCCGGTGAGCAGGGCCATGAACTGCTCCGCCGCCCCGTCCGGATCCGTGATCCGCAGCCGCCCCGCGAGCGCGAGCCGCGCGAACCGGTCGGACAGCGCCGCCCCGAGCCGCTCCGCCGTGCGCCCCTGCACCACCTCGGCCAGATCGGGGAACGTGGCGAGCTGCGCGTACGTCAACGCCCTGAGCGCCCGGGCCCGTTCACCGCAGCACACCTTGAGGAGTCCCCGGCCGAGCTCGTCGAGCGTGCCCCTGATCTCCGCCCCGGCCGCTGCTCCGGCCGCCGCCCCGGGTACGCGCAGCCGCTCGACGACGGCGAGGCTCTCGGCCATCACGACGTCGGCGGCCGCGGCCATCGCGTGGCGGAAGAGGTTCTCTTTGTCGCTGAGGTGGTTGTAGACGGTCGGCTTGGCGACCGCGGCCTCCTCGGCGATCTCCTTCACGCACGCCCGCGCGTAGCCGCGCCGCGCGAAGACGGTGAACGCGGCGTCGAGTATCGCCGCACGCTTGTCGATGCGCCCTCGGGGTGCGGGCTACCTCGGCGACCCGTCCGACGGCTTCACGCACGTCTCGGAGGGCGAGCCCGCGCGTCCGGTCCGGCTAGTGTTCCCGGCACACCAGTCGACAGCAGCAGCACCGGCCGCAAAAGGGATGAATCGTGACAGCGGTGACCGTGACCTCCTTGTTCCTCTCCTGCTTCGAGGCCATGCGGCGCGGGGAGTTGATCCACCGCAGAAGCAGGCGGGACAAGGAGTTCCACTTTCAGGACTGGGTGGGCGATCGCCTCGACGAGACGGGCTTCGGCTGGGAAGAGACGAAGCGGAACAAGTACCCGGACTACGTCATCACCGATCACCTCGAGGGTTACGAGGTGAAGGGGCTCGAAGATCCGGGCAGGCAGGCCGATTTCGACTGCAACAGCCAGCTCGCGACGGGTGTGCACGACGGACGGTCCATCTACTACGTATTCGGCAGATATCCCAAGAGGCCCGAGAGAGATGAATTCGCCGTTCTCGATCTCGTCGTCTGCCATGGCGATTTCCTGAATGCCCACCACGACTACGAGCACAAGAACGACAGCTTCCGCGACTTCGGCTCCTACGGGGACATATTGGTGCGCGACCGCAAGATGTACGTCGCGCCAACTCCCTATGCGCTGGCGGACGGTCTGGTCGGAAACTGCACGCTGATCGCGCCCGAGAATGCGGAGCTCGACGAGCTCGATGCCCTGCGGTCGGCCGGAAATCTGGTGCGGACCGATGCTGATAGAATCGCGGCGAAATACACCTTCGACTTCGACGACAACTCGCTGCGCACGGAACTCGCAGAGAATCCGACAGCCGGTACCGCGCGCAAATTCATGGCGTACCGGGCGGCAGGAGATCCGGCCGGCGCAGTTGCCATGAAGCCCACGAGGCGAGTCCCCCGCAAGTACTCAACTGGATGAGATCGATGAAGAACCCGAGCGCCGACGACCTGGCCCTCTTCGCTACGGAGTTCCACTTCGCTACGGAGTCCCAGGCATACTCGCGCGTTCCGGCCTCGTCCGCACTTGAGTACTCCTTCCCTGCCGTGGAACTCAGCAAGATCGCCGAGAACGAGTCGTGGCGCAAGGAAGTCCATCGCCCCGCGACCAGCACGCACAAATGGTGGGCCAAGCGCCTGGGCAGTGTCTTTCGCGGCATTCTTGCCGCCGCCGTCACCGAGGCGGAGGGTGATGCCCTGCGCACCTACGGCAGTGCCGTCACCCTGCCCGGTGTGGTCGTCTTCGATCCCTTCGCGGGGTCCGGCACGACCGTTGTCGAAGCGGTGAAAATGGGCGCCTCGGTAATCGGTTCGGACATCAATCCGGTCGCGACGCTCGTTCAGCGTCAGGCCGTGCAGCGGTGGGATCTCGCGGAATTGCAGGGCGCTTTCAAGGACGTCGAGACCAGGTGCAGGGAAGAGATCGACCGCGTCCACCGCGCCGAAAGCGGAGAGACGGTCCTCTACTACTTCTGGGTCACGGCGGCGCACTGCCCGCAATGCGATGCCAGGACCCGCCTTTTCTCCAGCCATGTGTACTCGCAGCACGCCTACCCGAAGCGAGTTCCCGAAGCCCAACTGGTCTGCCCCGAGTGTCTGGACGTGCAGACCGGGCGCTACGACTTCGATGCGGCGACGTGTCGCAAGGGGCATCGCTTCGGCAAGGAAGGCGCCGTCAATCGGAGTCAGGTCACCTGCCCCAGCGGTCATACCTCCAAGGTGCTCGATGCCCTGAAGGGAAGAATTCCCGAGCGCGAGATGTTCGCGAAGCTCGTTCTGGGCAACGACGGCAAGAAGCGGTACGAGCCCGTCGACGCGTTCGACAGGGCCCTGTACGCGGAGTGCGCGGACCTTCTCGCCGCCGCCGAGCAGGAGCTGGTGCTGCCGACCGGCCGGCTCGACCTCGGGGAGAACACGCGCCAGGCCATGCGGTGGGGGTTCACCGAGTGGCGCCAGTTCTTCAACGACCGGCAGCTCTACTCGCTGGGACTCCTCGGCGCCGCGATCCGCGACCTGGACGTGGGCGAGGCCGAACGGGAGGCGCTGGTCGCCCTGTTCTCCGGGACGCTCGAATTCAACAACATGTTCTGTTCCTTCAAGGGCGAAGGAACAGGAGCCGTCCGGCACATGTTCAGCCACCACATCCTGAAGCCGGAACGCACTCCGCTGGAAGCCCACCCGTGGGGAACGCCCGCCTCGTCCGGTTCCTTCTCCACGTTGTTCCGCAGCCGCGTGCTCCGTGCCCACGACTACAAGAGCGCCCCCTTCGACCAAGTGCTGGCGGACGGGCGCGTGCAGAGAGCGACGGGATTGTCGGTTCCCTTCGATGGGCAACTCGTGGACGGGTGGCCCGAGCACGGGCTCACGGACGGGCACGACGTGTACATCCGAAACGGCGATTCGTCCCGTACGGACATCCCTTCGGAATCCGTCGACCTCGTCATCACCGACCCGCCCTATATGGACAACGTCCACTATTCAGAACTCGCCGACTTCTTCCACGCCTGGCTCACCGGCATGAAGCCCTTCCCCGGCTACCCCGCCGAAGGGACGACCAGAAACACGGAGGAAGTGCAGAGCGCCGACCCGCAGCAGTTCAGGGACGCGATCTCGCGGGTCTGGAAGGAATGCGAACGGGTCCTGAAACCAGGCGGGTTGCTGGCCTTCACGTATCACCAGGCGCGGCTCTCAGGATGGGTGAGCATCGTGGAGGCCCTCGCCGACGCCGGTCTCGCCGTCACGGCCATCCAGCCGATCAAGGGCGAGATGAGCACCAGCGTCACGAAGGGCGGCAAGGAACCGTCGAACCTGGACTCCGTCATCGTATGCAGGAAGCGGGCCGCGGCCCCCTCCGGCGACAGCTCACCGGAAGCCGCGGCCGTACGGGGCGAGCGGCTCCTCGGCGAACTGCGGGCCGCCGGCGTTCAGGTGGGCGTCGGCGACGTCAAGTCCGTGATCCGGGGGCATGTTCTGGCGCTGCACACCCTGGGCCGGAGCGGAAACGGGGGCGGGGACGGGGACGGAGGGATCGCCGGTCTCGCGGAGCTCGCGGATTCCCTGGCGGAAGCGAGCGTCACCAGGCTGTGCCGCGCGCCATGAGGGCTTCCGTGGTGCGCCTCAGGTCGTTGATGAAGAGGCGGGCGAGGTCCGCGGTGAAGCCCGTGCGCAGGACCAGGCGCAGCACGGCGATGTGCTCGCAGTTCGCGGGGAAGGTGTAGGCGGGCAGCTGCCAGCCCCGGGAGCGCATGGCGTCCGAGACGTCGAAGACCGTGAAGTCGCCGGTCCCGGGGGCGAGTCGGAACGCCAGGGCGGGGAGTTCGGAGCCGTCGGTGATCAGCTCGTACGGGCCGAGGCGTTCGATCTCCAGGGCGAGGGAGCGGGCGGTGCGGCGGCTCTCGGCCGCGAGGCGCCGCAGGCCCGCGAAGCCGTACCGCAGAAAGCTGTAGTACTGCGCGACGACGTGCGCCCCGGGCCGGGAGAAGTTCAGCGAGAAGGTGGGCGAACTGCCGCCCAGATAGTCGACGTTGAAGACGAGGTCGTCCGGGAGCGCGTCGCCGTCGCGCCACAGCGCCCAGCCGATGCCGGGGAAGACATGGCCGTACTTGTGCCCTGAGGTGTTGATGGACGCGACGCGCGGGAGCCGGAAGTCCCACCGCAGGTCCGGGTCGAGGAACGGCGCGACCAGGGCGCCCGAGGCCCCGTCCACATGGACGGGGATGTCGGTGCCGGTGGCGGACTGGTACGCGTCGAGGACCGCGCAGATCTCGGCGACCGGCTCGTAGGAGCCGTCGAACGTCGACCCGAGCACGGCGACGACGCCGATGGTGTTGTCGTCGCAGTAGGCGGTGAGGTCGTCGGCGGTCAGGTGGTGGCGGCCGGGTTCCATCGGGACGCAACGGGGCTCGACCTCGAAGTAGTTGGCGAACTTCTTCCAGCAGACCTGGACGTTCGCGCCCATCACGATGTTCGGCCGGGCGGTGTCCTGGCCCGCCGCGCGGCGGCGCGCCTGCCAGCGGCGCTTGAGGGCGAGCCCGCCGAGCATGGCCGCCTCGCTGGACCCGGTGGTGGAGCAGCCCCGCACGAGCTCGGGGCGCGGTGCGTGCCAGAGCCGCCCCAGCATCCGTACGCACCGCTCTTCCATGGCCGTGATGCGCGGGTACTCGGCCCGGTCCGCGAGGTTCTTCTCGGCCGTCTCCTGCATGAGCTGCCGGGCCTGCGGCTCCATCCACGTGGTGACGAACGTGGCGAGGTTCAGGCGTGCGTTGCCGTCCAGCATCAGCTCGTCGCGCACCCTGCGGCAGGCGTCGTCGGGCGACATCTCGGTGGCCGGGAGTTCGGTGGGGGTCCGCTCGATGACCAGGAGTTCGGCCTCGGACTGCGGCTCGGGCAGGGGCGGCCGGGCGGGAGAGGCAGAAGAGGCGGAGGAGGTGGAAGAGGCGGAAGAGATGGGGGAGGCGGGAGGCAGAGGGCCGGCGATCAGGGAGTCGAACTCGGCGTCCGGGCGGACGTCGGTATCCGGGAGGGACATGGGGGCCTTTCTGGTTCGGTCACGCACTCGCGTACAACCAGACGCTAGAGAGGCCAGGGGCCGGACATCGCTGAGCATTGCCCCGATCTAGTGACCGATTTGCTCAACGATGAGATGAATTTTCCGCTAGCGAATCCTGATCATGAAGTCCACATGACCTCAGCCCCCCCGAGGCTCTTCACGGATTCGCGAGCAGCCGGTCGAGGGCCCGGCGCGTACGCACCGCGGCGACGTCGGGGGCACCCAGAAGCTGGATCTCCTGGTTCAGCGCCAGATAGACGCCGACGATCTCGTACGCGACCTGCTCCGGCTCGGTCCCGGCAGGCAGCTCCCCGGCCGCGACGGCGGTGCGCACCTCGCCCGTCAGGCGCCGCCGCCAGAGCCTGACGAGGCGCGCCACCGCGTCCCGCAGCACCCCGTGCCGGGCGTCGAACTCGACGGCCGCCGTCGTGAACAGGCAGCCGCCGGGGAAGACTTCGCGCTCCGCCTCCAGATACGAGAGCCACGCCTCGCAGACCGCGCGCAGCCGCCGCAGGCCGGGCTGTTCGTCCTGCGCGCCCTCCCACACCACCCTGGAGAAGATCGCCGACGCCCCTTCGAGGGCGGCGAGTTGGAGGGCTTCCTTGGTGCCGAAGTGCCCGAGGACCCCGGCCTTGCTCATGCCGAGGTCGGTGGCGAGCCGCCCGATGGTCAGGCCCTCGAGCCCGTCGACCGAGGCGAGCGAGATGGCACGGTCCACGATGCGCTCCCGCGTCCTGCGGGCCTCGGCGACGGACTTGCGGGGGCTCATGGCGCCCATCGTAGCCAACCGCCCCCCATTTAACTTCCGACCGATCGGTTGCTATATTCCGGGCGTCGCAAGCCAGACCCTTCGCCTCGCCTCTCTTAGGAGCGCCTCGTGTCCGGATCCCGCATCGCCGCCCTGGGCCACTACCAGCCCACCCGCGTCCTCACCAATGACGACCTGGCCGGCATGGTCGACACCAGCGACGAGTGGATCCGCCGCAGGACCGGGATCGCCACCCGCCGCATCGCCGCCCCCGACGAGTCGGTGACCGACATGGCGGCCGCCGCCGCGGGCAAGGCACTCTCCGCCTCCGGCCTCCAGCCGTCCGACATCGGCATGGTCACGGTCGCGACCTGCTCCGCCATCGACCGCTGCCCCTCCACCGCCGCCCAGGTCGCGGGCCGTCTCGGCATCCCGGCGGCCGTCGCCTACGACCTCAACAACGGCTGCGCCGGGTTCACCACCGCGCTCGCGGGCGCCGACCACGCCGTACGGGCCGGGGCCGCACGGCACGCCCTCGTCATCGGCGCCGAGAAGATGTCCGACGTCACCGACTACACCGACCGCAGCACCTGCGTCCTACTCGGCGACGGTGCGGGCGCGGCCGTCGTCAGCGCCCACGAGACGGCGGGCATCGGCCCGGTGGCCTGGGGCTCGGACCCCTCCCGGGGCAGCGCCGTCCGCCTGCTCGACGACTGGCACCCGCGCTTCGCGCAGGACGGCCAGACCGTCTTCCGCTGGGCCACCACCGAGCTGCCCGCCATAGCGCGCGACGCCTGCGACCGCGCCGGAATCGCCCTCACCGACCTCGCGGGCGTCGACACGCACCAGGCCAACCTGCGGATCATCGAAGCCATCACCCGCGCGCTGCACCTCTCCGCCGACACAGTCGTCGCCACCGACGTCGTCGACTCCGGCAACACGTCCGCCGCGTCGGTGCCACTGGCCCTGTCCAAGCTGACCGAACGCCGGGCGGTCCCCGCAGGCGCCCCGGTACTGCTCCTCGCCTTCGGCGGCGGCCTGTCCTGGGCGGGCCAGGTCGTCACCTGCCCCTGACCCTGCTGGCGCCCACGTGCGGCAAGTCCGGGCAGAGGGCGAAGAGTTCGGCGCCCTGCTTACTCCCCATGTCGTTCAGGGACTGGTTCGGCCGGGACTGCGTCGATCGGCCTGCCTGGTAAATGCGGTGGCCCTGAAGAAACGCAACACCCGTGCCGGATAAGGCTGTTCTGCCGGGGCGATGGTATGAATTCCCACTCCGTGGTTAGATGGTCTTCCCCTCAGCCGCAGCAAACACAGGGAAGCACCGTGGCGCAAAAAATCGTTACCCTCTACATCGACGACCTCACCGGTGAGGAGTCCGAAGAGGCCGCAACGCACACGTTTTCTCTCGACGGCGTGGCCTACGAGATCGACCTCGGACCGGACAGCTACGAGCAGATGCTCGGCGCGTTCGGCCCCTTTATCAAGGCCGCCCGTAAGACCGGGCGTACGAAGGGCCAGGGGGCGAAGCGCCAGTCCGCGACGGGCAGTAACAGCTCCGACACTGCGGCGATCCGCGCCTGGGCGAAGGACAACGGCTTCGAGGTCAATGACCGCGGCCGAGTCCCCGCGTCGATCCGCGAGGCTTACGACAAGGCCAAGTCCTAGTAGACGAGCGCCGTTTCGATGCCCCCTCGCCATCTAGTGAGGGGGCATCGTGCTGCCGTGACTCAGACCGCCTGCGTGGGCCGGTGCGTCCGCTTTTCTTTCTGAGAGATTACTTTCTTCACGTTCCGGCCATGCTGCCGTATGTTCGAAAAGCGAAGAAGAGGACGCTGTTCTCGGCGTCGCGGCCTCACTACCTCGCCCCCCCCTCGCGAGAGGGGACGCCTCAGGGTGGGGCAGTCATCGCCGGTCTGCTTCCTGTTGATCGTTCTCGATGTTTGCGATTGCCGCTGTGCTCGCATTCGCACCGGAGGAACGTCTCCGTCCCCGTCGAAGGAAAACCATGAGGGGTCGGCCCGGCCCGGGTGTTACGTTCGAGGGGCCGGCCGCGGGACTTCGGTGCGACTTCCGACTCTTGCCTGTACAGCAATGCATTCGCAGTTCGTGCCCCCATTCCCCGGCCGGCACCCACTCACCGACGGGGACACCATGGAGACGCACGCCGACCTGATCGCCGCCGAGGACGTGCTGCAGTTCGTGAACGCGGCGATCACCTCCAGCGGCCAGCGCGAGTTCCGCTCGGACGCGGCCGAGCAGCACATGTCCCTGGACTTCCTGCATGAGTACGTACGCGTCAACTACCGCGAGCTGTACGCCGCGACTCTCGCCCTCGACATCAACGACCACAACGCCGCCCGCATCGTCGAACGGCTCCTGGTCACCGCGGGCGAGGTCGGCGCCGAACAGCGTCGCGCCGAGGGGCGGCTCATCGCCGCCCGGCTCGCGGTCCTGCCGCCGCAGCGCGTGTACCGGCTCTTCGGCGCGGTGCGCCGGGCGGGCGTCAACAACCGCCGCACCCGCGCGATCATGCGCGACTGGATCGCGGCACGGCCCGACGCGGGCTTCGACGCCGTGAAGTACCGGAGCGGGTTCAAGGCCGTGGCCCGGCATGTGCATCTGCCCTTCGACCGCGACCGCGACCGCGACGGGGACGGGGGCGGGAGCGGGGGCGGCCACAGCCACGGCAGCGGCGATACGGGCTCCGCGAGCAACCGGCACCCCGCCGAACTCGGCGACTTCCTCTTCGCACCGCGCACCCGCATCCGCTACGAGCACCCGCTCCTCGACACCTTCCGCCGCGCCCACTACGAGCAGGGCGCCCTCTACCGCCTGCCGTTCACGGTCGCCGAGGGGTTCGCCGCCAAGCACGGCATCCCGCGCAAGGTGTTCCTGGAGCGGATCGCGCCGCGGATGACCCGCCGGGAGCGGCTGCGGCTGCAGGGTTCGGCGCAGGCCCACAAGGCCGACGTGGCCGTGGACCTGGCCGCCATGCCGCTGACCCGACTTGCCTCGTACGTCCTGTCCCTGGACCTGGACACTCGGGCCGCGCGACGCGCGGAGCTCACGGATGCGCTGCGGGCCGCGGCACGCCGCGTCGCCGGGCCGCACGCCGGGACGTGGGGGCGGGTCGCGGCGGTCCTCGACGACAGCTTCTCGGCGTCGGGCTCCGGGCAGAAGCGCCGCCGTCCGCTGGCAGTGGCCCTCGCCTGCCACTTCCTGCTCGCCGAACTGGCCGACCGGGACGAACAGTCCCAACCGGCCGAACGGGCAACGGGCTACGTGCCGTTGTGGACCTCCGGCCGCACCGACCCGCTGCTCACCTACCCCTACGGGGCGACCCCGCTCGGCACCCGCATCCTGGACGCCCTCGACCACTCCCCCGCCCGCCTGGTGATCGTCTCGGACGGCTGGGACAACGCGCCGCCCGGCCTGGCCGGCGAGGTGCTGAGGGTGTGGCGCACGCGGCTCGATCCGGACCGCCGTACGAGCGTCGTCCACCTCAACCCCGTATACGACGCGGCCGACTTCGACGTGCGCCGGCTCGCCCCGAGCGTGCCCACGGCCGGGGTCCGGGACGCGGAGGACCTGCCCGCGCTCGTGGAGCTCGCGCAGTTCGCAGAGGGGCGGACGGGGCTCGCGGAGCTGCGGGCCTACATGGACAACCGCGTCAGCATCTTCACCGGCGCCGACCGCGCTCAGACCGCCGACGCAGAGACCATCGGCGCACAGACCTCCACCACACGGACCGCCGACACCTCCTCCGCAGAGAAGACCACGCCATGAACCGGCTCGACCTCACCGGACTCACCACCCGCCCCGCCCAGGTGTGGGGCGGCATCCGCCTGGTCCCGCTGGTCCGCGAGGAACCGATCACAGATCTGCGGCTGCGCCGCGAGCTGTTGGAGGACGCGCTCCTCGCCGTGGAGGCGGGCCGCGGCACCGTCTACACCTCGTACGTCCCGCACGGCTTCGTGGCCGACTGGGCGCGCGACGGCCAGTGGCAGGCGGCGTACGGCACCCAGCTGTGCTCGGACTACGACGCCCCCGACGACGAGCCCGTGCACGCCGTCCCCCTGCGCCGCCTGGTCCAGCGCGCCGGCGCCCAGCGCCTCCGCTTCCTCCCGCTCCACCTGGCCATGGACGGCTACCTCGCCCTCCACTTCGGCGGCCCCTCCGTCCTGTGGGACGAGTGGTCGCAGCGGGCGCTGCGCCGGGGTCTGTCGCCGCGCGCCGAGATGGCGTACGCGGGCGCGGCCGTCGAGGGCCTCGACGACGCCCTGCGGATCTTCGAGATCCACCCGGGGCAGTGCGGCGTCATGGTGTACGCCGCGGACGCGCTCGCCGCCGCGTTCGTGGTGCCGCACCCCGACGACTACCGCGCCCTGCACGCCTCGCTGCTGCAGGACATGTACGGGGAGCTGGTGTACCAGCACGCGTACTACGGGCAGCCGGTGTCCGAGTTCGCAGCGAGGATCGCCGACGATGCGCGGATCCGGTCGCTCGCGGACCTGCGCGCGGCCGCCCGCGAGCAGGAGCGCGCCTGGGCCGAGGCCCATGACACGCAGATGGCGAACGGGCTGCTCGACGAGGCGTACGAGTTCCGTCAGCTGCGGCGCATGGGCGGGTACCGGCTCGTGCGGTTCCTGCCTCCCTTCGAGCGGCAGCGCGAGCAGCACATCGGCGAGGCGATCACCGATCTCAAGGGCCGGGTCGCGTACCTGAAGACGATCCGCCTCGGCGAGAACCAGATCCGCCGCGGCCATCTGCTGTCGCAACTGGCCCGGCACGACTGGAACTTGGAGAACACCGCGGCCACGCTCGGGGCGTCGCCGGTGGAGCTGGTGCGCCGGATCCGGGCGGCCGGTTTCGACGGGCTGCTGAAGCGGCATGTGGTGGAGTCCGCTCAGCGGGGGCGTTGGGGCGACTGAGGAGAACGAGGAGGCCGAGGAGGTCGAGGAGACTGAAGCGGCCGCAATTCCCCAGTCGGGTGACCCAGACCCACAGGAGTGGTTCGAACGCAACGTCACGCCGGTGGAGGGCGGCACCTCTAGGGCACCGACCGCGTTCCGAACTCGCGTTCTAGATTTCGCCCCCTCAGAGCCGTGACGGGCCGTGCTCGGCCCCCGTTCTCCGAGCACTTGTCCGCCTCACGCACCCTCAGGAGCAGCCATGCATCCCTCGCCCCTTCCTGCGCCCGTTCCGCCCGTTCATCCTGCGTTCGAAACTGCCGCCCCCGGTACGGGGTTTGACGCGCCGTCACGACCGGATGATCCGAGGTCCCGCTCATGAGCCGAAGCAGAAGGGCCGGGACGGCCGTGACAGCCGAGGTGATGCCCGGTGCGGTCGCCCGGTGGGTGGAGTCCGTGCTCGGGCCGATCGATCGCGTACGGGGCGCCTCGCGGCGGCGGCCGGGCTCCCGCGTGTGGGAGGTCGTCGCCACCCGCTCGGGGCGCCGGTACTTCGTGAAGGTGTCGCCGAAGCCGGAGTTCTATACGCGGGAGACGTACGCGTACCGGCATGCCGTCCCCGCACTGGGAGCGGGCAACGGGCCCTGCCTCGTGGACAGTTCGGCCGAGCACCTGGCTCTCGTACTGACAGCGGTGGAGGGCGTGCCCGTCGCGCAGCTGGTCGCGGACAGGCGGCTGTCGCCCGTACGGCGTCGTGCCGTTCACCGGCAGGCCGGGGCCCTGCTGCGCCGCTTCCACGAGGCCGGGGCGCCGGACGCCGGGGCAGGGCGGGAAGCCGAGCAGGTCGTCGGCGAGGCGACGGTCGCGGGTGTCGACCGGCACATCTTCGAGGCCGGGCCTCACCTCACCACGGCTGAGGCGGACGTACTGCGCCGCGCCGCAGGCGAGTTGAGGAATGTGGGGCCCTTGCCGGTCGGACTGCGGCATGGGGACTTCTGGGAGCGCAACTTCTTGTGGGACGGGCGGCGATGCGCGCTCGTCGACTTCGAGCGGGGCACGGCGGGGCCGGTGGCCGGTGACTTCGTGCGGCTCGCGGGGGACGTCTGGGACGCGCAGCCGGAGCTGCGGAGTGCCCTCTTCGAGGGATACGGGCGCCAGCTCACCGACGCGGAGGAAAGGGCTCTGACATGCCTCGCCGCGGCCGATGCCGCCAGTGCCCTGGCCTACGGGCCCCGCCACGACGACGCACAGGTGACCGCCCGGGGGCGGCGCACGGTGGAGCGGCTCATGAGAGGGGTCTTCGCGTGAGCGACGAGTCCCAGCCCCCATCCCACGGCCGCCACAGGTACCGGCTGATCGCGGACGTGGTCCAGGTCCTGCTCCGCCCGAACGGCTTCGCCCTGTGCGTCCGCAGAACCGCCACGTCCCCTGTCGCCCCGCTGCAACTCACCCTCGTGGGCGGCCACTTGGAACCTGGAGAGTCCCTGGACCAGGCGGCCCGAAGGGAGGCCCGCGAGGAGACCGGCGTCCACGTCGACGCGTCCCACCAGGAGTTCTGCGGCCTCGTGCACTACAACGACCCCCTCGGCGAGGACCGGATCACCGCCGTGTTCGTGGCGCAGTCCTGGGCCGGAGAGCCGTACAACGCCGAACCGGACAAGCACGACGGGCTGTTCTGGGTGGACATGGAGCAGCCGTCGCCGGACTGCCACCCGTACACGGTGGCGATCTTCCGGATGCTCACCGAGGGACCCTCATATGTGGCGCTGAACTGGCCCTCCTGCGAAGAGGAGGGCGTCTCGTGAAAGGAACCGTCCCGTTGGGATACACACAGCAGCACGAGTGGCACGAGCACTACAGCAGCGGCAAGGGCTTCCGCCCGCTCATCGCCTCTGAGCGGGCCCTGCTGGCCCGGACCGTCGGCCGCCGCCCGGACGACAGCGGCACTGCGGCGACCGCTCTCGACGTGGGCTGCGGGCTGGGCGAACTGGCCGTCTTCCTCAGGGACTTGGGGTACGTGGTCGATGCGGTGGACTACGCGGAGTCGGCGATCGAGACCGCTGCGACGAAGGCCGTCGTCACGGGGGCCGGTGCAGCGAAGACCAGTGCGGGCGACGCCGACGCCGACCGCGGCACCCTTCGCTTCCTGCACCACGACATCGAGCGCGACGACCTCGCGGCCCTCCCCCACCCCCCGTACGACCTGATCACCTTCCGGCTCTCGTACGCCTTCATCCACGACCGCGTCCGCCTCATGCACCGCCTGCGCGAGCTGCTGAAGCCGGGCGGCACCGTCTGCGTCCTCACCCCGGTCGCGGACTCCGTGCCCGAACACCAGCGGGACATCGCGCTCGACGAGGCGGAGATCACCGCGCTGGCCACCGGCTGGGAGACGGTGGAGCGCCACGACGCCGACGGCCTCGCGCTCCTGCTGCTGCGCGGCCCCTCGCCCGCGGCGGTCACCTACGCCAGCAAGGGGCGGCCCGCCCCGCACGCCCTCACCGGGGCGGGCGTCGTCGTCACGGACGCGGCGGGGCGGGTGCTGCTGGGCTGGTCGGTCGCCCGTGACGTGTGGGAGCTGCCCGGCGGGAAGAACGACGCGGACGAGGCGTTCGAGGTGACGGCGGTCAGGGAGCTGGAGGAAGAGACCGGCCTGCGGGCCAGGGCCGGGGACGCGCGGGTGCTCGGCATCCTCATGGACTCCGTCCACGGCATTCCCCGGGTGACCGCCGCCGTGCGCGTCACCGCCTTCTCCGGCGAACCCCGGGTCATGGAGCCGGACTTGATCCGGCGCTGGGAGTGGCACGAGGTGCGCGACCTTCCCCTCCTCGGCCAGTCCCTGTTCACGCCGAGCGCGCATGTGCTCGACACAGTGTGGCCCGGGGTGCTGCCGGACGTGCCGGGCGTACACCGGTACCCCATCTCGCAGAAGGAGAGGGAGAGTTGAGCGACTCGTCCGCCAACGAGGACAGCTGGGCCCGCTACGGCCGGGTCCAGCTCGACCGCGGCTACCTGCCGCCCGTCCCGGAGCGCATCACGTGGGGTCCGTGGCCCGGCGTCGGCCCCGGCGCCGAGGTCCTCGGCGAGATCCGGGGAAAGCGGCTGCTGGACATCGGCTGCGGCCCCGGTCACCATGCGGTCCACCTCGCCCGCGCACATGGCGCCCAGGTGGACGCGGTCGACCTCTCACCCACCCAGCACGAACGGGCCCTCCGCCGGTCCACGCCGGGCGTGCGCTTCCTCCACGCCGATGTGGTCGACCACCTCAGGAACAGGAACAGGAACGGGAACGCGAAAGGGAAAGGGAACCAGACTCCGTACGACGCCGCGTACGCCATCGGCACCCTCGGCTGCGTCGACCCGCACCACGTACTGCCCGCACTGCGCGACCATCTCGCCGACGGCGCCGCCTTCGTCTTCTCCGCCCTGCACACCAATCTCGACGGCGCCGGACCGCGCAGCACCGTGGCCCCGCGCCCGGAGATGATCCGCCTGCGCGACACCCCACCGATCCCGCTCCAGATGTGGGTACTCACACCCCAACTCTGGGAGGACCTCCTCACCGACACCGGCTTCCTCGTGGAGGCCGTCGACCTCCTGCACGCCCCCACGGCCACCGGCAGCCCGGTGATCCACCAACTCATCCGCGCCCGGCGCCACTTCAGCCTCAGCAGCCACCGCAGTTGTAGAACGTGACGTCCCAGTGGCTGTACGTGCCGCTGGCGTGCCCCGTTTCCGTGCCGCCGGTGATGGTGAGCGCGCAGCCGGTGGCCTTTTGAGCGTCACGGCGCCGAGTACGGTGTTGAGGTTGAGCTGCTCGAACGAGGTGCAGTTGGGTCGGCTTCATCAGAGTTGCCTTCTGACACCAGCAACACACCGAGCGGCGATGGCGTCTCAGCGATCATGTGGTCAGCAGGATCAGGGTTCCGACCACGATCGACCATGACCATGACCATGAAGAGGCCGCCCGCATGCACCTGAACCAGCAGCCGCCCGCCACACCTGCCCCCGTCCCCGCCCCCGCCCCCTACATCGACGCCGAGACGCTGACCCGCTTCGCCCCCATGCCCTCGGCGATCGAAGCGGTGGAAGCCGTCCTCAGGGGCGGGCTCGATCCGGAGGCGGAGCCCGCGCGTGGTGTCGTCGACGTGCCCGGTGGGCAGCTCCTGCTGATGCCGTCGTCCACCGCCTCGTACACGGGCGTGAAGGTCGCCAGCGTCACCCCGGGGAACCCCGCGCGCCAACTCCCCCGCATCCAGGGCCTGTACGTCCTCCTCGACGGCGTGACCCACGCACCCCTCGCCCTGCTCGACGCCATCGCCCTGACCTCGCTGCGCACCCCGGCCGTGTCCGGCGCGGCGATCGGGCACCTCGCCGTCCCGGACGCCCGCCGTCTCCTCGTCTTCGGGACGGGGCCGCAGGCGTGGGGGCATGTCGAGGCCGTACGGGCCGTGCGGCCGGGCGTGGAGCACGTGGACGTCGTCGGGCGGAGCGCCGCCCGCGTGGACGCCTTCGCCGAGCGGTGCCGGGCAGCGGGCCTGGCGGCCTCCCCCGCGTCCCCCGCGGACGTCGCCCGCGCCGACGTGGTCTGCTGCTGCACCACGGCCCGCGAACCCCTCTTCGACAGTTCCCTGCTGCCCGGCCACGCCACCGTCGCCGCGGTCGGCTCCCACGAACCGGATGCCCGTGAAGTGGATGAGCACCTGGTGGGGCGGGCGTTGGTGGTCGCGGAGTCGCGTGCCGTCGCGATGCGGGAGTGCGGTGACATCGTGCTCGCCGTGGGCGCGGGGGCCTTCGACGCCGCGCACGTGACGACGTTGGACGCTCTGGTGCGTGGTGAGGTCGAAGTCCCGGACGGGCGGCCGCGGTTGTTCAAGTCCGCGGGCATGGCCTGGGAAGACCTCGCCGTGGCGGCGGCGGCTTATGAAAGGTGGGCTGCTGAGCGACTGACCGGCTGAAGTGCCGAGCCGGTCAGCGGCCGCCTCCCCTCACACCACCCGCACCGCATGCCGCACCACCGCGTCGAACAGATACCCCTGCGTGTTGTGCACCGTCGTGAACGGCTGCCTGCGGCCACCGGCATCCGTGGCGCGGGCCAGGAGGTGTGTGGGGCCCTGAGCCGTCGGGCGCCAATTCACCGACCACCGGCTCCAGTTGGCGGGGCGCGGGGCATCGTGGAGGCGGGCCCGGCGCCACGTCCTGCCTGCGTCCGTGCTGATGTCGACCCGGGCGACGGGTGCCGTGCCCGACCAGGAGCGGCCGGTCAGACGGTGCGTGGCGCCCGCTCGCAGCTCCGCGTCCCAGGGGAGTTCGAAGGCCGACTTGAGGGTCTGGCGGGTGAGCGGGGCGCTCCCCTCCGCCGGGTAGGCGTCGCCGAAGAGGCGGTAGAAGTCCGTGTTCCAGGGGGAGGACAGAGGTGCCGTGGAGACCTCTATGTCGCCCAGCCACTTGATCGACGCTATGCCGACCCAGGACGGGACGATCAGGCGGACCGGGTGGCCGTGGTCCGGCGGCAGCGGGGCGCCGTTCATCTCGTACGCCACGATCACGTCGTCCATGGCCTTGGCCAGTGGGAGCGGGCGGCGGACCCGGCCGAGGTTGGTGCCGTCCGCGGTGACGTAGTCGGCGTCCAGGCCGCGCGGGAGGATGTCCACCGCCCGCCTGGACACGCCTGCCTGGCGCAGGACGTCGGCCAGACGGGCGCCGCGCCAGCGGGCCGCGCCGATCGCGCCGAGGGTCCACGCCGTTCCCGCCACCTCCTGGCCCTGCTGCGTCGCGAAGAAGCTGCGCGCGTTGCCCGCGCACTCCACGACGGCCGTACGCGTCACCGACGGGAGCCGCTTGAGGTCAGCGAGGGTGAACTCCCTCGGGCCGGACTTCAGGCCGTCTCCCCACACCGTGAGCCGCCACGTCCCGGCGTCCAGGACGGGCGTCGCCGTGTGGTTGCGGACGAAGAAGTGCGAGACCGGGGTCAGCCGGCCCGTGCCCGCCAGGGACGCGAACTTCGTCTCGGCGTTGGTGCCCCGGATCGTGAAGCGGTCCGAGGGGAGCGGCTTGATGATGCCCGGTCCTGCCGCTCCTGCTGCAGCAGCTGGGGCTGCGGCCGGCGCCGAGGGCAGCGTCGCCGCCACCCCCGCCGCCGCGGCCAGGCGCAGCACGTCCCTTCGGGAGGACCCGTCGGGCGCGTCGGACCGCTGCTGCTCTTCATGTACGTCAGTTCTCGGCACTCCGCGAGTCTAGGAACGCCGCAGCGCCCCGGCCCAGGTCAACTCCCGTACTGCAATACGGCGTTCACACCGGACATGGCGCGTTCACCGAGTCGTGGTTCACGGAGTCGTGGTTCACGGAGTCGTCGTCGACACGATGTACACCATCGGGTGCTGCGGGTTGGAGCGGTTCACCACGATGTCCAGGGTGGGGACGGGGTCCTTCTGTTCGTGCGTGGTGCCGTACCAGGGGCCGGGGCCCGAGAAGTCCCAGCCGACGACCTTCTGGTCGCGCTTGCTGATGGTGAAGTCGTCCTTCTTCAGCTTGTCCTCGCTGGTGCCGGTCTCCTTGAAGAACCTGTCCAGGCCCTCGTTGCTCGTGAGGAACTGCACGTAGAGGCGGCTGGTGCGCCAGTTGTTCGTCTCGTAGTAGGCGACCTCCGCCGAGTACGGCGGGATCCACACGTCGTACAGACGGCGCTGGACCCTGGAGGGCCAGCCCGCCGTGAGGCCCGTGGCGGAGTACTTGGCTTCCTTGTCGCGGCCGCTGTCGCGGGACTGGTTCGCGGAGATCACCAGGTAGCCGGCGGGGACGCCGATCAGCAGGACGATGATCGTCGCCGTGATCCACCGGCGGCGGATCATGTGGCGGCGGTCCTCAGGGGGGCGCTGGCCTTCGCCCGGGGAGTCCGGCGACGAGGGCTGGCGGGGCACGGTCATGGTTACTGGGTTCCCTGAGTGGTGCGGTTGGCGCGGAGTGCTTCGGCGTACCGCTCGTAGCGTTCGTAGCGCTCCACGCGCCGGCGGTTGGCGCGGCGGAAGCGACGGGCGACGAGTCGGGCCAGGTCGGCGGCGCCGACCATACCCGCTTCCGGGCCGAGCTGGGCGCGGGCGATGCGTGCCTCGGGGCGGTAGCCGCGGCCGGTGAGGTGGCGGCGGAAGGCGTCCCGCGCCGGGCCGATGAGGAGGTCGTCGGCCGCCGAGACGCCCCCGCCGATCACGAAGCAGGAGGGGTCGAGGGCCGCCGCGAGGTTCGCGATGCCCACGCCAAGCCACTGGCCGATGTCCTGGAGCAGCTCCACGCACATCGCGTCGCCCTCGCGGGCCAGCTCGGTGATGAGCGGGCCCGTGATGTCGGGGACGTTGCCCTTCACGCGCTCGATGATGTTGTACGCGACCGGGGAGTCCGCCGCGGCGAGCTCGCGCGCCTCGCGGACCAGGGCGTTGCCCGAGCTGTACTGCTCCCAGCAGCCGCGGTTGCCGCACGGGCAGCGGTGCCCGCCCGGGACCACCTGCATATGGCCGAATTCCCCGGCCACCCCGAATTTCCCGCGCTTGACCTGCCCGTCCTCGAGGATCGCGCCGCCGATGCCGGTGCCGAGCGTGATCATGACGAGGTGGTCCTCGCCGCGGCCCGCGCCGAAGCGCCACTCGGCCCAGGCGGCCGTGTTCGCGTCGTTGTCCACCATGACGGGGACGGCGAGGCGGCCGGAGATGCGGTCGCGGAGCGGCTCGTTGCGCCACGACAGGTGCGGGGCGAAGAGCACGCGGTTGCGGTCCGCGTCCACCCAGCCGGCCGCGCCGATGCCGACCGCGTGCACGTCGTGCCGGTCGGAGAGGTCGAGGACCAGCTCGACGATGGTGTCCTCGACGACCTTGGGGCTCTTCGACTTGTCCGGGGTCTCCGTGCGGAGGGTCTCCAGGATGTGCCCGTCGGCGTCGACGACGCCCGCCATCACCTTCGTACCGCCGATGTCGATGCCGACGGTGGGCACGCGGGGCGCCGTCAGATGGGAGCGGCGTTCGCGCGTGCCCACGGTCCGCAGGACGGTGGCACGTGCGGAGCCGCGGTGGGCCAGATCGCGGTAGGTGCTCATTGCGGCGATTCTGCCTCACCCGCGCGGGGGCGCGCACAACGGGGACCGGCGAGCGCCGCGCGCGGGGCCGGGCTCCCCATACCCACCTTTTTGTGCGTACTGGGCAACGGGGCTCCGCAGGTAGAGGCTGTTCCACGAGGCCGCAGGCGGCCACGGCAGGTCACACGAGGTGAGGAGGTGAGAGCTCGCTTTCGCGTTCGCGGAGGCGGTCCAGGCGGCGGTGTCCCCAGTCGGACACGGGGCCCAGGGCCAGCGACAGGTCCCGGCCGAATGCGGTGAGCGTGTACTCGGTCTTCGGCGGCAGCACGTCGTACACCTCCCGGTGCACAAGGCCGTCCTCCTCCATCTCGCGCAGCGCCTGAGTCAGCACCTTCTCGCTCAGGCCGGGCAGCCGGCGCCGCAGCTCGGCGGGCCGTTGCGGGCCCGACTCCAGCAGCCACAGCAGGGACGTCTTCCACTTGCCGTCGATCACGGCGATCGCGGCGGTCACTCCGCAGACGTTCGGGTCCAGCGCCCGGCTGCGCGTCATCGGCGTCCCCTTCTCTTCCTTCTTTTTCTTCTTTTTCTTTTCTTCGCTCTGCCTTTTTATCTACAGGAGTTGCAACATGTCCGCGTCCACGAAGCTTCCTTCTGCTCATCCTTCTGCTCTTCCTTCGGTCACCGTCGTCGGCCTCGGCCCCATGGGGCGTGCGCTCGCCGGTGCCTTCCTGAAAGCGGGAGTGCGGACCACGGTCTGGAACCGGACCCCCGGCAAGGACCAGGAGCTGATCGCGCAGGGAGCGCTCGGCGCCGCCTCCCCCGAGGAGGCCGTCGCCGCCAGTGACCTGACCGTCGTCTGCGTCGTGCACTACGACGCGTCCGACGCCGTCCTGCGCGGCGAGCCGGTCACCCGGGCCCTGAAGGGCCGTACCGTCGTGAACCTCACCGCCGACACCCCCGCACGGGCCCGCGACACCGCGGAGTGGGCCGCCGCCCACGGCATCCGGTACCTCGACGGCGCGATCATGACCCCGGCCCCGAGCATCGGGACGCCGGAGGCCGTGTTCCTGCACAGCGGGCCGCAGGACCTGTACGAGGAGCACCGTCCCGTCCTCGATGCGCTCGGCGGCACGCACACCCACCTCGGCGAGGAGATCGGGCGCGCGGCCACCTTCGACCTCGCGCTGCTCGACCTCTTCTGGACGTCGATGGCGGGCTTCGCGCACGCCGTGGCGATCGCCCGCGCCGAGGGCGTCACCGCCGGGGAGCTGGCCCCCTTCGCCCAGGGGATCGCGGCGATCCTGCCGCCGCTGTTCACCGAGTTCGCGAAGGACGCCGACGAGGGCACCTACTCCGGGGCGATCAACCCCATCACCTCGGCCGCGTCGACCATGGCCCACGTCATCGACGTGTCCGAGAGCAACGGCATCGACGCGGCCGTGATGCGCGCCGTGGAGGGCCAGGCCCGGCGCACGATCGGGCTGGGCCATGGGACGGACGGGTTCCTGCGGGTGGCGGAGGTGCTGGCCCGCACGTCCCGCGGCTGACGACGGGGGTCGCTGATCCCCCTGGGCCGGGCGGAACGCACCCGGCCCAGGGGGTCTCCGCTACTTCTCGGTCCCGTCCGCCGCGTGCCCGCCCACATGCGAGGGCTCCGGCGCCCGCTCCAGCTCGTGACGGAGGTCGTCCAGTTCGCTGCCGCCCGCCATCTGGCGGGTGAGCTCGTCCAGGGTGATCTCGTCGCGCGTGTGGCTGCCGAACATCGTGCCGCGCTTGAGCAGCACGAAGCGGTCGCCGACCAGGTAGGCGTGGTGCGGGTTGTGGGTGATCAGCACGACGCCGAGGCCCGCGTCCCGCGCCGCCGCCACGTACTTGAGGACGACGCCGGACTGCTTGACGCCGAGCGCCGCGGTCGGCTCGTCGAGCACGAGGACCTTCGCGCCGAAGTAGACGGCGCGCGCGATCGCCACGCACTGGCGCTCGCCGCCGGAGAGCGTGCCGATCGGCTGGTCCACGTCGCGCAGGTCGATGCCCATGCGCAGCAGCTCGGCGTGGGTCGTGCGGCGCATGAAGTCGATGTCCATGCGCTTGAAGGGGCCCGCGCCCTTCGTCGGCTCGGAGCCGAGGAAAAAGTTGCGCCAGACCGGCATCAGCGGGACGACGGCCAGGTCCTGGTAGACCGTGGCGATGCCGCGGTCCAGGGCGTCGCGCGGGTTGGCGAGGCGGGTCTCCTCGCCCTCGATCCGGAAGGTGCCGGAGTCGTGCTGGTGCAGACCCGCGATGATCTTGATGAGGGTCGACTTGCCCGCTCCGTTGTCGCCCAGGACGCAGGAGATCTCGCCCGCGTGGACCTGGAGGGAGACGCCTTCCAGGGCGCGGATGTTGCCGTAGTACTTACTGACGTCGTCGAGCTCGACGAGGGGGGTGCGGTCCGCATCTGCCTGCGAGGGGGCGGCGGACTCGGCGTCGGCGGCCTTCTTGTCGTCGGCGGCCTTCTTGTCGTCGGTCGTCATTTCGTCGCCTCCGCGCGCTTGCGGACCCAGTGGTTGAGCAGGGTGGCCAGGAGCAGCATCACGCCGAGGAAGAACTTGAACCAGTCCGAGTCCCACTCGGCGAACACGATGCCCTTGCTGACCATGCCGAAGATCAGGGCGCCGACGGCCGCGCCGACCGCCGAGCCGTAGCCGCCGGTGATCAGACAGCCGCCGATGACGGCCGCGACGATGTAGATCAGCTCGTTGCCGACGCCCTCGCCGGACTGCACGGTGTCGTACGAGAAGAGGAGGTGCTGGCCCGAGATCCAGGCGCCGAAGCCGACGCCCATGTAGAGGCCGATCTTGGTCTTGTTGACCGGGACGCCGATGGCACGGGCCGCGTCCTCGTTGCCGCCGACCGCGAAGATCCAGTTGCCGACGCGGGTGCGCAGCAGGATCCAGGTGGCGACCGCGACGAGGGCGAGCCACCACACGATGGTGATCTTGTAGTCGACGCCGCCGATGGTGAGCGTCGAGGCGAAGAAGGACTTCGCGGAGGAGAAGCCCTCCATGTCGGAGATCGACTTCGTGCCGACACCGTCCTGGATCAGCTTCGTGAAGCCCAGGTTCATGCCCGTCAGCATCAGGAACGTGCCGAGCGTGACGATGAAGCTCGGCATGTCGGTGCGGGTCAGCATGACGCCGTTGAAGACGCCGATCCCCAGGGTGACCAGGAGCGAGACGCCGACGCCCACCCAGATGTTGGCGGTCATCTGGTAGCTGAACATCGACGAGATCAGCGCGGACGACGTGACCAGGACGCCCGCCGACAGGTCGAACTCGCCGCCGATCATCAGCAGCGCGACCGGCACCGCCATGATGCCGAGCGTCGACGCCGCGTACAGGACCGTGGCGAGGCTCGGCGCCTCCAGGAAGCTGTCGGCGACGACGGAGAAGAACAGGAACACCGCGACCGCGCCGACGACCGAGCCGAGCTCGGGACGGCCCATCAGCTTCTTCAGCGGCGAACGCCTGATCAGACGCTCGTCACCGGCCTCGGGCTGCTTCGGCTCCGATACGGGAGCTGGTGCCGGTGCCGTCATCGCGTCCCTCGCTTCGCGTAGTCCTCCAGCTCGGCCGCCTGGTCCTTGGTGATGATCTGCGGGCCGGTGAGGACCGGCTTGCCGCCACCGAGGACGTCGGCGTTGTACTTGTACAGCCACATCAGGTCCACGGCCTCGTATCCCTGGAGGTAGGGCTGCTGGTCGACGGCGAAGCCCAGAGCGTCGGACTTCAGGCCCGCCGCGACCTTCTCGTTCAGGTCGAAGGTGTCGATCTCGGCGTCGCTGCCCGCGCCTTCCTTGGCCTTGACCGCGGTGTCGGCGAAGGGCGCGCCGAGCGTGACGACCGCGTCGACGGACGAGTCGGCCTGCAGCTTGGACTCGATGGACGCCTGTACGTCCGGCATGTTCGTGCCGGTCACGTAGAGGTTCTCCATCTTCCCTTCGAAGGTCTTCTTGGCGCCCGCGCAGCGCTGCTCGTGCCCGACGTTGCCCTGCTCGTGCAGGACGCAGATGGCCTTCTTCTTGCCGCGCTTGTTGAGCTCCTCGCCGACGGCCTCGCCCGCGATCGTCTCGTCCTGGCCGATGTGGGTGAGGGCGCCGAAGTCCTTGGACTCCTCGGAGCCGGAGTTCACCGTGATGACCGGGATGCCCTTCTTCTTGGCGCGGGCCAGGGCGTCCTTCATCGCGGCTGGCTTGGCCAGGCTGACGATGATCCCGTCGACGTCCTTGTCGATGTACGAGTCCACCAGCTGGGCCTGCTGCTGGGCCTGGTCGTCGTTGGCGTACAGGAACTGGATGTTGTCCTTGTCGGCGGCCTGCTGGGCGCCGTTGCGGACGATGTCCCAGAAGCTGTCGCCCTTGCCCGCGTGGGTGACCATCGCGACCTTCCAGCGGGGCGTGTCGACGGCGGCCCGGCCGTTGGCGAGCCCCGCCTTGCGCGCGTCCTCCGCGCGCTTGCCTCCGGTGCTGCTGCACCCCGCGAGGGAGGTCACCCCGAGCACCGCTGCCAGCACGGCGCCCAGCGCGCGTACCCCTGTCTGAACCCTTGCCACGACGCCGTGCCCTTCTTGCTCTTGCTCTGCTCCTCGGTGCGGCCGACGCGGATCTACGGCACCGGCCGCCCAAGTATCGACCACGACGATCGTCGATGTGGTCACCGGGTACCGCGCGCGGTGTACTTCTCGAGCCGCTGGAGCCGGTCGGTGTCGTCGGCGGAGATGATCTCGGGCCCGGTGAAGACCTGCTTGCCGCCACCGAGCACATTGCTGTTCCACTTGTAGAGCCACAGCAGGTCGACGGCCTCGTACCCCTGAAGGTAGGGCTGCTGATCGACGGCGAAGGCGAACTTCTTGCTCTTGAGGTTGTCCAGGACCTCACGGTTCAGGTCGAAGGTGGCGAGCTGCGCCTTGCTGCCGGTCTCCTGCTTGGCCTTGAGGGCGTACTCGGCGATGGGGGCACCAAGCGTCACCACGGCATCGATGTCCTTGGTGGCCTGGAGCTTGGCACTGATGGAGGACTGGGAGGCGGGCGCGTTCGTCCCCTCTACGTTCAGATTCTCGATGGTCCCGTCGAAGGTCTTCTTCACGCCCGCGCAGCGCGCCTCGAGCGAGACGTTGCCCTGCTCATGGATGACGCAGATCGCCTTCTTGCGCTTCTCCTCGTTGAGCTGGCGCCCCACGGCCTCACCGGCGACGGACTCGTCCTGCCCGATGTGGCTGAGCGCCCCGTTCCGCGCCGAGAACTCCCCACCGGAGTTGATGGTGATGACCGGGATGCCCGCCTTCTTGGCGTTGGCGAGGGGCTCCTTCATCGCCTCGGGCTTGGCGAGCGTGACGATGATCCCGTCGACCTTCTTGTCCACGTACGACTGAAGGGCCTGGGCCTGCCCCTTGGCTTCCTTGTCATTGGCGTACAGGAACTGCACGTTGTCTTTCCCGGCCGCCTGCTGGGCGCCCTTGCGCACGATGTCCCAGAAGCTGTCGCCTTCTCCGGCATGGGTGACCATCGCGATCTTGAGCCGCGGTGTGGAGACGCCTTTGCCACCGCCCGCGCTGCCATCCCCGTCGTCCTCGCTGCCCTTGCCGCCGGAACTGCTGCAACCGGCGGCGGCGAGCGCGACGGCCGCGAGGAGCACGGCCGTGGTGCGGGCGTGCCGACGTATGCGCATGGTGGGGCCCCCTTCTCGCGCCGCAGGGTTGCGGCTGCCGGATTACGGCTGGCGGATTACGGCTGTCGGAGTTCTAGCGGGGGATGCGCGGCACCGTCAATGACTTTGTCATAACATTCTGACGACTCGCTGCGTCAGCGACCGAGGTACGCGTCGACCTGGGCGCGGTCGTAGCCGCGCCGCACGAGGGTGAAGGCCGGGACCGGGCCCCGCTCCTCGACGGGCAGCGCGAGGTAGGCACCGACCTCCTTCCGGTCGTAGCCATATCGAACCAACTCGAAATCGACGTCGATCGGGGATGCCGCGGAGGCCACGCTCGGCTCCCGCCGGGGGCCGCTTCTGGGTCCACTCTCAGGGCCGCTTCCCCATCGGCGGAGCGCTTCGGCGACATCGGCGGCACGTGCGTATCGCTGGTCTGGTTCCTTGCGCAGCAAGGTCAGTACGAGCTCGTCCCAGTGGAGCGGGATGTGTGCGGCCACCGAGCTGGGCGCCGGCGGGTCCTGGACGAGATGTGCGGTGAGGTGGCCGACCGCGTCGGGGGCCAGGAACGGCGGCCGACCGGTGATCAGCTCGAAGAGGAGGCAGCCGAGCGCATACAGGTCGCTGCGTGCTTCGGGGCGGCCGCGTGCTTGTTCAGGCGCCATGTACGGGGGCGAACCCACGATGAAGCCGGTCCGAGTGAGGCGACCGGCCGTCGCGTGAGGGTCGGCGGCGTGGGAGTTGGCCGCGTGAGGGTCGGCGGCCCTCGCGATACCGAAGTCGAGAACCTTCACGGTGCCCGCCGTCGTGACGAGCACGTTCGAGGGCTTGATGTCCCGGTGCAGGACTCCGGCCTCGTGCGCGGCGGCCAGGGCGTCACAGATCTGCGCGCCCCAGCGGGCGGCGTCCGGCAGGGCGACGGGACCGCGGCGTGCCACCGCGTCGAGCGCCTCGCCCCGCAGGAGTTCCATCACCAGGAACGGCGCCCTGCCGCCCTCGGTGTCCGTCTCGCCCAGATCATGGACGGTCACCACGTTCGGGTGCTGCAGCGCCGCGGTGAGCCGTGCCTCGCGCAAGAACCTCGCACGCGCCTCGTCACCCCCGCTCCCACCCCCGGCAAGCAGCGCGATCAGCTTGACCGCGACCGGGCGCCCCAGCGTCTCGTCACGCGCCTCCCAGACCTGGCCCATGCCGCCCGCACCGACCTGACGCAGCAACCGGTACCTGCTCCCCAGGATCTGATCGCCCACCGTCGCGCCTCCCCCGACTCGAAGGTGACGTGCGACGACGCCACACCAGACACCCCTACCCCAAGAGTGCTACCAACCCATGCCCTTGGCGAGACAGGGGTTGCCCGGCGACGCAACCGATGGATGGAATGGCCGCCATGATCACCCATCAGATCGGCGCCCTCGTTCCGCTGACCCGTCCCGGCTGGACCGAGGCGGGCCAACACCTGCTCGCCGGGCTCGAGTTGGGCGTGCGCGACGTCAATGACAGCGGCGGTATCGACGGACGGCCGCTGGAGTTGCTGGTCAGGGACACCGCAGCCGATCCACAACGGGCCGCGGCGGCCGTCGACGAACTGGCCGGTCTGGGCGTGGTCGCCCTCGCCGGGGAGTATCACAGCGTCGTCGCGCGCGCCGCCGCCGTCCGGGCCGACGCGCTCGGCCTGCCGTTCCTGTGCTCGTCAGCGGTGCTCGACGCGCTCACCGACCAGCCGACGGACCGGGTCGCGCGCCTCGCCCCACCGCAGTCCCGCGGCTGGCGGATCTACGCGGACTTCCTCCTCGGGGCGGGCCACCGCCGCATAGCCGTGGCGGCGCAGCCGAGCATCTACTGGGCTTCGGGGACCCGTATCCTCCGCGACCACGTCACCCGACACGGCGGCACCGTCATCGAGATCGAACTCGAAGCGGGCACGCCCTCGCCCACGGCGGTCACGTCGGTCACGTCGGTCACGTCGGTGTGCGACGCCCTCGCCGACAGCGGCGCAACCGCCCTTCTCCTCCTGGCCGGCCACCCGGACCCGGCCGTGCCGATCGTCCGGTCCGTGCGCGGCGACCGGCGCCTGGGCGAGATCTTGATCGGCGCCCCGGCCGGGCAGCCGGAGTTCGCCGAGTGGGCGACGTCGCTGGGCGCCGACGGCGCGGGGATCCCGTTCCTGCGCTACCTGCCCGAAGCCCTCAGCCCACTGGGCGCACGCGTCGAGGCGACGCTGCGCGGGCGACTGGCCCAGGCGCCCTCCTTCGTCGCCTTCGAGGGCTACGACACGGCGCTCGTCCTCGCGGACGCGCTGCGTTCGGGCGGGGCGGACCGGGCGCGCACGGCCGTCTCCTGGCCCGGCGTCGTGGTCGAGGGCACGCGCGGGAAGATCCAGTTCTCCCGTACGCCGGGCATCGGCCTGTGGCAGTGGGACCGGACGCCGATTCAGGTCGTCGACCGGGACCCGGCGGAACCGGACCGCTTCCGGATCCTGCACGCCGAGGAGGACCCCGGGCCGCTGTAGGGCTCCAGATCTCTGCCGTAGGGCTCCAGATCCCTACGGCCGTACGAGGAGCTGGAACTCGAAGGAGTAGCGCGAGGCCCGGTACGTGTGGGAGCCGAACTCGACGGCGCGGCCGGTGTCGTCGAAGGTCGTGCGGGTCATGGTGAGCAGCGGGGCGCCCTCCGGTTCACCGAGGCGCTCGCCCTCCTCGGCGGTGGCGGCACGGGCACCGACGGACTGGCGGGCGCTGTGCAGGGTGATGCCCGCGGCGCGCATGAGCCGGTACAGGCCCGTGGCCTCGAGGCGCTCGGTCTCCAGGGCCATGAGGCCCGCCGGAATCTGATTGCGCAGATACGCCATGGGCTCGCCGTGCGCGAGCCGCAGCCGCTCCACCACGTGCACGTCGCTGCCCTCCGCGACGCCGAGGGCGGCGGCGGCCTCGGGCCCCGCGGGCTCGACCGCGTTGTGCAGGACCCGGGTCTGGGGGCGCTGGCCCGCCGCCTCCAGGTCGTCGTACAGGCTGCTGAGCTCCAGCGGGCGTTTGACCTGGCTGTGCACGACCTGGGTGCCGACGCCCCGGCGGCGCACGAGGAGGCCCTTGTCGACGAGGGACTGGATGGCCTGCCGGACGGTGGGCCGGGACAGACCGAGCCGCCCGGCCAGCTCGATCTCGTTCCCGAGCAGGCTGCCCGGGGTCAGCGCACCGCGCTCGATCGCCGCTTCCAGCTGCTGCGCGAGCTGGAAGTAGAGCGGGACCGGGCTGGTGCGGTCGACGCCGAGCTGGAGGGCGGCGGTGGGGTCCACGACGGGTCGCGCGGCTGATTTGGGCACGGAGCGAGCGTAGCCCCAGGAGATGATGACGGGAAGTTCGGAAGTTCTGTTGTCCGGACAAAGGATTGACAGGACGCGAGGGCCCTGGCGAGGGTGGACTCATGCGCATCGGACTGATCGGAACGGGACGGATCGGCACATTCCATGCGAGGGTCCTCGCCGGGCATCCGGAGGTGGAGAGCCTGGTCGTGGCGGACGCGGATGCTGCGCGGGCGGTGGAGCTGGCGGAAGGGCTCGGCGGACCGGCGACGGGTGCCGCTGCCTCGGAGGCCGCCGAGGGCCCCGTCAGCTCCGCGGGCTCGGAGTCCGCCGGGGCCTCTGTCACCTCCGCAGCCTCCGTCGACGACCTCTTCACCGCCTCCACGGGCATGGACGCCGTCGTCGTCACGGCGGCCACGTCCGCGCATGCCGAGCTCATCGGCCGGGCCGCGCGCGCCGGGCTGCCCGTGTTCTGCGAGAAGCCCATCGCGCTCGACCTGCCGGGCACGCTGGCGGCGCTCCACGAGGTGGAAGCCGCGGGCACGGTCCTCCAGCTCGGCTTCCAGCGGCGCTTCGACGCGGGGTACGCGGCGGCACGGGACGCCGTACGGGCCGGGCGGCTCGGCCGGCTCCACACGGTCCGGGCCGTGACGTCCGACCCGGCCCCGCCGCCCGCCGCCTACCTCCCCCTCTCCGGCGGTCTCTACCGCGACTGCCTGGTCCACGACTTCGACATCCTGCGATGGGTGACGGGGCGCGAGGTGACGGAGGTGTACGCGACGGGCTCGGACGCGGGACCTGCGATGTTCCGCGCGGCGGGCGACGTCGACACGGCGGCGGCCGTCCTCACCCTGGACGACGGCACCCTCGCCACCGCGACGGCGACCCGGTGCAACGGCGCGGGCTACGACGTACGCATGGAACTCGCGGGCGAGAGCGACCAGTTGGCGGTCGGCCTCGACACCCGCACGCCCCTCACCTCCACCGAGCCGGAGGGCGCACCCGCCCCCGACAAGCCCTGGCCGGGCTTCCTCGAACGCTTCGCCCCCGCGTACGAGGCGGAGTTGGCCGCCTTCGTGGACGTCGTGCGCGGCGTGCGCGCCAACCCCTGCGACGGCCGCGAGGCACTGCACGCGCTACGGATCGCGGAGGCGTGCGAGCTGTCGCGGGCGGAGCGGAGGGTGGTGCGGATGGCGGAGATCTCCGGAGGCTAGGGCGCGGGCGTGGGCGCGGTCAGCGCGCAAGCGGTGTCGCGGCGTGGTCCGTCGGCGTTACCGTCTGCCTCCATGTCCGGATCCAAGCATGTCCTTGACCGGCTGCAGGGCCACCGGCCGCGAAAGTCCGGGACCACTACTCCGCTACTCCACTACTCCACTCACTGCTCCACTACTCCACGCCCGGGTCAGGCTCGTCGCGTAGACCCGTTCCGGACGTAACCGAGGTCGACAGGCACAGTCGCCGCTGCACCGCCCTCCCGGCCCTCCTCGCCCTCCCGCACGCCGGCGAGCAGTTCCGGCAGCTGCGGCGGCCACAACGGCTCGTGCCCACCGGCCAGTTCGTCCGGCGTCCACCAGCGCCACCGAAGGATTCCGTCCGCGGCATGTGCGGCGGCGAGGTCGCCGACCGGATCGCGGCGTGGGCCCTGCGCGAGGAAGATGTGCTCGCGCTGGCGGACCGGCACCCCAGCCCTGGTGAAGTCGTGTTCCCACAGGCACAGGACGGTGCCGTCGACCTCGATGTCGGTCCACCCGGTCTCCTCACGCAACTCGCGCTCGGCCGCGCGCAGTTGCGGCTCCCCCGGGTCCGCCCCTCCGCCGGGCATCGCCCAGTGGACGCCCACTTCCTCGTTGTCGTACCGGAACATGAAGACCGCCCCGGCCGGGTCCAGGACCGCGACGCGGGCTGCTCGTCTGGGTATCCGCACCACGCCAGCCTGTCAGCACGGGGCGTCACTGTCGATCACGTCCGGCGCCCGTACGACCCGTCCCCTGTCCGCCGTACGCTGCCCCCACCACCCCTCAACTGCCCCATCGCAGCAGCCGGACAGCCGGGAGACCCCGCGTGAGTGATCAACCCGACCCCCAGACCGCCAAGCCCTTCCTGTACGTCATCGTGTGCGCGTCCGGTGTCGCCGGCGACGTCGGGAAGCTGATCACCGCGGCCCAGGAGGCGAACTGGGACGTGGGCGTGGTCGCCACCCCGCAGGGGCTCGGCTTCATCGACGTCCAGGCGATCGAGTCGCAGACCGGCTTCCCGATCCGCTCGGCCTGGCGCGCACCCGGCGACCCCCGGCCGCTGCCGCCCGCCGACGCCATCGCGGTCGCCCCGGCCACGTTCAACACCATCAACAAGTGGGCCGCCGGGATCTCCGACACCCTCGCCCTGGGCATCCTGTGCGAGGCGTACGGCGTCGGGACCTCCATCGCCGCCCTCCCCTGCCTCAACTCCGCACAGGCCGCCCACCCCGCGTACCGGCAGAGCCTGGAGCGGCTGCGCGAGATGGGCGTCCTGTTCGGCTCCTACGAGCCGCCCGAGCCGCAGGCGGTGGGCGCGGCGGGGCCCTTCCGCTGGGAGGAGGCGCTGGAACTGCTCACGCCCCGGCTGTGACTGAGAGGATGCCGAGATGTCTACCTTCGTCGTGTTCGACCTGGAATTCACGTCGTGGCCCGGAGCACTTGAGCAGGACTGGGGCGAGCAGGGGCAACTGCGCGAGATCGTGCAGATCGGGGCCTTGCGGCTGACCGAGGACTTCACTGTCGTGGAGGAGTTCGAAGCGCTGATCCGCCCCGTGGTGAATCCTCGACTGTCCGCCTACTTCACCGAACTCACCGGCATCGACCAGGAGTCGGTCGACCGGGAAGGGGTCGCTCCGGCCCAGGCCCTGGGGGACTTCCTGGAGTTCTGCGAGGGCCAGACCGTGCTCTCGTACGGCAATGACATGGTGGTTCTCGGCGAGAACGTGGGCTGGGTCCGAGCACGCGGCGAAGACCTCAAGAGCAGCTACCTGGACGCCGCCTTCGTGAACATCCGGCCCTGGCTGAATGCCCTGGCACCGACGACGGCGACGGTCAACGTGGGCCGCCTGTGGGAGGTACTCGGCCTGCCCAAACCCGCCTCCGGGCAGGAGCATTCGGCCCTCTTCGACTGCCATTCCTTCGCCGCGGCCCTCAAGCACTTGTGTGCCGCCGGAGCCCGCTTGCCCGAAGGGTGCCTCTAGCCCTCTAGCGGCCGCTTCCTTCCGCCAGGGCTCACCAGCGCACCGGCAGCCGCCGCACCCCCCTGATCAGCATGCCCGGCAGCCAGTCGTCCGACGGACCGTCCGCGGCGAGGCCGGGGCAGCGGTCCAGCAGTGAGGCGAGAGCTGCCTGGGCCTCGATGCGGGCCAGGGGGGCGCCCAGGCAGTAGTGCATGCCGTGGCCGAAGGCGACGTGGCCCTGGGGGGTGCGGTGGATGTCGAAGCGATCGGGTTCGGGGAAGCGGCCGGGGTCGCGGTCGGCGGCGGCGAGGCCGATCACCACCGCCTCGTACGCCGGGATGAGCGTGCCGCCGAGCTCGGTGGGGCTGGTGGTGAAGCGGAACGTGGCGTTCTCCACCGGGCCCTCGTAGCGCAGGGTCTCCTCGATGGCGCCGTCCAGGAGAGTCGGGTCTGTGCGCAGTTCGGCCAGTTGGGACGGGTGGGCGAGCAGGGCGCGGACCGCGTTGGAGATGAGGTTGACCGTCGTCTCGTGTCCGGCGATCAGGAGCAGGTACGCCATCGCGCGCAGCTCCTCGGCGGACAGGCGGTCGCCGTCCTCCGTGCGGGTGCGGATCAGCGCTCCGAGCAGGTCGTCGCGGGGCTGTGCCGACCGCTTGTCCGCGATCAGTTTGTCCGCGATCAATTTGTCCGCGATCAAGTCGTCCAGATATCCGGCGAGTTCGACGATTGCCTCGCGCTCCGCCGCGTCGCTCGTGGGTGCCACGGCCTCGTTCGACAGCTTCCGGAAGGCCGTCCGGTCGATGTCGGGGACGCCGAGGAGTTCGCAGATGACCGTCATCGGCAGCGGGAAGGCGAGGGACTCGACGAGGTCGGCGCGGCCGAGCGGGAGCATCGCGTCGAGGAGGTCGTCGGTGATCTGCTGCACGCGGGGCCGCAGCGCCTCGGCGCGACGCCCCGTGAACTCGCGGGCCACGAGCTTGCGCAGCCGCGTGTGCCGGGGCGCGTCCGTACTCAGGAGGTAGGGGCCGATGACCTCTTCGTCCAGGAACGTCGCTCCGACACTGGTCGGCGACTTGGTCAGTCTCGGGTCGGCGAGCGCGGCCCGCCCCTCCTCGTATCCGACGACCAGCCAGACCTCCTGCCCCGGCAGCACTCCCCCGGTCCCGTCGGCCCTCCCCGGCAGACGTACGTGGTGAACGGGGCCGCGCTCGCGCAGCTCCGCGTAGACGGGGTGAGGGTCGGCGGTGAAGCGGGGGCCGTACGTGGCGAGGTCGACGGTCTGCGTCATGACGGATCAACGAGCTTGTCGGGGGTGGTAGTTCCCGTTCTCCGTGCGTCCACCCGGGGAGGGATGACGGCGAGCGGCGTCGGCACGCCGGCGTTCAGCCCGCACGGCCCGCGAGGCGCTCCGACCCGCTAACCGGCCCCGCCCGCCCCACCCGCACTGTCCGCCTCGTCCAGCAACCCCGCGTCATGCGCCAACAACGCGATCTGCACCCGGTTGTTGAGGTCCAGCTTCGTCAGGATGCGGGACACGTGGGCCTTCACCGTGGCCACGCTCAGGTACAGCTCCGACGCGATGTCCGCGTTGGAGCCGCCGCGGGCGACGGCCACGGCCACCGCGCGTTCGCGGTCGGCGAGGGTTGCCAGCCGGTCCAACGCCCGCTGTTTGCGGTCCTGTTGGGGGTCGGTGCCGGTGACGCGGGTGATGAGCTGCTGGGTCACCGTCGGGGACAGGACCGGCTCGCCCGCCGCGACCGCGCGCACCGCCGCGACGATCTCGGCGGGGGCGGTGTCCTTGAGGACGAACCCGGCCGCGCCCGCGCGGAGTGCGCGCAGCACCTGTTCGTCCGCGTGGAACGTGGTCAGGACGATGACCTCGGGGGCGTCCGGGCGGCGGCGCAGCGCCTCCGTCGCGGCCAGGCCGTCCATCCGGGGCATGCGGATGTCCATCAGGACGACGTCGGGTCGCACCTCGCCGACGAGGGCCGCGACTTCGGATCCGTCGCCCGCCTCACCGACGATCTCGATGTCGTCCGCGCCGCCCAGCATGAGCGCGAGGCCCTTGCGGACCAGCGGGTCGTCGTCGACGAGGAGCAGCCTGATGGGTCGGTTCATGGGGTCCACCGTAGCGAGGGGGCGGGAGAGGAACGTGTCAGCTCATGGCTCAGCGAATGCATCAGAGGAAGCACTAGAGGAAGCACTAGAGGAAGCACTAGAGGAAGCACCAGAGGAACGCTCATGCGGGGAGCTTGATCCGTAGGGGACCGCAGCCTATGCGGTCCGCCTCCGCCGCCACGTAGCGGGGAAGCAGCGCGCGGACGTCCGCCTGCTTGTCGCCGTCGTCCGTACGGACGAGGAAGGTGACCTCGCCCGTCGGGCACGTCGCCTGGAAGAGGCCGAGGTCGGGGCGGACGAAACCGGAGCCCTCGCCGTCGTGGGCGCCGCGCACGCGGGTGCCGCCGGTGTAGGAGAGGCGCTTGTAGAGGGCGGAGAGGCGGGGGTCCTCGACCGTCATGAGGCGCAGCTGCGGGTGGTCGAAGAGCACGTCCCGGTCGCAGGTGCGCACCGGGCCGCGGCCGCGGCCGCGCGTCACCAGCGGGCGGTCGTAGCGGTCCGCCTCACGGCCGTCGCTCATGCGCAGGCCCTTGATGCCGCAGATCGCGTCCGCCTTCTCGTCCTCGAAGCGCGGTGGGGCGGGGAGGCCCGCGGACGGGTCCTTGGCCGTGGCCGAGCAACCGCGGTCCGCCATATAGCCGTTGACGAGTTTCACGAGGGTCCGGGCCAGGCGGGCGCGGGCGCCGGTGTCGACTTCCTCGTCGTAGACCGTCCAGCCCGTCTCCATGTCCACGACCAGGGGGCCGTCGCCCCGGCCCGGCTTGCCCACGCAGCCCTCGGGGACCGCGAGCCACGCGCGCGTGTCCGAGACCATGCCGAGCAGCCCGTCGCCGAGCGGCGTCATGCGCGCGGACAGATACGCGTCGGCCCACTGGTCGCTCGCACCGCCGAACCGGGCGTCGAGCTCGTGCACCCGGGCGGTGACGCGGCGGCCGCGCGGGGACTTGAGGACGCATTCCCCGGAGGGGCCGGACGCCCCGATCGAGTCCGAACTCACCGGGATCTCGGAGGTCTTGATGTCTCGCTTGCCCTCGAAGAGGTCCGCCACGTCGTCCTCGCTGAGCGCGCCCCAGCAGGAGCGGTCCGACGCGAAGGGGCCCGCGTCCGCCTGCCAGGCCACCCCGAGCCCGCCGAGCAGCGCCCCGGCGACGGCGGCGCCGATCGCGGGGCGGAGCCGGCCGCGCGTCAGGCTGCGCCAGTGCCACCAGGGGCGGCGCGGCGGCTCAAGGGCCTCAGAGCTCGTCTCCTCGGTAGCGGTCATCGGTCAGCCCCCTCGGGTGCCACAGGCGCGCAACCCAGGCGCTGCGTGACGGAGTTGGTGAAGGCGGCGAGGTAGCGCGTGGAGTCGGCTCCGCCGCCGAGGAGCAGGAACGTCGTCGGGCGCCCCGCGCAGTCGGCCCGTGCGATCTCGTAGTCGTGGTCGCTGACGCCCGTGCCGCGCCAGCCGCGCGCGAGCGCCTTGTGGCCCGTCGTCCCGTCGAGGAGCGTGGCGAGCCGTGGGTCGCGGACCATCAGGGCGTCGAAGATCCGCTCCTCGGGCGTTCGTCGCGTCACGGAGCGGCCGATCCGCGCCGAGCAGGACTGCACGTCGCGGGTGACGGCGCCGACCTGGTACTCCAGGCGCATCGATGTCGCCTTGTCGAAGTCGCCGGTGAGGTTCATGCCCTTGATGCGGCAGGCGGCGTCGCCCGCCGAGAAGAAGTCTTCCTCGTCCTCCGCGAGCGAGGGCAGGGCGGAGGGGGTGCGCAGGGGCTTCCCCGCGGCGCAACCGGCCTTCTCCATCCCCTTGTTGGCGACGGACACCAGCAGCGCGGCCGCCGCGTCGGCGCCGCCCAGGTGCACGGAGCCGCCCGTGTAGCTGTCGCCGCTGTCGTTCGTGGCGTCCAGGGTGACCGCCGTGGGCCGGCCGCCCTCGCCGTCGCACCGCTTCGGCAGCACGAGCATCCCGTGGGTGCCGTCGACGGCGCCCGGCAGCCCGTCGGGCAGGGGCATCGCGCGGTCGCCGAGGTAACCGGTGATCCACTCCAGGCGCTGCGCGGCGCCCCGGGGCGCCGTCCCGTAGGTGACCTTGACCGTGGTGCGCTGTCGGCTGGTATCGCCGTCGTAGGCCGTCCTGCTCGACTGCAGCGTGAGGGTGCACCGGCCTTCCGGCCGCTTCGGGGTCGGCGCGGACTCCTCCGTCGTACGGCTGCGCCCGTCATCCCCCTCGAAGCCCTCCTCGCCCAGGAGGTCCGGCCCGCTGTCCTGCTCCCAGGCGCCCCAGCAGTAGCGGTCCTTGGCGCCGAAGGGCCAGGTGTCGGTGGCCCAGGTGCCGAGTGCGGCACCCGCGAGGAGCACCACCGCCGCGGTGACGGCGGCCCCGCTCCGGGTGCGTGTCCGGCCGCGTATCCACGGTCGTACGCCTGTCAGCCGATGCGGCATGTCCTCATCACTCTCCCCCGTGTGGCGGCCGATCGTATCCGCCGCCCGCGGTGCGCGATCAGGGCCCCCACGGCAGCCACGCATCGACCTGGAATCCACCGTTCCGTCCCGGCCCGTGCTCCAGTCGGCCGCCCGCGAGCATGGCCCGCTCGGTGAGCCCGATGAGGCCCTGGCCCGAGCCGGGCACCTCCGGCACGTCGCCGGGGGGCGCGGGATTGCGGACGCAGACGGTCAGTCCCTCGCCCGGGGCACCCGTGACGCGGACGGTGACCTCGGCGCCGGGCGCGTGCTTGCGCGCGTTGGTCAGGGCCTCCTGCGCGATGCGGTAGGCGGTGCGGCCGAGGGCGGCGGGGACGTCCTTGGGGTCGGCCACGCGGTTGTCGAGGACGACCGTCATGCCCGCGTCCCGGGACTCGGCGACCAGCGCGTCCAGGGCGGCGAGCGTCGGCTGCGGCCGCCCCGAGGACTCCGGCCCGCCCTGCCCGTCCGCCCCGTCCTCCGCCTCCAGGCCCCCGCCGCCGCGCAGGACGCCGATGACCTGACGCAGATCCTGGAGGGCCTCGTGCGCGCTCTCCCGGATCACGCCCGCCGCCCGGACGATCTCGGCCTGTGGCGCGTCCGGCCGGAACTCCAGGGCACCCGCGTGCACGCTGAGCAGGGTGAGGCGGTGGGCGAGCACGTCGTGCATCTCGCGCGCGATGGCCTCGCGGGCCAGGCGCTGGGCCTGCTCGGCGCGGAGCGCGGCCTCGTTCTCGGCGCGCTGGGCGCGGTCGCGCAGCGCGATCAGGAGCTGGCGCCGGGAGCGGACGAAGAGGCCCCAGCCGATCACCCCGACCGTGAGCATGGCGGTGAGGATCAGCGAGGCGGCATAGGGCAGTTCCGGGTCGGGCCGCAGCCAGAAGAACAGCGGCATGAGCGCGATGGAGATGCCGCCGAGCCACGCCGAGTAGCGGAACGGGCGGTGCACGGCGAGCGTGAAGAAGGCGACGAGGGCGGCGCCGCCCGCGGTGTTGGAGACGAGGCTGACGAGGATCATCGCCACGGTCAGGCCGACCGGCCAGCGGCGGCGCAGCCAGACGGCGGCACAGGCGAGGGCTCCGGTGACCTGGTCCCAGTCGGCGAGCGTCTGGGAGATGGTCGGGTCCCGGCCGACCTCGTCCGCGTTGAGCATGCCGATGACGACGGCCCCGAGGAACAGGGTGAAGTCGACGATCCAGTCCCGCAGGGTCCGCTTGGCGCGGCCGGTGCGCCCGGCCGCGCGGTCCGGGTCGAGCTCGTCGGCGACGGCCGACGGCAGCAGCCACCGGTTGCCGGCCGCGAGCCACTGTTTCCTGGCCGCCGGGACGCGCTCCGGCGTGTTTCCACCCATGGTCGACAAATCTACGCAGCGTCACGCCGGTGAGGGGGCTCCCGGCCTTGATCATCGACCAAAGTCGCGCACCCCGAGACTTTCGGCGCACGGTCCGGCCCCGATCCTCGCCCGGCGGCCGATGCGTGGGGAAGGGCGCCGGGCGAGGCTCGGGGCATGAAGAAACTGCTTGAGGGAATCGGTGCGCTCCTGCTCATCCAGGGCGTGGCCGCCCTGGTGCACAGGTTCGTCGACTGGGCCTGGCTGGACGACTGGGGCGTCGTGCAACGCCTCGGCTTCCTCGACGGCTACGAGCTGTACGCGGGCATCGCCCTGGTCGTGCTCGCTTTCGCCTTGTTCGCGGCCGCCGAGAACGTCAACTCATGAGCCCTGGCGCCTTGTCGGGACTCACCCTGGCGCCTTGTGGGGGCTCAGCAGCCGCGGTCGACGAGGTCGAACGACTCGTAGTGGTCGGCGGTGTAGTAGTCCTCTTGGCTCTTCTCACCCGTGACGATGCGGCGCGCGCCGCGGTCGGGCGAGCCGGGGGTCTTGACCGTGTACTCGTGGTAGTAGCCCGAGCTCTGCTGCGGCAGGACGCCCTCGCGGTTCGAGAAGACGGTGCCGTCCTGCGGATACGGGTACGGGCCGCCCTTCTCGATCAGGTCGAGCGTGTCGTGCGCCTGGGACGGCAGCTTGGAGTAGCAGATGTCGCCGACCGCCTTGACGGTGATCGACTGCGCGGCCGTGGTGGGGGCCTGGGCCGGGCTCGCGGTGGCGGTCAGGGTCGGGCCGCCGATCAGCAGGGCGGCGGCGAGTGCGGTGACAGCGGCTATTCGTGGGGGGATTCGCATGGGTCCAGTGTGACGCGCGTAGAGGTTGCCATGTCAACGTCAAGGACGCCCAAGTCGGAGGAATTTTCCGGGAGTTAACCAGCGCTACCGGAGATGGGCGGGTGAGCCGTGTTGCGGGGAGGGACGGGGAGTCACCTCACGTTGCCGGTGATCGCGACATGGTCCGACACGGCGACCACGAGGACCCTGGTGCCGGGCGCCGTGGCCCGCCAGCGGTGGCGCACCCCGCCCACGAGATAGAGCGTGTCGCCCCGGTCGAGCCGGTAGGCGCGCCCCTCCGCCTCGACCTCGGCCGCGCCGTCCGCCACGTACATCAACTCGTCGTTGGGGTGCAGGAATTCGCGGTCCGCGTCCCGTTCGCCGGTGAACTCCAGGGCGTGCATCTGGTGGCGGCCGCGCACCAGCGGGCGCACTCCGGCGCCGGGCGTCAGGCCCGCGTGGTCCGCGGCGCGGACGACGTCGACCGTGCGGTCGGTGGCGTCGGCGGCGGCGAGTATCTCGACCGCCGTGGTGTTCAGGGCGTCGGCCAGGCGCTGCAGGGAGCGCATGCTGGGCCGGGCCCGCTCGTTCTCGATCTGGCTGAGGAACGGGGCCGACAGACCACTGCGTTCGGCGACCGCCGCGAGGGTGAGGTCGAGGGCGCGGCGGCGTCTGCGCACGGCGGCGCCGAGGCGCGGCTGCGGCGGTTCGTCCTTGCCGGGCGCGTCTTCGCCGACGGGCCTGGCGTCACTGTCGGGCATCGGCACATCTCCCTCCCCGGCCCCACCCTATGCACCCGCCGGACACGGCTTCGTACGCCCGTCACACCGCTGACATACAAGCCCCCTAGCTTCTAAGGAGTTTGAGGAAATCAAAGAAACTTTGACGCACACACTCGATGAAGGGGACCTCTGTGTCCACAGTCGACCAGAACCAGCGCCGCCGCCGGGGCACCGGCCTCATCGCCCTCGACCCCGCCACCGCCTCCCCCGGCTACACCCTCTTCGCCCCGCTCACCGGCGACGGCACCGTGTACCTGGTGGACCTGCACGGCACCACCGTGCACACCTGGCACTTCCCGTACCGGCCCGGTCGCCACGCCCGCCTCCTCTCCGACGGGACCCTCGCCTACAACGGGGTCCTGCCGGACGAACCCGCGCTCTTCCCGATGTGGCACAAGTACCGGGGCGGCGTGATGCTGCGGGCCGCCCCGGACGGCACCGTGCTCGCCGAGTACCGCGACCCCCTCCAGCACCACGACGCACACCACTTGGAGAACGGCGGCATCCTCTACACGGGGATCGAGCCGCTGCGGGGGCAGGACGCCGCCGCCGTACGGGGCGGGGTGGCCGGGTCGGAGGCCGGGGGCGGGACCGTGTGGGCGGACACCATTCAGGAGGTCGACGCGGACGGGGCCGTGCGGTGGTCGTGGCGGGCCGCCGAGCACCTGGACCGGGCGGACTTCCCACTCCACCCGGACTACGCCCGCGAGCACTGGCCGCTCATCAACAGCGTGACCCCGCTCGCCGACGGCAACATCCTCGCCAGCCTGCGCAGCGTCTCCGCCGTCGTCGTCATCAGCCGCGCCACGGGTGAGGTGCTGTGGCGCACCGAGCCGGGCGTCGTCTCCCAGCAGCACCACCCCACCGAGCTCGACGGCGGGCGCTTCCTCGTCTTCGACAACGGGGTGTTCCGGCCGGGGCACGACGTCCCGTACTCCCGCGTCATCGAGATCGAACGGGCCACCGGTGCGGTCGTGTGGGAGTACCACGACCCGGCCCGCGAGTCGTTCTTCGCGCCCTTCATGGGCTCGGCGCAGCGCCTGCCGGGCGGCAACACCCTCGTCACCGACTCCCCCGCGGGCCGCATCTTCGAGGTCACCGCCGAGGGCTATCTGTGCTGGGAGTACGTGGTGCCGCACTTCGGCGGCTACGAGGAGGCGGAGGTCAAGAGGCTCTTCCCGGCCGAGCCCAACGCCGTCTTCCGCGCCTACCGTTACGAGGCGTCCCAACTGCCATGGCTGGAGGCGCAGTCATGACCTCCACGGCCAAGAAGGCCACGGCCACGGCCGACGAGCGCGTGCCGCTGCGCAGTCTGGCTCCGCTCGCCCTCCAGCACGTCCTCGCCATGGTCGCGGCACCCGTCTCCACGGTCTTCCTGACGGCGGGCGCCCTGCGGCTGCCGCCGTCCCGGACGGCCGCGCTGCTCAGCACGGTCCTCGTCCTGAGCGGCGCCGGGTCGCTCCTCCAGTCCCTCGGGGTGTGGAAGTTCGGGGCCCGGCTCCCCTTCGTGATGCTGCCCGGCGGGGCGGCCGCCGCGCTGTTCCTGCAGGTCGCCCACGACCACGGCCCGGCCGTCGCCACCGGCTCCGTGCTCCTGGCCGCCGCCCTGCTGCTGGCCGTGGTGCCGCTGTACGCCCGGGTCGTACGGCTCTTCCCGCCGCTGGTGATGGGCGTGACCGTGCTGCTGATCGGCGTCTCGATGATCCGGGTGGCGGCGCAGCTCATCACGGGCCCCGACGGATCGGCCGCCCCGAGCGCGGTGGCCCTCGCCGGCCTGACGGTCGCCGTGACCGTCCTCGCGTACCAGTTGCTGCGCGGGGTGTGGCGGCAGTCCTCGGTGCTCGTCGGGCTCGCCGCGGGCACAGCGATCGCCGCGGTGACGGGCCTCGGCGAGTTCTCCCCGGCGGCGGGCTCCGGCTACGCACTCCCTCACCTACTCCCTTACGGGGCACCGCAGTTCGACCTGCTGGCCGCCCTTCCCCTGCTCCTCTTCTCCCTCACCACGCTGGCCGAGATCACCGGCCAGACCGTCCTCAACAGCGAGACCGTGGGCCGTGCGCCGGAGCCCGGCCGCGATGTGCCGCGCGTGGCCCGCGCGGACGCCCTCACCTCCGTCGTCGGCGGCTTCTTCGGCACGTCCCTGATGGTGACCAGCGCGGAGAACATCGGCATCATCCGCCTCACCGGCGTACGCAGCCGCTACGTCACGGCGGCCGCGGGCGCCCTGCTGGTGGCCCTCGGACTGCTCTCACCGCTCTCCCGCCTGGTGGCGGGGCTGCCCCCGGCCGTGGTCGGCGGCTCGGCCCTCGTGGTCTACGCGGTGATCGCCGTCATGGGCGTGGAGATGCTGGCGCGAGCCGGGCTCACGGACGGCCCGAACTCGCTGGTCGCCGCGCTCGCCCTGGCGGCGGGCCTGCTCCCGGTGGTCTCGCCCGGCCTGTACGCGGAGCTTCCCGGGTGGGTGCGGACGGTGCTCGGGAGCGGGGTGGTGGCGGGGACGTTGGCGGCCGTGGTGCTGCATACCGCGCTCAGGGCGGCGGACCGTGGCGCCGACGGGGCGAACACCCGTTAGATCAGTGGCAGTTACGGATCTTCCAGACCGGGTTCCAGTTGTACGGGTACTTGTGGCCGCCGACAGGAATGCTCTTCAGCGTGTTCCCGGACTTGCCGTAGAACTTGGCGGTGGCCCGGCTGCCGGTCTGCTTGTTGTAGTAGGCGCCCCTGCCCTTCCAGTGCGACAGCGAGTACGTGTGGCACTTGTAGAGCTTGTACACCTTCCACTTGCCCTTGCCGCTGTCCCACGCGGCGGCACAGAAGTTCCCCTTCTTGCACGTGGTGGCCTGCCCCTGGGGCACGTACACGTACGGAGCGGACGGGGAGACCTTCGGCGCGGAAGCCGCCGCGGTCGCGGACTCGGCCTCGGCCGGGACGGTGTCGGGCAGGACGAACGTGGTGCCGGTGCTGGTCCCGGTGCGGGCGCCGACGCTGGTTCCGCTGCCAGTGCCGCGGTCGCCCAGCGTCTGGGCATCCGCCGCACCGACCGTGAGGCCCGCGGTCAGCAATCCCGCAGCGGCGGCCGCACCGACGAACTTGTGCTTGGTACGCATGTGGAACTCCCCCTGCTCTCAGTTGTGTTGCTGTGCCCCGACGCGCTCGGTCGGCGAGCCGGTGCCGGGCCGACCTCTGGGTACGAGGGGCCGCACTCCGGACGCTAGGGCGCCCCGCACTCCATGGACCAGGTGTTTCGGCCGTGCCCGAAAGGCGCCTCTCCGCCGCCGGGTGCGGCAGGCGTCAAAGGTGCACGTGCCTGCCGTCAATTCGGGGGGCACGGGCAGGAAAGCACCGCAGGCGCGTACCCGTCCCGGCAGAGTGGCTCCCCCCGACACGCCACGCACCACCACGCCATGGGGAGCCCACCGTTGACCACGACGCCCTCGCCTTCGTCCGACGACGGGGCCCCGTCCGACGGCGCGGCCCCGTCCGGCGGCCGGACCGCCCCCGCCGACGATCGGGAGACCTCCGGTGCGGCGGCGCCCCGGCGCCGGTCCGATCCGACTGTGGTGGTCGCCTTGATCACGGCCGCAGCCAGCGTCTTGGTCGCCGTGATCACGATCGCCTCCCAGGGCGGCGGCGGCACCGGCGGGAGTGGTGGCGACGCGAAGGCGGTGGCCACCGAGCAGAGGGACCCGGTCAGGCCGGTCAGCGCCGACCCCTACGCACAGGGCTGCGGCAAGGACTCCAAGCCCGTAGGCGGACCCGCCCAGTTGGACGGGGTCGGCACGGCCCGGGTGTATCGCTCCCGGGCGTGCGCCACGGAGTGGGCCGTGCTCACCTCCGGGGAGGCGACGGTGACGTTCTTCCTGGAGAAGAGGGGGCAGTCCAGAGCGAGTCAGCGGGTGTGGGGCACGATCGACGGGGCCCAGCACACGGATCCGCCCCACGACCCCGTACCCGCCCACGCCGTCGACGCGCTGCACACCCCGATGGTCCCCGCCACGGAAGACGTCACGGCCTGCGTGTCCACCAAGGGGAACACTCCGACCTCCAAGGGGAAGAAGGCATGCACGGGCTACCAGTGAGCCCGGCCCGCCCTGCCCCCGGCCGAGCCGGGCCCGGCCCCACTTGCGCGCCTGCCCCGGCCCCGGCCCTCAGTCACCGGCCGGGCTGAACCGCCGCCCCCACGCCGTCCCCGCCAACACCAGCACTCCGCCCAACACCCCGACCACACCCAGCCGTTCACCGCCGAGCGCGATGCCCACCACCGCCGCCCACAGCGGTTCCGTGCCCAGCAGCAGACTCACCCGGGACGGGGACGTCCTGCGCACCGCCCACATCTGCACGAAGAACGCGAAGAGGGTGCAGAAGACCGCGAGGAAGGCCAGGCCCGCCCACTCCCCCGGCCCGAAGTCCGCCGCCGCCGACCACGGCGACGCACCGGTCCCGCCGACCGAGAGCAGCCCGAACACCACGACGGCGGCGCCGAGTTGGACCGTGGTGAGGGACAGCGCGTCGGCGCCCCGCACACTGCGCAGCCGCGCCATCGCCAGCACGTGCACCGTGCGCGCGAGCGCGGCCAGGAGGATCAGCAGGTCGCCCGAGGACGGCCTGGTGAAGCCCGCGCCCTGGGTCAGGAGCACCACCCCGGCGACCGAGAGCCCGGCCGCCGCCAGGAACGCCCGCGACGGGCGCTCCCTGCGCACCGCCGCCTCCGCGAGGGGCGTGAAGATCATGGTGAGGCTGATGATGAGGCCCGCGTTGGTCGCGGACGTGTGCACCACCCCGTACGTCTCCAGGAGGAAGATCCCGCTCAGGATCAGCCCGAGCAGCCCCGCCCCGCGCCACTGCGCAGCACTCAGGCCCCGCAGCCCCCGCCACCCCGCCGCGAGCAGCACGGGCAGGATCAGCCCGAAGCGCAGGATCAGGACGGCGATGACGGTGTGCGCGGTGGTGACCCCCTTGGCGGCGAGATAGCTGCCGCCCCAGGCCACGGCGACCAGGAGCACCGGCAGATCGGCGAGCCAGGCACGGCGGGGCGCGAAGGCACCGGAGGCACCGGGTGCGGCGAGCGTCGACACGAGGGGGTCTCCAACCGGTCGTGCGGTGTGGAGACTTCGGCGGCTCGCACGGGGAGCGATCACCGTAGCGGGACGTGATCACCCCCGGCCAGAGCCGTCTCACAGGGCGGGCCGCCCCCGAGCCGTTCCCTCACGCCCTCACACCCTCACGCCCTCACGCGTCGAGCCCGTAGTTCCCGTACGTGGGACGGCCCGCGCTCTCGTACGACGTGATGACCACGCCCGAGGACGTCAGCCGGGACGCGGTGGTCCGGAACGCGGTGGGCAGGCCGCCCTCCCCGAACAGGCGCAGGCCGCTGCCGAGGACGACCGGGAAGGTCACGACGTGCAGCGTGTCGACCAGGTCGTGGGCGAGGAGGTGGCGGGCGACCTCGCCGCTGCCGTGGATCTGGAGTTCGCGGCCGGGCTGCTCCTTGAGCGCGGCGACGTCCTTGGCGAGGTCCTCGCGGCCGATGACGCTCGTGCCGTCCCACGAGGGGGTGGCGAGGGTGGTCGAAGCGACGTACTTGGGGCGGGAGTTGAAGCGGTCGGAGACCGGGTCGCCGCTGACCTTGGGCCAGTACCCGGCGAAGATCTCGTACGTACGGCGGCCGAGCAGCAGGCCGTCCAGGCGCCCGACGAGCTCGTGCACGAAGGAGAGGAACTCCTCGTCCCCGTACGGCACCGACCAGCCGCCGTGGGCGAAGCCGCCCCTGTTGTCCTCGTCGCGGCCGCCGAGGCCCTGGTAGACGCCGTCGAGGGTGAGCTGCGTGATGAGGGTGAGCTTCATGGTGCGTGCCTCGTTTCTTGTTCTTTTCCCTGTTCACGGGCGGAGTGACCTGACGTAGTGCCGACTCCGCCCGCGCCCGGAACTCATCGCGATCTCGGCGTCCGTTTCCCGCCAGCACCGCTGTCGCTCCGCGGCTGTACTTGAACTCGCAACGACAAGAGAGCAACACAGCAGAGCTACTCAGCTACTCAGCTACTCAGGGAGAAGACATGAACGGCAAGGTCGCACTCGTCACCGGTGGCAGCCGCGGCATGGGCAGGGCGATCGCGCTGCGCCTGGCCCAGGAGGGCGCCGACGTGGCGATCACCTACGTCAACGGCGAGGACGCCGCCCGCGAGGTCGTCGCGAAGGTCGAGTCGATGGGGCGCCGCGCCCTGGCGATCCGGGCCGACGCGGCGGACGCCGGGGACCCGGCAGGCGCCGTGGAACGCGCCGCCGACGACCTCGGCCGCCTGGACATCCTGGTGAACAACGCGGGCATCGGCGTGCTCGGCCCCGTCGACAGCCTGACGCTCGCCGACGTGGACCGGGTGCTCGACGTCAACGTGCGCGCGGTATTCCTGGCCTCGCAGGCCGCGGCCGGGCGCCTCGCGGACGGCGGCCGGATCATCTCCACCGGCAGCGCGCTCGCCAAGTACGCGGGCGGACCCGGCGGTTCGCTGTACTCGCTGAGCAAGTCGGCGCTGACGGGCATGACGAAGGCCCTGGCCCGTGAACTCGGCGGACGCGGCATCACCGTGAACCTGGTCCACCCCGGCGCGGTCGACACCGACATGAACCCGGCCGACGGCCCGTACGCGGAGCCGCAGAAGGCGGCGACAGCGCTCGGCCGCTTCGGCTCGGCGGACGAGGTGGCGTCCCTCGTCGCCTACCTGGCGGGCGAGGAGGCCGGGTACATCACGGGCGCGGAGCTGGTGGTCGACGGCGGCCACTCCGCGTAACTCGCCTGGCGGCAGAGGCGACTCGCCGCCGATCTCGGATCCACGGGCCGGGCCCGGTGCTGATCTCTCAGCACCGGGCCCGGCCCGTTGTCGCGTCGGCGCTATCGAGGCGCGATCTCGGAGATCAGGGCTTCGACCCGCCGCCTGATCTCGTCTCGGATGGGGCGGACGGCGCCGATGCCCTGACCCGCGGGGTCGTCGAGCCGCCAGTCGAGATACGTCGTGCCGGGGAAGACGGGGCAGGCGTCGCCGCAGCCCATCGTGATGACGTAATCGGATGCCTGGACGGCCTCGGCGGTCAGGACCTTGGGCGTGGCGGTGCTGATGTCGACGCCGGCTTCCCGCATGGCCTCGACCGCCGCCGGGTTGACCTCGTCGGCGGGCAGGGACCCGGCGGAGCGGACCTCGACGCGGTCGCCTGCGAGGTGGGTGAGGAATCCGGCGGCCATCTGGGAGCGCCCGGCGTTGTGGACGCAGACGAACAGGACCGAGGGCTTGGTGGTGTTGGCGGTGTCAGACATGGGCGGAGCCTTCCGGTTCCGGGGCAGGGGTGGCGCGTGAGGCCGCTGGGGCAAGGGAGTTGGGGAAGTAGCGGCGGGCGGCGAGTGCCACGTACACGAGGCCGATGAGGGCGGGGACCTCGATGAGCGGGCCGACCACTCCGGCGAGGGCCTGGCCACTGGTGGCTCCGAACGTGGCGATGGCGACCGCGATGGCCAGCTCGAAGTTGTTGCCCGCGGCGGTGAACGCCAGCGTCGTCGCCTTCGGGTGATCGAGGCCGACCGCCTTGCCCAGGGCCATGGATCCGGCCCACATCACGGCGAAGTACACCAGCAGCGGCAGCGCGATCCGGGCGACGTCGAGGGGCTGGGAGGTGATGGCGTCACCCTGGAGGGCGAAGAGCACGACGATGGTGAACAGCAGCCCGTACAGGGCGAACGGACCGATGCGCGGGACGAGTCGGGACTCGTACCAGGTGCGGCCCTTGGCCTTCTCGCCGAGGCGGCGGGTCAGGAATCCGGCGGCCAGCGGGATACCGAGGAAGATCAGGACGCTGCGGGCGATCTCCCACACCGATACGTCCAGGGCGGTCTGTTCGAGGCCGAGCAGGCCCGGGAGCACCGACAGGTAGAACCAGCCGAGCAGGCTGAACGCGAGTACCTGGAACACGGAGTTGAGGGCGACCAGGACGGCGGCGGCCTCGCGGTCGCCGCAGGCGAGGTCGTTCCAGATGATCACCATGGCGATGCAGCGGGCGAGGCCGACGACGATCAGGCCGGTGCGGTACTCGGGCAGGTCCGGCAGGAAGATCCAGGCGAGGGCGAACATCAGCGCCGGGCCGAGGACCCAGTTCAGCACCAGGGACGGGATGAGCAGGCGGCGGTCGCGGGTGACGGTGTCGAGCCGGTCGTAGCGGACCTTGGCAAGGACCGGGTACATCATCACGAGCAGGCCGAGCGCGATCGGCAGCGAGACCCCGGTGACGGTGACCCTGGCCAGTGCGTCGCCGAGGCCGGGGACGAGGCGGCCCAGGCCCAGGCCGGCGGCCATCGCGGCCAGGATCCACACCGCCAGGTAGCGGTCCACGAAGGACAGCCGCCCCGCCACCGGGGCGGCCGTGGTGGCGTCGCTCACGAGGACTCCTCCGCGGCGAGCGCGGCGGCGGCCCGTCCGGGGCGGGTCAGGATTCCGGCGAGCTTGTCGGTCGTCTGTGGCAGCAGCCAGTAGTAGACCCAGGTGCCGCGCCGTTCGCAGTCGATGAGACCGGCCTGGCGCAGCAGCTTGAGGTGGTGGGAGATCGTCGGCTGGGAGAGGTCGAAGGCCGGGGTGAGGTCGCAGACGCAGATCTCGCCGCCCTCGCGCGAGGCGATCATCGACAGCAGCCGGAGCCGCACCGGGTCGCCCAGGGCCTTGAACACCTTGGCCAGCTCGACCGCCTGCTCCTCGCCCAGCGGCTCGGTCAGGAGGCCGGGGCAGCAGCCCTCGGCGGCGTCCTGGCCGAGCACCACAAGCTCTTGTTTCGACATTCCTCTATGTTGACGAACTTCAATCCAAGACGCAAGCTTGCATCGAGAGTCATCGATACAGCCAGTTGCGGCCCGCCCCATCCAGGAGGCACTCCATGAGCGAACAGTCCACTGACCTGCGCAAGACCGCCCTGCGCAAGACCGCCCTGCGCGAGACCGTCCGCGAGCGCTACGCCGCAGCCGCCGTCCAGGTCTCCGAGGGCGGCACCGCCTGTTGCGGCCCCCAGGCCATCGAGGTCGACGACAACTTCGGCTCGACCCTCTACGCGGCCGACGAGCGGGACGCCCTGCCCGTCGAGGCGGTCGCCGCCTCCCTGGGCTGCGGCAACCCGACCGCCGTCGCCGACCTCCACGAAGGCGAGCGCGTCCTGGACCTCGGCTCCGGCGGCGGCATCGACGTCCTGCTCTCGGCCCGCCGGGTCGGCCCGACCGGCAAGGCGTACGGCCTCGACATGACCGAGGAAATGCTCCAGCTCGCCCTCGCCAACCAGAAGAAGGCGGGCGCCACGAACGTCGAGTTCCTCAAGGGCACCATCGAGGCGATCCCGCTGCCCGCGCACACGATCGACGTCGTCATCTCCAACTGCGTGATCAATTTGTCCACCGACAAGTCCGCGGTCTTCGCCGAGATGTTCCGCGTCCTGGCGCCCGGCGGCCGCATCGGCGTCTCGGACGTCGTCGCCGACGACGAACTCGCCCCCGCCCAGCGGGCCGAGCGCGGGGACTACGTCGGCTGCATCGCGGGCGCCCTGTCGTTCGCCGAATACCGCGACGGCCTCGCGGCGGCCGGGTTCACGGACATCGAACTCACCCCGACCCACTCCGTGGCCGACGGCATGCACTCCGCCGTCGTCCGCGCCACCAAGCCCGGCGGACCCTCGCCCCGCTGAACCGGGAAACGGACGCTCAGCCTTCCTGGAAGTCCGCGGACAGGGCGCACAGCTTCCAGCCGTCCTTGGTCTTCGTCATGGTGCCGTTGTAGTCGATGTCCTTGACGTAGTTGCGGTACTTGGCGGGCACGCCCGTGAACGACTCGTGGACCAGCATCGTGGCGCTGGTGGGGCTGGTCTGGGCGATCCCGACGATGGTGTTGCGGAAGCGCACCTTCTTCTTCCAGGGGCCCAGGTTCGGGTCGTAGGCGGGGGTGAACTCGGAGACGAGCTTGTCCACGTCGCCCTTGATGCGGTCGCAGATGAGGGCGTCGACCTCGTCCCACTTCTCGGCGTTGGCACCGTCGATCAGCCGGTGGGTGGCCTGGACCAGGGCGGGGTCGGCGCTGCCGGACGACGGTGTGCCGACGGGGGTGTCCGGGGCGTTGAACACCGGTGGCGGTGCGGGCAGTTCGTACCCGGCGGGCACGTGCCGCTTGAGGGAGCGGCGCCAGCTGCCGTCCTTGATCATCTGCTGGATCGCGGTCGTGATCCTCTGCTGGAGGGCGGCGTCGCCCTTCTTCAGGCCGACGCCGTAGCGCTCGCGGGTGAAGCGGTGACCGACCACGCGCAGCTTGCCCGGGTGCTGGGCGGCGTATCCGGCGAGGATGATGTCGTCTGTGGTGACCGCGTCCGCCTTGTGGCGAAGCAGGGCGTCGACGCACGCCGAGTAGGTCTCGCGGCTGATCAGGCGTGTCTTCGCGGCGAAGTCCCGCTTGATCTTCGCCGCCGAGGTGGAGCCGGTGGCGGTGCACACCGTGCGGCCGTTGAGGGAGTCGGGCCCGGTGATGCCGCGGGTGCCGGAGCGCACCAGCAGGTCCTGGCCGGTGGTGAGGTACGGCCCGGCGAAGGTGACGCGCTGCTTGCGCTCGGCGGTGATCGAGTAGCTGGCGACCGCGAAGTCGACGGCGCCGCTCTCGATCATCTCCTCGCGGCGGTCGGACGGGGCCTGCTGCCACGTGATGTGGTCCGGCGTGACCCCGAGGGACTTGGCGATGTACGTGGCCACGTCCACGTCGAAGCCCTCGGGCGTCCTGCCCGGACGGTGCACCGCGAGTCCGGGCTGGTCGTACTTGATGCCGATGGTCAGGTGCGCGGGAGCGGGGGCGGCGGCCGGGACAGCGGCCGGGGCGGCTCCCGCGTTCAGGGGGAGGCACACGGCGGCGGCGAGGCCGAGCGCGGCAGCGGTCAGGGGCATGCGGGATCTCATGAGGGCTCCGTAAGGTGATGGTCCTGGTCGGCGGGGCGGAGCTACGCCGTCAGGCCCCTGGGCCAGATGGTGGCGTAGGTGTCACGGATGTCGCGGCAGGCGTCGACGAGCCGGGTGACGTCGTCGTCGGTGAGCGCGGCATGCAGCGAGAAGCGCACGAGGGTGCGGTTGTTGGGGACGGCCGGGGCGAAGAACATCGAGCCGAAGACGCCGCGCTCCTCCAGGAGGTCGCGGACCTGGATGCCGCCGCGGTCGGGGCCGGTCTGCAGGGAGACGATCTGGCTGTCGGAACTCTGCAGGTCGTAGCCGAGCCCGCCGATCTCGTCGCGTACGCGCGTGGAGATCTCGCGCAGCCGGGCGCGCCGCCAGTCGTCGGTACGGACGGCCTCCAGGGCGGTGGCGAGCCCGGCCACGTCGTGCGGGAGCAGGGTGGAGCTGAAGATCGCCGGGTACGACTCAAAGCGGAAGTAGTCCACGAACTCCGGGTCGCAGCAGGCCACGAACCCGGCCCGGCCTGCGAAAGCCTTGGACAGACTGGCGACCTGGAAGTGCACCCGGTGGGCGAGACCCAGCCCGGCCGTCAGACCCTCGCCGTGTGCGCCGTGGGTGCCCAGGGAGTGGGACTCGTCGACGACGAGGACGGAGCCGCTCTCCTCGGCGACGTCGCAGATCTCCCCGAGCGGGCAGAGGCTGCCGTTGGAGCTGTAGACCGAGTCGACGCAGATCACTCCGGGCCCGTGCTCGGCGGTCTTCCGCCGCAGGTGTGCGGGGTCGTTGTGCCGGAACCCGTACACGGGCGCCCCCGCATCGCGTGCGCCCTGCCACAGCGACATGTGGGCGAGCAGGTCGATGTAGACGGGGGTGGTGCGGTCGGCGACGGACTGCAGCAGCCCGAGGTTGGCGTCCCAGCCCGACTGGCACAGAATCCCGGCGGGCATGCCCAGATGCGCGGCGAGGCCCTGCTCCAGCAGGAGTTGAGGGTGGTCGCCGTGGAGCAGCACGCCGGAGGCGAGGACGCCGGTGCCGACATCGGCGAGGCAGTCGCCCATCGACTTGGCGATGCGCGGGTCGGCGGCGAGCGCCAGATAGTCGTTGCTGGTGAGCAGGACGGAGTCCGGACCGGGCGCCCTGCCACGCGTGATGATCCCGCCGCCCCACGCGCCGCGCACACGCTCCTCGTGAAAGCGCGAGACGCGCTCGCGCAGGGCGGCGGGGAGTACGGAAGCCGGGGGCGAATCGGAACTGAGCAGTGCGGCGAGGGCACCTGAGTGTGCGGCCGGGACCATGGGCAGGAGGCTAGGCCGGGCCTCGGCAGAAAGGTCCCTGCGCGCCGACACGTCAGGGTGAACCACGAGGCGCCCAGGCGACGCTTCGGTGAGAAAAACGGCAGGTCGGCTGATGCGGTCACCGGCCGATGGCTCCGCGCGGGTGGACCCGTGGCCGCCGTGCCCGGCGGGCCGTGAACCGGGGGGTCCGGTGTGAGAGAACGTCACGGTCCCCCCGCCCCCTCGGAGAGGCACAGCACGTGCACTGGCCCACGCGACGGACGTACGCCACCGTGGCGGCCGGTGCTCTCGTCGTGGCGCTCGCGGCCTGCGCGCTGCTGTGGGCGCACCGGCCACAGCAGGCGCGGGCGGACGACCCGATCAAGGTGGGGGTGCTCCACTCGCTGACCGGCAGCGTGGCCATCGCCGAGCGGCCCATCAACGACGCGACGCTGCTGGCCATCGACGAACTCAACCAACAGGGCGGCCTGTTGGGCCGCAGGGTGCAGCCGGTCATCGTGGACGGCCGCTCCGACTGGCCCGCCTTCGGCGCCGGAGCCGAACGGCTGCTCACCGGAGACCGGGTCAGCGCGGTCTTCGGCTGCTACACCTCGGCCAGCCGCAAACAGGTCGTGCCGGTCTTCGAGAAGCACCGCGGCGTGCTCTTCTATCCCACCTTCTACGAGGGGATCGAGTCCTCCCCGAACGTGGTCTACACCGGGGCCGCCCCGAACCAGTCGAGCATCCCCGGCGTGAAGTGGTTCCTGGAGAACCGCGGCCGCAAGGTCTTCCTCGTCGGCTCCGACTACATCTACCCCCGCGCCACGAACGCCGTCCTCAAGGCCCAGATCGCCTACCTCGGCGGGAAGGTGCTCGGCGAGCGCTACGTTCCGCTCGGCTCGTCCGACACCGCCGGCACGGTCCGCGCCATCACCGTGGCCAAGCCGGACGTCGTCGTCAGCACCATGGTCGGGGACAGCAACATCCCCTTCTTCAAGGAGCTCCGCGCCGCCGGGATCACACCGCGCACCGTCCCCGTCCTCAACCTGGTGTTCGGCGAGGTGGAGCTCCAGTCGCTCAACGCCCGCACCATGGCGGGCGACTACATCGCCCTCAACTACTTCCAGAGCCTCGACAACCCCGCCAACCGCCGCTTCGTGGCCGCCTTCAAGAAGCGCTACGGGGCGCACCGGGCGATCGCCGACCCGATGGAGGCCGCCTACACGAGCGTCCACCTGTGGGCGCAGGCCGTCCGCGAAGCCGGGTCGGCCGACGCGGAGGCCGTCCTCAAGGCGGTGCCCGGCCAGTCGTACGACGCCCCCGAAGGACAGGTCTACGTCGACGAGCACAACCTCCACACCTGGAAGACCGCCCGTATCGGCCAGATCCGCCCCGACGGCCAGGTCACCGTCGTGTGGGCCTCCGAGGCTCTGATCCACCCCATGCCGTACAGCATCTTCCAGACCAGGCGGCACTGGGAGGACCTGGTGTCCTCGCTCCACACCCGCTGGGGCCACAGCTGGCAGGCACCACCGCCGAACGGACCCGACTCCCCGACCCCCAAGGGTGGTTGACGTGCCCCTCTGGTTCCAGGGACTGTTCGCGGTGGGCCTCGCGGTCGCCCTCGCGCACCTCACCCTGTTCGCGACGGGGCGCCTCTTCCCCGCCGACGACAAGCGCTCCGTGGACAACACCATCATCAGCGCCGCGCTCGGCACGATCGGCGGCGCCTACGCCCTGCTCCTCTCCTTCACGATCTCCGTGGTCTGGCACAACTACGCCGACACCCAGGCGATCGTGGCCCGCGAGGCCAACGCGGTGGCCGACTTGGAACGGATGTCCCGCGGCTTCTCGCTGCCCGTCCAGCGGGAGGTGCAGGACGCCTCCCGTACGTACATGAGACTCACCGTCGACGAGGAGTGGGCGCTGCTCGCCGAGGGCCGCTCCAGCGTGCGCGCGGACGCCAGCCTGGTCGAACTCTGGCACGTCTACACGGAGATGCCGCCCGCCGACCGGTCCTCGTCCCTGTACTCGCAGTCACTCACGCGCCTCAACGAGGTCGGCGACAACCGCCGTATGCGGCTGCTCACCGCCACCGAGTCGATCCCTACGGTGATCGTGTTCCTGCTGTACGCGGGCGCGGCCGTGACGATGACGCTGACCTGTCTTTACTCGATGAAGAGCAGACGCCTGCACCGCGTCCTGCTCACCTTCCTGGCCGCGATCCTCTCCTTCGGCCTGTTCCTGATCAGCTCCCTGGACCAGCCCTTCGGCACCAAGCTCCCGATCTCGCCGGAACCGCTCAGGTACGTGCTCGCGCACATGCAGCAACTGGAGTACTGACAAAGGAAAATGGGGCACACCGGGGCTGTCCTCCCGGTGTGCCCCAAGGGCGGGTGTCGTCAGCCGCCCAGCTCCTGGTGGCGGGCCGCCAGCCTGGCCGTGCCGGTCTCCGTCAGGGAGCCGAAGAGGCGCAGGCGGGAGAAGCCGCCGTCCGGGAAGATGTCGATGCGGACGTGGGTGCCGACCGCGGGGGTGTCCAGGACGAAACGGTGGTTCGTGTCGGGCTGCAGGCGGGTGCGGGGCAGGAACTCCTGCCACTCCGCGTCCTCGCTCGACTTGATGGAGAGCGAGGCCCAGCCGGCCGAGTTGCCCTTCAGGTACGCCGTGTCGATCTCGATCGCGCGGATCGAGGACTCGGCGACGAGCTGGTAGTTGATCCAGTCGTTGCCGTTGTCGCGGCGGCGCGCGGTCTCCCAGCCGTCGTCCATCTTGCGGGAGCGGCCCGGGTTGATGGTGTTGACCGGGGAGGAGTAGAAGCGGTTGGAGGCGTCCAGGACCTGGCCGCCGTTCTCCAGGGCGACCACGTCGAACGAGCCGAGCGCGGCGAGCCACTTGGGGTCGGGCACGACCTCGCCGTAGACGCGCAGGCGGGCGATGCCGCCGTCGGGGTGCTGGTTGACGCGCAGGTGCGTGAAGCGCTGCTCGGCCGTCACCTCGAAGCCGTTGGCGGCGTGGCCGCCGACGGGCGTACGGGGAACGATCGTCGTCCACTTGACGTCGTCGGAGAGGAGTTCCTCCGGGGTCGGGGCGCCCTCGACGCTGGCCGCCTCGACCGAGACCGCCTGCGGCATGTTGCCGCGGAAGTGGGCGGTGTCGACGACGACGCCGCGGATGACGCCGGGGGCGCCGAGGCGGACGAGCGCCCAGTCGTGGTCCTCGGCGGTCGGCCAGGGCTGCTCGGCGGAGACGCCGCGGCGGCGGCGGGTCTCCCAGCCGTCCATGACCTTGCCCTTGTGGCCGAAGTGCTCGGGGTCGAACTCGGCGGGCTCGGGGACGAGGAGGTTCTCGCGCTGGGCGAAGAACTCGTCGTTGGCGGCGATGACGCCCGCGCCGAGCTGGCGGTCGGCGAGGTTGGCGTACTGGGTGAAGGGGAAGTCGGCGGTGCGGTAGTCCGCGTACGGCTCGGTGCCCGGGGTGTACGGGTTCGCGTTGCCGGTGAACGAAGGTATGGACCCGGTCACGGTGTCAGTTCTTCCTTTCGAGAAGGCGGCCGGTGGGCTCGGTGAGCTCGCCGTTGTGCTGAATGCGCCGACCGCGCAGCCACGTGGACTTCACGACGCCGTGCAGGGTCTTGCCCGCGTACGCCGTGACCTTGTTGCGGTGCTGCAGCTCGGCCGCGTCGACGGTGAAGGTCTCTTCGGGCGCGAGGACCGCGATGTCGGCGTCGCGGCCGGCCTCGATGGCGCCCTTCTGGTCGAGGCCGACGAGGGCGGAGGTGCGCTCGGACATCCAGCGCACCACGTCCTCCAGGGAGTGACCGCGCTTGCGCGCCTCCGTCCAGACGGCGGACAGGCTGAGCTGGAGGCCGGAGATGCCGCCCCACGCGGTCGCGAAGTCGTCGGTCTTGAGGTCGGCGGTCGACGGGGAGTGGTCGGTGACGATGCAGTCGATCGTGCCGTCGGCGAGCGCCTCCCACAGCAGGTCCTGGTTGGCGGCCTCGCGGATGGGCGGGCAGCACTTGAACTCGCTGGCACCGTCCGGGACTTCCTCGGCGGTCAGGGTGAGGTAGTGCGGGCATGTCTCGACGGTCAGCTTGACGCCCTCGGCCTTCGCCGCGGCGATCAGCGGCAGCGCGTCCGAGGAGGAGAGGTGCAGGACGTGGACGCGGGCGCCGATCCGCTTGGCGGTGTCGATGAGGCCCTTGATCGCTACGTCCTCGGAGATACGGGGACGGGTCGCGAGGTAGTCGTCGTACTTGGGGCCGCTGTGGTGCGGGGCGACGTCCAGCTCGTGCGGGTCCTCGGCGTGCACGATGAGCAGGCCGCCGAAGCCCGCGATCTCGGCCATGGAGGCGGTGAGCTGGTCCCCGTTCAGGTGCGGGAACTCATCCACGCCCGAGGGCGACAGGAAGCACTTGAAGCCGTAGACCCCGGCGTCGTGCAGGGGCTTGAGGTCGCGGACGTTGTCCGGCAGGGCGCCGCCCCAGAAGCCGACGTCGATGTGCGCCTTGCTGCGCGCGACGTCCTGCTTCGTACGGAGGTTGTCGACCGTCGTGGTCGGCGGCAGGGAGTTGAGGGGCATGTCGACGAGGGTCGTGATGCCGCCGACGGCCGCGGCGCGGGTGGCGGTCCAGAAGCCCTCCCACTCGGTGCGGCCCGGGTCGTTCACGTGGACGTGGGTGTCGACGATTCCGGGCAGCAGGACGTCGTCGCCGAAGTCCTCCAGGCGGGCGCCGTCCGGCACCGGGGCGTCGTACGCCTCAACTGCCGTGATCTTCCCGGCGGATACGGTGACCGAGGCGGCGCGCGTCCCCTCGGGGGTGATGACGCGCGTCGAGCGCAGCACCAGCTCTACGGTTCCCACGGCTCCCTCGTCGGCCACGCCCGACCCCTCTCCTGTGTGTTTCTCTCTGCGTTCTGCGTTTCTTCTGTTCCGCTACACAGACCTTTTGGTTCCGCTTAACGGAATTCAACGTTCTGTTGAAGGAGTTTTCACGCTCGGACCTGAACCGTCAAGGGCCTGGACGTTTCCACAAAGTGGAATTAGAATTCCGACAGCCAGAACGTAGCTCCGTACAACGGGACCGGGCAGCGGCGTGGGGACGCGTGCGTGGAGACACGGACAAAGGCCCCCTGACCGGCCAAGACCCCGCGACGCTCCAGCGCCCCCTTGGAAAACGGGCGGGTAGGCTGCTGCCTTGCCTGCCAGCACCTCGGCTTGCCTGCCAGCTCCAAGGGTGTGCCTGCCAGTCCCGAAAGGAACGCGCCGTGCCGACGTCTCACGCCAGCGACGCTTCGACTGCGAACGACGCCTCGACTGCGAACGCCGCCAAGTCCGCCCCCGCGAGCGGCGGCGTCCAGTCCCTTGAGCGCGCCTTCGACCTGCTCGAGCGGATGGCCGACGCCGGGGGCGAGGTCGGCCTCAGCGAGCTCTCCGCGAGCAGCGGCCTGCCCCTTCCGACGATCCACCGCCTGATGCGCACCCTGGTCGCCTGCGGCTATGTGCGCCAGCAGCCCAACCGCCGCTACTCGCTCGGCCCCCGCCTGATCCGCCTCGGCGAGTCCGCGTCCCGCCTGCTCGGCACCTGGGCCCGCCCCTACCTGGCCCGCCTGGTCGAGGAGACCGGCGAGACGGCGAACATGGCGCTCCTCGACGGCGACGAGATCGTGTACGTGGCGCAGGTGCCCTCCAAGCACTCGATGCGGATGTTCACCGAGGTGGGCCGCCGTGTCCTGCCCCACTCCACGGGCGTGGGCAAGGCGCTGCTCGCGCACACCCCGCCGGAGGAGGTGCGCGCGCTCCTGGCCCGCACCGGGATGCCCGCGGCCACCGAGAAGACGATCACGACGCCCGAGGGCTTCCTCGACGCCCTTGAGGACGTCCGCAGGACCGGGTACGCGGTCGACGACAACGAACAGGAGATCGGCGTGCGCTGCCTCGCGGTATCGGTCCCCAACTCGCCGACCTCCGCGGCCATTTCGATCTCGGGTCCGGCAGGGCGTGTGACCGAGGCGGCCACGGACAAGATCGTGCCCATCCTTCAGCAGGTGGCGGCGGAACTGTCGGTGGCCCTCGCCAGCTCGGGGACCGGGGCCTGAGTCGGGCGCCCTCTTCTTCTGGGGGCTCCGCCCCCAGACCCCCCGTACCGGCCTGAATGGCCTCTTCCTCGGCCGCGTCCTCAGACGGCGGACGGCCTGTGGGGCGCCCGCACCCGGCCGTCCACCAGCTCCACCACCTCGTCCGCCACCGCCAGCCGCGCCCGGTCATGGGTGACGAGGACCGTCGCCGTCTCCCGCTCCCGCGTCAGGCGGGCCAGCAGCTCCATGACCGCCGCGCCCCGCTCGTGGTCGAGCGCGCTCGTGGGCTCGTCGACCAGGAGCACCGCGGGCTCGTTCATCAGCGCCCGCGCGATGCCGATCCGCTGGCGCTGGCCGCCGGAGAGCTGGTGCGGCCTGCGGTGCGCCTGGTCCGCGAGTCCCACCGCGGCGAGCAGCTCCCGCGCCCGGGAACGGACTTCGCGGGGGCGGCGCCCGTCCAGGTGCGCCATCAGCTGGAGCTGCTCGACCGCCGTGAGCGAGGCCAGCAGGTTCGGCTGCTGGAACACGATGCCCATCCGGCGCCGCCGCAGCTCGGCCCGCTCGGAACGGGACAGCGCCCCCGTCTCCGTACCGTCGACGCGGACCCGCCCCCGGTCCGGCGTGACCAGCGTCGCGGCGACCGCGAGGAGGCTGGACTTGCCGGAGCCGGAGGGGCCGACGACGGCGGTGAGGGTCCCGGCCGGGACGTCCAGGCTCACGGCGTCGAGAGCGGTGAGCCGGCCGTCGCCGTCGGGGTAGGTCAGCGTGATGTCTTCGAGGGCGAGGCTCATCGGGCACTTCCCGGGGCGGTGAGAGCGGTGGTGGCTGTACGGGTCATCGGGCGCTTCCCAGCGCGGTCAGGGGGTCGACGGCGGTGATCCGGCGCACGGAGAGCCCGGCGCCCAGCGCGCCGAGGGCGATCATCACGGCGGCGGGCCACAGGACGGTCGGGGGATCCAGGACGAAGGGCACGTCGCCGCCGCTGATCAGGCCGCCGACCGCGACCGCGATCCCGGTGCCCGCGGCCGTACCGGCGGCGAGCATGACCAGCGCCTGCCCGAGAGCGTCCCGCAGCAGATACGGGGTGGAGGCCCCCAGCGCCTTGAGGACGGCGATGTCCCCCGCGCGCTGGATCGTCCACACCGTGAAGAACGCCCCTATCACCAGCGCGGAGATGACGAAGAGGAAGCCACGCATCAGCTGGAGCGAGCCGTTCTCGGCCTGGTAGGAGCCGATGGCGGTGAGCGCGCCGTCCAGGGACTTCGTCTCGGTCCCGGCGGCCTTGTCGCCCGCCGCGAGGTCGATGCCCCCGTCGCTGTCGTCCGTGCGCAGGGCGATGACGGTCGCCTGGTCGCCCCGGTCCGTGCCGCGGTGGCCGAGCCGCTGCCAGTCGTCGAGCGCGGTCCAGACGACGGGCGTGTGGCTGTACGAGGCGGTGCCCGCGATGCGTGCGACGCGCCCTTCGACCGCGCCGCCGCCGAGCCGCACCATGTCGCCGACCCGGACCCCGAGCTCGTCCGCCGCCTTCTCGGAGAGCACGAGCCGCCCCGGTCCGATCCCCCGGGGCGCGATCCCCGAGTCCGGCTCGACGCCGAAGGCGGACACGGCGGCGGAACGGCTCCCGTCTCCGGCAGTGGTCCGGTCCCCCTCAGTGGCCCGATCCCCCGCCGTGGCGTTCAGGGTGCTGATCCCGATGGGCTCCGCCGAGCGCACGCCGGGCTGCCCTGCCCACTGCGCCCAGGCGCGCCGCTCGACCTGGGAGTTGGTGAAGGAGACGGACTGGCCGCCCGGCGGCGCGGCGAACGCGAGGTGGTCCGCGGGCAGGCCCGTGATCGCCGAGGTGTTCTCGCGGGCGAGCCCCGCGGTGAGCCCCGACAGCAGGCCGACGAGCAGGGTGATCAGCACGACGACGGTTCCCATCAGGACGAACCGCCCCTTGGCGAACCGCAGGTCTCTCCATGCGACGAACATGGCCCCCACCCTGCGTGCCGGGGCCCCGCACGGGCATCGCGCCACGGCACGCTTCACCCGAATCGAAGGAGGGAGGCGGGCTTCAAACTTTTGGTTGACGGGGGTGGGGAGGGACCGGCTTACGGTGGAGGGGGCTCTGCGTATGGGGCGGGGCCTTCGGGTCTTTGGGCTCACGGGTGTCCGGGCCTTCGGCGGCGGGGCCCGCTTACGCTGGAGGTGACCATGAAGCCCGCACAGCACACCCCCGTGGCCCGCGCCCTGCGCCTCTCGTTGCACGCCCTGCTCGTCGGGCTGCTGTGCCTCGTGGTGGTGCGGGCGCTGACCGGCGACGCAGCGCGGCCGGCGGCCGTCGTCACCGCGGCCGCGGTCATGGGCGCCGTCTACGCCGCGGGCGCCGCCCGGCCCTCCGTCGGACAGACACAACGCACCGCGGCCCTCTGGCTCGCGGCACTCGGCGCGACGTGGCTGGCGCTGCTCGCCCTCTCGCCCGACGGGCTCTGGCTCGCCTTCCCCCTCTACTTCCTCCAGCTGCACCTGCTGCCGCTGCGCTGGGGGCTGCCCGCCGTGGCGGCGACAGCTGCCGCCGCGATCGCGAGCTTCCTGCTGCACGGCGCGGAGGTCACACCGGGCTCCTTCATAGGCCCCGTGCTCGGAGGGGCCGTCGCCGTCGCCGTCGTCCTCGGCTACGAGGCGCTGTACCGCGAGAGCGAACGCCGCCGCGAGCTCATCGACGAGCTCATCGCCACCCGCGCCGAGCTCGCCGCCGCCGAGCGCACCGCGGGCACCCTCGCCGAGCGCGAGCGCCTGGCCCGCGAGATCCACGACACCCTGGCGCAGGGCCTCTCCTCGATCCAGCTCCTCCTGCGGGCGGCCCAGCGCGCGCTGCCCTCCGGCTCCCCCGCGGCCCCGCACATCGAGCAGGCCCGCACCGCCGCGCAGGACAACCTCGCCGAGGCCCGCCGCTTCGTCCGCGCCCTCACCCCGCCCGACCTCGCGCACGACTCGCTCGCCGGGGCGCTGCGGCGGCTGTGCGAGTCCAGCACCACGCCCCGGGTCCGGTGCACGGTGAGCGGCACCCCGACCGAGCTCCCGACCCCGTACGAGGTGGCCCTGCTCCGCGTCGCCCAGTCCGCGCTCGCCAACACGGTGCGGCACGCGGAGGCCGAGCGCGCGGAGATCACGCTCACGTTCATGGACGCCTCGGTGACGCTGGACGTGGTGGACGACGGACGGGGCTTCGATCCGTCCGACCCGGGGGCGGAGCGCGTACCCGGGGTGCCGGAGGGCGGGTTCGGGCTGCCCGCGATGCGCTCGCGCGCCGAGTCCCTCGGCGGCACGTTCACCGTCGAGTCCGCCGCCGGACAGGGCACCGCCGTGGCGATGTCCCTGCCGCTGCCCGCCCGCCCGGTCCACCCGGCCCCGGCTCGCCCCCTGGAGCGCTCCGCATGACCGGCCGCCCGGCCGGAACGATCCGTCTGCTCCTCGCCGACGACCACCCCGTGGTCCGCGCGGGCCTGCGCGCCGTCCTCGACGCCGAGCCGGACTTCACGATCGTCGCGGAGGCCGCCACCGCCGAGGCCGCGGCGGAACGGGCCGCCGACGGCGACGTGGACGTCGTGCTCATGGACCTCCAGTTCGGCGCCGGGATGCACGGCTCCGAGGCCACGGCGGCGATCACCGCGCGCGAGGGCGCGCCGCGGGTGCTCGTCCTCACCACGTACGACACCGACGCGGACATCCTGGCGGCGGTCGAGGCGGGCGCGGCGGGCTACCTCCTCAAGGACGCCCCGCCCGAGGAACTGGCCGCGGCGGTACGCACGGCGGCCTCGGGCCGCTCCGCCCTCGCCCCCGCGATCGCCCACCGCCTGATGGACCGCATGCGGGCCCCCGCCGAGGCCCTGAGCCGCCGCGAACTCGAAGTCCTCCACCTCGTCCGCGCCGGCCTCTCCAACCAGCAGATCAGCAAGGAACTGTTCCTGAGCCAGGCGACGGTGAAGTCCCATCTGGTGCACATCTACGCGAAGTTGGGCGTGGACTCGCGGACGGGTGCGGTGGCCGCGGCGGTGGAACGCGGGCTGATCCGCTGGGGCTAGTCAGTCCGTACCCGTATCCGTCGCAGCAAGCACCGCGACCCGCCTGCCCCCCGGATCCAGCACCGCGAACCCCACGTCCGCCGTATCGTGCTGGAACCAGTCGCTGTACACCACGAAGCGCAGCCAGCGGTGCTCGGCCGCCCGCAGGACCGCCTCCATGGGTGGCGTCCCCGCGGGCCCCGCGGCCTCGCCGAGCAGGGCGTACAGGCCGCGCCACGCGTACAGACGGGAGTAGGCGCCGTACTGGGGAAGGCCGTTGACGCCCCCGTTGGCGGCGGCCGCGTACAGCGTGTTGGCCACGTCGTCGACGGCCGTCCGGCACGCGGCGTCCCGGCCCGCGCGCCGCCCCTCCCCCGCCAGGCAGTCCAGGGGCAGCGCAGTGAGGAGGGACAGCCCGAAGTCGTCGGCCGTCACCGGCTCCGCCAGCTCGAAGAACCGTGCCTCGGGCACCCGGGCCCAGCCTCCGGCGACGAACGCCTCGCCCGCCGCCCTGGTCCGCTCCGCGTCCTGGATCTCCCGCGCCGCCGCCCCCGCCACGGCCCCGCGGCCCGTCCCTGGCACCTCGGGAAACCGCGCCCGCAACTGGTCCGCCGTCTTGACGGGCAGCGCCCCGCGCACCCGCACCCCGAACCGGTGCTCGACGTCGAGCCGCGCCCCCGGCAGCCAGGCCAGCGGATGCCCCAGCTCGCCGAGCCGCACGGCATAGGCATCCAGAACAGCGGACCGCCCGACCGACGACCCGCCGCCCATCAGCGCCAACTCCCCCAGCACACACGCCCGGAGCTCCACCCCGGGGTCGGCGAGGCTCTGCGGCGGCTCGGCGAAGAGCGGCTCCAACGCCGCGGGCCGCCGCCCCTTGGCCAGTTCGGCGGCGAGCCCGCGCAGCTGCTCGGGTCGGGTCGCGGCCATCCGCCGCAGCTCCGCGGGGTCGGGCAGGGTCACCTGGTCATCGTTCACGCCGGGAGTCTACGAGCCCCCTTCGGCTTAGAGGTTTCGCCTGGTGGGGAGAAGCCAGTAACTTCCCTGGAGTGTGCGCGTATTGAACGCGTATGGACAAAGCGCGTGCAACGGGGGCGAACGTGAATCACAGGCCGGCGGACTGGCATGTCCTGGATCTGGACAAAGACCCGACTCCGGGTGATCCGCAGCGGGTTCGTCAACTCGCCAAGAACCTGCACGACTTCGCCGACGATGTGTCCGATGTGCTCCGTGACATCAAGGGGATGGCGGGCGAGGACGCGATCCTGTCCTGGGCGGGCAAGACCGCCGAGTCCTTCACGGCCGAGTTCGAGGACGCCCCGGGCAAGCTGAAGAAGCTCAAGAAGAGCTACGAGATGGCCGGTGACGCGCTCGCGGACTACTGGCCCAAGCTGGAGCGCGCGCAGGCCCTCGCCGACAAGGCCCTGGCGAAGGGCCGTGAGGCTCAAGGGGACTTGACCGACGCCAAGTCCAAGCTGTCCTCCGCCGACTCCTGGGTCGACCGCGCCGGGAAAGAAGCCGACAAGTACAAGGACAAGGACGGCGGGGGCAAGGGAGACGTCCCCAAGCCGGACGAGGACAAGGTCAAGGCCGCCACCCGCAACGCCCACGCCGCCGAGAAGGCCCAGTCCGACGCCAAGACCGACGTCTCCAACGCGCAGAGCGCCCTGGATGCCGCCAAGAAGATGGCCGAGGACGCGCGCAAGATGCGCGAGGACGCCGCGGGCGTCGCGAAGAAGAAGGTCGACGACGCCTCCGACGCGGGCATCCACAACCGCAAGTGGTGGGAGGAGGTCGGCGACTGGGTCTCCGACAACTGGGACACCATCGTCGCCGTCTGCAAGGTCGTCGTCGCCGTGGTCGGCGTCATCGCGATGATCATCGGCGGGCCCATCCTCGCCGCCATCGTCGTCGTCGCCGCACTCGTCGTCCTCGCCGACACCCTCAACAAATACGCCAAGGGACAAGCAAGCCTCCTCGACGTGGCGTTCGCCGCGCTCGACTGCATACCCGGCGGCAAGGGCATCACCTCCGTCGGCAAACTCGCCAAGGGCCTCAAGGGCCTCCGCAATGGCGGTCTCAAAGGTCTGACCAAGGGGCTCAAGAGCGGCCTGCGGCGCGAGGCCGACGACGTGGCGACCAGCAAGCCGGCCAAGAGCCGCTGCAAGAACGGCGACCCGATCGACATGGTCTCCGGCGAGATGATCATGGAGGAGACCGACGTCGACCTCCCGGGCCTGCTCCCGCTGGTCCTGCGCCGCACCCACCTGTCGAGCTACACACAGGGCCGCTGGTTCGGCCCGTCCTGGGCCTCCACGCTCGACGAACGCCTCGAACTCGACCACGAGGGCGCCCTGTTCGCGACCGAGGACGGCATGATCCTCAGTTACCCGGTCCCCGCGCCCGGTACCTCCGTGCTGCCCCACGAAGGTCCCGCCTGGCCGCTCGACTGGGACGGCGCCCCTGGCGCCCCCATCCGGATCACCGACCCCGAGACCCGACACGTGCGCCACTTCGCCCCGCTCGGCAGACCCACCCGCGCCGACGAGGCGTTCACCCTGCCGCTCGCCGCGATCAGCGACCGCAACGGCCGTCGCGTCGAATTCGACCGGGACCGGCACGGCACGCCGACCGCCGTCCGCGACTCGGCGGGCCGCCATCTGCACGTCGACACCGCGGACGGCCGTGTGACGGGGCTGCGGCTGCGCGACCCCGCCGCCGGCCCAGGCGGCACCACCCTCATCCGCTACGGATACGCCGACGGCAATCTCACAGAGATCGTCAACTCCTCCGGGCTGCCGCTGAAGTTGACGTACGACGACCGGGCGCGCATCACGTCCTGGACCGACCGCAACGACTACTGGTACCGCTTCACCTACGACGACCAGGACCGCTGTGTCCGGGGTGAGGGCGCCGAGGGGCACCTGTCGTGCACCGTCGCGTACGACACGGACGCCCGTACGACGCACTACACCGACTCGCTGGGCCACACCACGGCCTACCGGCACAACGAACGCCTGCAGCTCATCGCCCAGACCGACCCACTCGGCCACACCACGCACGCCGAGTGGGACGCGCGCAACCGGCTGCTCTCCCGCACCGACCCGCTCGGCCACACCGCCCGCTTCGATTACGACGAGCGCGGCAATCTCCTCCGCATCACCCGCCCCGACGGCTCGGTCACGACCGCCGAGTACGACGCCTGGGACCGCCCCGTCGTGACCACGTTGCCGACCGGCGGCACCCGTCGCCACGCCTACGACGAGCAGGGCCGTCCCACCGGGACCATCGACCCGGCAGGCGCCCTCACCGCCTTCACCTACGACGCGTCCGGCGGGCTCACCAGCGTCACGAACGCCCTCGGCGCGACCCACCGCGTCGAGCCCGACGCCACCGGTCTGCCCCTGGTCAACACCGCCCCCTTGGGCGATAGGACCAGCGTGAGGCGGGACGCCTTCGGCCGCGTCGTCGAACTCACCGACACCACGGGAGCCGTCACCCGCACCACCTGGACCGTCGAGGGCCGGACGGCGGAACGGCACCTGCCGGACGGCACCGGCGAGCGGTGGACGTACGACGCCGAGGGCAATGTCGTGCGGTACACCGGCCCCGACGGCCGCGACGTCAGCTACGGGATCACGCACTTCGACCGCCCCGCCTGGCGCACCGAGGCGGACGGCTCCACGGTCCGCTTCACCTACGACACCGAGCTGCGCCTCACGGCGGTGACGAACGCGGCGGACGCCGTGTGGACATACCTCTACGACGCGGCCGGCCGACTGGTCCGGGAGACCGACTTCAACGGCCGCACCCTGGCGTACACCTATGACGCGGCGGGCCACCTCACGGAGCGCGTCAACGGCGCGGGAGACGTGACGACCTACCTGCGTGACGCCTGTGGCCGCGTGGTCGAGCGGCGCTCGGGCGAAACGGTCACCACCTTCGCGTACGACGCCGCGGGCCATCTGGTCCGCGCCGACGCGCCCGGTACGACGCTCACCCTCACCCGCGATCTGTCCGGGCGCGTCGTCACCGAGGAGTGCAACGGCCGGACGCTGCACAGCACTTATGACGCCCTCGGCAGGCGCGTGGTCCGCCGCACCCCCGCGGGCACGGTCACCGAGTGGGAGTGGGACGCCAACAACCGGCCTGTCGGCATGCGGGTCGCGGAGCATGAACTCGCCTTCGCCTACGGCGTGTCGGGGCACGAGACGGAGCGCCACATCGGCGGCTCGACGGTCCTGACGCAGGAGTGGGACGCGGGCCACCGGCTGACCGGGCAGACGCTCACATCGGCGCCCTCGGGCGCGGATCCCGTGCTCCGGCGCACCTACACCTACGGGCAGGACGGCGGCCTGACCGCCATCGACGACCAGACGTTCGGCAGGCGCGGCTTCACCCACGACCGCGCCGGCCGCGTCGAGACGGTCACCGCGGCGGGCTGGTCGGAGCGGTACGCCTATGACGCGTCGGGCAACGTGAGCAGCGCCACGACGCCGGGTGGCGACGGGCACGAGGGACCCGAGGGACGCCACGCGTCCCGCGATCTCCAGGACACCCCGTCCCCGCAGGGCGAGCGTGTCTACGACGGCACGCTGGTCCGCAGGTCGGGCCACATCACCTACCTCCACGACACGCAGGGCCGCGTCGTCCGCCAGACCCGCAAACTCCTGTCGGGCGGCGCCCGCGTGTGGACGTACGCCTGGGACTCGGAGGACCGCCTGACGGCCGTCACGACGCCGGACGGCGCCCACTGGACGTACGCGTACGACGGTTTGGGGCGCCGCGTCGCCAAACGCCTCCTCGCCGACGACGGCACCGTGGCCGAGGAGACCACGTTCACCTGGGACGGCACGCGCCTCGCGGAGCAGCGGAGCACGGGCGACGGGGCGACGACGAGCTGGGAGTGGGCACCGAACACCAACCGCGCCCTGGTCCAACTCGAAGGCAGGGCGGGCGAGACGGACCGGCTCGACCAGTCCGAGGTCGACCGCCGGTTCTACGCCATCGTCACCGACCTGGTCGGCACGCCCACCGAACTGGTCGACGAGGACGGCCGGGTGGCGTGGCGCGCCCGCACCACCCTGTGGGGCACACCCGCGGCCGTCCCCCACGACGGCACCGGCGCCGACTGCCCGCTCCGCTTCCCCGGCCAGTACCGCGATCCCGAGACCGGCCTGCACTACAACTTCCGCCGCTACTACGACCCGGCCAACGCCCGCTACCTCTCCCCCGACCCGCTCGGCCTCGCCCCCGCCCCCAACCACCACGCCTACGTCCTCAACCCCCTGCGCTGGACCGACCCCTGGGGCCTCGCCCCGAGCTGCGACGGCAACCATGGCCTCACCCAGGACCGTGAGACCCACATCGAGGGCCAGCACGGACCCGGCGCCCAGGAACGCGCCCGCGACACCGCTCCCTACGGCGAAGAACCCAACATCCCGGGCGAGTTCAGCGACGACTTCCTCTGGGACGGCGACAACTTCGCCCTCAGCAACCGGCTCCGCGAAGGCATCCAGGGCACTCCGGCCATGCCCAACCCCCGGGCGCGCATGGGCGACGACTCCCACATCCACCAGTTCGAGTGGGAAGGCGGCACCGTGGGCCTCAACGGCAGCGGCAACCCGACGAACAGGGTCGAGGTCGTCATCCGCAACGGCAACATCCATACGGCCTACCCGATCTGACGGAACCGTCCGCCGGAACGGATCGCCGACGGGGGGCTCCGCGGTCTGCAGTCCGGCGAGATGGAGTGGTGGTCCAAGGCCCAGCCGCCGCCCCTCCGCGGCGCGAAGAGGCCCCAGCCCTCACCGGTGGCCCGGACACCTCACCCCACCGCCGCGAAGTCCTCCACCGAAACCCTCCGCAAGGCCCGCCCCAGCCCCCTCGGCAGCGCGGGCGCCCGCACCACCAGCACCCCGCACCCCGCCCGCCGCAGCACCCTCCGCAGCACCCGCCCCCGCGCCGGGCCCCTCACCCGGCCGCCCCAACTCCGCGCGCTCGCACGGGAGCCAAGCACCAGCAGGTCGTCCGGCCGCGACGCCGTCCCGCACAACGCCGCCGCCGGACGCCCCCGCACCACCCAGCGCGCCACCTCGACGCCCCTCGGCGTGCCCCCGAAGACCTCCTCGAAGGCGCGGTCGAGGCGGGTCCGCGCCTCGCGCCTCCAGTACTCGGCCCACTCCTTGTCGGGGTTGCGCAGGTACAGGGCCTCACCCTCCGGGGGTTCCCAGGCCAGGACCGCGAGCAGGGGACGGCCGCTGTTCCTGGCCTCCGCCGCGGCCGCCCGCAGCGCCGCGAGGCTCGCGAGCGAGCCGGTCACTCCGACGACGACGCGGCCCGTTCCCTCGGTCTCCCTCTCCGTTCTCCCCGTCTCCGTGCTCTCCGTACGCACTACTGCCTCCCCTTTCCGTGCCAACGCACCCGACTCTGTACTCTCATTGGCCTGGATGGCAGGGCCAATACGCGGGAGTTGGCATGGCAGAGGCACGAGTGGTCCACTCCGTGGACAGGCGGCTCGGCAGCAGGCAGCTGGCGGGGCTCGTCACCGCCGCGGGCGGGGAGCACCCGGGCTATCGCGCGCTCGCGCAGGGCGTGCGGACGCTGCTGCTCGACGGGCGCATTCCGCTGCACACGCGGCTGCCCGCCGAGCGGGAGTTCGCGGTCGCGCTCGGGGTGAGCCGGGCCACCGTCACCGCCGCCTATGACGTGTTGCGCGAGGGCGGGTTCGCGCGCAGCCGGCGCGGGGCGGGGACCTGGACCGAGCTGCCCGAGGGGAGCAGGCCCGCCAATCTGGCCGCCTTCCCGGTCGGTGACGGGATGATCGAGCTGGCCTCGGCGGCCCCCGGAGCGCCCCGCGCCGAGCTCGCCGACGCGTTCGCCGCGGCCGGGGAGCAGCTGGCCCAGCACGCCCCGACCCCGGGCTACCACCCTTACGGGCTGCCGGAGTTGCGGGCCGCGATCGCCGAGCGGTTCACGAGGAGGGGGTTGCCGACCCTTCCGGATCAGGTGCTGGTGACCACGGGCGCGCAGCACGCCCTGTCCCTCACGCTCTCCCTTCTCGGGCGTGCCGGCGACCGGGTTCTCGTCGAGAACCCGTCGTATCCGAATGCCCTGGACGCCATGCGCCGTCAGGGGCTGCGGGCCACGCCGGTGCCGGTGACCACCGAGGGGTGGGACACCGACCTGGTGGAGTCCACGCTGCGGCAGGCGGCGCCGCGCATGGCGTATCTCGTGCCGGACTTCCAGAATCCGACGGGCGCCCTGATGCCGGAGGACCAGCGCCGGAAGGTGATCGGGACCGCGCGGGCCACCGGCACCTGGCTGGTCGTCGACGAGACCATCTCGGACATCGCGCTCGACGTGCCGCCGCCCGCGCCCTTCGCCGCGCACGCGCCGCACGGGGCGGCCGAACAGATCGTCACCGTGGGCGGGTTGAGCAAGACGCACTGGGGCGGGCTGCGGGTGGGGTGGGTGCGGGCCGGGTCGCGGCTGATCACCGAGCTGGCGACCGCGCGCGTGCCCTCCGACATGGCGACGCCCGTCATCGAGCAGTTGATCGCGCTGCATCTGCTGGAGCGCACGGACGAGGTGCTGCGTCAGCGCCTGCCGCTGCTGCGGGACCAGCGCGACTCCCTGGCCGCCGCGCTCACGCACCATCTGCCGGAGTGGCGCTGGCGGCTGCCGGCCGGCGGGCTCTCACTCTGGGTGGACCTGGGGCAGCCGGTCGCGTCGGCGCTCGCGCAGGCCGCGCTCGCCCATGGCGTACGGATCGAGAGCGGGGCCCGGTTCGGGGCCGACCCCGGCACGCACGAGCACCGGCTCCGGATCCCCTTCACGGCGCGCGCCGAGGTCGGCGAGGAGGGGGTGCGACGGCTCGCGGCCGCGCTCGCGGGCGGGCTGCCCGCGACGGTACGGGAGGACGGCCACCCGCACTGGGTGGCGTGAATCGTTCGTTCAGGCGGACTATTTGGGCAACTGCAGGGGCGGGCGGGACTGCCGGGAGGGCAAGCGGCGGCGCTAGCGAGGGGGCTCGCCGAAGAGGTCGACGGCGGCCCGCACCCCGCCCAGCGCGGCCGTCAGGGCGCTCACCGAGCCGATCGCCGCGGCGACCAGAAGGAGGGAGCGGCGCAGGCGCGGGACCTCGGGGAGGCCGCCCGCGGCCATCGCGGCGAGCGCGGCCAGCTCGTCCTCGGCGATCGCCCGGTCGGGGAACTCGGCGGGATGCGCGGCCAGTTCACGGCGCAGCCGGGCCACGGCGGTGCGCAGCTCCGCCACTCTGGGGTCCGTACCGGTGTCCGCCACTGTCCGCCGTCCCACACCGCGCAACACAGCTCTCCCCCTCGCACTCCGTTGTGCGATGCCGTCGTGATTCCCGTGATTCCTGTGAATCCCGTGTCGGACCTCTGGTGAGGTCCCGTGCCAGATCTCTTGCCAGTTCAGGTTGGCCGCCGGAAGGCGCTGGTCAAACGCCGGGGGGCCGCGGGCCAGTAAACGCCACGGGAGACGGGCGGCGCCACTTCGGTGGCCGGAATCCGACGCCTCACTTTCCTGTGGGATTCGGGGGGCATTGCGGTATCCAGGAGCCATGACGAGTACACCGGATTCGCCCCGTCCCGTCACGGCAGGTCTGCTGCTCGCCGCCGGTGGCGGGCGGCGGCTCGGCGGGCGACCCAAGGCCCTCCTCGAACACCGCGGCCGCCTCCTCGTGGAGCACGCCGTGGACGTGCTGCGGGCGGGCGGCTGTGAGCGGGTGCACGTGGTGCTCGGAGCGGCCGGTGATGTCGTACGGGAGCGGGCCGCGCTGCCCGGATGCGTCGTGGTCGACAACCCGGACTGGGGCGAGGGCATGGGGTCCTCGCTGCGCGCGGGGCTCGCCTCGCTGCACAGGACCGGGGCGGACCGGACCCGGGCGGACGGGATCGGGGCGGACGGGACCGGGGCGGACGGGACCGGCGTGGCCGCCGCCCTCGTCGTCCTCGTCGACCAGCCGGGCATCGGCGCGGACGCGGTGGCACGCGTCCGCGCCGCCTACCGCTCGCCCGAGACGCTCGCCGCCGCCGCGTACGAGGGGCGGCGCGGGCACCCCGTGCTCTTCGGGTCCGCGCACTGGGCGGGCATCGCGGCGAGCGCGGTGGGCGATCAGGGCGCACGCTCGTATCTGAAGGAGAAGGCGGACGCGGTGACGCTCGTCGAGTGCGGGGACGTCGCGCAGCCGTACGACATCGACACGGAGGCCGACTTGCGCCGCCTCGTCTGAGCGACGGGAAGCCGGGAACCCGCCCCGGGGCCGCGGACGGATCTGGTCCACATGGAGTGACCGGCATGGCACTCAGCGCCATGTTCTGTCGACGAAGAGAATCTCGACGTCAACAAACCATTGAACTTCCACTATGAGGAAACTAGTATCCACTGTTCAGAAGCGCCTTTCCGCTTCGAGAGCGCCTGCGACGGTGCTCGGAGCCCTGGGCACCCAGTGCCACGGCGCACGCTTGTAGACGTAGAGAAGTAGTGAAGTAGCTCGCTGAAGGAAGTGACAGCTCATGTCCGCACCAGCGCCCTCCCCGCTGGCCATCGTCGACGCAGAGCCCCTGCCCCGGCAGGAAGAGGTCCTCACCGACGCGGCGCTCGCCTTCGTGGCCGAGCTGCACCGGCTGTTCACGCCCCGGCGTGACGAGCTCCTCACCCGCCGCGCCGAGCGCCGCGCCGAGATCGCCCGCACCTCGTCCCTGGACTTCCTGCCGGAGACCGCCGCGATCCGCGCCGACGACTCCTGGAAGGTCGCCCCGGCCCCGGCCGCGCTGAACGACCGCCGCGTCGAGATCACCGGCCCGACCGACCGCAAGATGACCATCAACGCCCTCAACTCGGGCGCCAAGGTCTGGCTCGCCGACTTCGAGGACGCCTCCGCACCCACCTGGGAGAACGTGGTCCTCGGCCAGGTCAACCTCGCCGACGCCTACGAGCGCCGCATCGACTTCACCGACCCGAAGTCCGGCAAGTCGTACGCCCTCAAGGACGCCGACCAGCTGGCCACCGTCGTGATGCGCCCGCGCGGCTGGCACCTCGACGAGCGCCACCTGCAGATCGACGGCCGTCCGGTCCCCGGCGCCCTGGTCGACTTCGGCCTCTACTTCTTCCACAACGCCAAGCGCCTCATCGAGCTCGGCAAGGGCCCGTACTTCTACCTCCCGAAGACGGAGTCGTACCTGGAGGCCCGCCTCTGGAACGACATCTTCGTCTTCGCGCAGGACTACGTGGGCATCCCGCAGGGCACGGTCCGCGCCACCGTCCTCATCGAGACGATCACGGCCGCGCACCAGATGGAGGAGATCCTCTACGAGCTCCGCGACCACGCGTCCGGCCTCAACGCGGGCCGCTGGGACTACCTCTTCTCCATCGTCAAGAACTTCCGTGACGGCGGCTCGAAGTTCGTCCTGCCGGACCGCAACCTGGTGACGATGACCGCCCCGTTCATGCGGGCGTACACCGAACTCCTCGTCCGCACCTGCCACAAGCGCGGCGCCCACGCCATCGGCGGCATGGCGGCCTTCATCCCGTCCCGCAAGGACGCCGAGGTCAACAAGGTCGCCTTCGAGAAGGTCAAGAACGACAAGGACCGCGAGGCCGGCGACGGCTTCGACGGCTCCTGGGTCGCCCACCCCGACCTGGTCCCGATCGCGATGGCCTCCTTCGACGCGGTCCTCGGCGAGAAGCCGAACCAGAAGGACCGCCTGCGCGAGGACGTCTCCGTGGCCCCCGGCGACCTGATCGCCATCGACTCGCTGGACGCGAAGCCCACGTACGGCGGTCTCGTCAACGCCGTCCAGGTCGGCATCCGTTACATCGAGGCGTGGCTGCGCGGCCTCGGCGCCGTCGCGATCTTCAACCTCATGGAGGACGCGGCGACGGCGGAGATCTCCCGCTCCCAGATCTGGCAGTGGATCAACGCGGGCGTCGTCTTCGAGAACGGCGAGACCGCCACGGCGGACCTCGCGCGCAAGGTCGCGGCCGAGGAACTGGGCAAGATCCGCGAGGAGATCGGCGCCGACGCCTTCGCGGCGGGCAAGTGGCAGGAGGCCCACGACCTCCTCCTCCAGGTCTCCCTGGACGCCGACTACGCGGACTTCCTGACGCTTCCGGCGTACGAGCGGCTCGTCTGACCCCCGCTCTCCCGCAAGACCTCCGGGCCCCGGCGCCGCACTGCGCCGGGGCCCGGTGTCGTTGCCGCCCGAGGGTCCTTACGATGTCGGTCGTCGATGTGGCACGACCGGACGGGGGCGGATTGTGAACAGCGGGCCGTACACGCAGTGGCCGCAGGCCGGGGGGCCAACTCCCTGGACCCCGTTGGACGATCACCTCCTCTATACGTGCCATGTCGTCGAGGACCTTGTGGCGGGCAAGCTCGCCGACCGGACGCCGATACCGTCCATGGCCCGCCTGGCTCCCGGGGAGCTGTCGCTCGCGGTGGGGCCCGCCGCCCGTTCCACCTGGCGGGGGCTCGGGGACGGCTCCTACACGCACACCTCGACGCTGGCCGTGGGGCGGCCCGGGTTCGTGATCGGGAGCCTGGTCGGCACGGCGCTCGGCAACGCGGCGCGGCGGCGGCAGGCCGCGGCCAACGCCCAGGAGCGCTGGGTGCCCGACGGCCAGGGCGAGGTCACCGTCACCGACCGGCGCGCCTACTTCGGGCATCCGCAGAACTGGCTCGACCTCGGCTGGAGCGGACTCGACACGGCGGACCTCGTCGCCCCCGACGTCTTCCAGTGCTCCTTCCGGGACATGTACAACGGCTCGGCCCAGACGGTTCAACTCCACAGCTTCTGGGCGTCGTTGGTCTTCGTCCTGGCCGCGCATTCCGCCTTCCCCGCCCATCCCCGCCTCCTGGGCGGCACCTGGCTTCCGCCGGAGTTCGAGGCCAAGTGCCAGGCGTACGGGCGGACCTGCCCTCCAGTGCGCTGAGGCCGCCCCCCGTCATGAGTCAACGTCTCTCCCAGCCCTCCGAGCTCTCCCAGCGCGCGAACGAAGAACGGCGCGGCCTGCGGCTCTGGCCCGTCGGCACGGTCCTCACCCTGGCCTTCGTCGTCGCGCTGCTCGTCGCCGCCGGGGTCTTCTACACCGCCTGGGATCTGCTGGGAGCACGGGAGTTGAAGCCCGAGCACCGGATCGACTCCAAGACGCTCTTCGATCTCGTCAAGCTCTCCTTCGGCGTGGTGGCCGGGGCCGGTGCGCTCGTGGCCCTGATCGTCGCCTACCGCCGCCAGCGCGTGGACGAGGACGGCGCGCTGCGGGACGCCACGCGCCTGCACACCGAACGCTTCACCGCGGCGGTGTCGCAGCTCGGCGACGACTCCGCCGCGGTGCGCCTCGGCGGCGTGCACGCGCTTGCCGGGCTCGCCGACGACGCCCCGACGCGCGAGCTGCGCCAGACCGCCATCGACGTCCTGTGCGCGTACCTGCGCCTCCCCTACGTCGCGGAGGCAGACCTCCCCAACGGCGACGCGCAGGCCCGGCACGCCTACCAGGCCCTGCGGGAGGTGCGGCACACCGTCATCCGGCTCGTACGGGATCACCTGCGGCTGGCGGCCGGGCATCCGCACTCGTGGCAGGGGCACGACTTCGACTTCACCGGGGTGGTCTTCGACGGTGGGGACTTCAGTGAGGCGGTGTTCTCGGGCGGGAAGGTCAGCTTCGGTGGGGCGGCCTTCTGCGGAGGAGAGGTGAACTTCGGCTCGGCGGTGTTCTCCGGGGGCGAGGTCAGCTTCCGGGAGGCCGCCTTCTCCGATGGTGAAGTCAGCTTTCTCGGGGCGAAGTTCAGCGGTGCCACGGTCCACCTCCTGAAAGCGCGGTTCTCCGGCTGCGGAGTCAGCTTCCTCGGGGCCAAGTTCTCCGGCGGCACCGTCTTCTTCACCGGGTCGGTGTTCTCCGACGGCTGGATCAACCTCTTCGGGGCACAGTTCTCCGGAAGTGAAGTCGTCCTCACCAACGCGGTGTTCTCCGGCGGCCGAGTCGACTTCAGCGCGGCGGAATTCTCCGCCGGGGACGTCGACTTCCAGAGCGCGGTGTTCCAGGACGGCACGGTCGACTTCGACAACGCGGCGTTCCTCGGCGGCAGGGTCGACTTCAAGAACGCGACCGGCAGGGCGCCGGACCATCTGCTCCCGCAGGACGGGGAGAACGTACCGGCCGGGGTGGTCCTGCCCCCGGCCTGGCAGACAAGCTCGTAACGATCTTCCCCGCCTTACCGCGCCCCGCCGCGCGTGCACGCCCACAGCACCAGCCCCAGGCAGCTGAACCCGGCACCCAGCACGCACACCGCGCCCCAACCGGCCACCGCGTAAAGGGACGTTGAAGCAAGGGCGCCGATCGCGCTGCCGAGTGAGTAGAAGATCATGTAGCCGCCGATCAGCCGGCTGCCCGCCTCCGGGTGCAGCGCGTAGATCAGGGTCTGATTGGTGACGTGGACCGCCTGTACGGCCAGATCGAGCAGGATCACCCCGAGGAACAGGGCCCACAGCGAGCTCCGGGCGAAGGCCAGCGGCAGCCAGGAGACGGCCAGCAGGGCCAGGGCGATGCCGGTGGTGTGCCGGGAGAGTCCGCGGTCGTTGAGGCGCCCCGCCACGTTCGCGGCCAGCGCGCCCGCGACACCGATCAGGCCCAGGGCCCCGATCTCGCTGTGGGACATGGAGTACGGGGCCTCGCTGAGCGGCAGCGCGACGCTGCTCCACAGGGTGCTGAACGAGGCGAAGACCAGCAGGCCGAACAGGGCGCGCAGCCGGAGCAGCCGCTCCCCCGCGAACAACGCGGCCGTGGAGCGCAGGAGTTGACCGTAGCGGAGGCGGGTGGCCGTCGGCCCGGCCCCTCCGTGGCGCGGCAGCACCCGGTGCAGGACCAGGGCGAGCAGCGCCGTGAGCGCCGCCGAGGCGACGTAGACGGAGCGCCAGCCCGCGAGGTCGGCCAGGAGGCCGGACACGGTGCGGGCCAGCAGGATGCCGATGACCACTCCGCTGGTGACCAGGCCGACGACCCGGCCCCGTCCGGTGGGCGGGGCCAGTGACGCCGCGAAGGCGACCAGCGTCTGGGTGACGACGGCGAGCAGCCCCGTGGCGGCCATGCCCGCGAGGAGGACCACCGCGGCGCGGGCGGTGGCCACCCCCGCCAACGCCACCACGAGAAGCAGGAGTTGGGCGACGACGAGCCGCCTGCGGTCGGTCACGTCGCCCAGCGGCACGAGGAAGAAGAGCCCCAGGCCGTAGCCGACCTGCGTGAGGGTGACGACGCTGCCGACGAGCGCCGGGCTCATGGAGAGGTCGTGGCCGATGGTCACGAGGAGCGGCTGGGAGAAGTAGACGTTGGCGACGGCTGCGCCGCAGGCGACGGCGAAGAGGATGACGACGGCCCGGGAGAGGACGAACTTCTCGGAGCCGCCCCCTCGCGCTCCCTGCACTCCCCGCGCACCGGTCTCACAATTGCCCGTCGCCGTCGCGCAGTTGCCCGACATCAGCACCCCTCCCCATACTGGTTGCAACTTGCTACCAGTGAGGACGGTAGCCCCACTGGTAGCATGTTGCAACCAGTGGGGATGCGAGCCGCAGAGCTGAGCCGCAGAGCTGAGCTTCAGAGCTGAGCTTCAGAGCTGAGGAAGGAAGAGAGGGAGGTCGCCATGGTCACCAGAACCCGCTTCGATGACAGCGAATGTCCCGTCGCCCGGTCCGTGGACGCGATCGGCGACTGGTGGTCCCTGCTGATCGTGCGGGACGCCTTCGACGGCAGCCGGCGCTTCGGGGAGTTCCAGCGCAGCCTCGGCGTCGCGAAGAACATCCTCACCACGCGCCTGCGCAACCTCGTCGCCGGGGGCGTCCTCGAATCCGTCCCCGCCTCGGACGGCAGCGCCTACCGCGAGTACGTGCTGACGCCGAAGGGCAAGGCGCTCTTCCCCGTCATCGTGGCCCTGCGGCAGTGGGGCGAACAGAACTTCTTCGCCCCCGGCGAACCGCACTCGGAGCTGGTCGACCGCCGCCGGGGAGAGCGCCTGCGTGCCCTGGAGGTCCGGTCTGCGGACGGGCGCCGCCTGGATCCCGACGACACCACGGTCCACAAAGTCGCGGCGCGGTGACCGGGCAGGGCAGCCTCCAAGATCAGCCAGGCCCTCGACGCCGCCTGACGGGACGCCTCAGTTCCACGGATCCGTGAACGACCGGCCGGGGACCGGCTTGGCGATGAGGGCCACGGGGGTGAAGAAGTTGACCTGGCCGATCGCGAACATCAGCGTGGCGAGCGCCTTCGGCTCGTAGTGCTCGGCCGCCTGCGCGTACAGGTCGTCGGAGACCCGTTCGCCCTCCGCGGACGGCTGGAGCACGGCCTCCACCAGCGCCAGCGCGGCACGCTCGGCGCCGGTGAAGTACGGCGAGTCCTTCCAGGACGCCACCGACGCGATCCGCTCCTGCGACTCCCGGGCCTTGTTCAGGAATCCCGTGTGCAGAACGGTCAGGTAGGTGCTGCCGGCGATCTGTCCGGCGCGCAGCTGCACCAGGCTGATCGTCGAGCGCGGCACCGAACCGTTGCCGGTCACCTTGAACAGGGCCGCCGACACCTCCGCCATCCCGGGCACGAGCCCCGCCGGGTCCTCCGGCATCCTCGGGGTCATCGGGACCTCTGCCGTGATCGATCGCGTTGCCATCGCTGTCTCCTTAGGGCTTTCGAGAAGGGCCTCTTGAGAAGAACCTCTTGAGAAGGGCCCCTCGAGTTGCTTTCACTGCCCTGACGGATCGCGCGGGAGAAGTGTGACCGCCCGACGGCGCCGAGAACGCCCCGCTCGCCGTCGAGGTGGCCGCGCGCGAACTCGACCGGTCCTCCGCGGGCGGATGAGAGGCTGGTCCCGTGATCGGGCTGTGAAAGGTGAAGGGGAGCGGCTTGAGAGAGTGCGATCTGGAGCTGAGTGACGGGCGGCGGCTGCACGTCTACGACACCGGCGCGGACGGGTCCGAGGACTGCGGCCCCGTCGTCTTCTGGCACCACGGCACGCCCAACATCGGCGCACCGCCCGAGCCGCTGTTCCCGGCCGCCGCACGGCTGGGGGTCCGCTGGGTGTCGTACGACCGTCCCGGGTACGGGGGTTCGCCCGCCCGGCCGGGGCGGACCGTGGCCTCGGCCGCCGCCGACACGGCCGCCGTCGCCGACGCGCTCGGCATCGGCCGGTTCGCGGTCATGGGCCACTCCGGCGGCGGCCCGCACGCGCTGGCCTGCGCCGCGCTGCTGCCGGAGCGCGTGCTCGCCGTGGTGGACGTGGCGGGGCTCGCGCCGTTCGGGGCCGACGGACCTGACGGATCCGACGGACCTGATGGACTCGACGGACCCGACGGACTCGACTGGTTCGCGGGGATGGCGGACTGCGGTGTGGCGTCCCTACGGGCAGCGGTCGAGGGGCGCGCGGCGAAGGAGCGGTACGAGGCGGCCGCCGCGTACGACCCGGAGATGTTCACGCCGGACGATCACGCCGCGCTCGCGGGTGAGTGGTCCTGGTTCGGCGGGATCGTCGGCCGCGCCCTCGCACACGGTCCGGGCGGGCTGATCGACGACGACCTGTCCTACGTCGCTCCGTGGGGGTTCGACCCCACCGGCATCACCGCGCCCGTCCTCTTCCTGCACGGCGGCCGGGACCGGGTCGCGCCCTGTGCGCACAGCCGGTGGCTCGCGGGCCGCTGCCCCTCGGCGGAGCTGCGGGTGAGCCCGCCCGACGGGCACATCTCGGTGCTCGGCACCGGTGGTGCGGAGGCCCTGGCGTGGCTCGTGGACCGCTCCCGCCGCTGAGACGGATCCCGCGGCCGATTCACTTCGACTCGGCGCACAGGTATCCGCCGCTGATCAGGATCCGTTCACGCGCGGCCAACCCCGACCCGCAGGCTTCCTCGCCCAGCACCTTCAGATGCTGGTCGGTGCCCCTGACCCGCACCTCGTAGTCGGCGGCCTCCGCCCAGCAGGGCACCTTGCCCCACTCGGACGAGCCCCTGCCGTCGCCCATGGAAACGTCCCTGTACAAGCAGTCGCCCACGTCGGCCGACTCGACGTCGCCGTGCCATTCGCGGCTGACGAACCCGGAGAAGCCCTGATTGGTGGCGTACAGGAGCAGGGCGAGGCCGAGGGCGACGACGACGGCCAGGAAACAGCCCCCGGAGGAGGACGAGGAAGACGAGGGGGACGAGGAGGACGAGGGGTTCGAACTGCCCGGGGACTTGGCGCTGTTCGGGGAGTTCGGACCGCTCTTGGGCTGCTGCCGCGCGGGCCCCGCGGGCTTCGGCCGGGACGTCTCCGTGACCCTGCTCGCCGTACTCGCCGTACCCGCCGTACTCGCCGCGCTCAGGCTGCTCCCCGGCGTCAGCACCAGGCCCGTCCCCTGCACGCGAGCCGTCAGCCGCAGGGTCGTCCCCGCCTTCACGTACGTCTCGTTGGGTGCGCTGCGCGGCCCGCCGGTGATCCACGCGCGCACGTCGCGGTCGCCCGCCTCGATCTCGAAGGTGCCGGTGCGGCCCACCGGGATGCGCCCGACGAGCACGTCGTCGACAAGGAGCCGCAGGAGCGTGCCGACGTCGTTGGTGACCTTCAGCGTCGCGCGCTCAACCCGCCCGGCCCGCCGCGTGTTCCTGGCCCGCTCGGGCCGCTCCGCACGCTCCACCTCTTCCAGATCTTCCCACTCTTCCCTCTCTTCCAGCTCGTCCAGCTCGTCCAGCGGCTTGGTGAACCCGTCCGAACCCCCGCCCCCCGGCGCCGACTTGAGCATCTCCTCGGCCTGCCCGATCGACGGCCTCTCGTCCGGCTCCTTCGCGAGCAGACGCGTGAGCAGCGGTCCGAGGCGCCCGGCGCGACGCATGGGCGGCGGGTCGTCGTACGCGACGGCGTGCAGCGAGGCGGCCGCCGTGTCCCGCTGGAACGGGCTTCTCCCCTCCACCGCCTCGTACAGCGTCGTGCCCAGCGAGAAGAGGTCGCTCGCCGTGCCGCCCCGGTCCCCCAGGGCGCGTTCCGGCGCGAGGTAGGGCGCGGAGCCGATGACCGCGCCGGTCACGGTCAGGGACGTGCCCTCCTCGGAGGCGGCGATGCCGAAGTCGGTGAGGAGGATCTGCCGGTCCTCGGTGAGCAGCACGTTGGCGGGCTTCACGTCGCGGTGCACGATGCCCGCACGGTGCGCGGCGCCGAGCGCGGCGAGCAGCGCGGCGGCGATGCCCTCGACGGCGGGCGGCTCCAACGGCCCGCTCTTGAGCCGGTCTTGGAGCGTGCCGCCGCTGACGAGCTGCATCACGATCCAGGGGCGGTCGTCGTGCATGACGACGTCGTGGACGGTGACGACGTTCGGATGGTCGCGCAGCCGCGCGGCGCTGAGCGCCTCCCGTTCGGCGCGCTTGAGCCGCGCGGACTGTTCCGCGGCCGACAGCTCCGGGCGCAGCCACAGCTCCTTGAGCGCCACCCGGGTCTCCAGGCGGCCGTCGTGCGCCTCCCACACGCGGCCCATGCCGCCGGACCCGAGGACCCGGACCAGCCGATAGCGGTCCGCGATCACGTCGCCCTCGCGCGCCCCCTGCGTCACTGCTCCCCCTGCCTGCCACCTGAGCGGAGTCCCGCATCGTAGAGCACCTGGAGATGCGTTCTGGTTCCCGTCGGGGCCGGTTCCGGCCCAGGAGCCGTCAGTCTCCCTGGGACCAAGCGGCGCTCGGCAGGGACAGGTAGACGCCGAAGTCGGCGATCCCGGTGGCGGCGCGGATGCCCGCGTGCAGCGCGTCCACGCGCTCTTGGCGGTTGGCTTCCCTGCTTGCGGTCCACTTCGACTTGATCTCGATCACCACCGTCAGACCGCTACGGTCCAGCGGGCTCAGCGGCCGGAAGCGGATCTCGACGTCCCCGGGCCGCAACTCGCCGTCGTACGGCTCCTCGGGGCACTCCACGGCCAGGGACACCAAATGCGGCAGCACCGAACCGAGTTCGCGCAGCTGAGGCTCGGGCACCGTGGGCACGTAGGTCACTTCGACAAGCGGCATCCTCAACACCCTAGACGGTGGCCGGAGAGGCGCAGAACTCACCGCGTCTGCGGTCTCCCCTGCAAGTCCGGCACCCGCTTCAGCCACGCGGGCCGCCCCGCCTCCACCGCCCGCGCCCGCCGCACGTCCTCCGAGGCGAGCTCGTCGCGCGAGGGGAAGCCCTCGGGCAGCCACGCCGCGGAGGATCGGGCGCGCTCCGCGAGGTAGGTGACGTACGCCTCCCGGACCTCCTCGGGGCCGGCGAATCCGGGCTCTCCCGCCAGCCACGCCTCCGGCACCTCCGCCACGATCTCCCGCAGCAGCTCCTCGGTCACCTGCGGCGCCAGCTCCGCGTCCGCCGCCCGGACGTCCGGCCCGTAGCCGCCGAGCGCGTGGTGGCGGAAGTCGTACGCCTTGTCCGGCGCCGACGTGCCCCAGCGGTGGTGGAAGACCAGCGCCGCCCCGTGGTCGATCAGCCAGAGCCGGGGCGGCTGCACCCCGAACGTCGGCCAGATCATCAGGTTCGAGCTGTGCACCGTGCGGTCCACGTTCGCGGTGAGGGCGTCGAGCCAGACGATGCGGCCCGCCTCCAGCGGGTCCACGTCGATCGCCTCGGGCGTGAAGTCGGCGGCGCCCGGCAGATAGTCCATGCCCAGGTTGAGCCCGGCGCTGGCGTGCAGCAGGTCCTGGACCTCCTGGTGCGGCTCGTCGGCGGCGACCGCCGGGTCGAAGTGGACCAGGACCAGGTCCGGGAAGCGCAGCCCGAGGCGGCGGGCGAGCTCGCCCACGATGATCTCGGCGACGAGCGCCTTGGTGCCCTGCGCGGAGCCGGTGAACTTCACGACGTACGTGCCGAGGTCGTCGGTCTCGACGACGCCGGGCACGGAGCCACCGGTCCGCAGCGGGGTCACATACCGGACAGCAGTCACTTCTCGCAGCACACCGGCCACCTTAAGCGGCCGTGCGGCCGCCCCGCGATCAGGTTTCCCGCAGGGCCGCCAGGGCCTTGGCGAGGCGGCCCTCGCCCGTGACCTCGATGCGGCCGTCCCGCACCGCCTCCGCGAGCGTCGCCGCTCCCCGGCTCACCTCGGCGCAGGTCTCGGCGGACAGGGCGAGGCGGACGTCGGGGTCGGTGGGCGCCGGGCCGTCGCCGTAACCGGTGTCGCCGACGGTCTCTCCGACCGTTGTCTCCCCCACCGACGTCTCCCCCACCGGCGCCTCTCCCACTCGTACGTGGAACTGCCCCTCGTCCAGCCGCACTTCCGCGGTCCCCGGCACCCCGAGCCCCGCCAAGTGCCGCAGCAGCGGCAGCGCGAACCAGTGGGCGCGCACCGCGTCCGTGTCCCTGCGCTCGGCGAGGGCAGGGGCGCCCCACGTGCCGAGCGCCTGCAGGACCGGGAGCAACTCGCGCCCCCGGCCGGTGAGTTCGTAGACGGAGGCCGCCGCGGGCGGCGGGAGCTTGCGGCGGGTCACCAGGCCCTCCCGCTCCATGTCCTTGAGGCGCGAGGCGAGGACGTCCGTACTCACACCCGGGAGGTCGGCGTGCAGGTCCGTGTAGCGGCGCGGCCCGACGAGCAGCTCGCGGACGACCAGCAGGGTCCAGCGGTCGCCCACCGCGTCGAGGGCGCGGGCGGCCGCGCAGTACTGGTCGTAGCTGCGCCTGGAGGGCGTACGGCGAGGTGGCATGCGACGCAGTCTAAGCAATTTGTTGGACTTTCCAAGGTGCTACTTGGTAAAACCAAGTCACTAACGTCACAGGAGGCGCGTCGCATGGAGTTCCGGCAGTCGAGCAAGCTCAGCGAGGTCTGTTACGAGATCCGGGGCCCGGTCATCGAGCACGCCAACGCCCTGGAGGAGGCGGGCCACAGCGTGCTCCGCCTCAACACGGGCAACCCCGCGCTGTTCGGCTTCGAGGCGCCCGAGGAGATCGTCCAGGACATGATCCGGATGCTCCCCACGGCCCACGGCTACACGGACTCGCGCGGCATCCTCTCGGCCCGCCGCGCCGTCGCCCAGCGCTACCAGGCCCTCGGCCTGACGGAAGTCGACGTCGACGACATCTTCCTCGGCAACGGCGTCTCCGAGCTCGTGTCCATGGCCGTCCAGGCCCTCCTGGAAGACGGCGACGAGGTCCTCATCCCGGCCCCCGACTTCCCGCTCTGGACCGCCGTCACCACCCTGTCCGGCGGCAAGGCCGTGCACTACCTGTGCGACGAGCAGGCGGACTGGTACCCCGACCTCGACGACATGGCCGCGAAGATCACCGACCGCACCAAGGCCGTCGTGATCATCAACCCGAACAACCCCACCGGCGCGGTCTACCCCCGCGAGGTCCTCGAAGGCATCCTCGACCTGGCCCGCCGCCACGGCCTGATGGTCTTCGCCGACGAGATCTACGACCAGATCCTCTACGACGGCGCCGTGCACCACAGCGTCGCCGCGCTCGCCCCCGACCTGGTGGTCCTGACCTTCTGCGGCCTCTCCAAGACGTACCGCGTCGCGGGCTTCCGCTCGGGCTGGATGGTGGTGACCGGACCCAAGCAGCACGCGAAGAGCTACCTGGAGGGGCTCACCATGCTCGCCTCCATGCGGCTGTGCCCCAACGCCCCCGCCCAGTACGCCATCCAGGCCGCACTCGGCGGCCGCCAGTCCATCCACGAGCTCACCGCCCCGGGCGGCCGCCTCCACGAGCAGCGCGACAAGGCGTGGGAGAAGCTCAACGAGATCCCGGGCGTCAGCTGTGTGAAGCCGAAGGGCGCGCTGTACGCCTTCCCGCGCATCGACCCGAAGGTGCACCCCATCGTCGACGACGAGAAGTTCGTCCTCGACCTCCTCCTCCGCGAGAAGATCCAGGTCGTCCAGGGCACCGGCTTCAACTGGCCGCGCCCCGACCACTTCCGCATCCTCACGCTGCCGTACGCCGACGACCTGGACGCCGCGATCAGCCGCATCGGCCGCTTCCTCAGCGGCTATCGGCAGTGACGTACCGGGCCTGTCAGCAGTGACTGACGTACCGTCGTTCGCCATGAACCACGACTGCACCGCCTGCCCGCTCCCCTCGTACACCCAGTTCGCCTCGCCCGAGCTGGTCGGGCCGATCGTGTACGAGGGCCACGACCGCGGCGACGACCCCGCCTGGCGGGAGTCCGGCGCGGCGACGCTCGACGACTACGCGCGCTGGTGCGGGCACCTGTGCGGCCTCACGTGCTTCCGCATGGCCCTGGGGCCGGCCGCCCCCTCCCTCTTCGAACTCCGCGACGGGGCGCTGAAGTTCGGCGCCTACACGGAGGACGCGGAGGGCGAGATCCGGGGGCTCGTCTACGCGCCGTTCGCGGAGTACGCACGCGAGGTGCACGGCATCGGCACCACCGTGCACCGGCACCTTTCGGTCGAGGAGATCATCGGCCTGCTCGACGAGGGGCGCACCGTCATGGCCTCCGTGCACTTCGAGATCCGGCGCCCGCACCGCCCCGCCCCTGGCCGCGGCGGGCACCTGGTGCTCCTGACCGCCCGCACCCCGGACGGCAGGCTCCACTTCCACAACCCCTCCGGCATCGACGCCGCCACCCGCACCGCCACCCTCGCGCCCGAACACTTCGAGCCGTTCTTCGCGGAACGCGGCGTGTCCATGTACTGACGGCGGGTGCTGACAGAGGGTCATCACTGCTGCCAGGATGGCCGGATGATGCGTGGAGGCAAGGTCGCCGTCGTGGGCGGCAGCATCGCCGGGTGCGCCGCGGCCGTCGCCGCACACCGGGGCGGCGTGGACGAGATCACGGTGTACGAGCGGGCGGCGGGCGACCTCGCGGAGCGCGGGGTCGGGCTCGCGGCGCACAACTCCCGTTACGCGGAGCTGGAGTCGGCCGGGTACATGGACGCGGGCATGCCATGGGTGCAGCTGGTGCGCCGCCGGTGGTACGTGCGCGACGACGACGCGGCATCGGGGTCGCTCGGGCGCGAGTTCGCCGTGACGCCCTTCCCCTTCCGTACGTACAACTGGGGCCCGCTGTGGCGGGAGTTGCGCGAGCGCGTGCCCGCGTCGGTGCGCTTCCTCGGGGGCTCGCGGGTGACGGGGGTGCGACCGGGCCCCGACGGCGCCGAGGTGGAGACGGAGACCGGCCACAGCGAGCGCTTCGACCTGGTGATCGGCGCCGACGGCTACCGCTCGGTGGTCCGTGAGTCCTTCGCCGAGGTCCGGCCCGCGTACGCCGGGTATCTCGCCTGGCGCGGCGCCTACCCCGAACACCGGCTCCCGCACCCGGAGTTGTGGGCGCGCGAGGACGCCGTGTACGCGGTCTTCCCGGGCGGCCACGTCATCATCTACCGCATCCCGGACGACCACGGCGGCGACCGCGTCAACTGGGTCCTCTACACCGCCCCGCCCCCGGACGGCGCCCTCGGCGGCCTCGGCCTGGACCGCGACCTGACGCTGGCCGCCCCCACCAGCCTCCCGCCGGGCGGCCTCACCGAGGCCCTCGACCGCCACCTCAGGTACGTGGCGGAGCAGCTGCTGCCGCCCTACTGGGGCGAGTTGGTGCTCCTGACGAAGCCCGCCGAGTGCTTCCTCCAGCCCATGTATGACTTCACGGCGCCCCGCTACACCGCGGACCGCGTCCTGCTCATGGGGGACGCGGCCACGGTCGCGCGCCCGCACACCGGCGCGGGCGCGGTCAAGGCGCTGCAGGACGCCACGGTCCTGGAGTCCGCCTTCGCCACCGCCACGACCTGGCCGGACGCCCTCGACACCTACGAAACCGACCGCACGCCGGCCGGCCGCACGATGGTCGACCTGGGCCGGGCCCTCGGCCGCGCCCTCGTACAGGAGACACCGGACTGGCGCGGGCTCGACCAGGCGGGCCTGGAGGCGTGGTGGAAACAGGCGGACGGCTCGGGCTCGTTCGGGGGGAGTGAGCTGCGGCGCTGAGCGGCGCGAAGCCGCCTCGGCGAGGGGAGCGAACTCGCTCGGACAAGGGGCGCCACTTACGGCGGTGGCGCCACCGGCGCCCGGATCCATGTCCCCTTTTTGGGGTTGTCGGCGAAGATCAATAGGATCCGGCGATGATCACAAGACAACGGACGGCGGTCCGGGGCCGAGGCCGCGTCCGCAGGGTCCCGCCTGCCCTGCGACGCCTGGCACGCACTCTCGCCGCACCGGCCGAAAGCCCAAGTACGTCCAGTACGAGGGCTTCCGGCCAGCACGCCGAGAGCACGCACCAGACGCCGCAGGGCCCGCCCTCCGGGCGGACGACGGGACCCTGCGGACGCGGCCTCGCCCTGCTCGCCGCCCTGACCGCCGTGCTGCTCGGGGCGGGTCCGGCCGCCGCCGACGGCGAACCGGCCGACGAGCCGCAGCAGGCCGCGCCCAAGGTCGAGTTGATGCTCGACGTCAGCGGGTCCATGCGGGCCCGCGACATCGACGGACGCTCCCGGATGGCCGCCGCGAAGCAGGCGTTCAACGAGGTGCTCGACGCGACGCCCGACGACGTCGAGCTCGGCATACGGACCCTCGGCGCCAACTACCGCGGCGACGACCGCAAGACGGGCTGCAAGGACACCGAGCTCCTCTACCCGGTCGGCAAGCTCGACTCGGCGGGCCGCACCGAGGCGAAGGCCGCCGTGGCGACGCTCGCGCCCACCGGCTGGACCCCGATCGGCCCGACGCTGCTCAAGGCCGCCGACGACCTGGACAAGGGCGACAAGGAGGCGAGCCGCCGCATCGTCCTCATCTCCGACGGCGAGGACACCTGCCAGCCGCTCGACCCGTGCGTGGTCGCCCGCGACATCGCCGCCAAGGGCATCCACCTCACCATCGACACGCTCGGCCTGGTGCCGGACGCCAAGACCCGCGACCAGCTCAGCTGCATCGCCGAGGCCACCGGCGGCACCTACACCTCGGTCCGGCACACCGACGAACTCTCCGGCCGCGTCAAGCAGTTGGTCGACCGGGCGGCCGACCCCGTGGTCACCCCCGTGGCCACCGAGGGTGCCGCGCAGTGCACCGACGCGCCCGAGCTGAAGTCCGGTCTCTACACCGACCGCGAGACCTTCGGCGAGCACCGCTACTACCGCGTTCCCGTGAAGCCGGGCCAGGAGCTCCGCGCCTCCGTGAGCGTGGGCGCCGACCGTGCGGTCAACCCCGACTACGGGGTGCTGCTCACCGCGTCCACCGAGAGCGGCCGCGAGTTGGTGCGCGGCTCCGAGGCGGGCGACGGCCGCACCGACGTCATCTCCACCGGCCTGCGCTACCCGAAGGCGGAAGCAGAGGACGACGAGGACGAGGACCGGGCCGAGTCCGTCTGCCTGCGCGTGAGCAACTCCTTCTCCGCGCCCGCCTCCGTCAAGCGCGCGCCCGGCCTGCCCGTCGAGCTCGCCGTGGACGTCGTGGACGGCCCGGACCAGGCGTCCGACGTGGCCTTCTTCGGCCTCGGCCACGGCTGGTGGCTGCTCGGCCTGCTGGTCCTGACCGGCTTCGTCGGCGGCGTCATCTGGGGCTGGCTGTCGCGCTGGCGCTTCGCGGTGTGGAGGACCAACTGATGCGTACGGTGAGTGTGTTGCGTAATTCCGCGCTCCTCGCGGGGGCGGCACTGCTGGCTCTCGCGGGCCCGGCGACGGCCGACGACGGCGACAGTGGCGGCACGGACAAGAAGTCCGCGCCCCCCTCCCAGGCGGGCACCTCCTTCCGCACCGCCACCGCACTGACCCCCGACGCGGACGAGGCGGCCACGGCCGACGCCTCCACGGGCGACTACCTGTACTGGTCGTTCCCCGCGGACGCCGGGCAGCGCGCCACCGTGCACACCACGGTGAAGCTGCCCGAGGCCGCCGCCCGGCACGCCGCGTCGACCTGGCAGCTCGACGTGTACGACGGGCTCCGCCGCCACCAGGCGTGCCGCCTGGGCACGCCGACGAGGACGGCGGCCCAGGACGCGGGCTCGGTCTCGCTCTCCTGCACGCTGCGTACGGTCAGGTCCTGGTCGGAGCAGTGGGCCAACGACCCGCTCCCCGGCACCTATTACGCCCGCCTGACCGTCACCGGCCTGAAGGCGGACGACCTGGGTGCGCCCGTGCGGGCCGAGGCGAAGGTCACCACGACCGACGCGGGCGGGGCGCAGGCCGTCGACGGCAAGCTCGCCGAGCCGCTGGTGCCCGGCGCGGGCAGCGCGGGCAAGACGGTCGCCGCCGCCGAGCCCGAGGACGGCTGGGCCTCCGGCTGGTGGTCCTCGCGCTGGATCTGGACCGGCCTCGGCGGCGTCCTCGCGGCGCTCGCCGGTATCGGCGGCTACGCCCTGACGCGCGGCTCGGGCCGCCCTTCGAGGGTGCCGCCCGCCGTCTGACCTGCCCGTCGTGGCAATCTCGGTGGTGGCCGTGCCGCACGGCAGGGCCACCACCGAGCGAACGGACGGTACGCGAACCATGGGTGATCTGCTCCTCGTGCGGCACGGCGAGACCGAGTGGTCCCTGAGCGGCCAGCACACGAGCTGGACGGAGATCCCCCTCACCGAGAACGGCCGCAGGCAGGCCCGTTCCCTGGCCCCGCTGGTCGGCACGTACCGCATCGGCGCGGCCTTCACGAGCCCGCGCGAGCGCGCCCGCGAGACCGCGGCGCTCGCCGGGTTCCCGGACGCGACGGTGGACCCGGACCTCGCCGAGTGGGACTACGGCGCGTACGAGGGCGTCACGACCGTCGAGATCCACCGCACCCGCCCCGACTGGTACCTGTTCACGGACGGCGCCGCCCCCGGCCCGCCGGAGCACCCCGGTGAGAGCCCCGAGCAGGTGGCGGACCGCGCGGACCGCATGCTGGCGAAGGTCGATGCCGCCCTCGCCAACAACGAGGGCAGCGTCCTCCTCTTCGCCCACGCCCACTTCCTGCGCGCCCTGACGGCCCGCCGCCTCGGCCTGCCCGCATCGGGCGGCTCGATCTTCCTGCTCGCGACGGGGACGGTGAGCCGCCTCAGCACGGAGCACGGGCGGCCGGTGGTGGCGAGCTGGAACGTACGTCCGTAACACCCGTAAAATTCCCGAGCAGCGGGAATGCGGGGGAAATTGGACTCAAGGGGGAATGGGCAGAAATGTCCACCACGGCCACCAAGTGGTCAGAACGCCACGCACTGAAGCTGCCCTGGATCATCGTCCTCGGCGGCGCCGCATCGGTCGTCACGGGAGATCACCTGTGGCGCTGGGTCGCGGGCCTCGGTCCCGGCGCGGCCCCCGCCTTCGGCGCGTTCTGCGGCAGCGCCATCGTGTGTACGTGGACCTTGGCCGACTCCGCGCTGAGGAGCCGCCAGTGGGTGCGCTTCACCGGCACGGCAGCCGTCGGCCTCGTCGCGTTCCTGGCCCTGGCCTGCCTGGTCCCGGGCCGCCACCGCCTGACCGGTTCCCTCGCCCTGCCGGACGACCAGCGCATGTGGGTGGAGGAGAACCCCTCGGTGTGGTGGGCGATCGGGGGTGGCGTCGCGCTCGGAGGACTGGCGCTCTGGCAGGCGAAGCGATCGGCGGGGCGTTCCAAGGGGTAGCCCCCACTCCACCGATCACGCCACCCCGCTGATCACCCCAACTCGGCCGGTGACATGTTGAGTTGGGCGGCTCACCGCCGCCCGTTCATCTGAGGCCGCATCTGAGGTCTCCGCGCGGCGCCCTCGCCGGCAGGCGCTCAGCCCCTCGCAGGCGGCGCCACCAGCGCATCGTCCTGGCCCGCCCGCCGCAGCGACTCCGCCACGAAGCCGCCGGCCTTCAGCTCCTCGACCAGCTGGGCGAGGAACCGCACCGTCTCGGGCCGGCGCCCCTTCGTCGTGCCCACCGCCTGGCGGATCTGCATGAACCGGTCCTCGATCAGCCGGACTTCGGGGTGTGCGGCGACGTACGCGGTCATCGGCTGCCGGATGCCCGCGCCCGCCTCCAGGCCCTCCTCGCGGAACGTGTCGACGCCCTCCGCGCCCCGTACGACGATCGCGTGCTCCAGGGTCCGGGTGAGGAACAGGTCGTAGGCCGACCCCTTCTTGACGCCGATGCGCACTCCGTCCCGGTCGACGTCGGCGGCCGTCGTGAAGTCCGCGTCCCGGGGCACCACATAGACGCCCTCGATGACGACGTACGGCGCCGTGAAGGCGACCTCGGCCTCGCGTGCGGGCTCGACGGCGAGGAAGCAGAGGTCGGCGCGGCCCGTGGCCATCGCCTCGTACGAGGCGCGCGCCGCGTCGAAGCAGAGGAACTCCACCGGAAGCCCGAGCCGGGCGCCGACCTCGCGCGCGATGTCGACCGTGATGCCTCCGGGCGCCTCCGGGGTGCCCTGGGCGAGGACCGGGTTGCCGAGGTTGATGGAGGCGCGCAGCACGCCGGTGGGCGCGAGGTCCTCGGCGACGGCAGGGCTCGGGGCGGAGGAAGCGGCGGCGGAGGAGGCGGTCGGGTTGGTCATGTGCCGGAGTGTAGGTCCGTAGGGGATCAAGCGCCCGAATCCGGACCCGTACGTGATCAAGCGCACTCCGCCCCAAGAGAGTTCCGGTTTCACGTGGCGCCGCGACTGCGAAAGACTCGTGATCATGCGATACGGCGTGAACCTTCTCAACTTCGGCCCCGGCACCACCCCCGACTCCCTCGTCCGGCAGGCGGCCGACGCCCGCGCGCTCGGCTTCCGCTTCGCGATGATCTCCGACCACATCGCGGTCACCCCCGATGTGCACGAGGTCTACCCCGCCCCGTTCTACGACCAGTTCGTGCTCGCCGCCCACCTGGCGGGCCGCGTCCCCGGCCTCCAACTCGGCACCACGATCACCGTCATCCCCTACCGCCACCCCCTCCAGACGGCCCGCCTCGCCGCCAACATCGACCGCCTCAACGACGCCGGGTTCATCCTCGGCGCGGGAGTGGGCTGGTCGCGCGCCGAGTACGAGGTCCTCGGGGTGCCCTTCGAGGAGCGCGGCGCGATCACGGACGAGTATCTGACCGCGATCCGGGCGGCGTTCAGCGAGGAGCAGGTCTCCTTCCAGGGCCGCTACGTCTCGTACGAGGGCGTGCACACCACCCCCACCCCCGCGACCCGCCCCCAGCTCCCCGTCTGGGTCGGCGGCAACTCGCCCGCCGCCCAGCGCAGGGCGGCCCGGCTCGGCGAGGGCTGGCACCCCTTCATGCCCACGCTCGACGCGCTGCGCACCGCGCTCCCCCGGCTCGCGGCCGAGGCGGAGGCGGCGGGCCGCCCGGCGCCGGAGTTGGTGCCCCGCCTCCAGATCCGCCTCACCGGGGGCTCCGAGACCCCCGACACCGCCGACCGCCCGCTGGGCCACGGCAGCGTCGACCAGCTCCGCCGCGACCTGACCGCCCTCGCCGAACTGGGCACGACCCACGTCCTGTTCGACACCTACCCGGGCTCCCCCGGCGAGCGGGGCAGCGCGCAGGACGACCTGCGAGTGCTGGAGCTGCTGGCCGAGAAGGTGGTGGACGTGGAGAGCGGGGAGGTGCGCTGAGCGCGCCCCTCCGTCGCCCGCCTCCGTCGGCCCCCTCCGTCGGCCGCCCCGGGCGGCGATTGTCAGTGGGGCGGGGCACCATCGGTGTCATGGGGAAACCGACGACGGCGGCACAGCGCCGCATCATCGAGGCCGCGGACCCGGCGACGGGCCGTCTGACGGGCAGCGAGGCCCAACTCGCGGGCCTGGTGCGGCTGCGCCTCGCGTTCCGGCATCCCCGGCCGCCGCACGCGTACTTCCTGACGCCCGCGGGCCATCGCATACGGGAGGGAGAACCGGACCCGGACCTGGACCCGACCCCGACCCCGGCCCCGGTCACTCCCGCCCCCGCGGAGGCACGAGGGACGTTCGCCGCCCGGACAGGGATCGAGACGACTGCACCGCCGCCCGCAGGACCCGCCCGGACCCGGGAAGTCCGCAGCGCCTGGGAGGGCCTGATCGAGCTGCGCCGCATGACGAACCAGGACGGGTCGCGGGAGCGCCCCTGCGACTGGGAGCGCACGCATCTCGTACAGGCGGCGGCCCTCGCCCTGGAGTCGGCGGGCTGCCACCCGGCCGGTCCCGCCGATGAGGGCTATCGGGTGGAGAGTTCGGCCCAGCCGGAGGCGGTCACGGTGCGGGCACCGGGACCGGAGGCGCTGCGGGACTGCGCGGCAGCGCTGGAGAGGGCGGGCTGGCAGGTGAGCGAGCATGCGGAGCCGCGTGCGCGGGGTGCCCGCTATCTGCTGGCGTCTCCACGCCGTACATGACCACGAACCGACCACGAAGAACTGCCACCCTTGAAAGGTAGGACCCCTGTGACCGACCGCACCGAGCCGACGGAACTGACCGAGCCGGCCGAACCGTTCACCACCCGCATCACCGTCCGCGGCTACGAGACGGACTCACAGGGCCACCTCAACCAGGCCGTCTACCTCCAGTACGCCGAGCACGCCCGCTGGGAGGCGATGCGTGCGGCCGGGATCCAGCAGTCCGACCTGCTCGACAAGGGCGTCGGCCCGGTCGTGATGGAGACGACGGTCCGCTATCTGCGGGAGCTGCGCGCGGGCGACGAGGTGGCGGTGACCTGCCGGTTCATCTGGGGCGAGGGCAAGTCGTTCCGGATCGAGCAGACCATCCGCAAGACGGACGGCACGACGGCGGCCACGGTGAGCGGGGTCGGCGCCCTCCTGGACCTCAAGGAGAGGCGCACGGTGGCCGACCCCAAGTCGTACTTCCGCGCCCTCGCGTCGGACCTCGGCATCTTCGATCTCTGAGTTCTCTGAGTTCTCCGACTCTTCTTGAATCGAAGGTGCTCAGAGGCTGTGGGCGGCGATGTCGCCGTGGGCGGTCGTGGCGTGGATGTCGAGTGCGGGGGCACCGTCGTTCTTGAGGGCGTTGCTGACGCGGCCGTAGCCGGTGGTGGCGGTCAGGGCGGCGGAGACCCCGGCGGCGGCGCCGATCGATATGTCGCCGGACCCGGTGGTGAGGCTGACGGTGCCGCGTGCGGCTTCGGTGACGTGGATGTCGCCGCGTGCAGTGCTGATCTGGGCGGGGCCGTGCAGGCGGCCGACCTTGACGTCGCCGTCGGTGACGACGAGGCGGAGGCTCTCGGCCTCCTCGACCGTGAACTGGCGCTGTGCGCCGTCGACGACGACGTCACCGAGGCGTCCGGTGCCGTGGAAGCCGGCGCCGCCCGACTTCACCTCGACGCGGGAGCCGGTGGGCAGGTGGACGGCCACCTCGACGGAGCCGGAGGGGCCGAGGATCTGCTTCTTCGTACGGGACTCGATGCGCAGGACCCCGTCGGCGCAGGCGACCTCGGTGCGCTCCGCCGCCTGCACGTCGCGGCTGTTCGCGGAGTCGGCGGGGCTGACCTCGACCGTGGTGTCGGCGCGGTCGGCGGCGATGAACCGGATGTGTCCCGCGGGGATCTCGACGACGGCCGAGACGGGGGCGGGGGTGTCGAACGTCAGCATCATGCGCTCCTACCTGTACCTGCTGCCTGCTGCCTGCTGCCTGCTGCCTGCTGCCTGATCCTGTGGTCCGCGAACTCCTGCGGTCTGCGAACAAGAAGGACGGTAGAGCCGTTGCCACGGCTTGGCATGCTGCTTGAGCAGGATTCGGGGCGGGACGGATATCCCGCGAACCGCATGCCGCGCCGCCCACCGCAGCCGCCCACTAAGGTCACCCCATGCGCGTACTCGTACTGGGCGGCACCGCCTTCATCGGCCGGGCCATCGTGGAAGAGCTGCTGCGGAGCGGCGCCGACGTGACCCTCTTCGGGCGGGGGAAGACGGGCACCGAGCTCTTCCCCCGGCTCACCCGGCTCATCGGGGACCGGGACAGCGGGGACTACGAGGCCCTTCAGCAGCCGCACGACACGTGGGACGCCGTCGTCGACGTGAGCGGCTATCTGCCCCGGCACGTCGCGCAGTCCATGCGCGCGCTGAGCGGGGCCGGACGCGTCGGCCGGTATCTGTTCATCTCCAGTCACGCCGTGTACCGCCAGGACGGACTCGCCCCCGGATCCGACGAGGACACCCCGCGCCTCGCCCCCGTCCGCGACACCGAGGTCCTGGACGGGTCCACCTACGGCGCCTTCAAGGTGGCCTGCGAGGACGACGTGCTCGGGCGGTACGGGGACCGGGCCGCCCTCGTGCGGGCGGGCAAGGTCGCCGGGCCGCACGACCCGTCCGACACCTTCACCTACTGGGTGCGGCGGGCCGCGCGGGGCGGGCGGATCGCGCTGCCCGCCGACCCGGCCCAGCCGGTCCAGGTCGTCGACGTACGGGATCTCGCCCGGCTCGTCGTGCGCCTGCTCGCCGACGACCGGGGCGGCGCGTTCCAGGCCGTCGGGCCCGCCGAGCCCGTCACTCTCGGCGGGCTCATCGAGACCTGTGCGCGGGTGGCGGGATCGGACATCGAGATCGTGCCCGTCGATGTCGACCCCGCCGACCTGCCGCCCCTCTTCCCCCTCGTACGGCCCAACTGGGCGACCCAGCAGCGGAGTTCGGAGAGGGCGCGGGCGGCAGGACTGCCCGCGACCCCGCTCCACGTGACCGCCGCCGACGTCCTGTCCTGGGACCGCGAGCGGGGCGAGCCGCCGCTCAGCAAGGGGTTCACGCCCGAGCAGGAGCAGGCCCTGCTCGACGGGCACAGGTGACACAGGCGCAGCGGAGAGTCAGTCCGCGTACAACTGCGCCCGCGGCACGACCTGTTGCTCCTGTCCGGGGCTCGACCACAGCAGCTTCATGTGGGCCTCGCCCGTCTGTTCCGCGTACTCCACCTTGATCGCGTGGCGCTTGCCCGCCGTGAGGGCGAGCTGGGCCTTGTCGGTCTTCGGCTCGTGCGGGGACCAGGAGTCGATGACGAGTTTGCCGTCGATCCAGACGCGGGCCATGTCGTCGGAGACCGTCGTGAGCGTGTACGTCTCCGTGCGGCGCGGCACGATCGAGCCCGTCCAGCGGATGCTGAACTTGTCCGACGGGATGGACGCGTCGGGTGAACCGGCGAACTTCCAGGCGTGGTTGACCGTCGGGTCGGTGCGGGTGAGCTTCGGGGTGCCGCTCAGGTCGGCGTTGTCGAAGACCTCCTCCTTCAGGCCCTTGCCGCGGCCCGCCGGGGCCGTCGCGCCCGGGTCCACCGTCAGCTCGACGACCGTCGCCGTGTCGTTGGTGGCCGCGCCGGACGGCGTCACGTCGTAGCCGTCGCCGGACTTCGCCACGGTGACCTTCTGGTCGCTGCCCAGCACGCGCGCCGACTTCACGGCGAACGACGGCGTACGGGACTTCAGGTGCAGCGAGCCGCCCGCCGCGGGCCACTTCGTGACCGCCGCGTACAGCTTGTTGCCCTTCCTGCTCACCGAGCCCCACTCCGGCTCCTCGACCAGACCGCCGTAGCGCGCGCCGAAGACCGCGTCGCCCTGGCCGGCCGTGCGCAGCCAGTCGCCCATCTGCCGCAGCCGGTCCACGGACGGGGCGGGGATGCGGCCGCGGGAGTCCGGCCCGACGTTCAGCAGGTAGTTGCCGCTGCGCGACGTCGTCGCGAGGAGGTTGCGGGTCAGCGTCGCCGCCGACTTCCAGTTCTGGTCGTAGCGCGCGAAGCCCCAGTGGTCGTTCAGCGTCATGCAGGACTCCCAGAGCTGGCCGTCCACCGGCGCTCCGGGGATCTCCTGCTCGGGGGTGCCGTAGTCGCCGTCGGTGACCCGGCGCTTGCCGACGCGGTTGTTGATGACCAGGTCCGGGTCGAGGCCGCGCAGATACGACTCCAGCCGCTCCCCGTCCCGCGCGGTCCACGGATTGTGCGGGTTCTCGGTGTCCCACTCGCCGTCGAACCAGAGCAGCGCCGGGTCGTAGTTGTCGATCAGCTCCTTCAGCTGCGCGTACATGCGCTTCTCGTACTTCGGGAAGGTCGCCGGGTCGGCGAAGTCCGGGTCGTGCCAGTCCCAGATCGAGTAGTAGAAGCCGAGCTTGATGCCCGCCTCGTCGGCGGCCTTCTTCAGCTCGGCGAGGATGTCGCGGTTCTTGTCGAAGCCGGAGTGGTCGCGGATGTTCCAGCCGTTCACCTTCGTCGGCCACATCGCGTAGCCCTCGTGGTGCTTGGAGGTGATCACGATGTACTTCATCCCGGCGTCCTTGGCCGCCTTGACGACGGCCTTCGCGTCGAAGTCGGCCGGGTTGAAGGTGGCGGCCTGCTTCTCGTACTCGGCCATGGGGATGTTGCACTCGCGCCTGATCCACTCGGCGTTGCGGCACACCGAGCCGTCGGGCCGCCGGTACTCGCCCTCCAGGTTCGAGTACGCGCCGAAGTGGATGAACATCCCGAAGCGGTCCTGGCGGAACCAGTTGGTGCGGTCGGCCGTGAAGGGGTCGTCCTTGGCGTAGTCGGTACCGGGGCCCGCGGCCTGGGGGCGGGGCTGCTGTGGCGGGGTCCCTGTCCTCCCCGCCGCGGCCGTGCTCACCGGGACAGCGGTGCTCAGCAGCGCCGCCGCGAGCAGGAAGGTGAACCCGGTGACTCTTCGGCGGACGACTCGACGGCTTGCACGTACGGGTGTTGCGCGCATGGGGCGGCTCCCGAGGTTGTGGGGTCGCTCGGGAACGTAGGGACGAATACATCGGATGTCAACGGGGTCAACTCGTCGACTTCGGTCGGGAGTTGACCCCATTCCCCGCTATCCGTCCGATGACTAGCGGAAAGCCTCTACGTGGTCGGTCACCCAGTCCCCATACGTACGGGGCCCCCGGCCGAGGATCTCCGCGACGTCCTCCGTGAGCCGGACGTTGCCGCCGTCGCGGATGAACGCCATGCCCTGGAGGACGTCCCGGGCGTACTCGGGCTCCATGCCCGCCGCGCCGGTCAGCCGCTCGAAGGCCGCATCCGCCGGCACGTCCACGGTCTCGACCGGGCGCCCGAGCGCCGCCGCGAGCGTGGCCGCCTGGTCGGGTGCGCTGATCGCCTCGGGGCCCGTCAGGGTGAGCACCCGGCCCGCGTGCCGCGCGGAGAGGAGGGTCTCGCCGGCGACCTCCGCGACGTCGCGCGGGTCGACGACGCCCTGGCGGCCCGCGCCCGTGAAGTTCGGGACCGGGGCCCCGGAGCGGATCGGCTCGGCCCACTGGAGGGTGTTCGAGGCGAAGGCGGAGGGACGCAGGACGGCCCACTCCAGGCCACTGGCCCGGACGGCCTCCTCCCCCGGCAGGTGCCGGGTCCCCACCGCACCGAGCCGTGCGTCGCCGGTGCCGATCGCCGAGAGCTTCACCACGCGCCGCACCCCGGCCGCCCGCGCGGCGGCGACGAGGGGCAGGTCGCGGTCCCGGTACCGGGGCCCCAACACCCCCACCAGAAAGGCGGATTCGGCGCCGCCGAAGGCACTCTTGAGGGAGTCGGCATCGTCGTAGTCCCCTGCCACGATCTCGACGCCGGACGGGAGGAGGGCCTCGGCCCGCTCCGAATCCCGGACGAAGGCGCGGACCTGTTCGCCGCGCTCGGCGAGGTGGCGGACGAGTGCGCTGCCGATGGTGCCGGTGGCACCGGTGATCAGAATCATGCCCTCAACGGTGGTGCGGGCGGCGGCGGTTCTCTAGGAAGAACCGGCACGGATCGGTGCGGTCGCCGGGCCCCGCCCGCCCGGCCGGGAGCGTTAGCGTGGAGCGGTGACCAGCGACGCCCACGGCCGCATCGACACCCGGGACCGCGTCGACACCCAGGGCCGCATCGGCATCCTCGGCATCCTCGGCACCCCCTGGCAGGCCGTGCCGCCGCTGGAGGCACTCGCCCCCTGGGTCACCGACATCGGGGCCACTTCATCCCTGGACGTGGAGCGGGGCACGGGCCGGAGCTCGTTCATGGGTCATGTGCCGGACTCCGCGACGAAGTTGGTGTTCCGCCTCCCGGCGGAGGGGCCCGGGTACGGCGGCGACTGGCTCGTGCTCGGGCCCCGCACCCGCGCCTCGTACTTCGTCGGAGGCAAGCGGCTGCACGGCTGCTTGCAACTGCGGATCCGGCCGGGCGCGGCGCGGCCGCTGCTCGGGGTGCCCGCGCGGGACCTGGTGGGGCGGGTCGTGCCGCTGGCTCAGCTGCCGGGTCCTGCGGGGCGCGCGCTGGCACGGGGGCTGGCGGACACGGAGCCCGAACCCGCCTCCGTACTGCGCTACTTGGCCGAGGAGCTGCCGCACCGCCTGACGCCCGCCACACCGGCCGAACGGGCCCGGGACGCACTGCTGCGCGCGGCCGTGGCGGGACTCTCGGCGAGAGCGGAAGCGGGAGCGGGAGCAGCACCGGGGGCGGGAGCAGCATCGGGACCGTCACAGGCGCGCGTGGCCGAGGTCGCCCACCGACTCGCCATCAGCGAACGGCAGTTGCGCAACCTCTTCACGGACGCCGTCGGCATCTCACCGAAGCACCACGCCCGCATCGACCGCATCCGCCAGGTCCTGCTCCGCGCCCCGCAGGGCAGCACCCCCGACTGGGCCCGCCTCGCCGGAGCCACCGGGTACTACGACCAGTCACACATGGGGGCGGAGTTCCGCGCGCTGATGGGTGTGGCACCCACGGCGTACGTGGCGGGGCGACTGCCTGCGGGGACCCCCTGCCAGGCGTCCCGCCGCAACAAGAAGTGAACTCCTTCCCGGACAGGGCCCCTTTTCGGACCACTCGCCCCGCACCGGCTACCTCCCGCCCCCTCCCCCGTTTCGGCACCCCACGGGCGTGGGGAAGCCATTCCCGGCGCCCGGCCAGGAACCATGTACGCGACCGCACGCGCCCAACCCGCACACGCAGAACCGTTCACGCAGCACCGCAGACGAAGCACCGCAGACGAAGCACCGCAAGCCAAGCACCACACACGCACACGCACACGCACACGCACCCGAACACCGAACGGACCCGCACCCCGAGCCGACCGAATACGGAGCCTCGAAGATGTCCCCCCTGCCCCGCCGCACCTTCCTCAGCGCCCTCGCCGCCACCGCAGCCATCACCACCACGTCCGCCTGCTCCCCGACCCCCGCCGACAGCGTCCGGTCGAGACAGAAGGCCGGAGCAGCCGGGGCCGGGGGCGGGGCGGCCGGGCCCGCCGAGGCCGCCGCGGCCGCCGCCCGGCGACTGCTCCCCCGCCACCACTCCCAGCTCACCTTCGTCACCGCGCCCCGCAAGCCCGGTCACGAGGACGCCTTCCGCGTGAGCGGCAAGGAGGGCGCCCTCACCATCAGCGGCACCACCGCCGCCGCTCAACTCACCGGTCTGCACACCTACTTGAAGCACTCCACCGACAGCCACATCTCCTGGGCGGGTGAGCAGCTCGACCTGCCCGAGCGGCTGCCGGCCCCCGCGGGCGGTCAGCCCCTGGTCCGTGAGGCGAACACCCCGCACCGCTTCGTCCTCAACGACACGAACGACGGCTACACGGGCGCGTACAACGACTGGACGTACTGGGAGCGCGAGCTCGATGTCCTCGCGCTGCACGGCTACAACGAAGTGCTTATCTACGTCGGTGCCGATGCCCTCTATCACCGCGTGTTCCAGGAGTTCGGGTACGGGGACGAGGAGCTGCGCAAGTGGATCCCGAGCCCGGCCCACCAGCCGTGGTGGCTGCTGCAGAACATGTCCGCCTTCCCCTATCCCGTCTCCCGTCAACTGCTGGACAAGCGGGCGGAGTTGGGGCGGCGCATCGCCGACCGGGTGCGCCAGCTCGGCATGAAGCCGGTCTTCCCCGGCTACTTCGGGACCGTTCCGCCCGGGTTCGCCGGGAAGAATCCGGGGGCGAAGACCGTTCCGCAGGGCGACTGGATGGGGCTCGCCCGCCCCGACTGGCTGGATCCGCGCACCGAGCACTTCGCGCGCGTGGCCGCCGCCTTCTACCGCGCGCAGGACGACATGTTCGGCGCGTCGACCCTCTACAAGATGGACTTGCTGCACGAGGGCGGCAGCGCGGGCGACGTGCCCGTCGGGGCCGCCGCGAAGGGCGTCGAAAAGGCGCTGCAGACCGCGCACCCCGGTGCCGTCTGGGTCATCCTGGGCTGGCAGAAGAACCCGCCGAAGGCCATCGTCGACGCCGTCGACAAGTCCCGCATGCTCGTCGTGGACGGGATCTCCGACCGCTTCCCCACCATCACGGACCGCGAGAAGGACTGGAACAACACCCCGTACACCTTCGGCTCCATCTGGAACTTCGGCGGCCACACCGCGCTCGGCGCCAACACCCCGGACTGGGCCGCGCTCTACGAGAAGTGGCGCACCAAGTCCGGCAGCAAGCTGCGCGGCGTCTGTCTGATGCCGGAGGCCGCCGACAACAACCCCGCCGCCTTCGAGCTCTTCTCCGAACTGGCCTGGCGGGAGGGGAGCCTGGACCTCGCCGCCTGGTTCAAGGAGTGGTCCGTCGTGCGGTACGGGGGCGCGGACCGGCACGCGGCGGCCGCCTGGGACGTGCTGCGCCGCACCGCCTACGGCACCACCCGCGCCGACTCCTGGGCGGAGGGCGCCGAGGGACTGTACGGGGCGCGGCCCTCGCTCACCGCGAAGAAGGCCGCGTCCTGGTCGCCGGAGGCCATGCGCTACAAGCCCGCGGACTTCGAGCCCGCGCTCGGCCATCTCCTCGAAGTTGCGGAGAAGTTGAGGGGCTCGTCGGCGTACCGGCGCGACCTCCTCGACGTCGCGCGGCAGGCGCTCTCCAACCGCAGCCGCGTCCTCCTCCCGCAGATCAAGAAGGCGTACGACGCCAAGGACAAGGCCGCCTTCGACCGCCTCACCCGCGTCTGGCTCGGCCACATCGACCTGCTCGACCGGCTCGTGGCCACCGACTCCGGCCATCTGCTGGGCAGTTGGGTCGCGCGGGCCCGCGCGTGGGGCGCCGACGCGAAGGAACAGGACGAGCTCGCGTACGACCAGCTCTCGCTCGTCACCGTGTGGGGCAACCGCGCGGGCGCCGAGGGCGGACTGCACGACTACGCCAACCGGGAGTGGGCGGGCCTGGTCGGCGGGCTCTACCGGCTGCGCTGGGCCACGTACTTCAAGGAGTTGAAGGCGGCGCTCGACGAGGGGCGCGCGCCCAAGAAGATCGACTGGTTCGCGCTGGAGGACCGCTGGATCCGCAAGCCGGGTCAGCTGGCGACGAGCCCCACCGGGGACACGTACCGGCTCGCCATCGAGGTGCGGGACCGCCTGAACGCGACGCACTAGCGCCTCACTTGGCCACCTTGGCCCACTTGGCCACCTTGGCCACCTTGGCTCACTCGGCAACCGATGGGCGGGCCTCTCCCGGAGCAGCGGGAGAGGCCCGCCACCCCGTCGCCTGCGGACGCCCACCCTCCGCAAGAAAACTGAACAGTTCAGTTGACCTCGAAAAACTGAACCGTATAGTTTTCTCTGCGTCGGGGGGCGGTGATCATGCCACTCCCCAACGGCCCCGATCCGCCCACCACTCCCTGGAGTTCACGATGAGCGCCCTCAAGTTCCTTGCCATCTCCGGCAGCCTGCGCGAGTCCTCGCACAACACGGCCCTGCTGCGCGCCGCGGCCAAGCACGCCCCGGGCGATGTCGAGATCGAGCTCTACGACGGCCTGCGCGACATCCCGCCCTACGACCAGGACCAGGACGCCCCCGGCCGCCGCCCCGCCCCCGTCGAGGAGCTGCGCCGCCGGATCACCGAGGCCGACGGAGTCCTCATCGCCACCCCGGAGTTCAACTACTCCATACCGGGCGTCCTGAAGAACGCCATCGACTGGGTCAGCACCGACTGGACCCGCGAGGAGGGGCTGCCGCTGCTCCGCAAGCCCGTCGCCATCCTGGGCGCCGCCCCCACCAACTTCGGCTCCGTGCGCGCCCAGTTGGCGCTGCGCCAGGTCTTCGTCTGGACGGACTCGGACCTCGTCGTCAAGCCCGAGGTGATCGTCTTCCGTTCGCACGAGCGCTTCGACGACGCGGGCAACCTGACCGACGAGACCACCATCGGCCTGGTCCAGGAGCTCGTCGCGGCCCTCGTCGAGAAGGCCCGGGGCAACTGAATGTCCACCCCGATCGCGCGTGCCTTCGCGGCGCATGAGGTCGTCCGGATCCGGCCCCTCACCCCGAGCGGGCCGGACAGCGTCGAGAGCCGGCGGCGCACCCTGGAGGAGACGGCGGCCCTGGTCGCGCCGCCCGCCGACGCCGTCTTCGCGAGCGTCCCCGAGCTTCCGGGACTGCTCACGACCGTCCCGGAGTCCGCCGAGGACCGGGTCGTGCTCCAGCTGCACGGCGGCGGCCACCACGTCGGATCCACCGCCGTGCAGCGCGACTTGACCGCGCGCATCGCCCGTGCGGCCGGGGCCAGGGTGTACGGCGTCGACTACCCCCTGGCCCCCGAACACCCCTTCCCCGCCGCGGTCCTCGCGGCCAGGAAGGCGTACGAGTGGCTGCTCGCGCAGGGGTACGCACCCGAGCGGATCGTCCTCAGCGGCGACTCGGCCGGGGGCGGGCTCGCCCTGGCCACCCTCGTCGGGCTGCGCGACCTCGGGCGGCCGCTGCCGGCCGCGGCCGTCGTGATGTCGCCGTGGGTGGACCTGACCACCAGCGGGGAGCCGGTCGAGGGCAGGGCGGAGCGCGACCCCATGATCTCCGTGCCGGGCATCCGGCAGTGGGCCCGCTCCTACCTGGCCGGAACCGACCCCCGCGACCCGCTCGCCTCCCCGCTCCACGCCGATCTGACCGGGCTGCCGCCGCTGCTCATCCAGGTCGGCACGGAGGAGGTCCTCTTCGACGACGCCACCCGGCTGTACGTGAAGGCGGCGCGGGACGGGGTGGACGCCACCCTCAAAGTCGCCGAGGGCATGCCGCACATCCAGCAGATCTTCGCGGGCTACCTGCCCGAGGCGGCCGCGGCCGTCGAGAGCCTGGGCCGCCACGTGCGCGCCCACGTCCCGGCGGTTCCGGGCGCCTCGGTCGTCCCGAAGGCTCCCGTCAGCGCCGCTTGAGCCAGGCGCAGCAGACGAGGACCGCCGCCCAGCCTCCCGTGCAGAGCACCTGCGTACGGGAGTCCGGCTCAAGCACCATCATCAGAAGCACGCCGCCGATCGTCAGCAGCGCCAGCCAGGTCAGGTAGGGGAAGAGCCACATCTTCACCACCAGGCGTTCCGGCGACCGCTGTTCGAGCCGGCGGCGCAGCCGCAGCTGGGACGCGGCGATCAGCAGCCAGACGAGCAGGATCGTCGCGCCCACCGTGTTGAGCAGGAACGGGAAGACCGTGTCCGGCCACGCCGCGCTCAGCAGCACCGAGACGAAGCCGAAGGCCGCCGAGGACAGGACGGCGGCCCGCGGCACCCCGCCCGTCACCCTGCCGAGCACCCGGGGCGCGTCGCCGCGCCGCACCAGCGCGTACAGCATCCGCGAGGAGCCGTAGATGTTGGCGTTCATCGCCGACAGCAGGGCGATCAGGACGACCGCGTTCATGATGTGCCCGGCGCCGGGAATGCCGAGCGTCGCCAGCGCTCCGGCGTACGGGGCGTTCGTGGCCGGGGAGTTCCAGGGCAGCAGCGTCACCACAACCACCATCGAGCCGACGTAGAAGACGAAGATCCGCCAGACCACGGAGCGGGCCGCGCGGCCCACCGCCCGCGCCGGGTCGTCGGACTCGGCGGCCGCGATGGTGACGGTCTCCAGGCCCCCGTACGCGAAGACCGCCGCGACGAGCCCGAGCGCCGCACCGTGCCAGCCGTGCGGCAGGAAGCCGCCGTGGCCGGTGAGGTGCGTGGTGCCGGGTGAGCTCGGCGCGCCGGGCAGCATGCCCAACACGGCGAGGCCGCCGAGGAGCAGGAAGGCGCAGATCGCCGCGATCTTCAGCCCGGCGAACCAGAATTCGAGGTCTCCGAAGCGTCGCACCGCGGCCAGATTGCTGCCCGTGAACAGCGCCATGAAGACGGTCATCCAGACCGGCCCGGGTATCTGGGGCAGCCAGCCCGTGACGATGTCGGCGGCCCCGATCGCCTCGGCGGCCACGCTGACGACCAGCAGCGACCAGTAGAGCCAGCCCGCCGTGAGCCCCGCCCAGGGGCCGAGCGCCCGCGCCGCGTACACGGAGAACGACCCCGTGGCGGGCTGTGCGGCGGACATCTCGGCGAGCATCCGCATCACCAGGAGCACGAGCAGTCCCGCAACGACGTACGAGACGATGACCGCGGGACCGGCCGCCCTGATCCCCACGCCCGACCCGACGAACAGCCCGGCGCCGATCGCCCCGCCGAGCGCGATCATCGACAGGTGGCGCAGCCGCAGTCCGGGCGGCAGTTCGGTGTCGGCGGCGGGCGCCGCGGACCGCGCATCAGCGGCGGGCGGCGCGGACCCCGGCTCGGCAGCAGATGACGGTGGCGGCGGTGACGGCGGTGACGGCGGTGACGGCGGTGAGGTGAGCATCGCTCGGCAGTCCAGGAGTTCGGCGGACGCGGACGCGTATCTCTATCCGCTGCCGCTCATGGCCGCCAAGCCCCGGCCGCGCACGTCTCAGGATGCGGGAGCCCGTCCCGGCGCATACCGGGCCAGAAAGGTGTCGACCCCGGACGTGATCACCCGGTTCAGCTCCTCGGCGTCGAACTCCGCGTCCGGCCGGAACGTCCGCACCAGCTGCGGAACGCCGAGGCTGACGGCCACCAACTGCTGCACCGCGAGGACCGGATCGGGCACGTCCAGCTCCCCGCGCTCGCCGAGCTCGGTGAACGCGTCGATCAGCGGGCCGTTGTTCATGTCGTAGCTGACCCGGTACCAGAGGTCGCCGAGCTGCGGGAAGCGGCCGACCTCGCCGATGCACAGCCGGCGCAGCCGCATGATGTCGTCGCTCAGCAGGATCCGGGCCCACTCGCTGCTCAGCTCGATGAGGGCGGCGCGCAGGTCGGGGGCCTCGGCGATATGGGAGTTGAGCGGCTTGAGGTCCGCGTACGCCTTCGGCAGACAGCCCGCGACGACGGCGAGGAAGAGGCGCTCCTTGTTGCCGAAGTGCTTGTAGACGGTCGCCTTGGAGACGCCCGCGCCGGAGGCGATGGTGTCCACCGAGGCCGCCGCGTACCCCTGGGCGAGGAACTCGTCCGTCGCGGCCGCGACGATGGACTCCCGCTTGCGCTGGGACACGTTCGAGACGGCGGGGACGATCGGGATGCCGAACTCGTCCCTCTCGTCGGCGATGGGGTCGGGGCTCATGTCATCAGACTATACCGTTCAGTTCAGTTATGGTGACCGCCCCTGCGCCTGCCCCCGGCGGCCGGGCCATGAGCCGCCGGAGGCAGGCGCCGTCTCGCGGTGCCGCTACTTCTTCGGGCACTCCTTCCACGCCATGTGGTAGATCGTGCTGATGTTGCCGTCCGTCGAGTCCATGGTCATGAAGCTCGTCTTGGCCGGGTCCGACGTGCCCGCGTCAACGCGGAGTTCGGTGTTGATGTTGAAGTTGCGCTCCTCGCCGCAGGGCTTCCACACCAGGTGGGCGTAGTCGGTGGTGTCGGTGGCCTGCCAGTTGTCGTTGAGGGCGCCGGGGAAGTCATGGCTGATGGAGGCCGTGTTCGAGGAGCCCTGGAAGTAGTACGAGGCTTTCTCGGTGCCCTTGGCGCCCGGCTGCAGCGAGGCGAAGCCGCGGTAGTCGGCGCTGGCGATCGCGTACGTGAAGCCCTGCGGGACGTGCACGATCAGGTTGAGCTGGCAGTTCCTGCGGAACGCGACCGGGTCGGAGTTCCCGCCCACCTTCGCGATGTAGCTGCTGTACGTGACCGTGAAGGCCGTGTTGTCCTCGGAGACCGCGACGGCGGCGGTGTCCTTGGGACAGCCGGAGCCGTTCACCGTGGCGACGTCGATGACGATCTTGTCCGGGGGCGGGTTGTCGAAGTGGGACCCGTTCGTCGAGAGCGGGGTCGTGAGCAGCGCGGCGACCGCACCACTCACCAACAGGGCACCTGCCATGGGAATCTCCCATCCATTCCATTGCATCAGGACCCGACGCGACAGCCGGGCCTGCCGGGACGCGAGAGAGCAGGGGACGGCGTCCGGGCAGCACGGGGCGCGGCGGGGCGGGGGGTTGGAGCTGTGCAAGGAAGAGCTCGGCGCCACGGCAGAGGGCACGGCGGCGCCGGTTGGAGCTGAACCGGATGGAGCTGAAGTGGAGCGGAATCACTTGAGCGAGGGGATCGTACGGACCAATGGCGGCCGCCGGTAGAGCGATGTCCGGCCACATCCGGATCCCCAACCTCCTTTGGCCTGGACCGCCTTGGCCGCCTCAACCGCCTTGACTGTCTTGACGGGTATACGTCACTCCAGATCTCTGGTAGGAAACCTTCCTAACAGAACGCGGAACACCCACCGCACTCCCCTGGAGGCCCCGTGCAGTCCCCCCACATACGCACGCACCGCCGCACCACCACCTCCCGCCGCACCCTCCTCGCCGCGATCGGCGCCGCCGTCGTCGCGGGCCCGATCGTCGCCACGCAGGCGGCGAACGCGGGGCAGACCCGCGACACCGGCAGCAGGGCCGCCGGCGGCCTGGACGATCCGGCGAAGAAGGAGATCGCCATGAAGATCGTCTGCAGCGCCGAGAACTCCGACCTGAACTGGAAGAAGTGGTACAGGTACTGCGAGGACATCGACGACGGGCGCGGCTACACCGCCGGGATCATCGGCTTCTGTTCCGGCACCGGCGACATGCTCGACCTCGTCGAGCTCTACACGGACCGCAAGCCCGACAACATCCTCGCGAAGTACCTCCCCGCGCTCCGCGAGGTCGACGGCTCCGACTCGCACGAGGGCCTCGACCCGACCTTCAAGCCCGACTGGGAGAAGGCGGCGGAGGACCCCGAGTTCCAGAAGGCCCAGAACGACGAGCGCGACCGCGTCTACTTCAACCCCGCCGTCAAGCAGGGCAAGTCCGACGGCGTCGGCACACTTGGCCAGTTCTGCTACTACGACGCGATCGTGATGCACGGCGACGGCGGCGACAGCACCAGCTTCCGCAACATCCGCAAGCGCGCGCTCGGCGACGCGAAGCCCCCGTCGCAGGGCGGCGACGAGACGGAATGGCTGAACGCCTTCCTGGACGCGCGGGTCTGGGCCATGAAGCAGGAAGAGGCCCACTCGGACACGAGCCGCGTCGACACGGCGCAGCGCGTGTTCCTGAAGAAGGGCAACTTCAACCTGGACACACCGCTGGAGTGGAAGGTGTACGGGGACTCGTACCGCATCGACTGAGCGGGGCTCTCTGACTGGGTGGGGCGTACGGCCCGGGCGGGTGCCGTACGCCCCGCCCTTATCTCTCGCCTCTCTCGTCACACCCCTTGCTTCTCGGCTACACGTGCAACTAGCGTCCCGCCAGCCACATCTACGCGCGTTTACCAGCCACGAAGTGAGAGCCCATGATCAAGCGCATGACGTTCCTTGCCGCAGCGGTGAGCCTGGCGGCCGCCAGCACGGGAGCCGCGACCGGGGCCACGGGGGCCACCGGCGGCTGGGTGCCGGTGGGCTCGGGCATGACGGAGGGCGTCAGCGGCCTCGCCGTCTCCGCCGGCTCCGACTCCGGCTCCGGCTCCGGCTCCGGCTCCGGCGACGCCCTGCGGGCCCTCGTCGTGCGCGACAACAAGAAGCCCGGCGAGAACCGGGTGGCTCAACTCACTTACGGGAGTGGGGCGTCGTCGGCCCACCTCACCCCCCTCAAGTGGGAGGGCGTCGGCGAACCGATCGACCTGGAGGCCGTGGAGGCGGTCCCCGGCGGCGCGGACGGCGAGTACGTGGCCCTCGCCAGCCGTGGCCTGATCTACCACCTCACGGTGAAGGGAGACACGGTGCAGGTCTCCGACATCTCCCCGCTCCCCGCGATCCGCGAGGGCGACGACTACGAGAGCTTCACGCTGACGTCGCGGCACGGGAAGCTGGCCGCGGTCTGGGCGGACCGCGGCGACGGCAAGAAGCGCCCCTCGACGCTGCGCGCGGCCCCCTTCTCCTTCAACAAGTACGGGGAGCCGGAGTTCGGCGCCGTACAGAAGGCCACGTTCCGCGCCCCGTACCCGAAGGGCTCCGTCCGGCACGCCTCGGACATGACGGTCACCAACTCCGGGCACCTTCTGGTGAGTTCGGCATCCGACGCGGGCGACGACGGCCCCTTCGACTCGGCGGTGAGCGACGCGGGCCGGGTCACGGTCGGCGACTCGGGGAAGGTGCGCCTGAAGCTGTCGAAGTCCCCGGACGTCCTGCGCAAGTTCAAGGGGCACAAGGTCGAGGCGGTGGAGTGTGTGGCCACTTCCCGTACGGCGCTCCTGGGCACGGATGACGAGAACGGGGGCGGGGCGGTGCGGTCGGCGAAGCTGTGCGGGCAGTAGGCCGACTGCGGGGCTCGGGGAATAGCCGCTCCCCCTCGCCTCCTTGACCCAAGTCATGACGACTCCCGCATTCGCCCCCCGCACTCTGCTCGCCGAGAGCCGGCTCGGCGTCCTCGCCACCATCAAGGCGGACGGCCGCCCGCAGCTCTCCCCCGTGCAGCCCTTCTACGACCGGGAGAGCGACCTCCTCTACGTATCGATGACGGAGGGCCGGGCCAAGACGGCGAACCTCCGCCGGGACCCGCGCGCGACGCTGGAGGTCACCAGGGCCGACGGCCTGGCCTGGGCGACGGCGGAGGGCACGGCGACGCTGACCGGCCCCGGCACCGACCCGCACGGCGCCGAGGTCGAGGCCCTCGTCCGCTACTACCGCCACGCGGCGGGCGAGCATCCCGACTGGGACGAGTACCGGTCGGTGATGGTGTCCGACCGCCGGGTGCTCATGACGATGAAGGTGGAGCACGTGTACGGGGAGCGGATCGGCTAGCTCCGCTCCGAGTCGTAGCCCCACCGCGCGCGGCCGTCCTTGCCCAGGAAGCACTTGGCGGGACGGCCGTCGAGCGTGGTGCCGATGGCTCCCACCGGGGCGCAGAAGCGGCCGAAGTTGATGACGGGCCGGTTGCCGCCCGGAGCCGATGTCGCCTTCGGCTTGGGTTCCCGCTTCGGTTTCGGCTTCGGCTCGGGCCTGGGGTCTCCACCGGGCGTCGCCGTGACCGTCGCCGTCGCGGTCCGGGTGACCGTGACGGTGGCCTTCGGCTCCTGCTCGGTGAGGGCCCCGCCCGACACGGCGTCGCCTATCGCGAAGACCGCGAGGAAGGCGAACCCGGCGAGGACGCACGCGAGGACCAGCTTGTGCTTGACCTGCATCCCGCTGAGGAACGCGACGAGGGAAGGGCGCATCGCCCGGACGATACAAGGGTGGTGCCCCCGCACACCGGCCAGGCGGCCGCCGATCGCCAGTCGCCTACCGCACGGCCCCACGGACCGGGGATCCCACGTCCGGCCATTCGTGAATTGTCCTGATGTACAGCTGGATCCGCACGTCCAACCGAATGATCCGCGCCTTCCTCTCTTTGGCCTCATTCGCACCTTTGCCGCCACGCGGGGCGCCCCGATGGTGGGACCTGCGCCGCCGACACCCCGTCGGCGGCGCGCGGACCGTCAGAGAGGAGCTCCCTCCATGCCTCCGATCCCGGTGAAGCCCGGCATCTACAAGATCCACGCGCACATCATCGGCGCGACGTCCCTGCTGACAGCCACGGAGTACGCCGTCAAGCACGGCGCCCCCGTGATCGTCGACCGCTTCAACCCCCTCCCGATCGAGCAGGAGTGGGCCATCGAGCCCTTCGAGCAGGTGCCGGGATCGCCGTACGTGATCCGCCTCGCCATGCACGAGAGTGCCGGTCTTGTGATCGGCGAGGAAAAGCTGTTCGTGAACGGTGTGCCGCGCGCCGAGTGGGAGAAGTTCACGTTCGAGGGGGTCCTCGGCGGCGTCAAGATCCTCTCCGAGAAGGGTCTCGCCCTGCGGGCCGGCCACCGGGGCGCACAGATCGAACTCAGCCCGCCCAAGCCGGAGTTCCAGGAGACCTGGACCCTGGAGTACTCGCGCCCGCTCACCGAGGACTGAGGTCGAGCCGGGCCCACACCGTCTTCCCGACCTCGCGCCCGGCCACGCCCCACTCGGCGGCGAGCGCCTCGATAAGGCGCAGCCCCTGCCCCAGCCCGCCGTCACCTCCGGCGGGTTGGGGCTCTCCCCACTCCCGCTCCCGCACCCTCGGTCCGAACTCGGCCCGGGGGTCGCTGACTTCAATGCGGATCTCCTCCTCCGTGTACGTCAGGCACAGCTCGAAGTCACGCCCTGGCACCCGCCCGTGCGTGATCGCGTTCGCGGCGAGCTCGGCGACGATCTGGGTCGCGGTCTCCGAGGGCTCCGTGAGGTAGGGCACGCCCCACTCGGCGAGGTGGTACTTCGTGAGACGGCGGGCGAGCCGGGCGCCTCGGGGCGTGGAACTGAAACGCTGCGTGAACGTACGTACGGGTGTGGGGAGTTGGATGTGCGGTGGCATGCGGCCCACTGTGGCCCGGCCCCACCCCTGTCACCAGGGACCAAACTCGTACAGTCCGCATCTGTACGAGCACGGAGTGTGGACAGTACGGGTAACCGTCCGTGACCATGGGCGAGTTGGCGGGGACGGTACGAGAGCGTCGGGGGTACACCCGTGATGTCTGCAAGCACCAGCAGGGAGCCGGAGCCGTCGGACGGCCTGAAGACGTTCGGGGCGGTCCTGAAGAGCTTCCGCAAGAGGGCGGGGTATACGCAAGAGGGGCTGGCTCCTCAACTCGGTTGCTCTGCCCACTTCCTCGCCTCCGTCGAGCAGGGCAGGCGGTACCCGCCGCCGGGGTTCGTGGACCAGTGCGAGGTGGAGCTGGACGCGTTCGGGACGCTGCGGGGAGCTGCGAGTCAGATCAGGCGGCAGAAGGGGCTGGCCTCTTGGTTCCGTGAGTGGGCACTGCTGGAGCAGGAGGCAATCAACCTCTACACGTATGAATGCCGCTTGATTCCAGGGCTGTTGCAGACGAAGGCATACGCGCAACGGTTGTTCGCCGACCAGTTGCCTCCGTTCTCCCCGGAACAGATCGCAGCCCGGTTGGAAGCCCGGATGGAGCGGCAGAAACTGCTGACGGAGCGGCCCAACACTGCGTACAGCTTCATCATCGAAGAACACCTGCTGCTGCGACAGTTGGGCGGGCAGGAAGTCACCCAGGAACTCGTCGAGCATCTGCTTGACATGGCTGGCCGCAACAACATCGAGATTCAGGTCATGCCATTGGTCCGGGAGAGCCATGCAGGGCTGGACGGTCCGATGCGACTCCTAGAGACCCCGGACAACAGGTGGTTCGCCTACTGCGAAGGCCAGGAAAGTGGACAGCTCATCGCTGACCCGAAAGTGGTCAGCATGCTCCAGATGCGGTATGCCAGGATGCGCTCACAGGCTCGCCCCCTCCAAGACTCGGTGAGCCTGCTGGAGCGGATGCGAGGAGCGGGATGAGCATGTCCGAACTGGCCTGGTTCAAGAGCACCTACAGCGGCGGCTCCGGCGACGATTGCGTAGAAGTGGCCCTCGACTGGCACAAGTCCAGCTACAGCAGCGGCGGCTCCGGCGACTGCGTAGAAGTAGCAACCTGCCCCACCACCATCCACATCCGCGACTCCAAGAACCCCGAGGGCCCCCGGCTCGCCCTCGCCCCCACGGCGTGGACCGGCTTCCTCACGTACGCCGTGGGGGCAGCAGCAGACTCCGCCGCTCCTCGGCCGTAAGGTCGCGGAAGGCACGTGAACGGGCGCGCTCCAGCAGCCCGTTGACGTCTTCCGTGGCCCGCCACACCCGCACCGTGCGGTCACGGGAGACCGTGGCGATCCGCGTGCCGTCCGGGGACCACGCGAGGTCGTTGACCTGGTCGTCGTGGACGCCCACGACGGCCAGTTCGCGGCCGGTGTTCGGGTCCCAGAGGCGGACCGTGTGGTCCCAGGACGCGGTCGCGAGACGGCGCCCGTCCGGTGACCAGGCGACGCCCGCCACGCGCTCCTCATGCCCGCGCAGATTCGTGAGCTTGGCTCCTGTGTACGGGTCCCAGATCCGCACCGTACGATCGCGCGACCCGGTCGCGATGCGGCGGCCGTCCGGGGACCAGGCGAGGCTCCAGGTGTAGTCACCGTGGCCTTCGAGGAGGGTGAGGCGTTCGCCGGTGCGGGCGTCCCAGACGCAGGCCGAGCCGCGCGTCAGGGAGGTGGCGAGCCGGGTGCCGTCGGGGGACCAGGCGGGGCGGGCGAGCCACTGGCGGTCGCCTGCCAGAGTCAGGAGCGGGGCCCTTTCGCCGGCGTCCCAGATGCGGGTGCCGCGCTCGTTCTTCGTGGTGGCGATGCGGGTGCCGTCGGGTGACCAGGAGACCGAGGCCAACTCGGCGCGCTCCATAATGAGTTCGAACTCATGGGGCTCGGCGGCATCGAGCCAGCCCACGGGCAGGACGTTGTCGACCAGCAGCAGGAGGCGGGTCCCGTCCGGGGACCAGGCCGCGTCCACCGTGCCCTCGTAGACATCGCTCCGGCCCGACAGCTGTCCGGCGGACACGTCCCATGTCAGGGGCGTGCGGCCCTCCGCCACGACGAAGAGCCGCTCTCCGCCCGGCAACCAGTCGACGCGACGCATCCCTTCGAAGCCGCGCAGCGAGACTTCCTGGCCCCCGGCCGGGCCCACCGCGTCCCACACGGCGAGCGTGCCGTCGCGGGACGAGGTGGCGATGCGGTCGCTGTGCCAGGCGATGTCGTTGACACAGTCGGTGTGGCCGCGCAATTCCATGGTGGTGTCGGCGGCCACGTCCCAGATGTGGACGGCCCGTTCATTGTCGCCGTAGGCCACGCGGAAGGAGTCGGGCGACCACGTCACGCACGGCAGCGGCGCCAGGGCATCCCTCACGTGCTCCGTGTCCCAGCTTTCCGCTGACCGCGTCACACGCCACACCATGATCCTGCGGTCCGCCGAGACCGAGGCGACCCACTTCCCGTCTCCCGACCAGGCGACATGGGCGACGCTCGCCCGGTGCGCGTGCACCTCGGTGCTGCGCCGCCGGTCGGCCACGCCCCAGATCCGCACCTTGCCGTCGTCCGAAGCGCCCACCAGCCACTCCCCCGACGGCGACCAGGCCATCCGCCACACCGGAGGACGGCGGTCCCAGCCCTCGGCCAGCTCGGCCACCACGTCTCCGGTACCGGCGTCCCACACACGCACGCCTTCTCGTGACGCCACCGCCACGCGCGCGCTGTCCGGCGACCAGACGACGCTGCCGCCCCAACTCCCGGGCAGCACAAGGCGTTCGGACCATTCCTCGGTGTCCCAGAGGACGGCGAGACAGTCCCTGAACCCGGCCGCGAGCCGCTTGCCGTCGGGCGACCAGGCGACCGTGTACGCGTGGTCGCCCTCGCCGCCGGTGCGCAGGAGCACCACGGGCTCACGCCCCGCGCCGCCCGGCTCCGTGCACCAGACCCGCACCCTCCCGTCCTCATAGGCCGCCGCGAGCCGGTCCCCGTCCGGCGACCAGGCGACCGCCCGCGCGTTGCCGCCGTCGCAGCGGAAGACCGCACGCCGCCACGTGGCGTTGAGCGCCGCGTGCAGCGCCCGCTGCACGGCGGGGATCGGGGCGCACTCCTCCGCGGCCGCCAGCGCCGCGAGCAACGCCAGCTCCGGCTCGTTGCGCGCGCTCTCGATGGCCCGGCGCGCCACGGCACCCGCCACCTGGACCAGGGCGGCGCCGTCATGCCGTATGGACTCCTCCAGGAACTCCGCGACCAGCGGCATGCCACCGAGCGCATCGGGCTCCGCCTCCGCCCACCCCCGCGTCACGGCGAGCCGTTCCCCTCCCAGCAAGTACCCTTCCCGCCGCCCCGAGTGCTCCCAGTCCTGCGCGGACCGCTCCAACTCCGTGCGCCTGCGCAGCATTTCAGCGGCCCCGGCGACAGCCCCACGCAGCGGCGCCCACTGCCGGAAGAGCGCCTCGTGGCTGACGTCGATGACGTCACCGTCGCTCGTGAGCAGCCGCCCGGCCACGAAGGCGTCGACGACGGCCCGCTCCCCTGGCGTGAGATCGCCCCGCCGCACGCGCCGCCGGGTCGGCTCCCCGTGCTCCAGCGTGACGAACTTCAGCAGTGCTCCGAGCACGGGCGCGTCCGGGTCGCCACGCCTCAGCTCGTCGGCGATCCGGTCGGCCTGCTCGGCCAAGGCCCCGGCGACACCGCCGAGTCGCAGGTAGTCACTCTCCCGTACGACACCGTCGTCAGCGGCGCGAGCCCGCAGGTACAGCGCCTGCAAGGTGTACGCGAGCAGCGGCAGGGCGTCCCCGCCGCCCGTGTCGTCGACCATGCGGGCGACGAGACCGGGAGCGAAGGTCAGCCCCGCCTGCTCGCCGGGCTTCTCGATGACGTCGACGAGTTCGGCGCGCCCCAACACACCGACGAGCAGGGGCTGTTCACCGAGGGCGCCCGCATGCCCCGTCTCCAGCAAATCGGTCAGGAAGTCGGACCGCAGGGTGGCCACGACCCGCAGTCGGGGTTCCGCGGCGACAGCCTCACCGATCCGGTCCAGGAAGGCATCACGCTCCCGCGGCCCGGCGAGCGTGAACAGCTCCTCCAGCTGGTCGACCACGATCAGTACCGGCACCCCCCGCACGGACCGGGCCTCGGCCAGGGCTGCCTCAAGCCGCCCGATCGGGTCCCCGCCCGGCGTGAACGCGGGGACGACACCCCACCGTTCACGCCGCCGCCGGGCGAGCGCGGGCAACAACCCGGCCAGCACCAGCGACGACTTGCCGCTACCGGACGGCCCGATGACGGAGACGATGCGCCCCGCGTGTCGGCCGCCCGACACCGGGTGCAGTCGCGCGACCAGCTCCCGCACTTCCCGGTCCCGCCCGAAGAAGACGCCGCTGTCGGCCTCCGTGAAGGCTTCAAGTCCCGGGTAGGGAGGCTGAGTCGAGTCCCAGACGCGCCGCACGGCGACCGGCCGCTCCAGGACGTGCAGCCACACGGCACAGCCGATGAGCAGCAGGACGGTCCCGCCGAGGAGGGGCAGCGACCAGTCCCGCAGCACGCGCAGGGCCCACGGCAGCTGCCCGGTCCGGCTGGTCGCGTAGTTGGCGACCATGCCGAGCAGCGTGGTGGCGACCAACGCCAGTACATTGACTGCGAGTTGGGCGCGCCGTCGATCCACGGCACCAGTGTGCCACCGCCCTCCCTACGGGAAGGGCGCCGCGTCACTCACGGCGTACGCGACGCCCTCCTCGTACGGAAGGGCGAGCCCCTCCGCGTACGCGCGCTCGTACTCCTCCTCACCGATCTGCTCCCGCACCTGCTCCACGCAGCGGCGGCGGGCGGCGGTGAAGTCCCTGAAGCCGCGTTGCGCGGGGCCCGCGAAGTCCCAGGCGCGCTGGCCGACGGCGAGGATCCGGGCGGCCCGGTGGCCGTCGCCGCTCGCGCGGACGGCGGCGGCGAGGGCGTCCAGGCTCAGCGCTGCCGGGACCGTGCTGCGCAGCGCCGCGTGGCCGGCCACGGCGTGCCGGGCGAGCCCCACCGCCGCGTCCGGTTCGCCGCGCAGCAGGGCGATCTGCACGAGGAAGCTCTCCGCGAGGGGCCTGCTCCAGCGCTCGCCGCAGCGGCGGCTTGCCTCGCACAGTCCGGCGAAGACCTGTTCGGCCCGGTCCAGGTCGCCCCGCCGCATCCACGCGTACCCGGCCCCGATGCGGTACTGGAGGTCGGCGGCGTCCAGCCACTCCGGGCCGAGGTCCGGCCGTGGCACCAGGGACAGCGACAGCTCGGCCTCGTCGTGCCGCCCGGTCAGGACCTTGTGCACCACGTCGGGGTAGGCGGCGGCGAAGGCGGTCCGCGGGTCGTCCTGCTCCTCGGCCAGGCGCTCGCACAGCGTGCCCCAGCGCAGGACGGCGTCCAGGTCGCCCTGGAGGGAGGCCACCGCCACCCGGGTCCACACGGCCTGGAAGCAGGCGGGGCCCGGCTCGGGGTCCGCGGTGAGCACCTGGTCCAGGCAGTGCCGGGCCTCGCGCAGATAGCTGGTGTGCCGCCACAGGAAGCCGATGCCGCCCGCCATTTCGAGGGCGACGGCGTGGTCGGGGCCGGCGAGGGCGTGGTCCATGGCGGCCTGGAGGTTGGTGTGCTCGGCGATGGTGCGCTCGCTCCAGCGGATCTGCTCGCCGGTGTTCCAGGTGGCGCACGCCTCGCGGGCGAAGCCGCGGTAGAAGTCGCGGTGGCGAAGGCGCAGGGCGTGCTCCTCGCCGAGCTCGCGCAGCCAGTCGAGGCCGAACTCCCGGACGGTGTCGAGCATGCGCAGCCGGGCCGGGTCCGTGCGGTGGCGCACCACCACGGACTTGTCGACGAGCCCGTCGAGGAGCTCCGCGAACCGCTCGGGCGCGAGCGGCCCGCCCGCGCAGACGCGCGCGGCGCCCTCGGCGGTGAAGCTGCCCGCGAAGACGGAGAGCCGCGCCCACAGGAGTCGCTCCAGCGGGGCGCAGAGTTCGTGGCTCCAGCCGATGGCCGTACGGAGGGTCTGGTGCCGGTGCGGATTCGGGCGGCCCTCGCGGGCGGCCAGCAGGTCGAGGGGCGAGGGCACGCGGTCGCCGAGCGCGGTGTGCAGCTCGGCGACGGACATCTCGGAGAGCCGGGCGGCGGCCAGCTCGATGGCGAGCGGGATCCCGTCGAGCCGGGAGCAGATGGCGGCCACGGTGGGATGGCTGGCGTCGTCGAGGGTGAAGCCGGGGTCGACGTGGGTGGCGCGGGCGGTGAAGAGGGCGGTGGCGTCGGAGGGGGCGAGGTCGGAGGGGGTGGCGTCGGAGGGGGCGGCGTCGGAAGGGGCGGCGTCGGAAGGGGTGGGGTGGGTCTCCGGGACAGGGGCCGCACCCGGCCGATCGCTGCGGACGCGATGATCCTGGCCGTCGTCCGCCGCTGGACGCGCGCCGGGGTGCGGCCGCGCCGGGCGCCCGGAGAGCGGGAGCGGCGTCACCTCCACGCACTGCTCCGCGGGGATCCCCAGCGGCTGTCGGCTCGTGGCGAGGAGGCGTACTCCCGGGGCCGCGGCAAGCAGGATCGTGGCGAGCTCGGCGCAGCCCGACCGCACGTGCTCGCAGGAGTCGAGGACGAGCAACGCCCGCTTGTCCGCCAGCCATTCGGCCAGCACCTCGGCCACGGGCCGGGTCGTCCGGTCGGCAAGGCCCAGCGCTTCCACTAGGGCGAGGCCGACGGTCGCCGGGTCGCGCAGGGGGGACAGCTCCACGAGCCACACGCCGTCGGGGTGGGCGGGGTGCGAGCGGGAGGCGGCCCGCAGGGCGAGCCGTGTCTTGCCGACGCCGCCGACACCGACGAGGGTCACGAGCCGGCTCGCGCCCTGCCGGCACGCGTCGGCTGTGGATCTGCCCCCCAACAGGACGCGCAGGGCGTCCAGTTCATCTCGCCGCCCGACGAAACTGGTCGCCTCCTCGGGCAGGTTGCCCGGGGCTCCTGTGGTGGTGACATGGTGCTGCGACACGCGGCTCTCCTCGCCCGCTGCTGCGGAAGACCCTGGTCAGGGGGCGTCCCCGGCCCCTGACCGCAACTGAGGGAGGACAGTCTGGCCGAGTCCCACCCGGCCCTTCACCCCATCCCGGCAACTGATCAGAACCGGACGTTCCCCATCACAACCTGCCGCCTTGCACCCGACACCTTTCAAGTGCCGCCGGCCCCACCGGGTTGGGTGGAGCATGGCCCCTCACCACGGCCGTGCCCGACCTCCGAGGGGGAGCAGCAGCTCATGACCGCCGACAAAAGGGTGGGCGGGGCGGGTCGGCCGCGCAGGCAACGCCCTCTGCTCCCACCACTCCCACCACTCCGGCAACTCCCCCTGCGCCCCCTCCTCCCGCTGCTCCCTCCCCTGGGAATCTGCGCACTGCTCACGGTCCTGGGCCTTCTCACGCACGTCCTCTCCCCTCTCTCGGGCCTGCTGCTGCTCGCCCCCGTGCTCGCCGGACTCCGCCTCGACGCCCGGCGCACGGCGGCGGTCGGCGCGGTCGCGCTGCTCCTCGGCCTCCTGGTGGACGGCCGCGCCTGGAGCCCGGGGTTCGCGGCGCACTGGGGCGGGCTGCTCACGGGCAGTGTCCTGAGCGTGCACGCGGCGGCCCACCGCACCTCCCTGGAACGGGACCTGGCGCGGGTCAGCGAGGTGTCACGGATCGCACAGGCGGCCATCCTGCCGCCGGTGGCCGCGGAGTTCGCCGGGACGCTCGTCCGCACCCGCCACTACTGCGCGGCACCGGAGACCACGGTGGGCGGGGACCTGTACGACTGCGCGCTCACCCCCTTCGGCCTGCGCGTCATCGTCGGGGACGTGCGCGGACACGGAGCGGAGGCGATGCCCCTCACGGCGGCGACGATCTCCGGCTTCCGCGACCTGGCGTACCAGACAAGGGAGTTGAGGTCGGTGGCCATCGGCCTGGACGCGCGCCTCACGCCGCGCCTGGCCGACGAGGAGTTCGTCACGGCGGTCCTGGTGGAGTTCGGCAGCGGCGAGGTCCGCACGGTCAACTGCGGCCACCCGCCACCCCTGCGCGTGGGCTCGGGCGTGAAACTCCTCGAACCCCCCAAGCCCGCCCTCCCGTTGGGCCTGCGCCCGGACCCGGAGCAGTACCGCTTCCGCCTCTCCCCCGGCGACCGCCTGCTCCTCTACACGGACGGCCTGATCGAGGCGCGCGACACGGAGGGCACGCACTTCCCCCTCCTGGAGGCGGCCGCGGAGGCTCTCTCGGACCCGCTCCCGGACGCGGCCCTGGACCGCCTGTACGACCAGGTGACAGCGCACTCGGGCGGCACGCTCACGGACGACGTGGCGCTGGTCCTCTGCCAGCCGTCGGACGTCCCCACACCGGGCCCGGCCCCGAGCACCACCTTCGAGCCCCCGGACCACCGGGACCATCTGGACCACCACCGCCCGCGCTAGACCCCACCCCCATGGTGGACCCTGCCCCCCTCTCCCCCCGGGCCCTGGCCGCATTGTCCGCCCCCGCTCCCCGTCCATAGCGTGAAGCCCATGACCAAGGACAGGCACACGGACAGGCACACGGACGGGCACACGGACGGGCACACGGACCGGAGGACGGCGATGCGCAGACTGGGCGCGCTGGCGGGCGGGGCGGCGCTGACTCTGGGGGCGACCACTTCGTCGGCCACGGCCCGCACCGGCAAAGGCGAAGGCGAAGGCAAAGGCAAAGGCAAAGGCAAAGGCAACAAGGCTCCCCACACATACGTCCTCGTACACGGCACGAACAGCGCGGGTGCGTTCTGGCAGCCGTACGCAACGGAGTTGGCCCTGCGCGGCCACCGCGTGGTGGCCCTGGACCAGCCCCTGCACGGCGCGGAGGCGTACTACCCGCCCGCGTACCAGACGCAGGACCTGACGGCCCTGGCGACACAGCCCACCCCCCTGGCGAAGATCGGCCTGGACGACTTCGAGCGCAGGGTCACGGAGACGGTGCGCAGGGCGGCACGGCACGCGGCGAACGGCAAGGCGATCCTGGTGGGCCACAGCCTCGGCGGCCTCTCCCTCTCCCGAGTCGGAAACGCGGTCCCCGAACTCCTCCAGCACCTCTGCTACATGGCGGCGTACTGCCCGAGCGAGAGCATGCCGACGAACGAGGCGTGCATGACGTCACCGGAGTCGGCGGACGCGATCACGCCCGCGGACCAAGTGATCGGTGACCCAGCCGAGTTGGGGGTGATCAGACTCAACCTCCGCACGCAGAACAGCAAGCACTTGGCCACGCTCAAGGAAATGACCTGCGCGAACTACCCGGAGGCAGCGTTCCACCGCGTCCTGGCGGGCCTCCAGCCGGACGAGTCGACGCGCCCACCGGCGGAGCGAGCGGTAGGCGAAGCAGCAACCTGGGGCACGATCCCCCGCACGTACCTCCGCTTCGCGAAGGACCGCCTGGTAAGGCCCGCACTCCAGGACCGCATGATCGCGGAGGCGGACGCCCTGACCCCCGACAACCGTTTCCACGTACGGAACTTCCCCGGGGCGCCCCACGTGGGCCCCCTCGACCCGGGGCCGGTGACGGAGGCACTGCTGGATCTGGGGACCCGTCACGCACTCTGACTTTGCGGCTTCACCCATCCGTACGGCATCTTCGTACAAGCTTGACGAGGTATTGACAGTGCGTGGCCGCGGGGGAAAGGAGCGGGACATGGGGGGCAACCGCCCAGCGGATCGGCATGTTCTGGACTGGGACAAGGATCCTATTCCTGCCGAGGTGCTTGATTAATCATTCTCAATGGGAGATTCATGTGGATCCGGCCGTCGTGGTGTCCACCTTTCCGGGTGCCGAGCAGCTCTCCGGCGTTCCCGATGCCTGGCATTGGTCGCCCGCCCCGGGCCTCGACTTCGCCGCGGCGCTCAGTGCGGACGGTAGGCACATCTTCCAGGTAAACGCTCGTGACTCGTATGACGAAGCATTGGTCCGCTCCCTCCTCATGACGGCCCGAGAGAACAGCGATCGGCTGGTGGCGAACTCGGCGCCACCACTCCAGTCGTTGCCTGGCCTCCCCTCTGGCGCCGGCCGAGCATTCGATGTGCTTGCGGCAGCGCGGCCCGGCGTACACCGCTATCACGAGGTGAAGGAGCCGGAGCTGCAGCAAGTGACCATCGCGGTATTCCCGGGCTACCACTGCGAGTTCGCGAGCCCGGAGTCCTATTCGATGGACGATGCGCGAGAGAGTTTCGTGCGCTACCTGAACACCGCGAAACTCGATCGTGAGCCCACTCCCTATCTACGGATGCGCTTCGACAACACTGTGACCAAGGGTGGTACGGACAATCCCGAGGGCATCCTCGCGAAGGAGGACACCCTCCAGCGCGAGCTGAAGCTGCTCGCCAACGCCCCCGGCAGCTTCGTTGAGTTCCAGAACTTCCGGGGCGAGTTGTTCCGTGTGGAGTGGGACGGCGACTGGCTGCTGACCGGTGCGCGAGTACCGGAGCAAGAGTCTCCCCGCCGCCTCGGCGCCGACGAGGTGACCAGCTTCGCGGATGCGGCTCTGCGTGACTGACAGGACGGGCAGCGAGAACCCGGACGGCCTGCGCCCACGGCTGCGCGTCCACGACGCCTTCGGCGACACCTGGGACGACCCGTCCGAAAAGGAGCTCCAACGCCTGTTCGCCGGGCTGAACTTGAACCGGCCCTTCCTCGTCCTGGAACACCCGGACCGCCCGAACGCCGATCAGCACTACCTCCAAATCGCACTGAACGAAGACCTCACGATGGTCCTCGAATTCCGGGACGGAGGCCCCGACGCCCACTACCGGGCCGAGGTGCCCCTCCCCGCCGAGCAGGGCGGGGACGGACTCGTCACCCCGGTCCTGCTCGGGTACGCGGCGTGCCGCCCCGGTTGGCGGGGCGACGCGCTCGCTTGGCAGCGGTGGGACGTCGAGCAAGAGCGTCCCCGGGACACGTGACGGCCCCCGGGAACACCCGGTCCGGCTTGCGCTGTTGCACGGAGTGATTGAGTGAGGGACCGGCGTCGCACGCCGCGCGCACTCGGACCACGACGTACTTTCGCAGGAGGACCCCTTCATGACTGACCGCCCCTTGACGCTCATGGCCGTGCACGCCCACCCCGACGACGAGGCCACCAGCACCGGAGGGGTCCTCGCGCGGTATGCGGCGGAAGGGATCCGCACGGTGCTCGTGACCTGTACCGACGGTGGTTGCGGGGACGGGCCCGAAGGGGTCAAGCCGGGGGACGACGGGCATGACGCAGCCGCCGTCGCCGCGATGCGGCGGCAGGAGCTGGAGGCCAGCTGTGAGGTCCTGAAGGTCAGCGATCTGGAGATGTTGGACTACGCCGACTCCGGGATGATGGGGTGGGCGAGCAATGATGCCCCGGGGGCCTTCTGGCGGACGCCCGTCGAGGAAGGTGCCACGAGACTCGCGGAGCTCATGCGGCACTACCGGCCCGATGTCGTCGTCACCTACGACGAGAACGGCTTCTACGGCCACCCCGATCACATCCAGGCCCACCGCATCACCATGGCAGCCGTGGAGCTGACCGCACGGGACGCGAACCCGCTGACCCCCAAGGTGTACTGGACGACCATGCCCCACTCGGGCATGCGGCGGTTCGGGGAGATCATGCGCGAGTTCCACCCGGACATGCCGGAGCCCGATCCGGAGGAGGCCGCCGCGATGGCCAAGATGGGGCTGCCCGACGACGAGATCAGCACGTGGGTCGACACCACCGCGTTCAGCGGCCAGAAGTTCGACTCGCTGGCCGCGCACGCCAGCCAGGGCGAGAACATCTTCTTCCTCAAGATGGGCAAGGAGAGGTTCGGCGAGCTGATGGGCATGGAGACCTTCGTACGGGTCCAGGACCCCACCGGCGCCCCCGTACCGGAGAACGATCTCTTCGCCGGACTGCGCTGAGTACGCCACATCGCTCGACCAACTAGCGCGCCGCCCCAACTGGCAGGGCGGCGCGCTCACTTGGGAGTACGGGGACGCCGAGCGGCGGCGTCCCTGAGACACGTAACGGAATCAGTGCGCCGCCACCTGCCCCGGCACCTCGGCGCCCGGCACGCGCGACTCCGAGATCTCCCGGCCCGGCTCCATCGGCGCCGTCACGTCGTCCTCGTCCTTGCCCTTGCCGATGTGGTTGAAGACGAGGTTGAGCACCACCGCCGCGACGCAGCCCGTGGAGATGCCCGAGTCGAGGATGATCTTTGCGCGCTCGGGGAACGCGTGGTAGAACTCCGGCGCCGAGATCGGGATCAGGCCGACGGCCAGCGAGACGGCGACGATCAGGACGTTGTTGTCCTTCTCCAGGCCCGCCTTGACCAGCGTCTGGATGCCGCTCGCCGCGACCGAGCCGAACAGGACGACGCCCGCGCCGCCCAGGACCGGGCGGGGCACGACCGCGATGAGCGAGGCCGCGACCGGCATCAGGCCCATGAGGACGAGGAAGGCGCCGCCCACCGCGACCACGAAGCGGCTGCGGATCTTCGTCATCGCGACCAGGCCGATGTTCTGGGCGAAGGCGCTGCACATGAAGCCGTTGAAGAGCGGGCTGATCGCCGAGCCGAGGGTGTCGGCGCGCAGGCCCGCCGCGATGACCTTCTCGTCGGCGGGACGGTCCACGATCTCGCCCAGCGCCAGCATGTCCGCCGTCGACTCCGTCATCGAGACCACCATGACGACGATCATCGAGACGATGGCCGCGCCCGCGAACTGCGGGGCGCCGAAGTGGAACGGGGTGGGGAAGCCCACGATGTCGGAGTCACCGATGGGGCTGAAGTCCGTGACGTCGAAGGGGATCGCGACGACCGTGCCGATGACCAGGCCCAACAGGACCGCGATCTGCTTGACGAAGCCCGTGGTGAAGCGGCGCAGCAGCAGGACGATCACCAGCGTGATGCCCGCAAGGGCCAGGTACTTCTCCGAGCCGTAGTCCTTCGCCGCCGGGTTCGGGCCCTGTGCCCAGCCGAAGGCCACCGGCATCAGCGAGATGCCGATGAGCGTGATGACCGTGCCCGTCACCACGGGAGGGAAGAAGCGGATCGCCTTGGAGAAGAAGGGTGCCGCTATGAAGCCGAGGACGCCCGCGACGATCACCGCGCCGAAGATGATCGGCAGCGCGTCGTCCTTGTCCTTCGTCGAGTCGACGACCGCGAGCATCGGGGCGACGCCCGCGAAGGTGACGCCGTTGACGAAGGGGAGGCGGGCGCCGATCTTCCAGATGCCGAGCGTCTGGAGGAAGGTCGCGAGGCCCGCCGTGAAGAGGCAGGCGCCGGTGAGGAAGGTGAGTTCCTTGGGGGACAGGCCGACTGCCGCGCCCACGATGAGCGGGGGTGCGACCACTCCCGCGTACATGGCCGCCACGTGCTGAAGGCCCGTCGTGGCCATCTTGAGCGGGGGGAGCTTCTGGTCGACGGGATGGACCCCCTCGGGGGTGGCCGTTCCGTCGGGTGACGCCTCCTCCGCGGAGGCGTCCGGGGTGGTGCCTTGCTTGGTGAACCTGGGCTGTGTGGCCACTGTGGCTCCTCCGGTTGTTTTCCAGTACCGGCTGCGGACCGGCACTTTGCTTCTGGGAGGTGGTGCGTGGTGCAAGGACGTGCAAGGACGTGCTCGGTATGCGGTTGTTCTGCGCCCAGGTCGTACTGATGGAGTACTGACCGCCCCGGTGACGTGAGGCTTTGGGCCACGTCCCGGGGCGGCACTTGAGCAGCCCGCTCGGCTGCTCAAGTCCGGTCAGGGGCCGTCCCCCCTGACCGGAGATCCAGGGGTCAGCTCCCGGCGGCGATGCGCGCGAGTCGCTGCGCCTCCTCCCGCGTGGAGCGGGCGATGGCGTCCTCGTCGGCGGTGAGCAGGCGTCCGTTCTCGACGACCGGCTTGCCATTGACGAGGGAGAGGGTGACCGGGGCCGCCGCGCCGAGGACGATGGCGGTCACCGGGTCGGCGATCGAGGAGTGTCCGATGCCGTCGGTCTTCCACAGGACCAGGTCGGCGAGTTTGCCGACTTCGAGGGAGCCGATGTTGTCGGCCCGCCCCAGGACTTGGGCTCCCCCGTACGTGCCGAGGCGCAGGGCCTGGCGCGCGGTGAGCGCCGCCTCGCGGTGGGCGCCGAGGCGGTTGATGAGGAGCGCGTTGCGCAGCTCGGTGTGGAGTTCGCCGGACTCGTTGGAGGCGGTGCCGTCCACGCCGAGGCCGACGGGGACGCCGGCGGCGAGCATGTCGGGGACGCGGGCGATGCCGGCCGCGAGGCGCGCGTTCGAGGACGGGCAGTGCGCGACTCCCGTACCGGTACGGGCGAATGCCGCGATGTCGGAGTCGTTCATGTGGACGCAGTGCGCCATCCACACGTCGTCACCGAGCCAGCCCGTCGACTCGAAGTAGTCGGTGGGGCCCATGCCGAACAGCTCGTGGCAGAACTTCTCCTCCTCGACCGTCTCGCTGCCGTGGGTGTGCAGCCGCACCCCGAGGCGGCGCGCCAACTCGGCGCCCTGGCGCATGAGTTCGGTGGAGACGGAGAAGGGCGAGCAGGGGGCCACGGCCACCTGCGTCATCGCGTCGAAGGAGGCGTCGTGGTGCTTGCGCACCGTCTCCTCCGTTGCCGCGAGCGCGCCGTCGAGGGTCTCGACGGCGAAGTCGGGGGGCAGGCCGCCGTCCTTCTCGCTGCGGTCCATGGAGCCACGGGCCAGGGTGAAGCGGACACCCATCTCGGAGGCGGCCCGGATGATCGAACCCGACAGGTCGCCGGAGCCCTGCGGGAAGACGTAGTGGTGGTCCATCGCGGTGGTGACACCGCCCCGGGCCATCATCGCCAGGGAGCCCTGCGCCGCCGCGTAGGTCATCTGCTCGTCGATGCGCGCCCACGTCGGGTACAGCGCCACCAGCCAGTTGAAGAGGTTGTGGTCCGTGGCCAGGCCCCGGGTGATCCACTGGTAGAAGTGGTGGTGCGTGTTGACCAGGCCCGGGGTGACCAGGTGGCCGGTGGCGTCGACACGGCGTACGACGTTCTCCAGGCCCTCGGGGGCCCGGCCCGCACCGATCGACTCGATCGTGTTGTCGGCGATGACGAGATGACCCGAGGCGTACTCGGTGTCGTCGGCGTCGACCGTCGCGATCGCGGCGTTCTCGATGACGATGCGCTGCGGGGGTGCCGTAGCAGCCATGGTGCTACCTCCTTGAGTGGCGGAAGGGGGTCCCCCCTGCTCCTTAAGAGCTTGGGGGCGGGGCACGGCAGGACCCTAGGAGGATTTGAGTGCCGCGGCGGTGGTGCTGCCGCGGGTGCCGAGGTGGTGGAAGAAGAGGTTCAGCGAGACGGCGACGAGCGCGCCGGCGCTGATGCCGGAGCCGAGCACGGTCTGCGCCCAGGCGGGGAAGTCGGCGTAGAAGGTGGGCGCGGCGAGCGGGATGATGCCGCAGCCGAGCGAGACGGCCACCAGGACGATGTTGGAGCTGTCGTCGAGTCCGGCCTCGGAGAGCGTACGGATGCCGCTGACCGCGATCGAGCCGAAGAGGACGATGCCCGCACCGCCGAGCACCGGCATCGGCACCGTGTTGACGACCGCGCCGAGCACCGGGAAGGCGCCGAGCACGATGAGCGCGCCACCGGCGACGGCCACGACGTAGCGGCTGCGGACCCGGGTGAGCGAGACGACGCCGACGTTCTGCGCGAAGGCCGAGGTGGGGAAGCCGCCGAAGACGGGGCCGACGAGCGTCGCGATGCCGTCCGTGCGCAGGCCGCGGGTGATGGTCTTTCCGTCGGTCTTGCGCTCGCAGATCTCTCCGAGGGCGAGCATCCCGGCCGAGGACTCGGTCATCAGGACCAGCATCACGATGCACAGCGAGAGGATCGCGGCGGGCTGGAACTCGGGGGCGCCGGAGGCGAAGGGCGTGGGGAGCGCGGCGACGGGCGCCGACCGAAGCGAGCTGAAGTCGGCGAGGCCGAACGGGATCGCGGCGAGCGTCCCGATGAACAGGCCCATGAGCAGGGCGACTTGCTTGAGGAAGCCGCGGCCGAAGCGCTGGAAGAGCAGGATCACGACGAGGGTGAACCCGGCGAGCGCGAGGAAGCGCATGTCGCCGAAGTCGGGGGACTCCTTGTCGCCGCCCTGCGCCCAGCCGACGGGCACGGGCATCAGGGTCACGCCGATGAGAGTGATGACGACACCGGTGACGAGCGGCGGGAAGAAGCGCAGCAGCCGTCCGAAGAAGGGCCCGACGGCGAGGCAGAAGACGCCCGCGACCATCACCGCGCCGTAGATGGCGGGGAGTTGATGGCCCTTCGCGCTGTTCTCGGCGATGGCGAGGATGGGCGCGATGCCCGCGGAGGAGGCGGCGTTGACGAAGGGCAGCCGGTTGCCGACGAAGCCCTTGACGCCGAGCGTCTGCAGGATGGTGGCGAGCCCGGCGATGAGCAGGCCGGCCGCGATGAGCCGCGTCTGGGCGGCGGTGTCCAGGCCGACGGCCTGGCCGATGATGAGCGGAGGGGTGACGACGCCGGCGTACATGGCGGCGATGTGCTGGAGAGCGGCGGGGACGAGCCGCGAGAAGTGGAGCTTTTCATCCACCGGATGACAGGGGGCGGTTGAGTCGCCGTCAGCTGTGTCAGCCGCTGTGTCGTCGGCCTTCTCCGGTGGGGTGGAACACGGGCCCTCGGCTGCTGCCGGCCCCTTTGCAGGCTGTGCCATTGCTGTCGTTCCCTCCGGTGTGGCGCGCCCCCGCCCGACTGGGCGGAGCGGGGGCGCGCGTCCCGCGTCAGAGGTTGGTCATGTCGACCGGGATGCGCTGGTCGGCGCCGTCCCGCAGGATCGTGGCCTCGATCAGGCCGTACGGGCGGTCGGCGGCGTAGTACACGGCACCGTCCTTCGCCTCGTTGTCCACGCCGCAGAAGGAGAGGTCCTGGCGGAAGTGGTGCTTGTTGGGCGCCGAGATGCGGATCTCGTCGATCTCGCTGCGGTTGTTGATGACCCGCGAACCCATCTGGAAGAGGGTCTGCTGCAGCGAGAGGGAGTAGGTCTCCACGAATGCCTGGATGATGTGCTTCTTGGCCTGCTCGTAGGACTTCTCCCACTGCGGCATGCGCTCGTCGTCGGAGGTCCAGTTGTGGCGCCACCAGGTGGACAGCGACGTCGCGAGGATGCGGTCGTAGTCCTCCTTCAGCGTCGTGTAGCGGTCCTTGATGTAGCCCCAGAACTCGGAGTTCGTGGTGTTCATCACCGTCAGGTCCTTCAGACCCGACAGGACCTCGAACTTCTCACCGTCGTAGGTGATCTGGACGAGCCGCGTCTCCTGGCCCTTGCGGACGAAGGAGTGCTTGACCTCGTCGGAGCCGATGAACTTGGAGTTCGAGTCGGACCCGGCGATGCGCTCCCAGGAGTACTCCTCGATGCGGATGCGCGCCCGGTGGATCGACGGCTGGCTGTCGACGAAGTGACGGGCCAGGTGGATGCCGTACTGCTCGGCGGACTCGATGCCGTATTCCTTGGCGAACGCGAAGCAGGTGTTCTTCGTGGTGTCCGTCGGCAGGCAGTTGGCGTTCGAGCCGGTCAGGTGGACGTCGTCGAGGTCACCGGAGAGGGCGACCGAGACGTTGAGGTCCTTGATGTGGTGGGTGTCGCCGTCCCGCGTGATCTTTACGACCCGGTTCTCAGCCTTGCCGTACTGGTTCTGTCCCAGAATGGTGGGCATGTCTGCTAGCTCCCTCGGTAAACGGAGTAGCCGAACGGGTTGAGCAGCAACGGCACGTGGTAGTGCTCGCCCGGCTTGACGGCGAAAGTGATCGCCACCTCCGGGAAGAACGCTCCGTTCGTGCCGCTGTCCCGATTCGCGGGGGCGTCCTGCTGCGCCTCGGCTTGCTGGTTGTTCTTGCTCAGGAAGTACGCCTCGGTCTCGAAGTCGAGCCGTACGTGGGTGGTGCCCTCCGGCAGCGCCGGCAGGTCCTTGCAGCGCCCGTCCGCGTCGGTGGCGCTCTTGCCGAGGTGCTGCCACGCGGCGTCGCTGCCCGAGCGGGCGGCGAGCGAGATGGCGACGCCCTCGGCGGGGCGGCCGATGCTGGTGTCCAGGATGTGCGTGGACACCGAAGCGGTGGTCTCGGTGCTCATCGGTCGGGTCACTCCCCTTCTTCTACGAGGCGGTTGAGACGGATGCGGTTGATCTTGCCCAGTTCGGTGCGGACGATCTCCCGCTCCTGCTCCGCGTCGTTGTCGATCCGGACCTTGATCTGGCCGAGCATGAACTCGGCGGTGGCGCCGGTCGCGCAGATGAGGAAGACGTGTCCGAACTTCTCCTGGTAGGCCAGGTTCAGTTCGAGCAGTTCGGCCTTGAGCTCCTCGGAGGCCCCGGCCATCCCGCGCTGCTCGCGGGCGGAGGTCGGGTCTCCCGGCTTCGGGCGGCCGATCGGCGGGTGCCCCGCCATCGCCTCGGCCAGGTCCTCGGCGGTGAGCTCGGCCATGGCGGCGTCGCTCGCGACGAGAAGGGCGTCGACGGTGGCGAAGGGGCGCTGGGCAAGCAACTTGCTTCCCCACGCCGAAGAGGCGCATGCCTCGTGGAGCGCGGCGGTGGCCGCGGCCTCCTCCAAGGCGTTGAACCGGGAAAGTCCCGGGGTGTTGCTCGAAGTCACGGGAAGCCTCCGTGGCCTTGTGCTGGACGGGCTGCGCATTAGCTAAGACCTTCAACAACACCGCGTCAACACTTTGTTGAAATCTCTTGAACAAAGAAGCCGCCACCCGGCATTTCGGGTGACGGCTTGCTTGCTCATAGTGACGCGGGGCGCTCTGTGTGACCGGGCGACTCCTCCGCGACGACCGCGCTATTTCTCCTTGGCGGCGGAGTTTTCCCTGTTCAGGTAGTTGTACACAGTGAAGCGGCTGACGCCTAGGGCGCTCGCCACAGTCTCCACGCCATGGCGCACGGAGAAGGCGCCGCGCGCCTCCAGTATCCGTACGACCTCCTGTTTCGCCTTCCGGTCGAGCTCGGACAGGGGGCGACCCTGCTTGCGCTCCAGGGCGAGCAGAATATGGTCGAGCGAGTCGGCGAGCTGCGGCAGACGTACGGCGATTACGTCGCGGCCCTCCCAGCTGAGTACGACGTCGTCCGTACCCGCCTCGTCCGGGTCCAGCATCTCGCCGCCCATCGCGTCGACGAGCGGCTTGACCGCCGCGACGAAGGGGTCCTCCCCGATCCCGGTCATCTGTCAGCCCCCTCCACCGGCTCGTCGGGTTCGCCCGGCTCACCGACCACGTTCACCTGGAGCGAGACGCGCGTCGCACCTGCGGCCAGGGACTTGCGCAGCAGTGCGTCGACCGCGGTGAGCACCGCGTCGGCACCGCCCTCCGCGGTGTTGCCGAACGGGCCGACGTCCACCGCGTCCAGCTGGGCCCCCTGAATGACCTCACGGGCGACGACCGCGTGGGGCGGGGCCTCGTCGAGGTCGAAGGGTTCGGTCGTGAACTCCACTCTCAATCGCACGGCGACAACCTACTGCGCGGTTCTTGATTTCTGGCAGCCCCCTCTTGACAGCTTCGGCGGATCGCAGGCAGTCTTCCATCAAGCAGAAATGAACTTCCGCAATACGGAAGGAGCGCGGAACTCCTCATGGCGTACACCGACCAGCGCTTCAATGTGAACCTGTCGATCCTCTTCACCGAGCTCCCGCTCCTGGAGCGCCCCGCGGCCGCCGCGGCGGCCGGCTTCACGGCCATCGAGCTGTGGTGGCCCTGGGTCGACGCCCCCACCCCCGAGCAGGCCGAGCTCGACGCCCTGAAGAAGGCGATCGAGGACGCGGGCGTCCAGCTGGTGGGCCTGAACTTCTACGCGGGCCAGCTCCCCGGCCCCGACCGCGGCGCCCTCTCCATCCCCGGCGAGGAGAGCGACAAGTTCCGCGCGAACCTCAAGGTCGCGGCAGACTTCGCCAAGGCCCTCGGCTGCAAGGCGCTCAACGCCCTCTACGGCAACCGCGTCGAGGGCGTGGACCCGGCCGAGCAGGACAAGCTCGCCCTGGAGAACCTGGTGCTCGCGGCCCGTGAGGCCGACCGCGTCGGCGCGACCCTGCTCATCGAGGCCCTGAACAAGCCCGAGTCGCCGCTCTGCCCGATCGTCAGCGCCCCCAAGGCCATCGAGATCGTGGACAAGGTCAACGAGGCGACCGGCCTGGGCAACGCGACGTTCCTCATGGACCTGTACCACCTCTCGATGAACGGCGAGGACCTCCCCTCGGTCATCGAGCAGTACGCCGCCAAGACCGGCCACGTACAGATCGCCGACAACCCGGGCCGTGGCGCTCCGGGCACCGGCTCGCTCCCCCTCGAGGAGCTCCTCGACCAGCTGAAGAAGGTCGGTTACGAGGGCTGGGTCGGCCTGGAGTACAAGGCCGCCGACGCCGCCGCCTCCTTCGAGTGGCTGCCCCGCGAGGCCCGCGCCGCGCGCTGAGCGCCGCCCGCACAGCCTCAACTCACCCTCGTAGACCAGCAGTTCCAGAAAGGCAGTACCCTCATGAGCAACCTCCCCAAGATCGCGTGGGTCGGCCTCGGCATCATGGGCTCGCCCATGTCCGAGAACCTGATCAAGGCGGGCTACTCCGTCACCGGCTTCACCCTGGAGCAGGACAAGCTGGACCGCCTCGCGGCCGCCGGCGGCACCGCCGCCACGTCGATCGCCGAGGCCGTCAAGGACGCCGACGTCGTCATCACGATGGTGCCCGCCTCCCCGCAGGTCGAGGCCATCGCGTACGGTGCCGACGGCATCCTGGAGAACGCCAAGTCGGGCGCGCTGCTCATCGACATGTCGTCGATCACCCCGCAGACCTCGGTCGACCTGGCGAAGGCCGCCAAGGACAAGGGCATCCGCGTCCTGGACGCCCCCGTCTCCGGTGGTGAGGCCGGCGCCATCGAGGCCGTCCTGTCCATCATGGTCGGCGGCGAGAAGGCCGACTTCGACGAGGCCAAGGCCGTCTTCGACGCTCTCGGCAAGACCATCGTGCTGTGCGGTCCGCACGGCTCGGGCCAGACCGTCAAGGCCGCCAACCAGCTCATCGTCGCCGTCAACATCCAGGCGTGCGCCGAGGCCGTGGTCTTCCTGGAGAAGTCCGGCGTGGACCTGAAGGCCGCGCTCGACGTCCTGAACGGGGGGCTTGCGGGCTCGACCGTCCTGACCCGCAAGAAGGACAACTTCCTCAACCGCGACTTCAAGCCCGGCTTCCGGATCGACCTGCACCACAAGGACATGGGCATCGTCACCGACGCCGCCCGCAACGTCGGTGCGGCCCTCCCGGTCGGCGCCACGGTCGCCCAGCTGGTGGCCTCGCTGCGCGCCCAGGGCGACGGCGGCCTGGACCACTCCGCGCTGCTCCGCGCGGTCGAGCGCCTCTCCGGCGCCCAGCTGTAACGCCCTGCTGTGGCGGCGGGTGAGCCGCCGCCACAGCAGCTCACAGACTTCCGGGTCGCGGCGGCGCTGACACCTGTCCTGTCGCGCCCAAGCGTCGCCGCGGCCCGGAACCATGCCCGTTCACTCAACTTCAACAAACTGTTGACTTAGCTGGTCAGGCGCTCTTAGTCTCGCGTCACCGTCAGCAGTTCCAGCAGTTCCGTACGGAAGGTCACCTCGCCACCATGTCGAAGCGTGTGCTCACGACCGAGTCCGGCGCTCCCGTCGCCGACAATCAGAACTCCGCCACCGCCGGCGTCGGTGGCCCGCTCCTCCTCCAGGACCAGCACCTGCTGGAGAAGCTCGCCCGCTTCAACCGTGAGCGCATCCCGGAGCGCGTCGTGCACGCCCGCGGCTCCGGCGCGTACGGCTACTTCGAGGTGACCGACGACGTCACCGGCTTCACGCACGCGGACTTCCTCAAGGAGGTCGGCAAGCGCACCGAGGTCTTCCTGCGCTTCTCGACCGTGGCCGACAACCTCGGTGGCGCGGACGCCGTCCGTGACCCCCGCGGCTTCGCGCTGAAGTTCTACACCGAAGAGGGCAACTACGACCTCGTCGGCAACAACACCCCGGTCTTCTTCATCAAGGACCCGCTGAAGTTCCCCGACTTCATCCACTCCCAGAAGCGCGACCCCTTCACGGGCAAGCAGGAGCCGGAGAACGTCTGGGACTTCTGGGCGCACGCCCCCGAGGCCACGCACCAGATCACCTGGCTCATGGGCGACCGCGGCATCCCCGCCTCGTACCGCCACATGAACGGCTACGGCTCCCACACCTACCAGTGGACCAACGCCAAGGGTGAGGCGTTCTTCGTCAAGTACCACTTCAAGACGAACCAGGGCATCCGCTCCCTCTCCTCCGAGCAGGCCGCCGAGATCGCGGGCAAGGACCCGAACTCGCACCAGACCGACCTGCTGCAGGCCATCGAGCGCGGCGTGAACCCGTCCTGGACCCTGCACGTGCAGATCATGCCGGCGGCGGACGCGGCCGAGTACCGCTTCAACCCGTTCGACCTCACCAAGGTGTGGCCGCACAAGGACTACCCGCTGCAGCGCGTCGGCCGCCTGGTCCTGGACCGCAACCCCGACAACGTCTTCGCCGAGGTCGAGCAGGCCGCCTTCTCCCCGAACAACTTCGTTCCGGGCATCGGCCCCTCCCCCGACAAGATGCTCCAGGGCCGCCTCTTCGCCTACGCGGACGCCCACCGCTACCGCCTCGGTGTGAACCACACCCAGCTCGCGGTGAACGCCCCCAAGGCGACCCAGGCCGACAACTACGGCCGCGACGGCTTCATGGCGGCCAACGCCTACGCCCGCTCGCGCAAGAACTACGAGCCCAACTCGTACGACGGCCCCACCGAGACCGGCCAGCCGCTGTCCGCCCCGCTCGCCATCAACGGCTACACGGGCACGCACGAGGCCCCGGCCCACACCAAGGACGACGACTTCTTCCAGGCCGGTGAGCTCTACCGCCTGATGTCGGAGGAGGAGAAGTCCCGCCTCGTGGCGAACATCGCCGGCGGCCTCTCGCAGGTCTCCCGCGACGACGTCATCGAGAAGAACCTGGCCCACTTCCACGCCGCCGACGCCGACTACGGCAAGCGCGTCGAGGAGGCCGTCCGCGCCCTGCGCGAGGACTGAGCCGGGAGTAACTCCCCAGCTTCGCCGGTGAGTTGACGGGAGGTCGACTCACCGGCGATGAGCCCGCACCACGGACCCGGATGAGGGGTGGTCCCGTGGCACGGGCAAGGCGAGGACCGCGGCGGCTCGCGAGCCAGTGCGGTGGTAAAGGTCCTGGGCTCCCCTTCTCGACCTGAGGGAAGAGGAACCCACGGTCCGTCGCTGCCGCCGCGGTCCCACCCATCGCCTCCACAGAATCCGCCCGGCGACAGGTATGCATGTCCTGCCAGTCGCCCGTCGTCGGGCGGCAGCAACTGGCGGCGAGCACGGGACGGTCCCCGTGCTCGCCGCTCTTTCGTGTGCGCGCGGGCCTGGACGTGGGTAGTGGTCGGCCATGCCGCAACGAGGCGATCTGTACCGGCGCTGGCCGTCCGGTGACATCCCCAACATCGTCGTGCTCCGGCTCACGGGGATGAGCATGTCCCCCTCCGGGGGCCGCCGTTGGGCCCGCGGTCAGACCCTCGCCTTCGCCCTCGTCACTCTTGCCCCGGCCCTCCTCGCCGCGGTGGCGATCGGCACGGGACTCGCCCACAAGCAGGACGTGCTCTCGCACTTCGGATGGACCGCGTTCTTCGTCGGTCTGGACGTCATCGCCATCGCCCTGCACTGGTGGGTGTGCTGGCTCTTCCTCGGGGTGACCGAGGATCTGGACGCGATGCTGACTCCCGTCGGGCGTACGGCGGTTCACGACTGGCTCGACCGCAAGACGTCCCGGGGGCGGCAGCTGCGGGCCATGCTCATCGGCAGCGTGCTGCTCGCGGGCGGCCTGCTGACCGCCAACACGCTCGCATCCGGAGGTGCCCGCGGCGGGGACGGCGACTCCGTCTTCGTGGCGGTCATGTCGTACGCCACCGTCGCCTTGACGGGCGCTCTGTACGGTTCCAGTGGCTACTGGCTGCTCAACGCGGGCCGGCTGGCCACCACCGTGTCCCGCCGGGGCCACGCGAAGCTGCTGTGGTCCGCGCCCGCCAGGACGCCCGGCATGGAGAAGATGTCGGCGGCGTACCGCCTGGCATCGCTGATGATCTCCCTGGGCACGGCGGCCGGACTCGTCCCGGTGCTGAGCTGGGCATACTCGGGCGGACGGCACGACACGAGCGTCTCGGTGGTCAAGTGGGCCATCATCGCCTCGACCGTCATCATGGCCGCCGTCTTCTCCCTGCTCCCCCAGTGGCGCCTGTCCATGGCCATCAGCGAGGCCAAGGCCGAGAGCCTGCGCAGGATCTCGGAGCTGCTGCCCGACGAGGTGCCCACGGCCCAGCGCCCGGTCGACGAACAGACCGCCCGCAACATCGAGTTGCTCGCCATGGTCGCGAGCAGCCCGAGCTCCACGATCACGGGACAGACCGTGGCGGCGGTGATCCTGGCCCTGCTGGGCGTGGCGGTTCCGGCGCTGGCGCAGGTCGTCTTCTGAGCGGTCCGGTCCGGCTCGACCTCGCCTTCACCGCGAACATCAACAGCCACTATTCTCAAGCGCGTTGCGCCAGTGACCGGGCGAGAGCAGAGCAGTCGGGGGATTCACAGCATCATGAGTGGTACGAACGCGGACGACCAGGACGACCAGGACGACTTCATCGACGGGGGCATCAAGCCGCTGCTGGTGAGCGACCCCGCGCGCATCGGGCCGTATCTGCTGCTCGGACGCCTCGGCGCCGGCGGCATGGGCCGCGTGTTCCTCGCGCGCTCGGACAGCGGGCGGACCGTCGCCGTGAAGGTCGTGCACGAAGAGCACGTGTCCGACGCCCAGTTCAGAGCGCGGTTCCGGCGCGAGATCGAGGCGGCGCGGCGGGTCGGGGAGCAGTACACGGCGCCGGTGCTCGACGCGGGCCCGGCCGACGCACCGCCGTGGGTCGCCACCGGCTACGTCCCCGGGCTCTCCCTGGAGCAGGTCGTACGCCGCCACGGCCCCCTCCCGGCCGAGTCCCTGCACGCGCTCTCCGACGGGCTCCTGAAGGCGCTCAAGGACATCCACGGCGCCGGGATCGTGCACCGCGACCTGAAGCCGTCCAACGTGATGCTGACCGTGGACGGCATGAAGGTCATCGACTTCGGGATCGCGCGGGCGATGGAGACGTCCGTCGAGTCCCTGCTGACCAGTACGGGGATGGCCGTCGGCTCGCCCGGGTTCATGTCGCCGGAGCAGGTGCGCGGGGAGCGCGCGGGCGTGAAGAGCGATGTGTTCACGCTCGGCTGCGTGCTGACGTACGCGGCGACCGGGCAGCTTCCGTTCGGGCAGGGAGCCAGCAACCAGCACGCGGTGATGTTCCAGATCGTGGAGGGCGAGCCCGATCTGACTCGGATCAAGGACGCCCCGCTGCGCGCGTTCATCGCCCGGTGCCTGACGAAGGACATCGACGAACGGCCCGGCGTCGACGAGCTGTTGGCGGACGACGAGCGCCCGCGCCCCGCGTCCACGCGCGCCGCCTGGCTGCCCGCGAAGGTCGTCGCGCGCCTCGCGCAGCAGTCCGCGCAGCTGCTGGACGCGGAGGCGACGCCGCTGCGGGAGGAGCCCCCCGTACGGGAGGCTCCCGTGGACCGGGCGACGGTGGGCCTGCGCCCCAAGGACGACGAGAGCGGCCCGGAGGCGGCCGCCGCCGCAGTCGTGGCGGCGCGCGGTGCCACCACGGCCGGAGACTCCGAACGACGCCCCCGCCGACGCCGCACCCTCATCGCCCTGCCCATCGTCGCCGTGCTCGCCATCGGCGGCGGAACGGCGGCCCTGCTCCAGCTCCAGCCCTTCGGGAAGGACGACGGGGACGGGGCGCAGGCCAAGCCCGCGGGCCACAGCCAGAGCGCCACGCCCGGCGCCGACAACTCGCCGGCCACGCCCAGCAGTTCCCCCTCCAAGAAGAAAAAGAAGGACGGGGACGCCGACAAGGGCAAGGACGACAAGAAGAAGGACGACAAGAAGGGCAAGGACGACGACCCGGACTCCGAGGAGAGCGAGGGCGGTTCGGGGAAGCAGGGCGGCGACAGCGGCGGCAGCGCATCCGGCGGGGGCGGCGACACCGGCTCGGTCGGCGACGGCTCCGGCAGCGGCGGTTCCGACTCCGGCTCCGGCGGCTCCTCCGGTTCGGACAGCGGCGGCAGCTCGGGCGGCTCGTCCGGCTCCGGCGGCTCCTCCAGCGGCTCCAAGCCGCCCGCCCTGACGGCCTACAAGCTTGAGTGGGTCCACGGCTGCGTGGGCGCCTGCGACATGCCCCTCCGGGTGACCTGGGACGCGATCCCCCGGGCGACGAAGTACAACATCCACTACACCAACAAGGGCAGCCAGTACACGAAGAAGAACGTCGACACGATCCTCACCACCAGCAACACCAGCTACACGATCAACGGCCCGTACTCGGGCGACAAGATCTGCGTCGCGGTCCGCGCGGCCAACAGCCACGGGGCCTCGGCCTGGGCGGAGACGTGGTGCGCCGAGGTGCCGTACTGACCGACGCCTGACAAGCAGAAGGGGCGGTCCACCCCGCTCGGGTGGACCGCCCCTTCTGTGCTGCGGGTCCGACTCGGACCGGTGCGGGTCCGACTCAGACCGTCACCGAGACCTCGCTCAGACCTTCAGCGGACGGATCGCCGTCGGGGCGTGACCCGGCTCCGTGGCGAGCTCCTCGAACTCCTTGACCGCGCTGATGTCGGCCGTGGGGCTCATGGCGATGTTGGTGATGCGCTCCAGGATCGCCTCGACGACGACCGGGACGCGGTACTCCTGCGCCAGCTTCTTGGCCTGCTCCAGGGCGGTGCCGAGCTCGGCCGGGTCGGTGACGCGGATCGCCTTGCAGCCCAGGCCCTCGGCGACCTTGACGTGGTCGACGCCGTAGACGCCCAGCTCGGGGCTGTTCTGGTTCTCGAACTCCAGGTTGACCTGGAAGTTGATGTCCAGACCGATCTGCGCCTGGCGGATCAGGCCCAGGTAGGCGTTGTTCACCAGGACGTGGACGTACGGGATGCGGTGCTGCGCACCGACCGCCAGCTCCTCGATCATGAACTGGAAGTCGTAGTCGCCGGAGAGCGCGACGACCTGGGTGTCCGGGTCGGCCTTGGCGACACCGAGGGCGGCCGGGATGGTCCAGCCCAGCGGGCCCGCCTGGCCGCAGTTGATCCAGTGGCGCGGCTTGTAGACGTGCAGCATCTGCGCGCCCGCGATCTGGGAGAGGCCGATCGTCGTGACGTAACGCGTGTCCTTGCCGAACGCCTTGTTCATCTCCTCGTAGACGCGCTGCGGCTTCATGGGGATGTTGTCGAAGTGCGTACGGCGCTGCAGCGTCGACTTGCGCTCCAGGTGCGAGGCGACCCACTCGGAGCGGTCGGGCAGCTGACCAGCGGCCTTCAGCTCCTTGGCGACCTCGACGAACAGCTCCAGGGCGGCCTTGGCGTCCGAGGTGATGCCGTAGTCCGGCGCGAAGATCTTGCCGATCTGGGTCGGCTCGATGTCGACGTGCACGAACTTGCGGTCCTTGGTGTACACGTCCAGCTTGTAGCCGGTGTGACGGTTGGCCCAGCGGTTGCCGATGCCGAGGACGAAATCCGACTCCAGGAACGTGGCGTTGCCGTAGCGGTGACCGGTCTGCTGACCGACCATGCCCGCGTTCAGGTCGTGGTCGTCGGGGATGGTGCCCCAGCCCATCAGGGTCGGGACGACCGGGGTGTTGGTGATCTCGGCGAACTCGACCAGCAGGTCGGAGGCGTCCGCGTTGATGATGCCGCCACCGGCGATGATCAGCGGGCGCTCGGCCTCGACCAGGAACTTGATCGCCTTCTCGATCTGGGCGCGGGTCGCGGTCGGCTTGTAGACCGGCAGCGGCTCGTACGTCTCCGGGTCGAACTCGATCTCGGTCTGCTGGACGTCGATGGGCAGGTCGATCAGGACCGGGCCCGGACGGCCGGAGCGCATCAGGTGGAACGCCTGCTGGAAGACGCCCGGGACCTGCGCGGCCTCCAGGACCGTGACGGCCATCTTGGAGACCGGCTTGGCGATCGAGGCGATGTCGACGGCCTGGAAGTCCTCCTTGTGCAGCAGGTGGCTCGGGGCCTGGCCCGTGATGCACAGGATCGGGATCGAGTCGCCGATCGCGGAGTACAGACCGGTGATCATGTCGGTGCCGGCGGGACCCGACGTACCGATGCAGACACCGATGTTCCCCGGGTTGGCCCGGGTGTAGCCCTCGGCCATGTGGGAGGCGCCCTCGACGTGGCGGGCCAGCGTGTGGTCGATCCCCCCGACGTTCTTGAGCTCCTTGTAGAAGGGGTTGATGGCGGCGCCCGGCACGCCGAACGCGTTGGTGACGCCCTCGCGCTTGAGGATCTCAACTGCCGCGGCGGCAGCGGTCATACGAGCCATTGAGTACTCCTGCTTCGGCTTGCGGATTCCGGCTCCCGGCGCGCCCCGCGGTGAGCTTGTGAATTCCGTTCCTGCTCCACGTGGTCCGGGCCTCACCTTCGCGGCGACTTCCGTATCGTGGAAATTATGTTCTGCTATATGGAAGCAATGTAGGGGGCGCGAGGGAGACCGTCAAGAGCCGTCTGTTGTGCCAAACCCACTGCCGCGCCCCACCCCGTTGGTGGACGATGACCCCATGTCCAGGTCCATGGATGGAACCGGCCCGGCCGCCGGCGAGGGCGTCCCGGTGCGCTGCCCGGTCTGCGGCCGCGAGCACACCTACGCACCACCGGCCTTCCCCTGCGCGTGCGGCGCCCCCGTCACCCCGCCCATGGCCCGCGGCACGGTCATCGCCCCGGTCACCGACCGGTCCTGGTCGGACGAGTGGGTCACGGTGCGGTGCGGGGCGTGCGGCCGCAAGGACCAGTGGCCGCAGCCGGAGCTGGGGTGCGGGTGCGGAGCGGTGCTGCGGATACCCGTACGACTCGAATCCCCGAAACCGCCGAAGCCCGCGGAGGCCCCCGGTCCCCCCGGTTCCCCCGGCTCCCCCGGTTCCACCGGCTCCCCCGGGTCGCCGGAGCCCCGGAAGCGGTTCCTCTCCCCCAAGCCCCGCGCCGCCTTCGAGCCCATGACGATCCGCTCGGTCCGCGACGCCGTGACGGCGGTCGCCCTCTATCTGCGCTGGCTCGGCTTCCAGGACATCAGCGGCGGCAGCCATCGGCCCCCGTCCGGCGTGCGGGTCTGCGCGCGCGGCATCGTCGCCCAGGTCGAGCCCTCGGTACGCCCCGCCTCACTGCGCGACGTCGAATGCGTCTGGCTGACCGGCCTCACCCAGGACGCGGAGTGCGCCTGCTTCTCCCTCTCCGGCTACGCGGACGACGCCCGCGACCGCGCGGACGAACTGGGGGTACCCCTCTTCGTCCTGGACCTGACGGGCACGCCGCAGCCGGTGAACGGGGCGGCGGACGACCTGATCGGGACGAGCGGGTAGCGACGCCGCATGCGGGGGAGGTCAGGCCCCGTACCGCTCCCTGAGCTCGATCTTGCGCACCTTGCCCGAGACCGTCATCGGGAACTCGGTCAGGATCCGCAGCCCGGACGGGATCTTGTAGTGGGCCAACTGCCCGGCGCAGTACTCCCGCAGCTCGGCGAGGGTCAGCGGGTTCTCCGGGTCGCGCAGGATGACGCAGGCCAGCGGGGCCTCCCCGTACCGCTCGTCGGGGACGCCCACGACCTGCACGTCGGCGATCTTCGGGTGGCCGTGGAGGAACTCCTCCACCTCGCGCGGGTAGATGTTCTCGCCGCCCCTGATGATCATGTCCTTGATGCGCCCGACGATCTGGACGTACCCGTCCTCGCGCATCACCGCGAGGTCCCCCGTGTGCATCCACCGCCCCGCGTCAAGGACCTCCGCGGTCCGCTCCGGCTCGTCCCAGTAGCCGAGCATCACGCTGTAGCCGCGCGTGCACAGCTCACCGGACTCGCCGCGCGGCAGCGTGCGCCCGCTCGCCGGGTCGACGACCTTCACCTCGATGTGCGGCAGCACCCGCCCGACCGTCGTGGTGCGCCGCTCCAGGTCGTCGTCCCTGCGCGTCTGCAGCGACACCGGCGAGGTCTCGGTCATGCCGTAGCAGATGGAGACCTGCTCCATGTGCATCTCGGCCACCACCCGCTTCATGACCTCCACCGGGCACGGCGAGCCCGCCATGATCCCGGTGCGCAGGGAGGAGAGGTCGTACGTCGCGAAGTCGGCGAGGTTCAGCTCGGCGATGAACATCGTCGGCACCCCGTACAGGGACGTGCAGCGCTCCCGCTCGACGGCGTGCAGGGTGGCGACGGGGTCGAAGGACGGCGCGGGGATGACGATGCAGGCCCCGTGCGAGGTGGCGCCGAGGTTGCCCATGACCATGCCGAAGCAGTGGTAGAAGGGCACGGGGAGGCAGACCCGGTCCTGCTCGGTGTAGCCGACGGTGCGGCCCACCCAGTAGCCGTTGTTGAGGATGTTGTGGTGGGAGAGCGTGGCGCCCTTGGGGAAGCCGGTGGTCCCGGAGGTGTACTGGATGTTGACGGCGTCGTCGCAGCTCAACTCGCCCTCACGGAGGCGCAGTTCGGCCACGTCGACGTCGGCCCCCGCCCGCACGAGCTCGCCCCACGACGCCTCGTCCCCGATGTAGTGCACGGCCCGCAGCGCGGGACAGTCCCCCCGCACCTCCTCCACCAGCGCCCGGTAGTCGCTGCCCTTGTGCGCCAGCGAGGCGACGAGCAGTGAGATCCCGGACTGCTTCAGCACATACGCCAACTCATGGGCGCGGTAGGCGGGGTTGATGTTCACCATGATCGCGCCGATGCGCGCGGTGGCGTACTGCACGAGCACCCACTCCGGGCAGTTGACCGCCCAGATCCCGACCCGGTCCCCCTTGGCGACCCCGGCCCCGATCAGCCCGCGCGCCAACTCGTCGACGGCGGGGCCGAACTCGGCATAGGTCCAGCGCGCACCGGAGGCCACGTCGACCAGGGCGTCGCGGTCCGGCCACGCCTCGATCGCCCGGTCGAGATTGCGTCCGATCGTGTCGGAGAGGAGGGGTGTGGTGCTGGTGCCGTGGACGTACGAGAGTCCGCTCACTTGACGCTCCGTCATACGGGCTTCACTGGCCTGGCGTTCACTCACCGGAACTCCCCCTCGCGGTACGCGGCGGCGCGGCGTCACCCCAGCAACTTAGCGCGGTGACGCTGAACAGTCCCCGGAAACGATCAAGTGCATCGTCCCGGAATGCACGAGGCATACCCCTACCCCCTACCCGAGACAGGATTCGCGGTGGCTTCAACCGACGGAGCCGCGCCGAAATTCCCGGGCGGTCATCGCGGAACAGCACATAAAGAATCCACATGCGGAATTACCCGCTCTCCTCATGCCTCTCCATGAGGCTGCGCCTCAGCAGAGCCAATTACCCTGGCAAGAGCGCCAGATGAGCGACACGCGGGGAATTCGGCGCCTACAGGGCACACCTTTGAGTAATTCGCTCACTGCCGCCTCATGGCACCCCACCCACAAATTCTCCACAATCTGCTTCGCCGGTCGGCGGGCCCGTCGACCCTCGTTGACATGGGGTACCCCCGTGGGGTTTCCTCGACGGCATTCCTGAACCGGCCCCTTGAGCCGACCCCTTCTCCGTAGTGCGGTTCACCGCGTCCGCAATCCCTTTTGGCGACCCGCGGAATTCTCCACACCTGCAAGGAACGAGAGAATCATGGACATATCCGGGAACCCGTTCGCACACCAACGCTTTGCGGCCGTGGCCGCGGCACAGCCCACGGCGACAGCGGTGGAGCACGACGGCCACCGCGTCGACTACGCGGAACTCGACGAGCGCGCGAACCTGCTCGCGCACCGGCTCCGGAGCCTGGGAGTCACCCGTGGCTCCGTGGTCATGACGCACCTCGGGCGCTCCGTCGACCTGATCGTGTCGTTCCTCGCGACCCTCAAGGCGGGGGCGGTCTATCTGCCGGTGGAGCCGGACGCCCCGGACGACCGGATCGCCACGTACCTCAAGGAGACCCGCTGCGCGGCCGTCGTCACCCGCCCCGACCTCGCACACCGCTTCACCGGCTTCCCGGTGCCGACCCTCGCGGCGGACGGCGGCACCACGGACGACGGCACGACGGGCGGCGAAGCAGCGGACGGCGGCACCGCAGCAGCGCGCACCGCCCCGCCCGAGGTCACGGTCGAGGGCTCCGACACCGCCTACATCGTCTACACGTCGGGGTCTTCGGGCACGCCCAAGGGCGTCCCCATCCCGCACGCCTCCCTCAACTACCTCTGCGAGCACATCAACGAGGGGTACGGCATCGGCCCCGGCGACCGCGTCCTGCAGTTCGCCGCGCTCTCCTTCGACACCTCCATCGAGCAGATCCTGGTCGCGCTCCTCAACGGAGCGACGCTCGTCCTGCCCGAGGACGTCTGGGCCCCGAGCGAGCTGCCCGCCAGGCTCACCGCGCTCGGCGTCACCGTCATGGACCTCACCCCGTCGTACTGGCGGGCCTTCCTCGCCGAACTGGAGCGCTCCCCCGCCGAGTTGCCGGTCCGGCTCACGATCGTCGGCGGCAGCGCGGTGCACGCCGCCGACTGCCGTACGGCGCTGCGGCTCATGCCGAACTCCCGGCTCGTCAACGCCTACGGACTGACCGAGACGACGATCACCTCGTGCACCATGGAGCTCACCCCGGAGCTGCTCCCCGCCGAGGGGCCCGCCCCCGTCGGCCGCCCCCTGCCCGGCACCACCGTCCGCGTGCTCGACCAGGACCTGCGGCCGGTGCCGCCCGGGGCGCCCGGGGCGCCCGGCGAGATCTACCTCGGCGGCCCCGGCGTCGCCCCGGGCTATCTCGCCGAAGAGACCCCGGCCAAGGACCGCTTCGTCTCGCTTGCGGGGGAAGCGGGTGAGGCGCGGCGCTTCTACCGCACAGGGGACCTGGGCCGCTGGACGGCGGAGGGCGACCTCCAGATCACCGGGCGGGCCGACCGGCAGATCAAGATCCGCGGCTACCGGGTCGAGCCCGCCGAGATCGAGGCGACGCTCTCGGCCCACCCCCTCATCGACGACGTCGCGGTGAAGGCGTACAGCGTCAAGGGTGAGTCGCAGGTCGCCGCCTACTACACGGCGAACCGGACCCAGGACCGGCTCGAAACAAGCGAGTTGCGCGACTTCATCACCGGCCGGCTCCCCGTCTTCATGGTCCCCGCGGCCTTCGTCCGCCTCGACGCCATGCCGATGACGGCGAACGGCAAGGCCGACCTCGCCGCACTCCCCGACCCGGTGCGGGCCACCGCCCCCGCCCCTGCGGCCGACCGCACCGCCGCGCCCGCCACCCTGGTCGAGCGCGCCGTCGCCGGGCTGTGGTGCCAGGTCCTCGACGTCGAGGCGGTCGCGCCCGACGACAACTTCTTCGACCTCGGCGGCAATTCGATCGCGGCGGCCGAACTGCTCGCCAAGGTGCGGGCCTCGCTCGGCATCCTGATCACCCAGGTCCGCCCGCTCATCCGGCTCCTCCTCGACGACGCGACCCTGCGCAGCTTCGCCTCGGCGGTGGAGTCGGCCCGGTCCGGCACCCTCGACACCGGCGGCACTCCGCCCACCGACTTCGAGGCCGACGCCGTCCTCGGGGTGCCCGTCCAGCGGCGGCCGACGACCACCGACTGGGCCGACCCCGCCCATGTGTTCCTCACCGGCGCGACCGGGTTCCTCGGGATCCATCTGCTCCGCGAACTCCTCGCGACCACCGGCGCCACGGTGCACTGCCTGGTGCGCGCCGCGGACGCGGAGGAGGCGGAGGAGCGCATCAGGGCCAACGCCGCCCGCTACCTGTCCGGTCCACGGGCGGAGCACGCGGACCCACTGGCGGAGCACGCCGACCCGCTGGCGGAGTACTGGGCCGACGGCCGGATCGCGGCGGTCCCCGGAGACCTGGACAAGCCCCGACTCGGCTTGTCCGAGGCGGAGTTCGACCACTACTCCCGGATCGTCGACGTCATCCACCACCCGGGCGGTCTGGTCAACTTCATCTACCCGTACTCCCACATGCGCCCGACGAACGTCGAGGGCACCCGCGAGATCATCCGCCTCGCGGCCCGGCACCGGAACATCCCCGTCCACTACGTCTCCACCATGGCGGTCGTCTCCGGCTTCGGCACCGCCGGGGTCCGGCACGTCACCGAGGAGACACCCCTGGCCCACGCCGACCACCTCTCCGTCGGGTACGTGGAGAGCAAGTGGGTCGCCGAGGCACTCCTGCAGAACGCGGCCGCCGAGGGGCTTCCCGTCGCCGTCTACCGCGCCGCCGACATCTCCGGCGACCGGACGAGCGGCGCCTGGAACACCGCGACCGAGATGTGCGCGATGAAGCGGTTCATCGTCGACACCGGCACCGCGCCGATCGCCGAACTCCCCCTGGACTACACGCCGGTGGACCGCTACGCGGCCGCCCTGCTGCACATCGCCGCGAGCCGGGTGCCCGCCGGCGAGGTGTACCACCTGACCAACCCCGGCAAGGTGAACGTCTCGCTCCTCACCGAACGCCTTCGGGCGCGCGGCCACACGATCCGCGAAGTCCCCTGGGAACAGTGGCTGGAGCGCATCGTCGCCACGGCCGTGGCGGAGCCGGACCACCCCATGACGCCCTTCGCGCCGCTCTTCATCGACCGCTGCGCCACCGGCGACATGAGCGTCGCCGAGATGTATCTGGAGACGACCTTCCCCACCTTCTCGCAGGACAACGTGACGGCCGCGCTGCGGGGCAGCGGCATCGAGATCCCGCCCGTCGACGGCGCCCTGCTCGACCGCTACCTCGACTACCTGACCTCCGTCGACTTCCTGTGAACCGGCCGTGGAGCCGCCTTCCTGTGAACCGACCCCGGAACCGACTTCCTGTGAGGTGAACATGATCCGGACGCAGGACCGGGCCGAGTCGCCGTGGGCATCTCTGGATGTCGGCGCGGGCCCTGCCGCACGGCCCGTCGCCCTCGGCGGCGACCTCGAACCCCACACGCTCCTGACCGCCTACCGGCACGGCCTGTACCCGTTCCCGACCGACACCGTCGAAGCCACGATCGTCAATGAACTGACCTACGAGGCAGACGTCGAGGCCGGCCGCGTGCACGTCGTCCCCGGCGACGACCCCTTCACCGTCACCTGGTGGTCCCCCGACCCCCGGCCGGTGATCCGCGTGACCGAGGCCCGGATCCAGCGCAGCCTGCGCCGCCAGCTGCGCCACCGGACGGACTGGACGACGACGGCCGACACCTGCTTCGACGAGGTGGTCCGGCGCTGCCGGGCCGGCCGGGCCCAGCGCTGGCTGACCGACGGCCTGCTGCACGGCCTGTCCCGGCTGCACGCACAGGGGCACGCCCACAGCGTCGAGGTCTGGGACCGCGACGAACTGATCGGCGGGGTCTTCGGCGTCCGGGTGGGCGCGGTGTTCAGCGCCGACTCCCAGTTCACGCTCCGCAGCGGGGCGGGGAAGACCGCGGTGGCCGACCTGACCCGCCGCTTCGCCGAGGCGGGCGGAGCCGCGGTCGACGTGCAGCGCGAGAGCGAGCACGCGCGGCTCCTCGGCGCCCGCCCCGTCCCCCGGTCCCACTACCTCGCTCTGCTGTCCGTGCCCACCGACGAACGGCCCCTCGACACGCGGCGGCTGCCCGCGGACCGGCTCGCCCAGTGACCCGCCCCGACCCGACCGGGAGGCACCCCTTGCCCAGCACCCGTACGGATCTCCATGTGGTCAGCCTCGCCGAGCGGCCCGACCTGGAAGAAGCCATGATCTCGATGGAGTCGTCGTGGCCCGCCTACATCCGCCCCGACCCGCTCCTCGTGGACTGGGCCTTCGACCGGCACCCCGAGCACCAACTCGTCGTGCTCGACGAGGGGGCAGACGACAAGCAACAGGTCATCGCCCGGGCCGCGGGGGTGGGGATCGCCTGGGACGGTGACCCGGACCACCTGCCCGACACGGGCTGGGACGCGGCACTGCGGCAGTGCCTCACCGACACGTACGCGCGCCGTCGGCACACCGCGCTGTGCGCGCTGGAGATCGCCGTCGCCCCCGGCCACCAGGCACGGCACCTGTCCGCCCGCACCCTGCGGGCCCTCTCCGACCACGCCCGCCGACAGGGCTTCCGCGATCTCGTCAGCCCGATCCGCCCCAGCCTCAAGCACGAGCACCCCGAGCTGCCGATGGACGAGTACGTGGCACGCAGGCGGCCCGACGGACTGCCCGCGGACCCCTGGCTGCGCACCCATGTCAGGGCCGGGGCCGAGGTCCTGAAGGTGTGTCCGGCCTCCATGACCATCTCCGGGAGCCTCGCCGAGTGGCGCGCCTGGACCGGCCTCCCCCTGGACACCGACGGCCAGGTGACCGTGCCGGGAGCGCTCACCCCCGTGACCGTCAGCCTCGCACACGACTACGCGGTGTACGTCGAACCCAACGTGTGGGTCAGACACCGCCTCACCGACCCCCTCACCAGCAGCCTCAGCGACAAGGAGACCTCCGCATGAGCAGCACAGCAACTCCCCGCAACAGCACGCCCGTTGACGAGACGCTGGACCTGCGCGCGGCGCTCATCGAGCGGATCGGCGGCTACATGAGCGCGCAGGCCATCGGTGTCGCCGCGGAGCTCGGTCTCGCCGACCTCATCGGGTCCGGCTCCCGCACCAGCGCCGAGCTCGCCGACGGGACGCGGACGCACGAGCCGTCGCTGCGCCGCCTGCTCCGGCTCCTCGTCTCCGGCGGGATCATGACGGAGCCGCGGCCCGGCACGTTCGCGCTCACCGCGGTCGGCTCCCGACTGCGGTCCGACTCCCCGGACTCGCTGACCAACTTCGCCCGCATGTTCAGCGACCCGCTCTTCCTCACCTCGTGGCAGGGCCTGCTCCACACCGTCACCACCGGCGAACGCGCCTTCGACCACGCGTACGGGACCGAGGTCTACGCGCATCTGGCCGAACACCCGCGGACCAGCGCGCTGTTCAACGAGGCGATGAGCGAGGAGTCCCGGCACTCCGCCGCACAGCTCGCCGCGGGCTACGACTTCCCCGGGTCCGGCACCGTCGTGGACCTCGGGGGCGGCGACGGCACCCTGCTCACCGCGATCCTGCGGAGCCGCCCCGGGCTGCGCGGCATCGTCTTCGACAGTGCGAGCGGCGTCGCGGAGGCCCCCGCCACGCTGCGCAAGGCCGGGCTCACCGACCGGTGCGAGGTCCGGGCGGGCGACTTCTTCAAGGCCGTGCCGGGCGACGGCGACCTCTACCTCATCAAGAGCGTCTTCCAGGACTGGGGCGACGAGGAGTCCCGCGCGATCCTGCGCACCTGCCGCGCCCACATGCCGGATTCGGCCACGCTGCTGATCGTCGGCACCGTCCTGCCCGAGACCGCCGACACCTCCGCACCGGTCATGTTCCTCACCGACGCCAACATGATGGTGACGACCGGCGGCCGCGAGCGGACCGAGAGCGAGTTCCGGGCGATGCTGGCGGAGACGGGCTTCACGGTGCGCTCGGTCGGCGACCGCGACGCCGGTCCGAGCTCCGTCATCCAGGCCGTCCCCACGGTGGCCTCATGACGGCCGGGAAGGGGGACCAGTTCCCCGTACAACAGAAGGGGGACCAACTCCCCGTACAGCGGCCGGGGTTCGCCGACGAGCTGTTCCTCGGCAGGGCGCGGCACGACCTCCTGACCCTCCCCGCGGGCGACCCGCGGCGCCTCCCCGACGAGGAGGAACGCTTCCTGTCCCGGCTGAGGGACTTCTGCGAGAAGGAAGTCGACAGCGCCGGGATCGAGCGGGCGGACCGGATCCCCGACCACGTCGTCGAAGGGCTCAAGGACCTCGGCGCCCTGAGCATCAAGCTCCCCCGGCGGTACGGCGGACTCGGGCTCTCCTCGCGCTGCTACCACCGGGCCCTGATGCTCACCAGCACGACGCACCCGGCCCTGAGCGAACTGCTCGCGGCACACCAGGCCATAGGTCTCGCCCAGCCCGTCGCCCTGTTCGGGACCGAGGAACAGAAACGCGCGTTCCTCCCCCGGTGCGTCCGGGAGATCACGGCCTTCGCCCTCACCGAGGCCGACATCGGCAACGACCCGTACCGCATGCGCACCACGGCCGTCCACGACCCGGCCACGGACAGCTACGTCCTCGACGGCGTGAAGACGTGGATCACGAACGGCGTCATCGCCGACCTCCTGGTCGTGCTGGCCCTCGTCGCCCCCTCGGCGGACGGCGCCGGAGGGATGACCGCGTTCGTCGTCGACGCCGGCTCGCCGGGCGTGACCGTCGAGCACCGCAGCTCCTTCCTCGGGCTGCGGGGCCTGGAGAACGGCTGCATCCGGCTGCACCGCGTGCGGGTGCCCGCGCACCATCGGGTCGGCGCGGTGGGAGCGGGCCTCGACGTCGCTCTCGCCGCCCAGGACACCGGGCGGCTCTCGCTCCCGGCCGTGTCCGCGGCCGCGGCGAAGTGGAGCCTGTCGGTGGCCCGGCAGTGGAGCGCCGTGCGCGTCCAGTGGGACCGGCCCATCGGCGAACACGAGGCGGTCGCGGGCAAGTTGGCGTTCATCGCGGCGACGGCGTTCGCCCTGGAGGCGCTGGTCGAGGTCACCGGACGACGGGCGGAGCGGGCCGACACCGACACCCGTCTGGACGCGGAGCTCGCCAAGCTCTTCGCCACCGAGAAGGCGTGCGCCGTCGCGGACGAGCTCGTGCAGATACGGGGCGGGCGCGGATACGAGACGGCGGACTCCGCGGCCGCCCGGGGCGAACGGGGCGTACCGGTCGAGCAGTTGCTGCGCGACGTCCGGGTGGGCCGCATCTTCGACGGCTCCAGCGAGGCGCTGCGCGGCTTCATCGCCCACGGCCTCATCGAGGCGCACCGCTCGTCGGCGGAGGCTTCGGAGGATGCCCGCCGAGCCGGGCCGCCGCCCGGCCCGGCACCCGAAAGCAGTGTGCTTGCGGCCCACTTGGCGTATGTCGAGCAGACCGCCCGGCGGCTGGCCCGCCTGCTGGGCCTCGCCGCCGCCGGGCCGCCCGCCGAACTCGAACGCCAGCGGCACCTGGGCCGCATCGTCGACATCGGCGCCGAGCTGTACGCGATGAGCGTGACGTGCGCCTACGCGCGAGCGCATGACGGCGCCGAGGGCGCCGCGAGAGCGCGGGGCGACGCCGAGGACAGCGCGAGAGCGCGGGGCGACGCCGAGGACAGCGCGAGAGCGCGGGGCGACGCCGAGGGCACCGCGACCGCACTCGCCGACGCCTTCTGCCACCAGTCCAGGCTCCGGGTCGAGGAGCTCCTCGACCGGATCGACGACAACAACAGCGACGAGCGGGACCGGGCCCTGGCGCGGCGCGTCCTCGCGGGCGGCTGCACCTGGCTGGAGGACGGGGTGGTCGACCCCTCCACCGACGGCCCGTGGATCGCCGAGTACGTGCCGGGACCCGCCACCGGGCCCGATCTCCACCGGGTGGTCCGCCCGGCGCCGCGCACCAGTGAGGAGTTCTCATGAATGCCGTCACCGACGTCCTCGACTCGGCGCAGCGGCAGCTGTCGGGGCAGGCCGGGCCCAACCGCTACGTCGACTCGCTCGAAGAGGGCCGGGTCCCGAAGGAAGGGCTCGGCCGGCTCGCCGGGGAGCTGTACCACCTCGTGCGCAGCGACCGCCGCAGCTTCGCGCTGCTCGCCGCCCGCTTCCCCGCCGCTCCCGCCGGGGATCTGTATCTGGCCATGGCGGACGGCGAGGGCGAGGCGCTGCGGCTCCTCGTGGACTTCGCGGGCGCACTCGGCCTGAGCGAGCAGGACCTCCAGGACCACGAACCCCTGCCGCTGGCACAGGCATACCCGGCGTATCTGGCGCGGTCCGCGCTCTTCGGCGCACAGAGCGACGTCGCCCTGGCGCTGCTCGCGAACGTGCGGGAATCCGGCGGGACTTACGCGCGGGTGGCCGACGCGCTGGTGTCCCGGTACGGGTTCCAGGAGCCCGACGTGGCCCACTTCCGCTTCTTCGCCGAGACGCCGCAGTCACTGCTCGACCGGGCGACGGCGACGCTCACGAGCGGCCTCGCCGCCGGGGACGACCCGGCGGCCGCCGTGCGGTGCGCCCGGACGGTGCACGCCCTGGAGGGCGAGTTCTGGGACTGCCTCGCCCGCAACCTCGCCATCGACCGAGGCCAACACCTCTGAAAGTAGGGGCAGTTCGCTTGACCGGTATACCCCCCACCCCTATGTTCAATACACCTACCCCGTAGGGGTATACGCGGTGACACGGTGTGTGCGGTATACCCCCGAGAAGAGGAGTGCCGATGTCCTTGGCAGCAAGCCCACCGCCGGCCCGCGCCGGCCGCAAGGAGTGGACAGCACTGGGCCTGTTGGTCCTGCCGGCCCTGCTCCTGTTCATGATGCTCACCATCCTGTTCCTGGCCAGCCCCTACCTCGCCGCCGACCTGGAGCCCAGCGGCACCGAGATCCTGTGGATCCTGGACATCTACGGGTTCCTCATGGCGAGCCTGCTCGTCCTGATGGGGACCGTGGCCGACCGCTACGGACACCGGAATCTGCTGGTGACAGGGGCGGCCCTGTTCGGCGTCTTCTCCGTGGTGGCCGCCATGACGGACTCGCCGGTCATGATGATCGTCTGGCGCGCCGTCCTCGGCATCGCGGCCGCCATGCAGATGCCCGCGACGCTCGGCCTGATCTTCTCGATGTTCCAGGACGCGAAGCAGCGCGGCGTCGCCATCGGCGTCTGGGCCGCCGCGATCTCCGGCGGGGTCGCGCTCGGACCGCTGCTCGCCGGCCTGCTCCTCGAAGCCTTCTCGTGGCGGGCCACGTTCCTCGTCGCGGTCCCGGTGATGGCGGTCGTGGTGATCGGCGGACCGCTGCTCCTCCCCCGCCACCAGGCGTCCCAGAACAACAAGCTGGACCTGTTCAGCGCCCTGCTCCTGGTCCTGACCCTGCTGCCGTTCGTCTACGGGATCAAGTCGTTCGCCACCGAGGACGAGACGGCGCGCTCGATCGCCGCGGTGGTGGTCGGCCTGGCCTTCGGGGTCTGGTTCGTCATCCGTCAACTGCGGTCCCCGGCACCCCTGTTGGACGTGCGCCTCTTCGTCAACCGGACCGTCGGCGGCGCGCTCGGCGTCTTCGTCCTGGCCGCGACCGGGCTCGGCGGGGTCTACCTGATGTTCACCCAGTTCCTGCAGCAGGTGAAGGACCTGTCGCCGCTCAGGACCGGGTTCGCCATCCTGCCCGCGGCCCTCGTCCTGATCGTCGTCGCCACCCTGTCGCCCGTCATCGCGCGCCGCGTCCGACCGGGCTACGTCATCGCCACCGGCCTCGCCGTACAGGTCGTCGGCTACCTGCTGTTCACACAGATCGAGAGCACGACCGGACTGCCGCTCGTCATCGCGGGGTTCGTCGTCCTCTACCCGGCGGTGTCCCCGTCCATGGCGCTCACCACCGACCTGGTGGTGGGTTCGGTCCCGCCGGAGAAGGCGGGTGCCGCGGGCGGCCTGGCCTCGACCGTCAACGACCTGGGCATCTCCCTGGGCGTCGCGGTCGTCGGCACGATCGGCACGGCCGTGTACAGCGACGGCCTGGAGAGCAAGCTGCCCGAGGGCCTGCCCCCGGAGGCCAGGGCGGCGGCGGACGAGAACCTCTCCGGCGCGGTCGCCGCGGCGCAGAACCTCCCCGACCGCCTCGCCGACCCCCTGCTGACCGTGACGAAGGACGCCTTCGCGCACGGGCTCAACGTCGGCGCGGGCATCGCCGCCGCGATCGCCGCGGCCGGCGCGCTCATCGCCGCGATCACGCTCCGCCACGTCCCCCCGACCGGCTCGGCCGCCCCGGCGGAGCCGGGCCCCGAGCCGGCCACGGCCGAGGTCACAGAGGCCGCCTCGAAGTAGCCACGGGTCCCCACCGGACCGAACGCGGCGGCCGGCCGGCCGGCTCTCGGACCGCACCGGCCGCCGCGTTCGGCGCCCACCTCGCATGCGGCACCCCTCTCGCACGCGGCACACATCAGGAGGCACAGAATGATCGACTTCAGCACGGACACCACCGAGGCGATCAAGAGCGTCGGCGGCACCTGCATGTACGAACAGGTCACACGGCTACGGGAGTCGGGACCGGCCGTCCCGGTGGAGCTGCCCGAGGGCGTCGGCGCCTGGTCCGTGTCCCGGGGCGACGTGGTGAGGATGCTCCTGACGCACCCGGGCGTCTCCCGCAACCTCAAGGAGACGGTGCCGAGCTACGTCCCCGGCTCCGTGCCCTGGCTGGCCCCGTGGGTCGACGTGGACTCCATGGCCACCACGGACGGCAGCGCCCACGCACGGCTCCGGAAGCTGATCACTCCGGCGTTCACGCCCCGCCGCGTGGAGAAGCTCCGGGTCCAGGTAGAGGAGATCGTCGCCGACCTCCTCGCCGGACTCAGGGCCCACGGCGGCGGCCAACCGCTAGATCTGCACCGGGAGTTCTCCTACCAGGTCCCCACGCGGGTGATCTGCGATCTCTTCGGCGTACCGGACGACCAGCGGCCCGAGGTGCTGCGCGCCTTCCGCGTCGTCGCCACGACCGACGTACCCGAAGAGGAGTCCGTCGCCGTCTACCAGGACCTCGAAGCGGCGATGCGCCGACTGATCGTCACCAAGCAGACGACACCGGGAGACGACCTCACCAGCTTCCTGATAGCGGCACGCGCCACCGGCGAAACCCCCCTGACCAGCCATGAGTTGATCTCGACCCTGCTGCTGATGATCGGCGGGGGAAGCCAGACCACCATCAACCTCATCGACCACACGGTCCGCGAACTCCTCGCCCACCCCGACCAGCTCGCCCTCCTGCGCGCCGCCCCCGACCGGTGGAACGACGCGATCGAGGAGTCCCTGCGCGTCCGCTGTCCGGTCATGCACCTGCCGATGCGCTGGGCGACGGAGGACATCGACCTCGGCGAAGGCGTGGTGATCCGCACCGGCGACGCGATCCTGATCTGCTACGGCGCCCACGGCCGGGACCCGGGCGTGCACGAGAACCCCGAGACCTTCGACATCGACCGCGCCGACAAGGACCACCTGGCCTTCGGACTCGGCCCCCACTTCTGCCCCGGCTCACACCTCGCCCGGCTGGAGGCCAGGGTGGCCCTGCCCGCCCTCTTCGACGCCTTCCCCCAACTCGCCCTGGCCGTCGCACCGGAGGACGTCGAGCCCGGCCAGACCTTCATCGGCAACGACATCGCCGCCCTGCCCGTCCACCTGGGCCACGACGGCGACGTAGACGGTGAAGGCGAAGGCGAAGGGTCCGCACGATGACGGCCGACGACGATCTGCTCAAGAGGTCCCGCCACCTCCTGGACACCGCCCGCTACGTGCACCTGGCCACGGCGTCCGAACAGGGAGAGCCCTGGGCCGCCACCCTGGAGTACGCCTGGTTCGCCGACCCGCTGCGCCTCGTCTTCGGCTCGGCGACCGATTCCCGGCACAGCCACGACGTATGGGCCCGTCCCCAGGTGAGCGGCTCACTCTTCCGCACCGACGGCACCAACACCACAGACACGACGGTGGACTTCACCTCGATCGACGGCGCCCAGTTCACCGGCCGCTGCACGGAGATCCCACCCGACCGACTGGCCACGTACTACGAGGACTTCTACGCGACCGTGTTCCCGGACCCGCGCCGGCGAGCCGAGTGGCAACTGCCGTCGTCGCTCCTGCAGCACCCCGCACCGCACCGCCTGTACCTGGTGGAGATCGACCGCTGGTGGCTGATCGACACCCGGACCTGGGCGGAGGACCGCATCGACCGCCGCATCGAGGTCCCGGTGGGTCACCTGGAGAGGTAGCGGTTCACGACATCAAGACACCCCTACCGCGTGTGGGTATCTTTCGGAAGGAGGTCGACGCTGCCGCGCGCCTGGTGCGTTCGTAGGCCCGGCGACGCGCTTCGGCGCGGGCGGCCGCTTCCCCCGGCCCGAGCCGACCTGATTCCATGGGCGGACACATGGCACACGGCACACAGCACTCGGCACCCAGCCGAACGGGGGGAAGAACGACATGGTGTCCACCGACCGATTCCTGGCCTTCGCCGCGATGTCACTGCTGGTCATCGTGATTCCAGGACCGAGCGTGCTCTTCGTGATCGGCCGGGCCCTGGCACACGGCCGCCGCACGGCGGTGGCGACGGCGCTCGGCAATGTCTTCGGCTCGTATCTGCTGGTCGTGGCCGTCGCGTTCGGCGTCGGCGCGGCCGTGGAGCGTTCCGTGGCGGTGTTCATGGCGGTGAAGCTGGCGGGCGCGGCCTACCTCGTCCTGCTGGGCGTCCAGGCGTTCCGGCACCGCAAGGACATGAAGGCGTCCGCGATCGGGGCGGCGCCGACGGGCCCGGCCCGCGGCGACCTCCGCACCGTCCTCGACGGCGTCCTGGTGGGCCTGACCAACCCGAAGGGCATCGTGTTCTTCGCCGCGGTCCTGCCCCAGTTCGTGGACCACGGCGCGGGCCAACTCCCGCTCCAGATGCTGCTGTTGGGCCTGGTTCCGATCAGCATCGGCCTGGTCACGGACACCCTGTGGGGCCTGACGGCATCGGCGGCCCGCACCTGGTTCGCCCGCTCCGACCGCCGACTGTCGATGATCGGCGGTGCGGGCGGGTTCACGATGATCGGGCTCGGGGTGACGGTGGCGGCGACGGGCCGCGCGGACTAGGGCCGACTAAGGCCGACCGGCCAGGTCCCGGGTCAGCTCCATGAGCCGGGCCCGCGCCTCCCCGTCGTACGCCTGCTCATGGGCCCGTACGTCGGTGAACTGATCGAAGTAGCGACCGGTGACCCCCTCCAGCTCGGGATCGACGAGCAGCCGCACCGTGGGCCGCACCCCTTCATCGACACCGACGGCCGGCGTCAGCCCGTACTCACGGACACCGTTGGTGTCCATCAAGTGCGCGGGGTGGAGCGTGTTGACGGCGACACCACTGCCCTCGAGCTCGGCGGCCATCTCGAACGTAGCCATGATCAAGGCGAGCTTGCTCCGGCAATAGGCGCGCAACCCTTCATACCCCTGCTCCAGCATCACATCATCGAAGTCGATGGCCTCCTGCCCGATCGAGGCGACGTTGACGACGCGCGCGGGCGCCGAGGCGGTGAGCAGCGGCAGCAGCCCCCGGGTCAGGGCATAGGGCGCCAAGTGATTGACGGCGAACCGCAGTTCATGCCCCTGCGCGCTCACCTCGCGGCGTAGCGGCTCGGCGCCGCCGCCCGCGACGGCGTTGTGGATGACTCCGTCGAGCCGCGGTTCGGCGGCCCGGATCCGGTCGGCGAGGGCGTGCACCTGGTCGAGGTCGGCGAGATCCGCGAGGTAGGTGCGGACCTCGGCGCCCGGGAAGGCGTCCCCGATCTCGGCCACGGCGGCGTCCAGGCGCCCTTGGTCCCGGCCGTGCAGGAGGAGGGTGTGCCCGCGCCCGGCGAGATCGAGGGCGAGGGCACGGCCGAGGCCCTGGGTGGCACCGGTGATCAGGGTGCTGCGTCGTTCCAGTCGTTCCAGTCGTTCAGGTCGTTCCAGTCGATTCATGCGCTCATCGTGAGGGGGCCTCTGGCCGGCCGGGGAGTGCGTGGCTGACCTGGTGTTGGGACCACCAGGCTGGCCTGCCCCCTACTCCGGCACGACCGTGCCGAAGCGAATGTCGTACGAGGAGGAGGCCCCGAGCACATCGAGAGTGCGGGCGGCCTCGGCCTGGACTTCGCCGCGCTGGGCCCGGGTCAGCGTTCCGAAGGGCTGAACGGTGAGCACATCACCCCCTTCCCTCCCCTCCTCAAGGGCCCACACCCCGGCGAGGAACCCGTCCACCAGAAGGGTCCGGTAGGCGATGTTCCCCTTCCAGCTGCGCCCCCAATACGCGGCCGGGATGACACGGGTCCGGTCGGCGTGCGAGAGCAGCAGGTTGTCGAACTCGGGCAGGAGGCGGACCGGCGCAGGGGTGTCCTGATCGGGCAGCACCGCATCAGCCAGATCGAACAGCTCAACTCCCGCCTCGCTCCGGAAGGTTCGCAGCCGGGGCCGCAGCCCTTCGAAGGCGTCCCGGGTGCGGGTGAGACCGGCCCAGGTCTGGAAGTCCTTGACGGAGGCGGGCCCGAAGGCACGCAGATAGCGCAGAACGAGCTCGTGGAGGCCATCGAGGCCGCCGAGGCCAGTCATGCCCGCGCTCTCCTCGACCGCTCCTCGCCCCACCCACTTCTCGACGGTGGTGAGCGCGACCTGCCCGCTGCGCCGCCACAGCCCGCGCGGCGTGACCTGCACGAGGGGCAGCAGGCAGCGGGCGGCCACGGCGAGGGACTGCGGATCGCCGTCCGGCCACTTCTGGGACAACTCCTCACGCAACTGCTTCATGGTGCGCGGCTCTTCCTCCACAAGCCCCCTGGCCAGCACGGCGAGTTCATCAAGGTCGACTCCGACGAGCCCCTTCCGAAACGCGTTCAGCTCCCGCCGACGGGCCACCTGCACGAGCGGCCGCACACCGAGGGCGTCGACGGCGGTGTGGAGGTGGATGGTGGAGCGCAGGGTGACGATGCGCACGAGCTCGCGCCGTTCGAGGAGCCCGGCGAGACCCTCGGGATCAAACCCCTCAAGCCGAGCGGCCAGCGCGAAGTAGGGCGGCTTCACCTCCTGCGCCTGAAGCCCGACGAGACGTTCGACGGCGCCGCTGACGGACACCTCTCCGACAGGCGCCCGCCGCAGCAGGAGCTGCCGGTCGAGGGTGGCGCGGTTGAGGGCGCGGGTGCTGAGGACGGGGGCACCGGTCGTCTTGGTCATGCCGGAACGGTAGCGAGAGTCGAGGACAGCCACGGTCCGCAATTCGGCCCACGGCCCACGGGACAAGGAAGCACCCCCAACCCCGAGGGGTCATCTCCCAACTTTTGGGACGTATGTCCTGCACGGCTATCCTTCACGGCATCCGCCGAACCACCGCGAACTGACGCGAACGCGCCGAGGAAATCCCCGACCGGGAGGTCAGCCCTCATGCCAGAACGCCGCGCACGCCGCCCCGCACCGGGGTCGAAGAAGCACGCGTGGCGACGCGCCGCGTCCCTGGCGAAGCCGTCCACGACGGGCCGCGCCCCCGACCGCACACCGCACACCCCGCCCCCGCCCACTCCCCCGCCCACTCCCCAGCCGGGCAGCATCGTGCACGCGGCGCTCTACCGCGACGGCGTACGGGTCTCCTCGCCGGACTCGCTCGCGGACACGTACCGCGAGCTGCGCGAGGAGCCGCACGGCATGGCGTGGATCGGCCTGGCCCGCCCCACGGAGACCGAACTCCTCTCCCTGGCAGCGGAGTTCGACCTGCACGAGCTGGCGGTCGAGGACGCGATGGAGGCCCACCAGCGCCCGAAGCTGGAACGCTACGGCGAGACGCTCTTCGTGGTCCTGCGGGCGGCCCGCTACCTGGACGCCCCGGAGGAGGTGGACTTCGGCGAGCTGCACGTCTTCGTGGGCCCGGACTTCGTGATCACGGTCCGCCACGGCGCGGCCCCTGACCTCTCGGCGGTCCGCCGCCGCATGGAGGAGACGCCCGACCTCCTCAAACTGGGCCCGGAGGCAGTCCTCTACGCGATCCTCGACGCGGTGGTCGACGGCTACGCCCCCGTCGTCTCCGGCGTCCAGAACGACATCGACGAGATCGAGACCGAGGTCTTCAGCGGCGACCCGGAAGTCTCACGCCGCATCTACGAACTCTCCCGCGAAATGGTCGAGTTCCAACGCGCGACCCGCCCCCTGGTCGGCATGCTGCACGCCCTGATGGCAGGCTTCGCGAAGTACCGCACGGACGAGGAACTCCAGCGCTACCTCCGCGACGTGGCCGACCACGTCACCCACACCAGCGAACGCGTCGACGGCTTCCGCCAGGCCCTCGCCGACATCCTGACGGTCAACGCGACGCTGGTGACGCAGGAGCAGAACGCGGAGATGAGGGCGCTGGCGGAGGCGGGCTTCCAGCAGAACGAGGAGATCAAGAAGATCTCGTCGTGGGCGGCGATCTTGTTTGCTCCCACGTTGGTGGGAACGATTTACGGGATGAATTTCGACCGGATGCCGGAGCTTGGGTGGGCCTTTGGGTACCCGTTCGCGATCCTGCTGATGGGCGTGGTGTGTGTCAGCCTGTACTTCGTTTTCAAGCGGCGGGATTGGCTGTAGCGGGCGAGTTGCAGACCTTGATCGACTTTACATGCGCGAATGGCTCTATAGGCCCTGTCGAGCCCTCTGGGGAGAATCTGGGGAGAACGGGCGGCACGTGGGAGCAAGGCGCCGCCCCCGTCTCCAGCCATCCCGCACGCCTCGCCAAGCCAGCTTCCGCCGATTTCCCTACGTAGGACGTCACGGGGAGTGTTGACTGAACGGCCACATGGAACCGCGTACACCCGGAGGACCGGTTGGAACCGAGGAGTGCCGCGGAGGCAGGGAAGGACTTCCCCTACACCGCACGTACCACGTGCTACATCGAGGTCCACGAGGACGGAACGGTGACGCACGGAGACGACCGCGCCGCGTATGAGCGGGCCGTTGTCGGCAAGTCCCGCTTGTTCGCAGTCTGGCCCGGCGAGTGGTCGAGCCACTTGTTCGTGATCGACGACCTTGACGAGTACGCGAAGGCCCACGGAATCGAGCACGACGAGGAGCGCACCGGTCTCAAGGAGCACGTCCACGATGTGCGATGGGAGCCGAACCCCTATGGGAAGAGCAGCCCTCGAAGCCCCTACCTCAGTGTCAGCGTCACGCTGAACTGCGGACGCGAGATTCACGATCTGCGCGCCTTCGCCGCCCAGATGAAGGAGCAGCGGGGGTGGGACGTGGCCACGAGCGGTGGCTGGGGCAGCAGCGGTGCACCTGGGGGAAGAAAGACGTACTCCCTGCGTGTTCGCCGCAAAAGCCTCACGGACTGACCTCAGCGGACCACCACAGAGTCCGCACAGGACAACGGGTGGCACAGCGTGTGCTGTGCCACCCGTTCATGCCTCGTGGGGTGCTCGGAGAGGCCCTCCGCTCCCGGGCATGCTGCACGGCAGCGGTTTCCTCTCCATCATCGAGAGGGGCGGGCCGCTCCCCGAGCTTGGCGGGAGCCGTTCAGGACAGTCCGTGAGCTCGCGCCCGCCCAGTGATGTTTCGGTCTACTGGCGCACCCCAGCCAGCGTTCACTCAGGAACTAACTGCGGCTCCCACCCGTCCGTTTAGTCGAGGCGGCGGCCCCGTACGCCAAATCGTTTACCCCAAGCCGCTGTTGAGATGACGGAGTAGATGGACTGGCTTCGCAAGTACTGGATCAAAGTCTTTCTCCTTACCTGTTCCAGCGTCCTGGCTGCGGTCGTCTTCGCAGCTTCCGTCCTGGCGGGCGAGGACGACTACAAGGACAGGGAGACGATGCTGTGGGCGGGGGCGATCGCTGCCCTGGCCGTCGTTCTCGTCACAGCCGCTGACACAGCCCTCAACGAGAGGGAGAAGGAACGCGCTCGGCAAGAGGTAGGGCGCGCGGCCCGAGCACTGGGCGTCACGTACAACCAGACCTTGGCTCCGATCTCGGAAGCTCTTGGAAAGCTCGCGCAGGAATACGCCTCTACCTTCGCCGGCTCGGGTGTGCCGGTTCCCCCAGCACTGCAGACAGCTCAGGTCGCGCACTCCACGCTCATCCGCAAGACGGTACTCATCGGTGCCTCCGTGCTGACTGCGGAGCTGCGGCAGGGGTCAGGTCTCCCTACCGCCCGATGCTCGTTCTACCGCCTGACCAACCGAGCACAACACGAGTTCACACTCGAAGACTGGGCCGGCGACCCTCCGGGGCCGCGGGGGAAGGTCGATGGAGCAGCCGGGAGTCACTTTCTGCACGACATCCTGGAGCCAAGGAAGGCGTACCACGTCGGCACTGGAACCGGCCTCGTCAGCAAGGTCGACCAGTTCAGCACCAAGTACCGATCCGTCATCGCAGTGCCGGTCACGGCAGGCACCATGGAGTTCGGGGTGCTCACAGTTGATGCTCCTCGGGAGACCGACCTGAAGATTGAGCACGTAGTCCTCATGACGTCGCTGGCCGGCGGGGGTCTTTCGTCTCTCAGCGTCCGTCCAGGGCCTCGATCCCGGCTGCCAGGGCTTTCCGAGCCCCGGCAGCCAGACTGTCGGGAGCGCCAATACGCGCACAGGCATCCCATTGCGCGGGCGTGACCCGCACACCCAGGTCCGTATCCTCGACCGGCCCAACGGTTCCGTCGCTGCGCTTGCCGTACTCCGTGATCCGCCCCTCCCAGAGGGTGGTGAGCTGCTGGAGGATGCGCTCACCCAGTTCATCGGGCAGGGAGCACAGCTTGGCGGCGTCCACCGAAGCCACGATCTTCGCGGCGTCCCGGGAGGGGAGCGCCCCAAGGTCACGGACTACCTCCGCGAGTTGCCGGGCCAGCCCGCCGAGGCCAGCAGCGTATTCGGCGGCGTTCGCGTACATCCCGTCGTACAACTTGTGGCCGAGTTCGTCGCGGACGCACTCGGTCACGATCTGTTCGGGCGGCAGTTCCTTCATGGTGGCGACACGGCGGACCGTCGCTGCGGTCTTGCCGTCGAGGCGGATCGTGAGATCCAACGGAGCTTTCTCATCTGGTGCGTTGGGAGGTTGGTTCTCCATTTTCCGACGCTAGCGACTCCGGCCTTGAGTGGGCGGCCGAACCGCGAAAGAGACCCAGTCCCGCTCTGCCTCAAGAGCTGCCGCGGGGAAGCTGTCCGGCGGCATGGGACTGCCCGCCGATGATCGAGCCAGAGTCGTCGGTATCGTGACGGCCTATTCCGGCAGCTGCCGGGTAAGGGCGCGCAAAATACTCCTGCCCAGGTTGAGGTCACCTGCAATCCAGCCATCAGAAAGCAGTCGCAACCGCCCCTTATCACTTCAGGAGTGAACTCATTGAACGGATCGGTCTACGGTTGGGTCCGAGAAGTCACCACGGCGTTTCTATCGTCGGCCGCCGAGTACCTTCGTGGAATCGTTCATCGGCAATGGTGACCTGGCCAAGCCGCTGGGCGGGGCGTAGGGCACATCCCTGGCGCTCACGGCACCTTGGCGATGATCAGGGCTTCTCAGCGATTGTCCGATAGCCGCTATGCACTGATCGGTGCGGTCGCTCCCGGGATGGGGGGAGTGCTGTAGTGGGCGCGAGAAGCGCGACCTGTGCCGACCTGCCTTCGGCACTCGGCTGGCCGCGCTCCCTCATGTCGGCATCGCGGATTACTCGCGGTTGCACGAGGGGAGCAGGCACATGACGGGCTCTGGCGACGCGGAAGCCCCTTCAGGCGAAGGCGTGCCCCTACTTGATCCTGGTGCCCCGTTGGGCAACATTGCTCGCCGCCGTCGTGCTCTTGCCCACTTGGAGCCGATCTTCCACTTGCACTTGCATCGGGGCCACGATCCGAGTGTGGAGTGGTCGGCATACGACTTCATTTCCCTGGTCTTGCACACCGTCGACTTCGTCGCCGTCTCGGCCGGCTTCCAAGGAACTCCCGGGCCGCCTCGGTCTGTCGTGATCGCGCAACTGGCCTATCTCGCACACCAGATGGCTCCGAGCCGGTCAGGCGGTGAGCACGAGCACGTCGCGCAGTACGTTCTGGACCACCTTCTGCGGCATGAACACCCCAGCCACGAGTTCATGATCGAGTACGCCAACGCCGACAATGGGTGGAAGGCGGAACCCATCCCGGTGCGGGTGCTGTACGAAACGTTCGCCGCTGACGGGCGAACGATCTTGGTGAATGTGGACGACAAGGCGGTCGCTCTGCTTCTGGTTGCTGTCGACCGGCCGTTGGAGGACCAGTCCGAGGCGATCATCGCGATCCTGCGCGCCCAGACCGAGAAGGGGAATCTTGCCGCGGCCGTCGCGTCGACCGAGGAGGCTTTGCTGCTGTCCCGGGCCTACGCCATGAAGGTGCGCCGGTTGATCAGCGATGCCGAACGTGATGTTTCCCAGGTCGGCTATCTACACCGCCTGCGTCCCGAACTGATCGCTGCGGCTGAGCACTTGCAGCGTCGCATCACGGTCGACGGCACACTGCTGCGCCATCTGGAAGACCTGGTGGCCAACGCGTCGCGGGAGCATGACCCCATGGCGGTCGGGCAGTTGGCGAAGGCCGCAGCGCGTCTTGACGAGGCGGTCGAGACGATCGCGTCCCTGCATACTGACGTGATCGCGGCGAGCCCACGCTGGCGTGCGGCGCAGTCGGCCCAGGCGTTCGGACAGAGCCCCATGGGCGAGATCAACCCGACGGCGGACGTACTGGTGCCCCTGCTGCGCAAGGCAACGTTCTCGGTCGGGCGAGACCTGACGCCACTGGCCCCCTCCGTCCTCTTGGACGTGGTCGCGCTCGTGAGGCGCCTGGTGGCTCCGCCCCGGTCTCTCTCCGATGCCGGTGTCGAGCAGACTGCCGAAGGGCCGCTCGGTGAAGTGGCGGGGATCTACGAGCAGTTCCCCGAGCAGTTCCATGAGGTGACTGACACCTTGCGGACCTGCCTGATACCTCCCGGGGGTCGGGCTCGGCTCAGCAGGCTCTTGGACGGAGCGAACGCCCTGTTCGCCCTCCCCCAGTCCGCCCTGGCCGACCATCTGTCCGGGCTCATCGGTGCCGAGGCGGAGACCGCGCGGCTGCGGCTGCGCCTTCTGCTGGTCTACGAGGCGCTGAAGCTGTGGCGCCCGGACGGACACCCCGAGCCGGACGACGAGTGGTGGGCCATCGACGACGGGAGCCGCAGGGACGTACCAGATCTGTGCGTGCCCGACCTCATCATCTTCCGAAGGGCGGCCAGTCATGATCTCCCGTGACGATGCCCGTGACCTTGGACTCTTCCTGCGCTATGCGTTCGACGCGAGCGCCTCCCCCGGCCGTCTCGATGCCTATGGGCGGGTCGTAGGGCTCTTCCATGCCTCACCGGAGCTGCGTACAGCGGCGAACGAGGTACTGCGAGCCATGGGGGCGACGGTGCTGGCGGCCGACCATACGGCGGGGTTCGTCCTGGCCGCAGAACCGGGCTCACCACTCGCGGTGGTCTATACCCGCAAGTTGTTGCCGCTCGACGGCACGCAACACCGGCTCGTCTACGGCCTCGCGCTCGCGGGGCTCACCGCCTGGTGTTTCCCCAATGCCCGCGCGGTCCAGGAACCGGGAACGCGCCGGGTCACGGCCCTCGATGTGGACCGTCTCATCCGAGACCAGGCGGCCGCTATCGAAACAGGTGACACGGAGAGCGATGGCGGGCTGGGGCCGGCGTGGGAGGCGTACGACCGGCAGCACAAGCAGGCTTTGGAGACGAAGAAGACCGGGCGACTCGGTCGCAAGACCACCGTGAAGATGTGCGAGGACGTGCTGCGGCTCCTGGCCTCCTTCAACCTTCTCGTCGCCGACACGACCGTGCCGCCACCCCGACACGACCTCGGCGTCTGGCGCTCGACTGACCGGTTCCGCGCCTACGTTGCGGCAACGGGCGCCCCCTTGGTGAGGCAGGTCATTCCCGACTGGCCCTCGGATGAGGAGCGCTTCCTCGAGTCGCTGGGTGATGGCCAAACCGGCAGCGAGGAGGGCTGAGACATGGGGACCGCCTGGCGGTTGGAACGTACCTACTTGACCGGGGCGGGTTTTCCCGAGTCACGGCTCGAAGGGCTCGACCTGACGTGGTCCGACCCCTTCGAGCGCACGCAGCACTCCGCCTTGTGGGCCGAGAACGGCACGGGCAAGACAACGATCACCGCGCTGCGGTTCGCGCTGTACCTGCCGCATGCGTGGGACTTCATCCGTGGTGACTCGGACCGGTCGCTGGCCAAGCTGGTCCGTTCCGGCGACGTGTGCCACATCGTCGAGCAAGCCACGCGTCTTGTGGGCGACGAACCTCAGCGCATCGTGATGGGGATGGTCGCCCACTGGACCGACGACGGCGTCCAGGATCTGGACCATCCGCGCAAACTCCAGCGCGAGTACTACGGCTGGGTTACCCACAGCCCCGGACCGACCATCTCCAACCTGCCGTTCCGTACCCGACAAGGCCGGCGCACCACCCATACCCAGTTCGTGACCGCCCTGCGGGCGATGCTCCCCGAAGGGGGCGTGCTGCCGCCGCACCGTCCATCCGAGTATCACGAAGCCTGGTTGAAGTGGCTGTCTGCAGCGGACATCGACCTTGCCCAGTCACGGTTCCAGGCCAAGATGAACGAATCGGAGGGCGGCGTCGACCAAAAGATGCGGTTCGCCGACTCCGACGCCTTCGTGCAGTGGCTGCTCGGAGCAACCACACCGACCACGACGGTCGAGCGGATCGCGGAGAGCATCGATGTGCTCCGGGTCCATGCCGCTGAGCGGCCGAGCTGGCTGAACGAGCTCAAGCTGTGGGAGCAGATCGGTGAGCAACTGGCCGGCCTGGCGGATGTGCACGACCAAGTACTGGAGAACCAGCAGGCTCTGGCGGCGGCGAAGACGAGGGGGGCGGCCGTGGTCGCCGACGCCCAGGCCACCCTCGCCGTACTGACCCGGAACAAGACGAGGGCCGAGGCGGAGTGTGCTGCGCACCGGCGCAACGTGAAAGCTGCGATCTCCGACGCCCGGCGGGCCGGTGCCCACCAGATGCGGATGCGGGTGCGTGGGGCCGAACTCCGTTCGGAGGCCACCGCAGCCATCGCCACGAAGAAGCGCGCCGAGCGTGACAAGGCCGCGAGTTCCCTTGCTGCGTGGGAACTGGTCGACACGGTACGCAAGGCACGTGCCGCGAAGGCACACCTCACCGGGCTGAACGAGCGGCTGGCAGCCGCGCAGAAGGAAACCAGCGACCTGCAGGCGGATGAGCGGCGACACCGCCACGACCTGGCGCGCATCCTTACTGATCTCCGTGACCAAGCCACAGCCGAACTCAGCAAGGCCAAGAGGCAGCACAAACGAGCCGTCGGTGAGGCGGAGGCAGCTACCGCCTCGCTCCACGACGCCCTTGCCCAGCGAGCCAAGGCGTCGGAGCAGGTGCGTCAGGTCGAAGACCAGGAGCGGACCTGTCGGCTGGTCATCGCGGCCGCTACGACCAGCGGTCTGCTGCCCGAGGGCGCCAGTCCTGCAGCACTCGACGAGAGCTGGGCCGAGCGGATCATGGCAGCCCGTGCCGAACGGCGGGCCGCGGATGAGGCGCTACGGGCGATTGACGAGCGCGTTACGCAGGAGCAGGAACGCGCGGCGCGGGCGAACCGGCGGGCCATTGCCGTGCGCGCTGACGCCGACGCCGCGCGCCGGCGCGTCGTACAGATTGATGACCGCGTGCGCCGCTTGATGGATGACGAGCGACTCCGTGATGCGGTGGGAGACACCGTCATCGAGTTGTGGGCGGCACGGCCCGCGCTGACCGAGTCCCTGCGGCAGCGTGCCGAATCCGCCGACCACGAAGCTGGATGCGCCCGTGCCGATGTCGTGGCTGCCCGGCGAACCCTCGACTCTATCGGTGCCGACGGGCTCCTCCCTTCCTCGGCACTCACTGAGGAACTGGCCCGCCTGTGCGTCGACGACGACGTGCCGGCCTGGACCGGATGGCGCTGGCTGGCGTCCACTCTGTCGCCGCAGGCTGCCGCCGCGTTCGCGAAGGCCAGGCCCGAGATCGTCTCGGGAGTCGTCCTTGCCCGCGCCGACCATCTTGAGAAGGCGCTGGAGACGTTGAGCACTCGCTCACTGGACACGGCCGTCTGGATCGGTGCCGTCTCCGATCCGGAGGCCGCAGCCAGCCGGGACGCCACAGCAGCAGGCGCCGGGACCCACGGTCGTGTGCTGCTCCCGCACCCCGGTACATACGACCGGGACGTGGTAGGCGAGATGGTGTCCAGCGTCACCCTCGACATGGAGAAGGCCGAGCAGCGGCGCCGTACGGCAACCCAGCGGGCCGCCGAAGCCCGTGACATGCTCGCCGCGCTCACCCAGCTGTGGAAGGAGATGCCGACCGACCCGCGCCCTGGCCTCACCGTTCGGGTCCGCACGGGTGCCGAGCAGCTGGCCACAGCCGAGGCCGACGAGAGGGCCGCGCAGGGGACGCTGCGCGAGATCGTGCAGGACAAAGAACGGCGGCAACGGCAGCGCGATGCCGCACAGACCGCGGTCGAGGAAGCCTCGGAACAACGCAGGCTCCTCGCCCCCGTCATCGACGCCGCCACAGTCCTGGCCACTGTGTGTGAACGTCTGCCCTCACTCCATGACGCCGTCGCCGCGGCAAACGACCATGTCGATGCGCTGAACCTCCAGATCCCCCAACTCAAACAGGCCGCCGATGCAGCAGGGGACCTCGTCCAGGAGATGAAACGCCGCCGGGACGATGCCTCGGAAGTCCTGCGTGCGGCACACCTGTCATCGACGGTGGACGGCCCTGTCCCCACCGAAGGTCCGGAGACCATCCGGGCACGCCTGACCGCCACGGTGGCAGCCCTCCAACGGGCCGTTATCGACCAGGACTTGCTGCGAGAGATCGAAACGACCCGAACCCAAGTCGCCGATCTCGACGCCACCCTGGACGACGCGGCCGAGCACCGTCAGCAGGCTGAAACCTACGCAGACACGGAAGCGGCACGCCATGCCGTAGCCCTTGCAAGGGCGGTACGTCAGGCCAAGGCCACGGAGGCCCACGCACGCGAGACATACGCACAGGCCCAGCACGACGCACAGGCCGCCCGAGAGGTCCAGCAGCAACTGCTGGAAGAACGCACCGCGCGCACGGCCCCGGACCTGAAAGGCTTCCCTCCCGCTGCCGAGGTCACCACTCCCGCGGACGCCGACCGCCTCGCCACGCAGCTCGGCAATCGCGTCACGCAGGCCCAGGAAGCCCAGCGAACCGAAGAAGCACACCTGCACACCGCCCAGGCCACAGCCCTGGAAACCGCTCAGTCGATCCAACTGGTCGATACCACCGTGAACAGCCTGCGATACCTGGCCGACGCCACCCTGCCCGGCCACTACGCAGACGACGTGACGGTTCTCGTGGGTGACATCAACCAAGCCGTCAACCTACTGCACTTCACACACGAATCTCTCGCCGAGAGCGAGCGAAGCGAAATCCAAGGCACCACCACCGTCCACGCTCTCGCCAACGCTCCGCAAGCACACGCCGTCGCGCACGCCCAGGACCCACATGTGGTCGACCTCATCACCCGCCTGCGCTCCGACGCACAACTGGCCGCTGACGCACGGCATATCGCCGGGCAGCTTGAACATCGGGCGGCCTCACTGCACGACGATCTCGACAGCCACGACCAGAACGTCAACGACTGCGCGCGCATCCTCCACATCCAGGTGGCGAAGGCGCTCACGCGGCTGCGCTCCTACCAGAATCAGTCCAGACTGCCCGAAGGACTAGGTGACTGGTCGAGCCGCCACTTCGTCCTCATCAGCCACGACAAAACCCCGGACAACGAGCAGGTGGTCATCGACCGCATCGCACGCGTCATCCACACCCTGCTCGCCCCCGACTCCGCCTCCTCATCGGACCCCGAGTCCCTACTGTTCGCCGCGACTCGCGCACTGTTCGACAAGCCATTCCAGGTACGGATCCTCAAGCCCCACACCGACCTGCGTCTCGACCGCGTCAACGTCGCAGACCTCAAGAACTTCTCCGCCGGCCAACGCGTCACCGCAGGCGTCCTGTTGTACGCGGCCATGACCAAAGTCCGCTCCATGAACGAGACGTCCGCCATCGGCTGGCTGTGGCTGGACAACCCATTCGGTCAGGCGTCCGCGGACCAGTTCGTCCGCACCATGCGGCGGGCAGCCGACGAGATGGATCTGCAACTCCTCTTCACGGCAGCCCCTATGGACAAGGGAGCTCTGTCGATGTTCGACCGCACCATCGCGCTCAACCGCCGTTCCCGCCCCGCGACCGGCGAGAAGATCGTGGTCACTGACGATGGCGAGCGTGAAGTCGTCGATCTCACCGTGATGCAGCGAGACGTCATGAAGGTCCTCGGGACATGACATCGGGCGAGATTCACCTTGACCAACTGGTCGCCATTCTCGACCCTGACCGGCGTGGTGGCCGTCGTGACATCGAGGACATCGCGGATGCCATCAACTCGCTGGTCAGACACGCTGATCCGGCCGATGTACCGGACATCATCCTGGCCACGATCAGGCTCGGCGAGCAGGAGGGTCGCTGGAAGGCCATGCGGACCGTGACCGTCCAGCGGGGACGAATCACTCTCCCTAGCGCCATCACGCTTACGGCACCTGATCGCGAGGTGGACACCCTGTTGGAGATCACCGAGCCGCTACGTCCGGAGATTGCCTGCTGGGCACAGGGCTTACGGCTGAATGCCTATCAACGGCATCTCGTGGTGGCGGTCAGCGAGTGGAGACGACGCACGAACGGAGGGCGTGTTCCCCTCGCCACCACCAGGGAGAGGGCCTACGAGATCGTCGGCGACGAGAAGGCATTCGACGGCCCGTCTCCCCGTGGCGGAGGCACGGTCTGGCGGCCCGACCGGCTGAACTTCGACCTGCTGCGCTGCGAGCGCGTCCCTACGGCTCCAGTGTGGGAACCCGTCACGGAAATCCCCCAGGTGCCCTCGCCGATGGTCTGTGTGGAGAACCACAGCACCCAACGCACCCTGCTCAAGGTGCTGCGCGCCCCCAGGACCGCGGCGCCCTGGGCGGCCGTCGCATGGGTACAGGGCCGCAATACCACCCCCCTCGCCTCCATCTCCACCCTCCCGTTCCCTATCGCGCGCTTCGACTACATGGGAGATCTGGACGCCACGGGCCTGAAGATCGCGGCGACCGCATGCGCGATCGTCCGTGACGCGGGTATCCAAGCCGGTCCGGCACACGGGCTGTGGACACTGCTGTTGGCCCAACCCTCCTGCACAGGCAGGCGAGTTGGCGCCCGAGAAGCCCGCGCAGTATCCGCATGGCTCCCGGAGGATCTCCGAGAGTCGGCCCGGCGGCTGCTCGTCGCAGGACGCAGAATTCCCCAGGAAGCCCTGCGCGCCGAACTCCTCCTCGACGCCGCCCTAATCTGAGCAGACGTGAACGATCCATTTGCCGTGATAACCGATGCTGGTCACGTCGCTCCAGACTCAGCCGCACCATGCCCCGCCCCGGCCTCAAATGCGACCAGCTCTATCATGGATCGCCAAGTCCGCACCCGTAACGGACGGGGACTGAGGGGGAGGGGCCTGGGCATGCCGGAGTACCGCATTTCCGTGGATGGGGACTCACCTGGACGGGACTTGCGTCAACTCACGCAGTGGCTCCGTCAGGACACGACGACCAGGACTGGGGCAACCATCGTCCTCCAGTCTGCGCAGCCTGCCGAGGACGAGATGGGAGGGGCTCTCGAAGTCATCGCGTTGGTCACTCAGTCCGGCTTTTCGACGGCCAGCCTGGCGCTGGCGATTTCTTCCTGGCGCCGGACCCGGCCATCGACGCCGGTCGTTACCATCGAGCGCGACGACGTACGGGTGACGGTGGGTTCCGGTGACCCAGCCGACGTTGCTCGGATCGTCCGGGCACTGGAGAGCGAGTAGCCGCCGGATGCCGCTCCCCCGCCCGGAATCCTCGCGGGTGGTCCTTGTCGGTGTCGCGGACTACGACCACCTGCCGCCTCTCCCGGCCGTCCGGAACAACCTTGCAGCACTCGCCGACTTCTTCACCTCAGCACCAGGCTGGGGCCTGCCGTCGGAGCACTGCACGGTCGTCACCAACCCCAGTCAGTCATCCGAATTCATCGCCCCCGTGCGACGGGCGGCCGCCGAAGCCACCGACACCCTGCTCGTCTACTACAGCGGACACGGCCATCTCGACGACGAGCTGCGGTATTCGGTCTCGGTCACCGGCTCGCGGCAAGACGAGCCGTGGACCTGTCTGCCATACGCATGGCTGAAGTCCGTGTTGATCCAAACCCGGGCGGAACGCCGGGTGGTGATCCTCGACAGCTGCTTCAGCGGGCAAGCCCACGGGCTGATGGCCGACGCGGCCGACGCACTACGGGGGCAAGTGGCGACCACGGGAGCAGTGGTCATCAGCTCCGCCCGCCACGACCTACCCGCACTCGCGCCGATCGGCGAGACCCACACCGCCTTCACCGGTGAACTGCTCCAGGTCCTGATCCATGGCATCGCTGGCGGGCCAGCAGAAATCAGCGTCGACGCCGCCTACGCCCACGTCAAAACAGCCCTGGCTGCACAAGGACGCCCCACACCTGACCGCACAGGTACCGACACCTCCGGCACCCTGGTCATCGCTCGCAACCCCAATTTCCGGCCGCGCACCCTCGCGGCTGCTCCGCGACCCGTTCCTGGGGCACATCTGCAGGCGCTGGCTAACCGACTGCTCCCGTTGTCGGCGAACGCTCGAAGCACAAGAAGAGCTACGCGAGGCGCTGCGGAGCCGGCCCCCGTCGGCGAGCGATACGCGGTCCTCCACCCCCTCGGGAGCGGGGGCATGGGGACCGTGCATGTGGCCTATGACCGTCTCCTGGACCGACGGGTCGCGTTGAAGACGATCCAGCTACACGGGCAAGACGAACCTGTCGTACGGCAGATCTTCTGGACCGAAGTGCGGGTCGCGGCCGGGCTGAGCCACCCGAACGTGGCGGCGATCCACGACGTGGTCGAGGGCAAGGCCGGACGATTCTTCGTGATGGAGCTTGTCCCGGGAATCGATCTGTCAACCGCGCTCAATGAGGATAGGCCCCTGACACCCGACGAGGCGGCAGAAGCCGTCCACGACGTACTGTCCGGATTGGAGGCCGCCCACCAGGCTGGGGTGGTTCACTGCGACGTCAAGCCAGCCAACATCATGCTGACACCGAACGGCCAGGTTAAGATCCTCGATTTCGGGATCTCCCACGTCATCGCAGAGGAGGGAGGAGGGCCCGTGCACCAGGGCGACGGGACCGTTGTGGGCACAGCCGCCTACATGGCACCGGAAGGCGTACTCGGTCAGCTCCCTACCACTTCTGCTGACATCTACGGCGCAGGGGTCGTGTTCTACGAACTGTGCACCGGACAGGTGCCGTTCCCCGCCAGCAGTGCCTTCGAGATGATGTCGCGCAAGGTGCACGAGCAGGCAACACCCCCAGGCCGTATCCGCGCGGGGCTGCCGTCCGCGTATCAGGCGATCATCATGCGAGCCCTTGAACGAGATCCGCAGGATCGGTATAGCAGTGCCGCAGAGATGCGTGCCGCGATCGCAGCTGCCCTGTACGGCACGAACTGACTCGCTGTGCAGCGAACCTTTTACAAGGGGAGGCTATCGTCGTCGCTTCTGATGGCAGATCACACTGGGGAGAGCGGGCCCCGATGCCTCCGTGCAACGGCCATCAGGGTCCAGCAACCACCGGCCTACCGTCAGCCACGGACTGAATCAGCCGACAGTAGCGGCTAGATCCGGCGCCACATCGCATCAGTGATCACTAACCAGACAGCCCGATCTCGCTCAAAGAGCCCCGCTCGCGCGCCGTGACGACCGCGGCCTGTCAGTCTTCGGTGTCGTCGGCATTATCAACCCACATCACGATTTCGCCCGGGTTGTACGCCGCTGCAACGTTCAACGCCTCAACCGGGACAGCATGCAACGCCAACAAGAACTCACTCGGCAACAAACGCCCCACCGGGTTCGTCACCACCGCATACGGAGGGAAACTGCCGGGACGGCCGTAGTCAAGCAGATGCACCCAGTCATCGGCCAACGGCTGGCCAGCCCCCACCACCACCTCGTGCTGATGCCTGACCAGCAGGACCGCGTCCACATCCGGCAACTCAACCACCCGACCATCAGCACGATGAAACGAGTTCGGAGTGAACAACCCTGAAGCCGGAGAGGCCAAAGCTGACGAAGGCTCGTTGACGCAGCCATCCCACACATTAACTAGAACTGACTTGAAGTCCGGGTCAGTTGCGCGAAATCCAGCAAACTTCTTGTCCGCACTGATCAGGAAGCCCTTCACCGGATTGTCGCGAGGAAGCGCCACGCTCTCGCCGAGAGACTTCGGAGACACCACGTTGCGTGCATTTAGCTGCCAACTACTTGACGACCGATTCTCCCCTGTGTACTTACTGACCTTGCCTGCGTGTTGTCGTGAGTTCGAGTCCGGTTGCGACGAGACAGCTGTCGATGAGATCACTTCGGTATTGGAGCTGGCGAAATCCGCGGCGGAGGGTTGCCAGGAGGTGCTCGTGGTCCTGGCAACCCCCCACGACAACACGCAGACAAGGCCAGTAGCTCGTGCTCTACGGACCTTCCCGCGCCGGAGCTGTGACTGACGCTCACAGAGGTGGTGTCTCTGCATCAGGCGGTACCGAGTTCTCGTAGTCCCCGCGATGAAGCTGCAGTTGACGACCACAGAGAAGGCGACGCACCCGTGAGTGGTCAGAGTGGTTCGACGAGTAGTTCCAGGGTTTCCTCTGATGCGGTGAAGCCGACTCAGTGATAGAGGGATGCACCCCGTTCCGAGGGCCAGACGATCAAGGCGTCCAACCGGTTCTGCGCCGATCACGCTCCTGAGGTGGTGCGATCAAGGTGGTTGCACGCCTGCTCGATGCGACTCCGTTCGGTCAAACCACAGACTCCACAAAGGGATCCCATACCCGAACAACATCGTCATACCCAATGGTAGCGAGAAGGCTGTGCCGCCCAACCCTATCAATAGCCGCCATAGCCAAGACTTTTTGCGGACGAATGGTGAGCAGTTCACGGTGAGTGGGAAATTTGGATTGCAGGTCCCATAGCCGCACAACACCGCTGTAGTCGGCCGTTGCTAGGCGGCGCCGCCCAGTGGAATCAATGAGGGCAGTGACAGCCCGCCCAGGATATGCACCGGTCCAAACGGGATTGCTCACTGGAGTCCCGTTCGCAGCATCCCAGATCTGAACTATTCCGCTGTATTCCGTGATGGCAAGACGTGGGGGCTCACCCACTTCTAGAAATTCCGTCATCGACAGCACCCCTTTACGAGGAACGGAGTACAGAACGCCGCTATACCTTCCGTCGGTCGATTCCCACAGACGCACCTCTCCCTCATGGGAGATCGTCGCGAGCAGCGGAGATCTCGCAGGCAGCGGTACGGCGGCGATTGCCACGATTCCAGGCGCTTGCACCGTGAATGGGTCGCCGACCATGGAGCCCGTCTCCGGGGACCATGCTCGCACTCTTCCATCCGGTCGACTGTAAGTTGCAAGGTGCGCCCGACCATCGAGGGAAGGCACAGATGCCATTGCAACGACACCGCCGGGGACCAGAAATGAGAAGCGTTCCGATTCTTTCTGCCGCCGTGCGGTCAGAGGGGACCGGGAACCGGTGATGCCCGTTTGCCGTGCAAGCTCGCTAGCGCTGAAGGTGTCGGGTACGTGGACGGTCGTCGCACGTCTCTTGACCTCGTCCGGGAAAAGACCTTCCCAGGAAGTGGACTGTACGGTGGCCATCACGAGCACTGGCGGCTGCATGCGGTCGAACTGAGCGGCGTCGATGAACCCGATAAACCGCTCCATGTCGTCCAGCCACACCACCGTCCGTGGCCCAATTAGCGAGATTCCCTCTCGAAGGTCCTCGGCCGTAGGGGGTGCCCATAGAACCCACCCGTCCGGCAGAGTGCGCGCAGCCTCCAATGCCGAGCGTGTCTTCCCAGCACGCACATCTCCCACGAGAACGACGAACATGGGCTCCCCCTCCTCGGCTCGACGGACGAGGTATCGCAGCTGGGCGTCGAACTCGCGGGGGACATAGAGAGGGGTCTGAACCGGCAAGTCACCCACGGGCGTTGCCGTGTGTGCGCTGATCTGCAGTGTTCGCGTCTCCGCCACCGGCGTCACCCGTGACGGGGCTGACTCTGCGAAGGGCATCGCCCCCGGACCGATGTTCCGCTCTCCCGATCCCCCGGCTGTCGTGCGCATCGCCGGGAAGTCACCGCCCGATCCTCCTGCCAGCCGTTCGACGTAGTCCGCAACCTCGCGCCGGACCAGCTCTTGAACAGCTGTGATCTCATCACGGAGTTGGCCACCCAACAGTGCCTCGCGCACACCGGGCAGAAAGTGGAACTCGAAGCGCGCCATGTCAACCGTGCCGTGTCCGCCCTGCCAACCTTCGAAGAGTCCACCCAGCGCTACCTCCGCAAGGTGTCCGTGTTCCGAGTACGGCAGCATGGCTCGGCGTACGAGTGTCATGACGGGAAGGGTCAGCGGTACTGCCGACAAATAGCCCGCCAACTCCTGGGCGACGGGTGAGGCGCCCTCCTGGAAAACGCGTAGAGCCCGCGTTGCATCAGGCTCCGGGGCAGCAACAGATGCCGGAGCAGCCGCCGATCCAACGCCCGCCCCCGTCCTGTCGATTGTCAGGCATGAAAGCCTGCTCCACCGGCCCTGGCCCGCGACCAACGACGCCAGGGCACCCAGCCCCGACGCGGACGTTTCTACCATCGGGATCGCGATGCTCTCCTCGAGCCCCTGCTGGCCCCGGCTCCTGAAGCTCAGCCTCGAGCGCCCACCGTGCCGAGTTGCGGGAGTCAGGCGCCACGATACGTTGGGGGCCGCCGGCCGCTCGGCCCGTACAACCACACCCTCTGGGGCCACTGCACTCCGGGGCCACAGACGGCGCGGAAGCACATTCAGGAGAGCCAGCGGGTTGTGTGCCGCCCACTGGCGTAGGACAGCTTGGAGACTGGTGTCGCTCCAGCCCCCCGCTACCGTGTCCGTGATGACCAGCACCAGCCGGTGTCCGGACGGATCGGCGACTTCTTGAGGGCGGCGGGAATCCTCGCCGTTCGCCCGTGCGACAGTCGGTACGCCTCCTGCCTCGGTACCGCTCAGGAACCACACTCTTACGTCACGGAAGATTCCAGTCTGCCCGATGGTGCGGCACAGCTCGCTGACAAGGTCGTGCCAGAGCAGCATCGAGTGGTGTGTATCGATGACCAGGGCCAAGTCGAGCCAGCGGCCGCGTTGCGGCTTCAGCACCGGCACCACCACGCCTTGTTCGACACTGCTGTTGACGCTGAGCTCCTCGTCCAACTCAGTGGCGGTGACACCGGGTACGATCCGGCGGCCAAGTGGACGCAGCGCCCTCATCACGCCGAGGGAGTTCTCCAGGGCCATCGCCCGCCGCACCAGGACGGCTTCGCCTCGCCGAGCATCTGAATCGGCAGCGCTCGCGTCCTCCTTGGGCGTGGCGCTGTAGTACCGGTCGCCAGCCTGAGACTCACGGTCGCCTTGGTCCGGATTGCTCGGCGACACGGTCCGCTGTTCGACATTGTCCGGCTGTTGTCCGTCGCCAGCGTTGGCCAGCCCTCCTTCAGCGCGGACGCGCGCCGCCAGCCAGAGAATGTCCGCCAGTTCCTCGTGTCCGGCGTCGGCACCCGATGCGACCAGCGCTGCGAGCAGTTCCTCGATCACCGAAAGGTCCTCACACGGACGAGGGGCCGGTGAGCCGGTGCAGCACCGTCTCCAGGAACTGTGTGCGATCGCCCGAGTCGGACCATGCCCCCTTCAGGCGCAGGTGAACGGCATTGAGCAGTTGGTCAGTGGCGAGGTCGCCGTCCATCCGTCGGTCGATGAAGGCTTCTACGAGTTCCCTATAGCGTTCGTCTGAGGTGGAGTCCAGTCCCAACCGCTGTCGCACGATCTGCGTCAGCTTCTCCTTCCCTGGCGGCTCCATGTGCAGTCTGATGCAGCGTCGCAGGAAAGGGGGCGGAAAGTCCCGTTCTCCGTTGCTGGTAAGGACCACTATGGGGAAGGACCGGCACTGCACCCGGCCACGCTCCACCCGCACCCGCGCCTGCGGATCGTCCCGCGTACCGATCCTCACCTCCGGCTGATGCGCCGCAACCCGCGCCAGCTCGGGGATTTCGAAGGCCCCCTCCTCGAAGACCGTGAGTAGATCCCCAGGCAGGTCGATGTCGCTCTTGTCGATCTCGTCGACGAGCAGCACACGGGGCCGGTCCTGCGCCAGCAGCGCAGTCCCCAGCGGCCCGAGGCGCAGGTACGGTGCGATGGACGGATCCAAGGAGGTGGCGGGTACCTGCTGGAGATTGCGCAGATTGGCATCGTGGAGCCTGCCGATCGCGTCGTACTGGTACAGGCCGTCACGCAAGGCTGTGCGACTGGTGATCGGCCAATGCAGTACGGGACCCAGTTCCAAGTCGGTCGCGATGCTGTACGCAAGCGTGGACTTGCCGAGGCCAGGCTTTCCTGTGACCAACAGCGGCCGTCGCAAGTACAGGGCTGTGTTGACCGCATCCTTCTCCGCTACGTCCGGCACATATCCGGCGCCCCGGTGGTGCGTTTCCCGCCAGGCAGGGTCATCAGTCCCAGGCGGCGCGTACTCCGGATCTCGCATCCCCGTGAAGTCACGCCAGGGAGGCCGCTGTTCAGCCAGCCGCGCATTCCTCTGCTCGACGGTTCCCGGGCCCTGGTAGATCCACCATTCCTTCGTCGTCATGACAGCGGCCGCCTTTCGGGTACGCGTTCGGGGTCGTCCCACATCAGTGCCAAGGGAAGGGAGGGCCGTCGCACCCCGTCGGCTGCGGGCATCGGAATTCGCAGTGTCCTCAGCAAGGCAGGAAGGCGGCCGACATCCATGTGGTCTCTACCCCCAAGCGCCGACGCCATCTCGCCTACAGCCTGTGGCGCGTATCCGCGGCGTGGCCAGACAGCAATGGGGACGCCAGCATCGAGCACGGCCTCCAGCGTGTCCATCAGGCGCTGCTCGGAGACTCCGGCCAGCACGCAGACCGGCGGTTCAGTGGCCTGGAGGAACACGCCGAGGGTGTCGCTGACATCGCCGTCACCCAGCTCGTGCACGGCTTTCGGGTCATGCCCGCCATGAGCCTTGAACCACTGCCACTTGCGCCGCCAGGACTCCCTCGCTACACCATCGCGCTCGTCTGGGCAGCGCACCAGGACCTCGTAATGGCAGCCGAGTTCGATCATCTTGCCTCGCCTCCCGATAGGCAGCCGCCAACACTCGAACTCCTCCTCCAGCAGCCCGTACGGCACATGGAACTCGATGCGCGCCGGCCCGCCCGCATGATCTCCAAGCAGCTGCTCGGCCAGGCGGTCCTGCACCTCCGTCATGGCCAGCGGCTGGTCCGCTTCCCAAACGGCTTCGAATGTGCCTTCTCGGTAGAGCCACATCCGTACCCAGTGGGCGCCATCGCTTTCCGTGTCCTCCGTGAGCCGTACATGCAGACCCGCGGGTTCCGGATCTGGCTCGGGAGGGGCGGGGACGGGAGCCGACCCCAGGCGTTCGCGGGTGTGATCGACCCAGGTATCAGCCGCTTCAGCCCATGCCGACTCAAGGGAGAATGCAGCGAGATGGCGAACAAAAGGCAGCGTCAGCGGCATGTGCCGCTGTCTGCCCTGTCGGGCGTCAAGGTCGTGGGCGATAGCCATCAGCCCGCCGGGTGGCAGGCCACGGTGGGTGGGAAATGCACAGCCGGTGATGTCGAAGGCCCAGCGATAGGCATCGTACGTATGGGCGGGGGTTCCTCGTCCGTGCAATAGCGGTCCGAGATCCTTCCAAGCCAGCTGATCGAGACGCGGAGCTCCGTGTCCCACCGGATCCGGATCGGTCCAGCGATCGCCGAAGATGGCAGAGCCGCTCCAATCGCGGTCAATGACAAACTGTGGGTGCTGCCAGGCGAGCCCTTTGGTCCGCAGCAGCTGAAAGTCGGCCTGTAACGAGCGGGCGATGCCGACGAGTCCGTGCACAGTCTGGTCCAGGGTGTTCTCGTCGAGCCGACGCATCAGGGTGGCGGTGAACTGGCCGGCGCCCCGGTCAGCGAGGTTTTGTGCAACTTCTCCAGCGTGTGAGGCGTATAGCGTGAACTGGCGGCGTCCTGGGTCAGGCGGGCGTGCTCCATACTCCTTCTCGCCGAAGGCCAGCTTGCTTGCTGCACGGACATCGACCCGGCAAGCGTCACCAATGGCTATCTGCCGACGGAAGCGTCCCTTGGCCGCTCCTGCGCCCTTCCACCAACGCAGCGCCGCCTCCAGGTTGAGATGCGCGGTCCACTCACGTGTGGCGTCCACGTACGGAAGAAGCATCTGGTGGGTCTGGTCGAGGTAGCCATGTCCGGCCCAGTAGATCCACAACAGATCACCGTCGCGCGCAGGAAGCTCCTTAAAGAGGATTCGCTCGACATTTCCCTGGGTCGGCGAGAGGTAGGTATGCCGCGATATCTCCTGTTGCGTCCGGTCGAGAGGCGAAATCAGTAGATTCACATGGTTGTACGGGACACCGGCAGGGCCGGTAAGCCACTCGGCGAACCGTGCGGCGTCGCGGGCCGCGCCGGGCAGGTCCCACTGGCGGCTAATGCCGTACGACTCGATGCCTACGACGAGCGCGAAGACACGGCACGGGTCAATCTGTTCATGCCCGTCGATGGTCACCGTGACGCCTCGATCTCCTCTGTGATCCGGTCGTACACCGCATCGAGCTTCCAATACGCGCTGTGGCTAAGCGGAAACGGTTGTCTGCTGCTCACCTCATGGTCGATGACGCGGGGGTCTCCGGGGAAGACAGGTTCGGCCCTGTACGCGAGGAGGTCCTTGCGGTCGAAGATATTGAGCCAGCGCGGGAAGCCGGGCGGCAGTCCGGCGGTCGGTGGCAGCCCGGTGAGGGCACCCAGTTCATGCAGGAAGGGCGCCTGCGAGCCGACGGTCACCAGCAGTCGCGCCTCCGGCAGCGGCTTACGATCGATTGCTGCGAGGGCGTAGAGGTCCACGAGTGCGATGCCACCCAGGCTGTGCCCGATGACGACAGTCGGCTTGAGGCTCGCCGTGATCAGGCTCTCTAGGTGGTCGCGCAGGGGCCAGCCACGCACCTGATATCGCAGAATGTCGCCAAGCGCAGGCACAGATCCTGTAGTCAGCGGCGCCCGCCAGTGATCGAGTGCAGGCTGGGTGGTCAACCGCAGGGCGAGCGTGCCAAGTACAGCCGCGACCCGGCCTCCCGGGAAACGCCCAGTGCCGCCCAGACTTGCGCCGACGAGGTCCACTAGCCGGTCGCGTTCATCGCCGGTACACAGGGCCTCATCCCCGGCTGCACTCAGAGTCTGGGCTATGACCGAGCGGGCCACGGTCGCTGCGAGCTCCCGGACAGCTGGGGCCTCGAAGGCAGTCCCGCATGCGCCAGCGAACTCCTCGGAACCAGCAACGGTTTCCAGGGCTGGTGGGTAGCTGGCCGCGATACCCGTTGAGTGGAGCAGCATAGTCAGTTCACTGGACTGCAGGTCGTCTGGCAGCTTGGCGAGCCGGTCGGCGATCTCCTCGCCTGCGACTCGGACGCCTGGCATACGCAGTCCGTCGTCGTCCTCCGCAGCCGACTCGGCCAGCACTCGCAACTCACAGAGCGGGTCCGCCAGCAGCAGCAGCCACTCTGCGGTCTCTTGGTCAAGCGGGCTCGCAGCAGCCGCGCCACGAGTACCGCCGAATCCCGGGATCGAGGCGCCCCCCGCGCTGAGCTTCGCGCCATGAGCGTCGCCCCAGTAGCAGGGCACCAGTTCTGCACCGGGGAAGCGCGCGGTCAGACCCGAGGCAACAAGAGTGGCCAATTGGTCGTAGCGCTTACGGCGCACGCCAGTCCCGTGAACAAAGATGAATCGCATGCAACCAGCCCTCCCCCATTGTGCTGTCTGCTGGCAGGAGAATATCTACTGAGACGCAGGGGCATGAGCAACTCGTGGCTACGCAGGTGATGCAGAGCGTCTCGGAGGACGTACAGCGCTACATACGACACTCGCTCGAGATCCGGACGCCCGCACCCAGAACGAAAGTTGAAGGTCTCTTCATCCTTCGCGTCTTGCATCCGTGTATGGCGTTGGCGAATCCGGGCACCTGGACTTGCCGTCCACACCTCAGGAGACCAACGGAACCAAGTCAGCCCTCGGTCAACTCACTGCTGCGCAGCTGGCCTGCACTACCGAGCGACTGGTCCTCCACCGGAACAGGCCCTACAAGGGAGAGCAGTGCCCCGGCCCGACCGTGCTTCCCTCCCCTCTGCCTCTCGCATTCGGCGGCCTCATCAATACGGTGGGTGACAACTCCTACATGTACCTGACGCCCCTCGAACCAGCCTTCCGCCACGGCTCCGACACCCTTCGCCTGGGGGGAATCTGGGGAGAGCGAAGCCCCGCTGGGGAGCGCCTGGGGAGAATCGACCGAGCGAACGGGCAGCACAGCGAAAGAGCCGGAAATGCTCATCGCCCCAGGCCAAAGCAGGGTTTCGGTCAATCGTTGCAGGTCAGCCCGACACGGACGACAACTTCAAGAAGATCTCGTCGTAGGCGGAGGCGAGAGGCAGCGTAGCCGCTGCGTACCTTCACGGCAGACGTGGCACGGACGGGCGTACTCAACAGGTCACAGGTGCTTCGGCGGCGCACCGGCTTCGACCCGACTCTCGGGCTGACTGCGCCGGGCGCGCCACCATCGCCAAACCGTGTGCCATGCAAGAGTCATGGCGACGACACCCGCAGCAACGCGAATGACGTTCCAGGCTATTTCGCCAGTCACGCCTTGCGAGTCCGCCTCTGTGCCTAGCCGTTCAGACGCTTCGAAGAAGGCGATCAGCGGAACAACCAGGCGAAACGGGAGGCCACCAACACCAAGGGTCCGAGCTAGGTTCCCCGCAAACCCTACGGGCGCCCCCAAGACGAAGGCCGCTGTGCCCCAGAAGAGGATTCTGGGAAGGAGTTCCTCTTCGACTGATCCGCGCGAGATGACCTGTCCACCGTCTGGAACGGTCGGCTCCAGAAATTTCAGAACGTAGTACACGATCACGCCGACAGCCAACGCCGAAGAGGCCAGTAGTGCCGCCTCGATCCTGGAACGCTTAAAATAGCCGACCAGAAAGGCGAAGCACGCCCATGACCATCCAACGGAAAAGACAAGGGCCACGGTCTGACAAACCGGATTAGCGAATTTGCCTGCGAACGGGCCAATTGCGCCAAGCGCCGCTCCTGCCAGGAGAGTCGCGGCCGCGGATAGCACGCGAACCCACGAAAAGTACACGTTTCCTCTAGCCTTATCTGTGGTCAATCATGGCAGAATCTCAACATCCCGGGGCTCCTGTGCACACTCGCGCACAGGAGCCCCGGGGGGCAGCGCGAACTGCCCCTTGCACACCGCCATCGTGCTGACGGGTGCGGGGTCTAGTACTTAGACCAGTACGCCTGGCACGTGTGCCGCCCGGCCCCCGTCAGGTGGGCGTTGGAGGTGTGATTGGGCTCCTCGATATCCTTGGCCGTGCGGGAACCGAGTTTTGCGGTCGAGCCGTGCTTCACCTTGTAGTGGTAGTAGTTGGAGTAGCAGTACTTACCGTCTGCGACAACATTCCAGCCGTAGCTCCATTCCCCTCCACCGACCTTGACGATCTTCTTCGTCGAAATGCCGCCCGCGTCGTCGAACGGAATCTCCACCACACCCCATTCCTCGGGGTCGCCAAGTTCCGCGGGCGGCGTGGTGCCGTCCCCTCGCGTATGGGTAATGATGGTGCCGACGGTATCAGTCTGGGGACTGTCTGCGGTGGCCGGTGCGGCGAGCGCGCCGCCAACCAGGGCCGCGCTCGCGACGGCAAGAGCTGCAAATCTAGTGGAAACCTTCATGGAATACCCCTCCCGTGATTCCCCTTGCTGGGGGTCGTGAGGGATCTTGTATTGGTCTACGCCTTTCCGTAAAGAGAACCTGAAGCGGTTGACTAGAAAGCACCCATGACCGAAGTGTCCAATTTGCACAGACATTTCGAGACTTGATTGAGCCCAATACGGGCGTATTGTCACGAAATCCCACTGCGACTCTACGCTATTGGAGTTCCGCTACTCGTCCGCGACCAGCTACAGTCGGCGGCTGATTCCCGGCGCTTCAGACAAGTGAAGCGCCATCCCGCAAACCTCGTCGTGGTGATCGGTAGCCCGCAGCCGAGTCTGGTCGGGTTCGCACGTATTCGGCTCCGAGGCCAGCTAGGGCCTGTCGTGAAAGTGCCGGTCACAGCCATTCATTGAGGACTGCGACCAGCACGGTCGCCTCGTAGCGGACCGCCTCACAGTCGTACCTCGTGGCTACAGCCCGGTGGCGCTTACGGCGGTTGAGCCCGCTCGACTGCGTGCCGCTGCTTGTAGTCGTCCTTGTGGAACTTGGGCGGCCGTCCGCCTCGCGATCCGGGCTTGAGGCGGTTGCGGACGCGGTCCGCAGGGACCGAAATCATGGCCTTGATCCCGCGCCTGCGCAGGTAGGCGTGATTGCTGCGGAAGTCGTACGCCTTGTCGGCCCGGACACGGTCCGGCCGTTTGCCCGGCCCGCCGAGTCCGAGCCGGGGCACCCGGATCGCTTCCAGGACCGGCTCGAACTGAGGCGAGCCACGCCAGGGAGCACCCGTCCAGGTCCGTCACCGTAAGCCGTCCACCAGTTGTCGTGGCGCCCATACCGGCGGACGGCCCGCCTTGATGCCTCGCGGCAACAGCGGCTGAAGCCGGGCCCACTGGCCGTTCGTCAGATCCCCACGTCCCACAGGACTTGATCACCCACGGTCAACCCTATGCCTGCTGCAAGCGCAAGCAGATCTCGCAGCGGCCCGAATCAGACGTTCCTCGGTCAAGAGCTGAACGTTCCATTCAGCACCGCGCGCCACACCACTCACATGCCTTGCGCATGGAGTCCAGAGACGGCGCTATCGCCTGAATGACATTCCGGTTGCAAACCCGATCAGGTAAGGAGCCGAAGGAATTTCAGCCAACTGCGGTCCGACACGCGAAAACCCTTTGCTCGATACCATCCCGATCTATTTCACTGTGTTCGCTACGGCAACTCCCTGCACATTTGGAGGCATAGGTTGAACCGAAGACGTCCGTTACGCACCCTGATCGCTCTCTTTATCGCGGC
>NZ_JBNJLS010000011.1:0-284710 GCF_050510915.1 Streptomyces odontotermitis | reverse complement strand
AGACCAAGGTCTGGGAATACGGCTTTCTTGCGTTTTGGGCCCGTGAAGGGCCGCCTGGTCAGAGGCGGCCCGCTGCCTTCAGGGACAAGTAGGCGTCCGCCAAAGCTGGGGGCAGCTCGGATGGAGTGGCGTCCACGATCGTGACCCCGTGGCGCATGAGTTGTTCCGCTGTGCGGCGGCGCTCTGACTGGGCCTGAGCGGCCGCTGCCGCGTCGTACACCGCATCGATGCTTCCTCTGGACGTTGCCATGCGCTCGATATGAGGATCGGCGACCGAAGCGACCAAGACCTTGTTTCGCGTGGTCAGTTGGGACAGCACGGGGAGGAGACCCTCTTCGACGGGGGCTGCTTCGAGGCTGGTGATGAGGACGATCAGTGAGCTGCGGGGGGCCGTGCGGAGGGCCGTGGCGGTCAGGCCCCGGGCGTCCGTCTCGACGAGTTCGGGCTCGATGGTGGCCAGCGCGTTCACGAGGGAAGGCAGGACGTCGCCGGCAGTGCGGCCTTGGACCAGGGCGCGTACACGACGGTCGTATGCGAGGAGATCGACGCGATCGCCTGCACGGGTGGCCAGGGCGGCGAGGAGCAGAGCGGCGTCCATCGCGGCGTCGAGGCGAGGGGCGTCGTCCACGCGGCCCGCGGAAGTGCGGCCGGTGTCCAGGACCAGCAAGATGTGGCGATCGCGTTCGGGCCGCCAGGTGCGGACGGCCACCGCGGACTGGCGGGCGGTGGCGCGCCAGTCGATGGAGCGCGTGTCGTCGCCTGGCACGTAGTCGCGGAGGCTGTCGAACTCGGTGCCCTGGCCGCGGGTCAACACGCTGGTGCGGCCGTCGAGTTCGCGGAGGCGGGCCAGCTTGGACGGCAGGTGCTTGCGGCTCGCGAAGCGCGGTAGGACGCGCAAGGTCCAGGGGACTCGGTGGCTGCCTTGGCGGGCGTAGAGGCCGAGGGGGCCGAAGGAACGGATGGTGACGCGGTCGGCCTGGTGGTCACCGCGGCGGGTGGGGCGCAGGCGTGTGGTGAGTCGACGGCGCTCGCCTGCGGGGATCGCCAATGCGTGGCGGGATGCCGTGACTTCGGTGCCGGGCTGCCAGCTGCTGGGGGGCCAGGCGTCGCGCAGCTGGGCGCGGAGCCGGCGGCGTGACGGGTTGGTGACGGTGAGCTGGATGTCGGCGGATTCGTCGAGGCGTACGGAGGTGTCGCCTGAGCGGGTCAGGCTCAGACGGCGTACGGGTGCGGCCAGGGCGAAGTCGCAGGCGCAGGCGAGAGCCAGGGGGGCGTTGACGGCGAGGATGCCTGTCCAGCTGGGCTCCAGGATGCCGATGGGGAGTGAGCCCAGGGCGGCGAGGAGCGCGGTGCGGCCGGTGAGCGCCATCAGCGGGGGACCGGGACGTGGGTGAGGATCGCGTTGATCACGGAGTCGGCGGTGACCCCCTCCATCTCGGCCTCGGGCCGGAGTTGGATGCGGTGGCGGAGCGTCGGCAGGGCCAGGGCCTTCACATCGTCCGGAATGACGTAGTCGCGGCCGGTCAGCCAGGCCCAGGCGCGTGCCGTGGACAGGAGCGCCGTGGCGCCTCGTGGGGAAACGCCGAGTGTCAGTGACGGGGATTCGCGGGTGGCGCGGCAGATGTCGACCACGTAGGCGGTGATTTCGGGGGAGACCGCCGTCTTTGCCACGGCGGTGCGGGCGGCTTCGAGGTCGGCGGGGCCCGCTACGGGGTGGACGCCGGCGGCGCGCAGGTCGCGTGGGTTGAAGCCGTGGGCGTGCCGGGTGAGGACGTCGATCTCGTCCTGTCGGGACGGGAGGGGGACGGTGAGTTTCAGGAGGAAGCGGTCCAGTTGGGCTTCCGGCAGGGGGTAGGTGCCCTCGTATTCGACGGGGTTCTGGGTGGCGGCGACGAGGAAGGGCTCGGGGAGCGGGCGGGGGGTGCCGTCGACGGTGACCTGGCGTTCCTCCATGGCTTCGAGGAGGGAGGACTGGGTCTTGGGCGGGGTGCGGTTGATCTCGTCGGCGAGGAGGAGGTTGGTGAAGACCGGGCCGGGCTGGAAAGAGAACTTGGTGGTGTGGGCGTCGTAGACGAGGGAGCCCGTGACGTCGCTGGGCATGAGGTCGGGCGTGAACTGGACGCGCTTGGTGTCGAGTTCGAGGCTGGCCGCGAGCGCGCGGACGAGCAACGTTTTTGCTACCCCGGGGACTCCTTCTAGTAGGACGTGGCCCCGGCAGAGCAGGGCGACGACGAGTCCGGTGACGGCGGGGTCCTGGCCGACCACTGCCTTGGAGATCTCGGTGCGCAGGGCCTCGAGTGCGGCCCGGCTGTCGCGGGGGTCTCCGGTGGGCCCGGCGTTGTCAGTGGTCGGGTCCATCATGAGTGGCGTACCTCTCTCTCGAGGGCGTCGAGTTGGTCGGCAAGGGAGATGAGTGCTGCGTCGTTGCCGGGCGGGGGCCCGAAGAGGAGGGCGTGCAAGTCCTGGCCGGGGCTGGGGAGTCGGGAGGTCAGGGCGGGGATCAGGGTCTCGGGCGTGTGTGCCTGGGTGGGGGAGACACCGATGAGGGGGGCGAGACGGGTGCGGGTGGCCGAGCGCAGTGTCGTGGCCGCGCGGTCGCGGGCGTCGGCCTTGCGGTAGAGGCGGGCACGGCCTTCGACGGTTTCGGAGGCGCGTACGGCGACGGGGAGCCGTTCGGGGACCAGGGGGCCGAGGCGGCGGGCCCGCCACAGGGCGGCGAGTGCGGCGGCGATGGTGAGTTGGAGTGTGCCCCAGAGCCAGCCGGAGGGGATCAGGTCGAAGAAGCCGCGGCGGTCGTCGGAGTTGTCCGCGGCGTCATCGGAGAGCGAGGGGAGGTACCAGACCAAGTGGGGTCGGGAACCGAGGAGTTGCAGGGCGAGCGAGGCGTTGCCGTGCTTGTCGAGGCGGTTGTTGAAGAGGATGTCGGGGGCGCCGAGGACAACGGTGTCGCCTGGTCCGTCGGAGTCGGGGAGGCGCAGCAGGCTGGGCAGGCCGTCGCTGAGGTAGCAGGCGTCGGCCTCCGGGGCGAGGGTGTCGTAGCGGATGCCGCCCACGTCCGCGGTGCCCGCGCGGCGGGCCTCGGGGAGGGAGCAGCTGGGGGAGAGCTTCGAGTCGATGCTGGGCGTGGCGTCCGCGGTGACTCCGGGGGCGAGGGTGCCGACGGACGAGGGGCCGGGGGACAGGAGGACCGTGCGGCCTCCGGAGTCCTGAGTGGCGTCGTGGAGTTGGGACCGCTGGTGCTTGGTGAGCAGGTCGGGGTTGGTCACCAGGAGAGTGGTGTCGGGGCCCGTGGCGGTCCGGGCCTCTTCGGTGGTGGTGACCACGCGGGTCGAGACTCCTCGGTCGGCGAGGAGTTCGGCGACGGCGAGGCTGCCGTAGGGGTCGGCGGAGCGCGGGTCGAGGCGGCCGTGCTGGGCGCCGGAGCGGACGGCGGCGATGGCGATACCGGCTGCGAGGAGGATGACCAGCGCGAGGAGGATGCCGCGGGTGCGGGTCCACACCTGGCGGGGCGAGGCCGCGGTGGAGGTGGTGGTGGACGGCTGCGGGGCCGTCGCGGGCGGCTCGGTGCGCGGGGCGGGAGCGCCGGTCATACGGCGGGTCCGTTGCTGTGGGCCGCGCTGGTGTCGGCGAGTGTCGGCTTGGTGCGGTCCAGGTCGTGGTCGAGTTCGGTGAGGCGGAGGTACGCCGGTCGGTCGGTGGTGCGGCCGCCGTATGTCACGTCGTCGAACTCTCTGGCCGCGGCGTGCAGTTGGCTTGCATGGGCGGGCAGGGTGCGGCTTGCTTCGGCTGCTGCCTCGTCGGCCGTGCGGCCGGGGCGGGGGTCGAGCAGGGCGCGCTCTTCCAGGGCACGGACGATGGCCCGCATGCGTTCCTGCACGGCCTGGTTCCAGTGGCCTTGGGCGGCATGTGCCTCGGCGGCCGCGCGGTGCTCGGCGGCGCTGCGGGGGCGGTCGTCGAAGAGTGCGGCGGACATCGCCGGGGTGCGTTGTGGGGTGCCGAGGCGCCACCAGAGGGCCACGACGAGCAGGATCACGGCGACGACGATGACCAGGAGGCCGAGTCCGCCGCCCGGGGTGGCCTGGGAGGCCGCGTTGAACAGGTCGCCGACCCAGTCCCAGAAGCGGTCGAGGGCGCGTTGGAGGAGGCTGGGGTCGTCCTGGTGGTATCGCGGCTTGGACAGCTCGCGTTCGGCCGCCTCCCGCGCGGGGTCGCGCGGGATCGTCACGGGCGGCTCGTCACCGGTGCGGGGCAGCAGCGATGCCTGTGCCGCCCTGAGAACTGCCCCCGCCGCGGTCACCGCATCAGCTCCCTGGGGTGTCGGAGGCGCCGGAGCCGTTTGCCTGGCCGGTGGTGCCGGTGGTGTCGGCGGCGCGGGCGAGTTCGAGGTCGAGTGCCTCGCGGCGGATGCGCTGGTCGATGTAGAGGAGCACCGTGACCCCGGCGGTGATCGGGAAGGTGAGCGTGGAGCCGATCACCGAACCGATTCCGCTGATGATCAGGAAGGTCCACCCGAGGTCGCTCGTGCCGCTGTTGAGGAAGCCGGTCACGCCCTCCCCGCTCACTGCGCCCGCGATGAGGGTGAAGGGGATGACGATGATCGACGCGACGATGTTCGCGATGACCCCGGCGAGCAGCTGGATGCCGAAGACCCGCCACCAGGAGCCGCGGACCAGCTTGGCGGAGCGGATCATCGACTTCTTCACGCCCTGCTTCTCCAGCATCAGCGCGGGCGAGGCGAGCGAGAAGCGGATCAGCAGCCAGACGGCGACGACCGCGGCGCCCAGCAGCCCCAGCGAGGCGAGGCCGAGACCGGCTTCGGTGGATCCGGCGAGTGCGATCAGCCCGCCGGGGAGCGTGCCGATGGCCAGGATTCCCACACCGATGAGCGGGAGGAGGAGCGTCAGGCCGAACAGCCTGAGCAGCTGAGGCCGGGAGTCCTGCCATGCCTCGGAGGTGGTGACGGACTTACCGAGCACGGCACGGCTGGTGACCATCGTCAGCAGGGCGGTCGCCACGATCGTGCCGAGCAGGGCGACGAGGAAGACCACGCCGGAGTTCAGCATGGTGTCGCCCAGCGCCCGGGACAGTTCGCCGGCGGTGGCGCTCGGGTCGTTCAGGGCGTCGGTGCTGCCGCTGTCGTCGAGGACGAGGCCCTGCAGCAGGATGACGATGATCTCCGTGACCACGGCGACGGTCAGGGAGATGCCGAGCACCGTGCGCCAGTGCGCGCGCATCGTCGACACCGCGCCGTCGAGGATCTCGCCGACGCCGAGGGGTCGGAGCGGGATGACACCGGGCTTGGCGGCGGGCGGCGGGCCCTGCCAGGCACCCCAGCCGCGGTAGGGGCCGCCGGGACCGGCCGGACCTCCGGGGCCGCCCGGGCCACCGGACTGCCCGCCGCCCCAGCCCTGACCGCTCGTCGGAGCGGGCGGCGGAGGCGGGGCCTGGCCGGGGGCGGGCGCGCTGGGGGCGGACCACTGGGCGGGCGGCGGCTGCTCCTTGGACCACTTCGAACCCGGACCGGTCTCCTGGTCCGCGGGCTCGGTCGGCTCCGGGGTGCCGGAGTCCTGGCCGTCGGAGGGTGCAGATCCGGGCGAGGCCCAGCCCGGAGTGTCGTTCATCGTCGCTCCTTCACAGTGCCGCCCGTCCGCAGGTGCGGCGGCAGGTTGGCAGCCATCGTGTCACGCTGTGCCCGGCGCGGGACCGGGCACCGTATGGGCTGCACACCTTCAATTGTCCGTCAGGTACGGGGCAGACTGGGCGGATGGCTGATCAGGGCGTGCAATTCAGCGAGGACGTACGGCCGTCGGAGATCCCCGCGATCCGTTGGGACGAACCACCGGAGGGCCCCGTACTGGTTCTCCTCGACCAGACCAGGCTGCCGGCCGAAGAGACCGAGTTGGTGTGTACCGATGCTCCGGCCCTGGTCGAGGCGATCCGCACCCTTGCCGTGCGGGGCGCTCCGCTCCTCGGCATCGCCGGGGCATACGGAGTCGCGCTGGCCGCGGCTCGGGGCTACGACGTGGACGAGGCCGCGGCGGCACTGGCCGCGGCGCGGCCCACCGCCGTCAACCTCGCGTACGGAGTGGACCGCGCTCTCGCGGCCTATCGCAGCGCGTGCGCGGGCGGTGCCGATGACGAGCGGGCCGCGGCGGCGGTGCTCCGTGAGGCGAGGGCGCTGCACGACGAGGATGCCCAGGCCAGTGCCCGCATGGCGGTGCACGGTCTGACGCTGCTCGACGAGCTGCTGCCCGGTGGCGGCCACCGGGTCCTCACGCACTGCAATACGGGGGCGCTGGTCTCCGGCGGTGAGGGCACGGCCTTCGCGGTGGCGCTCGCCGCGCACCGGGAGGGGCGGCTGCGCAGGCTGTGGGTCGACGAGACGCGGCCGTTGCTGCAGGGAGCGCGCCTCACCGCGTACGAGGCGGCGCGCAGCGGCATGGCGTACACGCTGCTGACGGACAATGCGGCGGGGTCGCTGTTCGCGGCGGGTGAGGTGGATGCCGTGCTGATCGGCGCGGATCGCATCGCGGCCGACGGTTCGGTGGCCAACAAGGTGGGGAGCTATCCGCTCGCGGTCCTCGCCCGGTACCACCACGTGCCGTTCATCGTGGTGGCGCCGGTGACGACCGTGGATCCGGACACCCCGGACGGCGCGTGCATCGAGGTCGAGCAGCGGGCCGGACATGAGGTGACGGAGGTCACAGCACCCCAGGCGCCGGTGGCCGGGACGGAAGCGGGAGGCGGCATACCGGTGGCACCCCTGGGGACGCAGGCGTACAACCCCGCCTTCGATGTGACGCCGCCCGAACTGGTGACGGCGATCGTCACCGAACAGGGCGTTGTTTCGCCCGTGACAACAGAGGGCCTTGCCGAGCTGTGTGCCAGGTCACGCCAGGTAACGATTAGCTAATGGGATGATGTCAGGCATGAAGGGACGAGTCCTTGTCGTCGACGACGACACCGCACTGGCCGAGATGCTCGGGATTGTGCTGCGTGGTGAAGGTTTTGAGCCGTCGTTCGTAGCTGATGGCGACAAGGCGCTTGCTGCTTTCCGGGAAGCCAAGCCGGATCTGGTGCTGCTCGATCTGATGCTGCCCGGTCGGGACGGCATCGAGGTGTGCCGCCTGATCAGGGCGGAGTCCGGCGTGCCGATCGTCATGCTGACCGCGAAGAGCGACACCGTCGATGTCGTCGTCGGCCTCGAGTCGGGGGCCGACGACTACATCGTGAAGCCGTTCAAGCCGAAGGAGCTGGTGGCCCGGATCCGGGCACGCCTGCGTCGGTCCGAGGAGCCTGCGCCGGAGCAGCTCGCCATCGGTGACCTGGTCATCGACGTGGCCGGGCACTCCGTGAAGCGGGACGGGCAGTCGATCGCGCTGACACCGCTGGAGTTCGACCTGCTGGTGGCGCTGGCACGCAAGCCGTGGCAGGTCTTCACCCGCGAGGTCCTCCTCGAGCAGGTGTGGGGCTACCGGCACGCGGCAGACACCCGCCTGGTCAACGTGCATGTGCAGCGGCTGCGCTCCAAGGTCGAGCGGGATCCGGAGCGGCCGGAGATCGTGGTGACGGTCCGCGGCGTTGGCTACAAGGCCGGACCGAGCTGACATGTCCCGGGACAGTTCCCCTGCGGGGCCCGGGGATTCCGGAGGCCGCCCGGGGCGGACTGTACGGCCGTCCCGGCGTTCTGCCGGGTTCAGCCGGATCGTGGACGGCGGGCTGCTGCTCCAGGGCGGGATGCAGGGCAGCCCCGTCGTGCGCCTGTTCGTGCGCTGGGTGCGGCGGCCGCTCCTGCCCGCCCTGCGGCTGTGGCGACGCAACATTCAGCTGAAGGTCGTCGTGACCACGCTGCTGATGTCGCTCGGCGTCGTGCTGATGCTGGGCTTCGCCGTCATGAGCTCCGTGAACAACGGCCTGCTCAAGGCCAAGGTGAAGGCGTCGCAGAGCCAGGCCGACGGTGGTTTCCGGGCTGCTCAGGACACCGCCAACTCCGCGCGGCAGGGCGCTGCGCGGGACGGCGGGAACAGCACGGCCGACGGGCGCACCGGGCAGAACGCTGCCGTCTGGATGTCCGACCTGGTCGAGCAGCTGGCCAGCGGTGGTCAGAACGCCTTCGCCGTGGTGACGCTCAGCCCCGCCTCCACAGGGGGCTCAGGGAGTGTCCGCGGGCCGCGTGCCTCGGGCGGCGTGGAGCCGATCCTGAGCGTGCCCGAGGAGCTGCGCCGCCGCGTCGACGAGGGTACGGGGGCGTACCAGAGCAACACGCGGATCGTGTACCGCGAGGGCAAGGAGTCCCAGCCCGGCCTCGTCATCGGCAAGCGCCTGAGTGACCTCAACGGAGATCCGTACCAGCTCTACTACCTCTTCCCGCTGACCCAGGAGGAGGAGTCGCTCAAGCTCGTCAGAGGGACCCTCGCGACGGCCGGACTGTTCGTCGTGGTGCTCCTCGGCGCCATTGCCTGGCTCGTCGTGCGCCAGGTCGTCACGCCCGTACGGATGGCCGCAGGGATCGCCGAGCGGCTGTCCGCCGGGCGGCTCCAGGAACGCATGAAGGTCACCGGAGAGGACGACATCGCGCGCCTCGGTGAGGCGTTCAACAAGATGGCGCAGAACCTCCAGCTGAAGATCCAGCAGTTGGAGGATCTGTCGCGGATGCAGCGGCGCTTCGTGTCCGACGTGTCGCACGAGTTGCGCACGCCGCTGACCACGGTGCGGATGGCGGCCGACGTCATCCATGAGGCGCGCGTGGACTTCGACCCGGTGACGGCGCGCTCCGCGGAGCTGCTCGCCGACCAGCTGGACCGCTTCGAGTCGCTGCTCGCCGACCTCCTGGAGATCAGCCGCTTCGACGCGGGCGCGGCCGCCCTGGAGGCCGAGCCGATAGACCTGCGGGAGGTCGTACGACGGGTCGTCGGCGGCGCGGAACCGCTGGCCGAGCGCAAGGGCACCCACATCCGGATCGTCGGCGACCAGCAGCCCGTGGTCGCCGAGGCCGACGCCCGCCGCGTGGAGCGGGTCCTGCGCAACCTGGTGGTCAACGCCGTGGAGCACGGCGAGGGCAAGGACGTCATGGTGCGGCTCGCGGCGGCGGGCGGCGCGGTCGCGGTCGCCGTGCGGGACTACGGGGTGGGGCTCAAGCCCGGCGAGGCGACCCGGGTGTTCAGCCGTTTCTGGCGGGCCGATCCGGCACGCGCGCGTACCACCGGTGGCACGGGCCTCGGCCTCTCCATCGCCCTGGAGGACGCGCGGTTGCACGGCGGCTGGCTGCAGGCGTGGGGCGAGCCGGGCGGCGGCTCGCAGTTCCGGCTCACCCTGCCGCGTACGGCCGACGAGGCGCTGCGCGGGTCGCCGATACCGCTGGAACCCGACGACTCCAGGCGCCACCGCGGCCTGAACGACGCCGGGCTGCCCACCGGAGGCGGCGCCAAGCTCGCCACGGTCCCGGCCCAGGCGTCCGCGGAGCGCATGCCACCGTCCGTACCGGCGCGGGCACCGGTCGCACCGCGGCTCGCGCAGACGGCGGCGGCGGACCCGACGGCCCTGCCCGGCAACGGCGCGCGGGTCGTCCCCCGCAGAGCCCATGAGACGCGGGCCCCGGGCCAGGGACCCGTACAGGAAGACGCACAGGACGACGCAGCGGAGGGGCGGCGTGGGGAGTCGACGGGACCGGCGCGCGACGGCGCCGGAGAAGCTCGACCGCACCCGGACGGGGAGTCGACACGTGACCGCTGACCTGCGACGGCGCGGCCGTCGTCGACCCCTGCTGCGTACCGGGGCGCTGCTCGGCGTCTGCGCCGTGCTCCTCGCGGGCTGCGCTTCCATGCCCGACAGCGGCAACCTCAACCCGGTCAACGCCTCCCAGCGGCCGGACTCCCAGTCGCAGGTCCGCGTCTACGCGATGCCGCCGCCCGAGGGCGCCGGGCCGCTCCAGATCGTGCAGGGCTTCCTGGAGGCGCTGACCAGTGACGATCCGGGGTTCGAGATCGCGCGCAAGTACCTGACCAAGAGCGCGTCGAAGCGCTGGAACCCCGACGTGTCCACCACCGTGCTCGCCGACGGCCCCAACGCGGACCCGGCGAAGGCGTCCAACGACCGGGAGGGCGGCCGCAACTACCCGCTGAGCGGCACCGAGGTGGCGCAGGTGGACGGGCAGCACGCGTATCGGCCCCAAGGGCAGCCGTACGGGGAAAACATCCACCTCGTCCAGGTGAAGGGGGCGAACGGCAGCGAGTGGCGCATCAACACCCTGCCGCAGGGTGTCGTGCTGGGTGAGTCCGACTTTCAGCGCACCTATCAGTCGGTCAACAAGTTCTACTTCGCCTCGAGTTCGTCCGGCGCGGGTGCCCCGGAAGGGCTCGTCGCCGACCCGGTCTACGTGCGCCAGCGCATAGACCCGGTGACCCAGACGGTGAAGTCGCTCCTCGACGGGCCCACCACGTGGCTCCGCCCGGTGGTGGAGACGCGTTTCCCGACGCGGACGCAGCTCAAGGAGGGGACCAAGACGCTGGCCCCCGACGACCAGGGCAAGCTGGTCGTGCCGCTGAACGAGCGCGCCGACCCGGTCGGCCTCGGTCTGTGCCGGAAGATGGCCGCGCAACTCCTGTTCACCCTCCAGGACTTGACGTCGTCGGGCGTGAAGAGCGTGGAGCTGCAGCGGTCCAACGGCTCCCAGCTGTGCGTGCTGAGCGAGGACCAGGCCGAGAGCGTCGCGTCGTACCGCAGTGCCGACCACCCCGACTACCAGTACTTCATCGACGACAAGCGCCGGCTGGTACGGATGTCGGCCAACGCGCGCCGCGGTGCCGACCCCTCCCCGGTGTCCGGACCGCTGGGCAGCGGTGAGCAGCCGCTGCGCTCGGCCGCGGTGTCGCGGGACGAGGAGCGCGCGGCCGGGGTGTCGCTGGACGGCAAGTCGCTCTACATGGGGTCGCTGGTCTCCGGCGGTGAGCTCGGCAAGGCGGAGGTGCACAGCAAGGCAAAGTCGGAGGAGGACCGTCTGTCTACCCCCAGTTGGGACGGCAGAGGTGATCTGTGGGTGGCCGACCGCGACGGGGAGGACTCCCGGCTCCTCTGGCTCTCCCAGGGCGCGGGCGAACCGGTGGATGTCAGGACCCCGGACCTCGACGGGCGTATCGAGGCGGTACGGGTAGCGGCCGACGGTGTGCGCATCGCCCTGATCGTGCGGAAGGACGGCAAGACGTCCCTGAAGATCGGCCGCATCGAGCGGCAGGGCGGCGACGGCGACAAGCCCGACATCCTGGTCGACGGACTGCGGCAGGCGGCACCGCAGATGGAAGAGGTCACCGCGATGTCCTGGGCCGGCGGCAGCAGGCTCGTGGTGGTCGGGCGTGAGTACGGCGGGGTGCAGCAGATGCGCTACGTCCAGTGCGACGGCTCGGCGCCGACGACCTCGAACCTGCCCGGGCTCACCGGCGTCGACGAGATCGCCGCGTCCGAGGACGACCGGCAGCCGCTGCTCGCGCACTCGGACGACGGGATCGTGCGGCTGCCGACGGGGGCGCAGTGGCAGACGGTGGTTGAGAAGGGCAAGTCGCCGGTCTATCCCGGGTAGTCGGCGGGGTCGGCGGGGGGCGGCAGGGTCGATCGGTTGAGACGGTGAACGGTCGCGTCGGCTGAGCCCGTTGGGCGGCTGAGCGGCTGAGGCGTGGTGTGCGGGGCGGGTACTGGTACCCGCCCCGCGCCGGTGTCCGCTGTCGAGCGGCTTGTCACAACACCCGTGTGGGGTACAGGAGTTGTGCACAGGGGTTATCCACAGGGCTGGCCGCACGGCTCACCTCTTGGCACAGTGGTGGACATGCGGGGCTGGTGGCAGGACCTCACCGATCTGGTGCTGCCGGCCGAGTGCGGAGGCTGCGGGAGGCCCCGGACGACGCTCTGTGAGGAGTGCCGTGCCTCCCTGTACGGAGCCGCACCGCGCCGGGTGCGACCAATACCGATGCCGCCGGGGCTGCCCGTGGTGCACGCGGCAGCCCCGTACGAGGACGCGGTGCGAGCAGTGCTGCTCGCACACAAGGAGAGGGGTGTGCTGGGGCTCGCGGGACCGCTGGGAGTAGCGCTGGCGGGGGCAGTGCGGGCGAGCGTGGCGGAGGCGGGGGGTGGGGTGGGGGGAGAGGGCCCCGCCGGAACCTTCACCGTCGGATCGGCTTCTTCCCTCCTCCTCGTCCCGGTCCCCTCCGCCCCAAGTGCCGTGAGAGCTCGGGGACATGACCCGGCTCGGCGGATCGCGCTGGCTGCCGCGGGGGAGCTGCGGCGATGCGGGGTGCGGGCCCGGGTGCTGGCTGTGCTGCGTCAACGTCGCGTCGTGGCCGATCAGTCGGGGCTCGACGCACGGCAGCGGCTGGCCAATCTCAGCGGTGCGTTGGAGGTTTCGGCGGGTGGGGCCAGGCTGTTGGCCAGTGCCAGTGCCAGTGCCAGTGCCAGTGCCAGTGCCAGTGCCGCTCCCGGTGCCCGTTCCTGTCATAGGTCTGGTGCGGAGCCGGGTGCCCAGGTCGTCATCGTGGACGATCTCATGACGACGGGGGCTTCGCTGGCCGAGGCCGCGCGGGCGGTAGGTGCCGTGGGCATGTTTTCCGTACGTGCGGAAAGGCGTGTGGGGAGAGGTGCGGGAACCACGCGGCGTACCAGGGAAGAGGGCGCCGAGGAGGCCCTGTCGGCGGGCGGGGATAGCGGGGATAGGGGGTCCGTGAACGTGGTCGGCGCGGCCGTTGTCGCCGCTTCACCGGAATCCTTCGAAATAAACCGGAACTGATAGAGAACTTGCGTCGTTGCAGGTAGTGAGTGGGTTCAGTCATCCGAATGGAGGTACGCGGCAGTAGAGGGTGACGACATCCGCCCGGGCGAGATATGTTCGGTTGTGAGGAATGGCGGACGCTGTCCCTCGCATATCGGAATGCCGGTCTTTGGGTTTTCTGCAATCACCCGGACCGGTGGGGTGGAGATCTTGCCCACGGGGGAGGAGGAGGTGGAAGTCACCGAGTCCGAGGCTCCGGGATTCACCGGAGTCTGGTGCAAAAGGGAGATGCTCCGCCACAGGAGCGGGGCGATCCGGGAACGGAGTTCTGCGTGGACATCGTCGTCAAGGGCCGCAAGACCGAGGTGCCCGAGCGGTTCCGCAAGCACGTGGCCGAGAAGCTGAACCTGGAGAAGATCCAGAAGCTCGACGGCAAGGTGATCAGCCTGGACGTCGAGGTGTCCAAGGAAGCCAACCCGCGTCAGGCCGACCGTTCCGACCGTGTGGAGATCACTGTCCGCACCCGGGGGCCCGTGATCCGCGCGGAGGCATCGGCTGCCGATCCGTACGCGGCGTTGGACCTCGCCACGGCCAAGCTCGACGCCCGGCTGCGCAAGCAGCACGACAAGCGCCGCACGCGCCGTGGCAACGGCCGCCTCTCCGCGGCCGAAGTCGTGGACGTGGTGCCCGGTGTGGCCTCGCTCAACCAAGAGGGCGAGACGGCCGCAGAAGAGGCCGCGGACGCGATTCCCACCACCAGGATCGGATCGCTCGAGATCCAGGGCGAAGGCCCGCTCGTGGTCCGGGAGAAGACCCACGTAGCCGCTCCGATGACGCTCGACCAGGCGCTCTACGAGATGGAGCTGGTCGGGCACGACTTCTACTTGTTCGTCGACTCCGAGTCGAAGGAGCCCAGCGTCGTCTACCGGCGCCACGCCTACGACTACGGCGTCATTCGCCTCAACACCGACCCCATGGTCGCCCAGGCCGAGTCGGCGGGCGGCGGTGGAGCGCTCGGCGGCTGACGGGCCCCGGTGACGGCTGATTTGGTGCCCCTGGAGCGTATGTGCGCCCCCAGGGGCACCAACGTGCGACCACTGCGAGCAGCGCTCTGTCGCCCGGCATGAAATCATGGGCGCTCCGGTCCAACCGGTGTGCTGCTGCGTCGGGTTGGCGCAGCCAAGGCAAGACAGGCCATGGCCTTCAGGGGGAGGAACGATGGCGGACAGCTTCGGTCCGATGCGCGACGGTGATGCCGACGACGGCATCGGCATCGGCACGGATGCGGGCGTCCCGCGCAAGGAGCCCATCAGGGTTCTTGTGGTGGACGACCATGCGCTCTTCCGCCGGGGCCTCGAGATCGTCCTCGCCGCCGAGGAGGACATCCAGGTGGTGGGGGAGGCCGGGGACGGCGCCGAGGCGGTGGACAAGGCGGCCGACCTGCTGCCGGACATCGTGCTGATGGATGTACGCATGCCCAAGCGGGGCGGCATCGAGGCGTGCACGTCCATCAAGGAAGTGGCCCCGAGCGCCAAGATCATCATGCTGACGATCAGCGACGAGGAGGCGGACCTCTACGACGCGATCAAGGCGGGCGCCACGGGCTATCTCCTGAAGGAGATCTCCACCGACGAGGTGGCCACGGCGATCCGCGCGGTGGCCGACGGGCAGTCGCAGATCAGCCCGTCCATGGCGTCCAAGCTGCTCACGGAGTTCAAGTCGATGATCCAGCGCACCGACGAGCGCAGACTCGTGCCCGCGCCGCGGCTCACCGACCGTGAGCTGGAGGTCCTGAAGCTGGTGGCCACGGGGATGAACAACCGTGACATCGCGAAGGAGTTGTTCATCTCCGAGAACACCGTGAAGAACCATGTGCGCAACATCCTGGAGAAGCTGCAGCTGCACTCCAGGATGGAGGCCGTGGTCTACGCGATGCGGGAGAAGATCCTCGAGATCCGCTAGTCGGGGGCCCCGTCTGTCGGTCGCGCGGCCCTGCCGGTCGGCTAGCCGATGGCTTTGACCAGCGGGCCCGCCAGTTCCGGCTGGTCCATGCGCTCCACGCGCACGGAGTCGCAGCCGACCCACTGCGCCGCCTCGACCAGGGCCTGGGCCATCGGCTCGACGGCCTTCGGGGAGTGCAGCGACACCTGCTTGGCGACCAGGGTGCGGCCCTCGCGCGCGGGGTCGACGCGGCCCATGAGGCGGCCGCCGGAGAGCAGCGGCATCGCGAAGTAGCCGTGCACCCGCTTCGGCTTGGGGACGTATGCCTCCAGGCGGTGGGTGAAGCCGAAGATCCGCTCCGTGCGGGCCCGCTCCCAGATGAGGGAGTCGAAGGGCGACAGGAGGGTCGTGCGGTGCCGCCCGCGCGGGGCGCTCTCCAGGGCCGCTGGATCGGCCCAGGCGGGCTTGGACCAGCCCTCCACGGTGACGGGCACCAGGCCCGAGTCCGCGACCACCTGGTCGAACTGTTCGCCCTTGAGGCGGTGGTAGTCGGCGATGTCCGCGCGCGTGCCGACGCCCAGCGACTGCCCCGCCAGGCGCACCAGGCGGCGCAGGCACTCGGCGTCCTCCAGGTCGTCGTGGAACAGGTCGTCGGGGATGGCACGTTCGGCGAGGTCGTACACCCGCTTCCAGCTGCGCCGCTCGGTGCACACCACCTCCCCGTACATCAGCGCCCGCTCGACGGCGACCTTCGAGTCCGACCAGTCCCACCACTCGCCCTTGTTCTTCGCGCCGCCCAACTCCGTGGCGGTGAGGGGGCCTTCGGCGTGGAGCTGCTTGATCACGGCGTCGTACGCGCCGTCGGGCAGGTGGTGGTGCCAGTGCGGGCGGTCACGGTAGGCGCGGCGGCGGAAGGCGAAGTGGGGCCACTCCTCGATGGGCAGGATGCACGCGGCGTGCGACCAGTACTCGAAGGCGTGGGGTCGTGCCGGTGACGCGCTGTCGGACGGGGTGCTCCAGTACGCCGATTCGATCCTGTCGCGGCCGACGGCGCCCAGGCGCGCGTACGGAATGAGCTCGTGGGAGCGGGCGAGCACGGAGATCGTGTCGAGCTGGACGGCGCCGAGGTGCCGGAGCACACCCCGCACGCCCGCCCTGCGGTCCGGGGCGCCGAGGAAGCCCTGGGCGCGCAGCGCGATGCGGCGGGCCTCGTCGGCGGAGAGCGTGGTGACGGGCGGCAGGATCGTCATGTCGGGAACCTTAGGCGGAGGCACTGACAATCAGGCACGGGGCGGCAGATACGGCAGGCGGGAGACGATGCCGACGTCTGCGGGCAGCAGGGCGCCGACCCAGCAGTCGCGGAGTGTGCCCTTGTTGAACAGGCCGGCCCGGAGCACGCCCTCGACGCGGAAGCCCGCCTTCTCGATGACGCCGCGCGAGCCCGTGTTGCCGACTTCCGCACGCCATTCCAGACGGGTGCAGGAGAGGTCGGTGAAGGCCCAGCGGGCGAGGCCGAGGACGGTTTCCGTCATGTAGCCGCGGCCGCGGTGTTCCTTGGCCGTCCAGAAGCCCACTTCCCAGCTGCCCGCGCGCGGGTGGTGCAGGCTGGCCGCGGCGACGAGGGGGCCGCCTTCGTGCGGGCGTACGGAGAAGACGTACTCGGTGTCGTCGCGCCAGCCCTCCGGTGCGATGCGGCCGGTGAAGATTTCCGCGTCCGTGAGGGAGTACGGGGAGGGGATGGTGGTCCAGCGCTGGATTTCCGGGTCCTGGCACGCGGCGTACACCTCGTCGGTGTCCTCGGGGGTGACGGCGCGCAGCGACAGGCGTTCAGTGGTCAGGGTGACGGGCTCCATCGGCTGATTCTGCGTGGACGGTGCCCGGGGGCGCCATGATTTTTGGATGTCTGTGAGGTCTCTGTGAGGAGGTCATCACTTTTCGTGGTCGGATCCGGCACCTTCGGCGCTCCCCGTCCGTTGACGTCATGGCAGACCTCCCGGCGCGGCCGGGTCCTCGCTTACGATGGCCGTTGCCCTACGAGTAAACCGACCGTGCCAGGCCCGACCGGCAAGGAGACCAACCCCCGTGTCCGTCCTCTCGAAGATCATGCGTGCAGGCGAAGGCAAGATCCTGCGCAAGCTGCACCGCATCGCGGACCAGGTCAAGTCCATCGAAGAGGACTTCGTCAGCCTCTCCGACGCCGAGCTGCGTGCCCTGACCGATGAGTACAAGGAGCGGTACGCCGACGGCGAGTCCCTCGACGACCTGCTCCCCGAGGCGTTCGCCACGGTCCGTGAGGCCGCCAAGCGCGTCCTCGGCCAGCGGCACTACGACGTCCAGATGATGGGCGGAGCCGCCCTGCACCTCGGCTATGTCGCCGAGATGAAGACCGGTGAGGGCAAGACCCTCGTCGGCACGCTGCCCGCGTACCTGAACGCCCTGTCGGGCAAGGGTGTGCACCTGATCACGGTCAACGACTACTTGGCCGAGCGCGACTCCGAGATGATGGGCCGCGTCCACAAGTTCCTTGGCCTGACGGTCGGTTGCATCCTGGCCAACATGACGCCGGCGCAGCGCCGCGAGCAGTACAACTGCGACATCACGTACGGCACGAACAACGAGTTCGGCTTCGATTACCTGCGCGACAACATGGCGTGGTCGAAGGACGAGCTCGTCCAGCGCGGCCACAACTTCGCGATCGTCGACGAGGTCGACTCGATCCTCGTGGACGAGGCCCGTACGCCGCTGATCATCTCCGGTCCCGCCGACCAGGCCACCAAGTGGTACGGCGACTTCGCCAAGCTGGTGACGCGCCTGACCAAGGGCGAGGCGGGCGAGCCCCTCAAGGGCATCGAGGAGACCGGGGACTACGAGGTCGACGAGAAGAAGCGCACCGTCGGCATCCACGAGTCCGGTGTCTCCAAGGTCGAGGACTGGCTGGGCATCGACAACCTCTACGAGTCGGTGAACACCCCGCTCGTGGGTTACCTGAACAACGCCATCAAGGCCAAGGAACTCTTCAAGAAGGACAAGGACTACGTCGTCATCGACGGCGAAGTCATGATCGTCGACGAGCACACCGGCCGTATCCTCGCGGGCCGTCGCTACAACGAGGGCATGCACCAGGCGATCGAGGCGAAGGAAGGGGTGGACATCAAGGACGAGAACCAGACGCTCGCGACGATCACCCTGCAGAACTTCTTCCGCCTCTACAAGCGTGAGGGTTACGCCAGCGGCCTGTCCGGCATGACGGGTACGGCCATGACCGAGGCCGCCGAGTTCCACCAGATCTACAAGCTCGGCGTCGTGCCGATCCCGACCAACAGGCCGATGGTCCGCGCCGACCAGTCGGACCTGATCTACCGCACCGAGGTCGCGAAGTTCGCGGCGGTCGTCGACGACATCGCCGAGAAGCACGAGAAGGGCCAGCCGATCCTGGTCGGCACCACCTCGGTCGAGAAGTCCGAGTACCTCTCGCAGCAGCTCTCCAAGCGCGGCGTCCAGCACGAGGTGCTCAACGCCAAGCAGCACGACCGTGAGGCGACGATCGTCGCCCAGGCCGGCCGCAAGGGCGCCGTCACCGTCGCCACGAACATGGCCGGACGAGGCACGGACATCAAGCTCGGCGGTAACCCCGACGACCTCGCCGAGGCGGAGCTGCGCCAGCGCGGCCTCGACCCCGAGGAGCACATCGAGGAGTGGGCCGCCGCGCTGCCCGCCGCCCTGGAGAAGGCCGAGAAGGCCGTGAAGGCGGAGTTCGAGGAGGTCAAGGACCTCGGCGGGCTCTATGTGCTGGGCACGGAGCGGCACGAGTCGCGCCGTATCGACAACCAGCTGCGCGGTCGTTCCGGCCGTCAGGGCGACCCCGGCGAGTCCCGCTTCTACCTGTCGCTCGGTGACGACCTGATGCGCCTGTTCAAGGCCCAGATGGTCGAGCGCGTCATGGCGATGGCGAACGTCCCGGACGACGTGCCGATCGAGAACAAGATGGTGACCCGCGCGATCGCCTCCGCGCAGTCCCAGGTCGAGCAGCAGAACTTCGAGACCCGGAAGAACGTCCTCAAGTACGACGAGGTCCTCAACCGCCAGCGCGAGGTCATCTACGGCGAGCGCCGCCGCGTCCTGGAGGGCGAGGACCTGCAGGAGCAGATCCAGCACTTCATGGACGACACGATCGACGCGTACATCTCGGCGGAGACCGCCGAGGGCTTCGCCGAGGAGTGGGACCTGGACCGGCTGTGGGGCGCCTTCAAGCAGCTCTACCCGGTGAAGGTCACCATCGAGGAGCTGGAGGACGCGGCGGGCGACCGTCAGGGTCTGACCGCCGAGTTCATCTCCGAGTCCGTGAAGGACGACATCCACCAGCAGTACGACGCGCGTGAGGAGCAGCTCGGCTCCGAGATCATGCGTGAGCTGGAGCGGCGCGTGGTCCTGTCGGTCCTGGACCGCAAGTGGCGTGAGCACCTCTACGAGATGGACTATCTCCAGGAGGGCATCGGCCTGCGGGCGATGGCGCAGAAGGACCCGCTGGTCGAGTACCAGCGCGAGGGCTTCGACATGTTCAACGCCATGATGGAGGGCATCAAGGAGGAGTCGGTCGGCTACCTGTTCAACCTGGAGGTCCAGGTCGAGCAGCAGGTCGAGGAGGTGCCGGTCGAGGACGCCGCGCAGCCCTCGCTGGACAAGGACGGCGCGCAGGACGCGGTTCCCGCCGGCGCCGGGCGTCCGGAGATCCGTGCGAAGGGCCTGGAGGCCCCGCAGCGCCCGGCTCAGCTCCACTTCCAGGCGCCGAACGCCGAAGGCGGCGTGGACGAGGGCGACTTCGCCACGGAGCCGGACGGGAGCGTCCGTTCCGAGGCGGACGGCCTCACGCGCGCGGAGCGCCGTAAGGCCCAGAAGGGCGGCCGTCGCCGCAAGAAGTGACATGAGGTGAGGGCGCCCGCTCCGAGAGGGCGGGGCCCGAACCGGCTGAGGGCCGGGCGCTGTTGAGCGCCCGGCCCTTCGCCGTGCCGGGGCGCTTCCTTGCCTCAGCCGGTCTGGACGGCGGTGCACTTCCACCTCTGGTCGGCGCCCAGGTGGAGGCGGAAGGCGAGGGCGCGCAGGCTGGTGCCCGCGCCGATGCGGGCGAAGACCTCGTACACGCCGGGCTGCGGCTGGTAGTGGCCGATGCGGTGGACGGCGGGGGCGTGGCCGTTCACGTTCAGCGGGCGGCGTTCCGCGAGCTCGGCCAGGTCGTCGTAGGCGGTGTGCGCGATGTGGCGGGCCACCCAGTGCATCGGGCGCTGTCCGCTGAGGACGAGCAGCAGCCGGTCCGTGAACAGCTCGGTGGGGTGCGGTGGGGGCTGTGGGGGCCGGGGCGGGGTGCGCAGGGGGCGGCCGCCGGGGTGGCGGGTGTCCTGGCGGCCCGGCGGCCGACCCGTGCCCGGCCGGGCGCCGGGGGGCCGGGTGCCCGGTCGTGACCTCGGCCTGGTCATCACCTTGCGCACGCTGCATCGCCTCCGCTCGGACGTCCGGCCCCCATCTCGGGTACCGGGAGGTAACTTCCGTCGGAAGATCTTGTACGGGGGTGGCGGCGGCCTCCGCAAGGCGGCACGGAGCCCGGGGCGGGTGGCCGGGAGATTCACCTATCAGGTGTTTCGGGCGGGCCGAATCCCCGAAATCCCGGGGGTGGACAGAGTGAGGAACGGGGCGTGGGTTGACGCCGGAACGGGCTTGGGCGGCAGCCCGATCGGGGACGCCGCACGTATCCTGAAGGCCCTTCCCGGAGCCTGCCGGCAGTCCGGCGGGAGCGGTCCCCCGAACGAAAGCGGCCAGCCATGCGCGTCTATGTCCCTCTGACCCTGCCCCGGCTCGCGGAGGCGCACCAGGCGGGCGAGCTGGGGCCCGGGCCGCTGACCGCGTACGCCGTCACGCCCGCGCTGCGGGAGTGGTACGTCTCGGACGACATCGAGGAACTGGAGTACGCGGCGCTCAACCGGGCCGCACTCGCCTCGCTGCGGCTGCTCGCGGGGGACCCGTCGGCGGTGCGGCGCCGGGTCGTCGTGGCGGCGGACGTGCCGGACGGTGCCGCGATGGCCGATCCCGACCGGGGCCTCGACGAGGGTGCGCTCGGCGAGGTGCGGATCGAGGGTGCGCTGCCGCTGGCCAAGGCGGCGGCCGTGCATGTGGACGCGGACGACGCGGAGGCCGATGTGTCCGCGGCCGCGGCGGCGCTGGGTGCGGCGGACCAGGGTGACGACGACGCGCGGTTCACGGTGGACGGGGCCGAGGACCACGAGCTGCTGTGGTTCGCGACGCAGGAGATTCCGGGGCTGGTCGGCTGAGCGGCTGCTGACCGACTGGGTGTGGCCGGGTGCGGCCGGGTGCGGCTGTGTGCGGGCCGGGCTCGGGCTCGGCGCGGGGGCAGGTCGGGCGCAGTTCTCACGGGGCGCAGTTCTCGCGGGGCGCCGGTCGAGCTTTGGCCTGAGCGACCCTTGGTGGTGATCAGGGTCGGGTCCGGGGACGGTCAGGGATCTGCCGATGGTGGGCGGCCGGTGGCGGCGGGTACGTTCTTCGACATGGGGAAGCACGCACACGCAGCACACATCGTCTGGGACTGGAACGGCACGCTCCTGCACGACATCCACACGGTGATCGAGGCGACCAACGCCTCGTTCGCGGAGATCGGCCTGGCACCGATCACGCTGGAGCGGTACCGCGATCTGTACTGCGTGCCCATACCGCGCTTCTACGAGCGGCTCATGGGGCGGCTGCCCACCGAGGCCGAGTGGGAGGTGATGGACGCCGTGTTCCACAAGCACTACTGGGCGCGGGCGGAGTCCTGCGGCCTCGCGGACGGCGCGGCCGAGCTGCTCGCGCAGCGCCGGGCGGCGGGGCACACCCAGTCGTTGCTCTCGCTCGCCCCGCACGAACATCTGGTGCCGATCGTCCGCAAGCACGGCATCGAGGAGCACTTCATACGCATCGACGGGCGGATGGACACCTCGCACGCGGGCAAGGCCGACCGCATGGTGCGCCACCTCGCCGCGCTCGACGGCATACCCGCGGCGCGCACGGTGGTGATCGGTGACGCCGTCGACGACGCGGTGGCGGCGGCCCACGCGGGCGCTCGCGCGGTCCTCTACACCGGTGGCTCGCACAGCCGCGCCAGCCTGGAGGAGGCGGGCGTGCCCGTGGTGGACACGCTGGCCGAGGCGGTGCGGGTGGCGGAGGCGTTCGCGGCATGAGCTGGCCTGAGCCGACCTGAGGCTGCCTGACACCGCCTGGCACCGCCTGGGACCGCCTGAGCCGGGCCGCGCCGGGGCCGTCGCCCGCGTCGGGGTGCGGGTGCCTCAGGGGCTGCCTCAGGTGACCGGTGCCTTCGCCCGCAGCACGGTCAGGAACTCGCGCATCCAGCGGGAGTGGTCCGGCCAGGCGCGGGCGGAGACGAGGGTGCCGTCGACCACCGTCTCGGCGTCCTGGAAGGTCGCGCCCGCGGACTGGATGTCCAGCTCGAGGGCCGGGTAGGCGGTCACGCGGCGGCCCTGGAGCCCGCCGATGGCCGCGGTCAGGAGGGGGCCGTGGCAGATCTGGGCCACTGGTTTGTCGGAGTCGAAGAACGCCTTGAGGATCTTCCGGAGCTCGGGGTCGTTGCGCAGATACTCGGGGGCCCGGCCGCCGGGGATCACCAGGGCGGCGTACTGCCCGGGATCGACCTCGGAGAAGGCGAGGTCGGCGGGCCAGGTGTAGCCCGGCTTCTCGGTGTAGGTGTCGAAGCCCGGCTCGAAGTCGTGCACGACGAACTGGAGCTTCTTGCGGGCGGGGGCGGCGATGTCGACGTCGTAGCCCTCCTCGCGCAGCCGTTGGTAGGGGTAGAGCACCTCCAGTGACTCCGCCGCGTCACCGGTCACTATCAGGATCTTCGCTGGCATCTCGCCGCACTCCCCTCGGCCGGGCCCGCCCGCCCGTCGGGCGGATCGCCTTGGCCAACGTGCCTCCACCGCGGCCCTTTGCCAAGAGGGCCACCCGCAAGTCGGAGAGAGCCGGAAGCCGCAAGAGAGCCGGAAGCCGTCCGCGCGACCGTCCACGAGAGCGTCCAGTCCACGAGAGCGTCCACGAGGCAAGGGCAGGGGGAGTGGCTCAGCCATGGCTGGTTTCTGTGCAGAGTGGCAAAGTTTCGCCTCATCTTTTGTACACATGCGGCTCATGACGGGTTACCGGTGCGGGGCGATAGCCTTGTCCCGTGATCAGCGCGATATCCCGCGGGGGCACGAGTGTCCCCGCCCTGCGCCCGGGAGCCACGGAGTACATCCGTGCCCGGGCGGTCGCTGACGCTTCCTCGCGGTACGGCCGGCCGAGCCGGCCGGCAAGCCACTCAGCGAAGCCGCTGAATTTGGCGGATAACCGCCCGCTCATCGCTCATCGCGGCATAACGTCGACCTGGACCGGAGACCCCGCGTCGCGGCGTTATGTCACATCACTTCCTTCTACGTCACGCAACGGCGCGCGACAGGAGTCAGAGGACAATGCAGACCAAGCTGGACGAAGCCAAGGCCGAGCTGCTCGCACGGGCCGCCCGGGTAGCTGAGAACAGCCCGGTGGGGGGGCGCCTACCCACGGGGGCTCCGACCGGGTCGACGAGCGAGGCCGCGCCCGACCAGGACACCGCACTCGCGTTCCTCCAGCGCTACTACCTGCACACCGCCCCCGAGGACCTCGCCGACCGTGACCCGGTCGACGTCTTCGGAGCCGCCTTCTCGCACTACCGGCTGGCCGAGAACCGCCCGCAGGGAACCGCCAACGTCCGGGTGCACACCCCGACGGTCGAGGAGAACGGCTGGACGTGCAGCCACTCCGTCGTCGAGGTGGTCACCGACGACATGCCGTTCCTCGTCGACTCCGTCACCAATGAGCTCTCCCGCCAGGGCCGCGGCATCCACGTCGTGATCCACCCCCAGGTCATCGTCCGCCGTGACGTCACGGGCAAGCTCCTTGAGGTCCTGTCCGCCGACGCCTCGACGGAGCGCCCGCACGACGCGCTCACCGAGTCGTGGATCCACGTCGAGATGGACCGCGAGACCGACCGGGCCGACCTGAAGCAGATCACCGCCGATCTGGTGCGCGTCCTGTCCGACGTCCGCGAGACCGTCGAGGACTGGGAGAAGATGCGCGACGCGGCGCTGCGCATCGCCGATGAGCTGCCCGGCGAGCCGACCGCCGTCGACCTGCGCGACCAGGAGGTCGAGGAGGCCCGCGAGCTGCTGCGCTGGCTCGCCGACAACCACTTCACGTTCCTCGGCTTCCGCGAGTACGACCTCACCGAGGACGACTCCCTCACCGCGGTCCCCGGCACCGGCCTCGGCATCCTGCGCGCCGACCCGCCGCACGACGGCGAGGACCACCACCCCGTCAGCCCGTCCTTCAGCCGGCTGCCCGCCGACGCCCGCGCCAAGGCCCGCGAGCACAAGCTCCTGGTCCTGACGAAGGCCAACAGCCGGGCCACCGTGCACCGCCCGAGCTACCTCGACTACGTCGGCGTGAAGAAGTTCGACGCCGAGGGCAACGTCATCGGTGAGCGCCGCTTCCTCGGTCTGTTCTCCTCGGCCGCGTACACCGAGTCGGTGCTGCGCGTCCCCGTGATCCGCCGCAAGGTCGACGAGGTCCTCAAGGGCGCCGGGTTCTCGCGCAACAGCCACGACGGCCGTGACCTGCTGCAGATCATGGAGACGTACCCGCGCGACGAGCTGTTCCAGACCCCGGCCGACGAGCTGCGCTCCATCGTCACGAGCGTTCTCTACCTGCAGGAGCGGCGGCGCCTGCGCCTCTACCTGCGGCAGGACGAGTACGGGCGCTACTACTCGGCGCTCGTCTACCTGCCCCGGGACCGCTACACCACGGGCGTACGGCTGCGGATCATCGACATCCTCAAGGAGGAACTGGGCGGCACCAGCGTCGACTTCACCGCCTGGAACACCGAGTCGATCCTCTCCCGCATCCACTTCGTCGTCCGTGTCGCGCCCGGCAGCGAGCTCCCGGAGCTGTCCGACGCCGACAAGGAGCGCATCGAGGCCCGTCTCGTCGAGGCCGCCCGCTCCTGGGCCGACGGCTTCGCCGAGGCGCTGACCGCCGAGTGCGGCGAGGAGCGGGCCGCGGAGCTGCTGCGCCGGTACGGCTCCGCCTTCCCCGAGGGCTACAAGGCGGACCACACGCCGCGTGCCGCCGTCGCCGACCTGGTGCACCTGGAGCAACTGACGCACGGCAAGGGCGACTTCGCGCTCAGCCTGTACGAGCCGGTGGGCGCCGCCCCCGGTGAGCGCCGCTTCAAGATCTACCGGCTCGGCGGCCAGGTCTCCCTCTCGGCCGTCCTGCCCGTGCTGCAGCGCCTCGGCGTCGAGGTCACCGACGAGCGCCCGTACGAGCTGCGCTGCTCGGACCGGACCAACGCGTGGGTCTACGACTTCGGTCTGCGCATGCCCAACGCGATCAACGGCAACGGCGACTACATGGCCGACGACGCCCGCGAGCGCTTCCAGGAGGCGTTCGCCGCCGCCTGGTCCGGCGAGGCGGAGGTCGACGGCTTCAACTCCCTGGTGCTCGGCGCCGGGCTGAGCTGGCGGCAGGCGATGGTGCTGCGCGCCTACGCCAAGTACCTGCGCCAGGCGGGCTCCACGTTCAGCCAGGACTACATGGAGGACACCCTCCGCAACAACGTCCACACGACGCGGCTGCTCATCTCCCTCTTCGAGGCCCGGATGTCCCCGGACCGGCAGAGCGCCGGCACCGAGCTCATCGACGGCATCCTGGAGGAGCTGGACGGCGCCCTCGACCAGGTGGCGAGCCTGGACGAGGACCGCATCCTGCGCTCGTTCCTCACCGTGATCAAGGCGACGCTGCGCACCAACTTCTTCCAGGAGGCGGCGGGCGGCAAGCCGCACGCGTACGTCTCCATGAAGTTCGACCCGCAGGCCATCCCGGACCTTCCTGCGCCCCGCCCGGCGTACGAGATCTGGGTGTACTCGCCGCGGGTCGAGGGCGTGCACCTGCGCTTCGGCAAGGTCGCGCGCGGTGGTCTGCGCTGGTCCGACCGCCGTGAGGACTTCCGTACGGAGATCCTCGGCCTGGTGAAGGCGCAGATGGTGAAGAACACCGTCATCGTGCCGGTCGGCGCCAAGGGCGGCTTCGTCGCCAAGCAGCTGCCCGACCCGTCCGTGGACCGGGACGCGTGGCTGGCCGAGGGCGTCGCCTGCTACAAGATCTTCATCTCGGCGCTGCTCGACATCACCGACAACCTCGTCGCCGGAGAGGTCGTGCCCCCGGCGGACGTCGTGCGGCACGACGAGGACGACACCTACCTCGTGGTCGCCGCCGACAAGGGCACCGCCACGTTCTCCGACATCGCCAACGAGGTCGCCGAGAGCTACAACTTCTGGCTCGGGGACGCCTTCGCCTCCGGTGGCTCGGCCGGCTACGACCACAAGGGCATGGGCATCACCGCGCGCGGCGCCTGGGAGTCCGTGAAGCGGCACTTCCGGGAGCTCGGCCACGACACCCAGACCGAGGACTTCACGGCGGTCGGCGTGGGCGACATGAGCGGCGACGTCTTCGGCAACGGAATGCTCCTGAGTGAGCACATCCGGCTTGTCGCGGCCTTCGACCACCGACACATCTTCATCGACCCGAACCCGGACGCGGCCACCTCGTACGCGGAGCGGCGCCGCCTGTTCGAGCTGCCGCGCAGCTCCTGGGCCGACTACAACAAGGAGCTCCTTTCGTCCGGCGGCGGGATCTTCCCGCGCAGTGCCAAGGCGATCCAGCTCAACGCGCACATCCGCGAGGCCCTCGGCATCGAGACGGGCGTCGCCAAGATGACCCCGGCCGACCTCATGAAGGCCATCCTCCAGTCCCCCGTCGACCTGCTGTGGAACGGCGGCATCGGCACGTACGTGAAGTCGAGCGCCGAGTCCAACGCCGACGTGGGCGACAAGGCGAACGACGCGATCCGCGTGGACGGCCAGGAGCTGCGGGTCAAGGTCGTCGGTGAGGGCGGCAACCTGGGGCTCACGCAGCTCGGGCGCATCGAGTTCGCGCGCTCCGGCGGCCGCATCAACACCGACGCGATCGACAACAGCGCGGGCGTGGACACCTCCGACCACGAGGTGAACATCAAGATCCTGCTGAACGCGGTCGTGGCCAACGGCGACATGACGGTCAAGCAGCGCAACAAGCTGCTCGCCGAAATGACCGACGAGGTCGGCCAGTTGGTGCTGCGCAACAACTACGCGCAGAACACCGCCCTCGCCAACGCCGTCGCCCAGTCGCCGTCGCTGCTCCACGCCCACCAGCGCTTCATGCGCAGGCTCGGCAAGCAGGGCCACCTCGACCGGGGCCTGGAGTTCCTGCCCAGCGACCGGCAGATCCGTGAGCTGCTCAACGCGGGGCGCGGACTGTCGCAGCCGGAGCTCGCCGTGCTCCTCGCGTACACGAAGATCACCACGGCGGACGAGCTGATCCAGACAACGCTGCCCGACGACGCGTATCTGCGCCGCCTGCTGCACGCCTACTTCCCGAAGGCGCTGCGCGAGAAGTTCCCCGAGCAGGTCGACGGGCACGCGCTGCGCCGCGAGATCGTGACGACGGTGCTGGTCAACGACACGGTGAACACCGGTGGTTCGACCTTCCTGCACCGGCTGCGCGAGGAGACCGGCGCCTCCCTCGAGGAGATCGTGCGGGCGCAGCTCGCGGCGCGCGAGATCTTCGGCCTCAGCGAGGTCTGGGACGCCGTCGAGTCCCTCGACAACGAGGTGCAGGCCGAGATCCAGACGCAGATCCGGCTGCACTCGCGCCGCCTCGTGGAGCGCGGCACGCGCTGGCTGCTCAACAACCGGCCGCAGCCGCTGCAGCTCGCCGACACGATCGGCTTCTTCAGCGAGGGCGTCGCCCAGGTCTGGACGGAGCTGCCGAAGCTGCTGAGCGGCTCGGACCTGGAGTGGTACCAGGGCATCCGGGAGGAGCTGACGGAGGCCGGGGTCCCGGAGGAGCTGGCGCAGCGGGTCGCCGGGTTCTCCTCGGTCTTCCCGGCGCTCGACATCGTCGCGATCGCGGACCGCACCGACAAGGACCCGATGGCGGTCGCCGAGGTGTACTACGACCTCGCCGACCGGCTGCACATCACCCAGCTCATGGACCGCATCATCGAGCTGCCGCGCGCGGACCGCTGGCAGTCCATGGCGCGCGCGTCGATCCGCGAGGACCTGTACGCGGCGCACGCGGCGCTGACGTCCGACGTGCTGTCGGTGGGCAACGGCGCGTCGACGCCGGAGCAGCGGTTCAAGGCGTGGGAGGAGAAGAACGCGGCGATCCTGGGCCGTGCGCGGACGACGCTGGACGAGATCCAGGGCTCGGACGCGTTCGATCTGGCGAACCTGTCCGTGGCCATGAGGACCATGCGTACGTTGCTGCGTACGCACTCGTAGGCCCTGCCGCGCCGAGGGGGCGCCCGCATCGAGTGATGTGGGCGCCCCCTCGCGTGCGTCCGGCCGGGCGGATCAGGTGCCGGTTTCCGGGGTCAGGTGCCGGTCTCCCAGACGGTGACCGTCCCCTTGAGATCGGGGAGGTAGTCGGGGTCGCTGGGGGCGTCGACGTCGGTGATGGTCCACATGGCGAGGTTGCCGTCGCCGGTGATCATGCAGAGCCGGTCGCCCTTGACGATCTGCTGGGACTTGTTGATCGCGTCGCCGCTCAGGGTCTCCCTGAAAGGGTTCTGCTCGGCGCCTTCCCGGCACTGCTCGGGAGTGGCGCCGGCCGCTTTGCCCATGGGGTGGTCGAACGTCAGCTCCTGGTACTCCGCCGAGAAGTCGTAGTCCTCGCTGTCCATGTTCCCGGTCGGGTCGACCTTGGGGCCGTCGAGGTCCACATAGGTGCGGTCCAGCGAGCCGGCCGGGGTGCGCAGCGTCATCGGCCGGTCATTGAACAGCGCCTTGTACGTGGTGCCAGCGGGGGGAGTCGAGGTTTCCCCGGTGGGGTCGCCGGGCTCGGAACTCTCCTCCTCCTTGGGTGAGTTGGCGGGCGACGACGCGTGCTTGTCGTCGTTGCCCTTCGCCTCGTCGCCGCTCTTGCCGTCGTCCTTGCCGAGCACCCACACCGCCGCGCCCGCTCCCGCGCCGACCGCGATGATCAGGGCGGCGGCGATCAGGGCGAGGCGGCCACGGCCCCGGCGCCGTGGCGCGGCCGGGGCGGGAGCGGGGGAGAGGTTGTAGGTCTGCGGGTCGGCCGGGGCGCCGAAGGTCTGGGTCGCCGGGGCGGCCGGGTAGCCGTACCCCGTCGCGGGCGGGGCGGTGGGCGCCGTCGTCGGGGGTGCAGGCGGGGCGGCGGGAGCCTGGGGCGGGGGCGGGTTCTGGGCCGTCTGCTCGCGCCGGGCGATCTCCTCGGCCAGGGCGAGCGGCAGCCAGTCGCCGAAGTCGCTCAGCGCACGGCCCGACGCCCGCTCGCACCACTCGGCGAGCTCGGCGGTGCCGATCCGGGCGGCCGGGTCACCGGTGAGGCAGCGCTCCAGGAGCGGACGCAACTGCTCGTCGTATGCGGTGAGTTGGGGCGGGCGGTGGGCGGTGTTGGCGATCTGGGCGGCGATGGTGATGGCGCCGCCGTCGCCGTAGGGGTGGCGGCCGGTGGCGGCGATCGCGGCGATCAGGCCGAGCGAGAAGACGTCGGCGGCCGCGGTGACCTGCTCGCCGAGGGCGTGCTCGGGCGACATGTACTGCGGGGTGCCGATCAGACCGCCGGACTGGGTGAGCTGGGTGGCGTCGGCGGCGCGGGCGATGCCGAAGTCGATGACGTACGGGCCGCCGGAACCCAGCAGGATGTTGCTGGGCTTCAGGTCGCGGTGGATCACGCCCGCGCTGTGGATCGCGGAGAGCGCGCGCGCCGCGCAGCCGACGAGCTGGAAGACGGCGGGCAGCGGCAGCGGGCCGTGCACGGCCAGGGTGTCGTCGAGGGGGATGCCGGGGATGAACGCCGAGGCGAGCCAGGGGAGTTCGCCGCTGGTGTCGTGGTCGACGACCGGCACCAGGTGGTAGCCCTGGACGCGGCGGGCGGCCTGCACCTCCTGCTCGAAGCGGCGGCGGAAGTCGGGGTCCTGGCCGTACTCGCGGCGGATCACCTTGAGCGCGACGGGCTGGCCGCCGCGGGTGTGGGAGAGGTAGACGGTGCCCATGCCGCCCTCGCCGATCCGGGCGAGGAGCCGGTAGCCGGAGGTCTCGCGGGGGTCCTGCGGCCCGAGGGGGCTCAGGATGTCGCGCCGGTTGCCGCCGCCGCGGCTGCCGGTGCCGCCCTGTGACGCGCCGCTGCCCTGTGGTGCGCCGCCGCCCTGTGGTGCGCTGCCGCTCATGGTGTGAGTGCCTCCCCCGGTGACATGCGGTGCGCCTGTGCCGTGCGGCGCCGCTGAAGCGTACAGAGCTTACGACACTGTTGAGGGTGCCGAAGTTCCGTTCGTACAGGGGGAGTTACGCGGGGAATTGCGTGGGGGGGGGAGTTACGTGGGCGCCGTGGGATCAGGGTTCGCGGCGCACCCGGCGTGACCACTCCGACGAGCTGCCCGACTCGTCCCGCACCGTGAGGGGCGCGGTCGGGGGCAGCGCCCGCACGGTCTCCGCGTCCGCCAGGGACGGGGCGGGCGCCGGCGCCGGGGCGAGGGATGCCTCGACGCGGGTCACGTCGGCGGCGACCTGGGCCGGGAGCCAGCCGGTGAAGTCCCGCACGTCGCGGCCTGTCGTCTCCGTTCGGCCTGTCGTCTCCGTCCGGCCCGTCGCCTCAGTGCGGCCCGCCGTCTCCCTGAACGCCGCGGCGAACAGCTCGGCCGCCCGCGCCGCCGTCGGCCGGTCCTCGGGGCGGGCCGCCAGGCAGGAGCGGACGAGGGTGCGGACGGGCTCCGGTACGTCGTCCAGTGCCGGGGGCTCGCGGTCGGTGCCCGCGATGCGCGCGGCGATGGCCAGGCCGTTGCCGCGCCCGAAGGGATGGCGGCCCGTGGCGGCCTCGGCGGCGACCAGGCCGAGCGCGAACACGTCGGCGGCGGCCGTGAGCGGCCGCCCGAGGGCGTGCTCGGGAGACATGTAACGGGGCGTGCCGACGAGGCGGCCCACCGTGGTCAGCGTCGCGGCCCCGGCGGCGCGGGCGATGCCGAAGTCCAGGAGCCAGGGGCCGTCGGCGGCGAGCAGCAGGTTGCCCGGCTTGACGTCGCGGTGGATGACCCCGGCGATGTGCACGGCGGACAGGGCGCGGGCGGTGCACGCGGCGAGCTGGAGCACGGTGGCGGCGGGCAGCGGCCCGTGGTCGTCGAGGACGTCGTCCAAGGGGATCCCGGGGACGTACCGGGTGGCGAGCCAGGGGCGGGCGGCGTGCGCGTCGTGGTCGACGACGGGCACGAGGTGGTAGCCCGCGACGTGGTGGGCGGCGGCGATCTCGCGGGCGAAGCGTTCGCGGAAGGCGGTGGAGCCGGAGCCCTCGGCGTACTCGGCGCGGATCAGTTTCAGGGCGACGGGCTGGCCGCCGCGGCTGTACGAGAGGTAGACGGTGCCCATGCCGCCCTCGCCGATCCGGGCCCGCACCGGGTAGCCGGACACCTCGCGCGGGTCCTGCTCCCGCAGCGGCTTCGGTACCGCGCCCCCCATGGCTGCTCCCCGTCCCTGTCCGTGTCCCTGTCCGTGTCCCTGTGGGTCACTGTCGCCGGTTCGGTCCCTGTCGCCGGTGATGCAGCGGAGCGTATCGCGGGGCGGGAGGTTGTCTCCGGGGCGCGGAACGGGTGATGAGATTTGCCATATCCCAATAATTCGGGCATATGGGCTAAGGTGGATGAGATTGTCTGACGGAGGTCTGCGGGGCCCGTACGAGGCCGTACGAGGAAGGTCCGGCTGAACGTCTTCCGGTATCCAGACGTCTTCCAGGACGTCTCCGCGATCAGTGGTCGGACCGAGGAAGGGCTCAAGCGTGACTGTGAACATCTCCGAGCGCCATACGGGGCGTCTGCCCGAAGCGTGGGCGCGGACGCCGCTGACCGTCGTCATGCCGACGTACAACGAGGCGGGCAATCTGCCCGGGATGGCCGACGCGCTGATGGCGCTCCCGCTGCCGGGGCTGCGCCTGCTCGTCGTCGACGACTCCAGCCCGGACGGCACCGGCGACCTCGCGGAGAGCAAGGCGCAGGAGTACGCGGAGCGCGAGGGCGCCGCCCGGATCTCGGTGCTGCACCGCACCGAGAAGGACGGCCTCGGCCGGGCCTACGCGGCCGGGATGGCGCAGGCCGTCGCGGACGGCGCGCGGTACGTGCTGCAGATGGACGCGGACGGCAGCCACCCCGCCGACAAGATCGCCGAGCTGCTCGGGGTCGCCCTCTCCACCGAGGCGGGCGTCGTCATCGGCAGCCGCTATGTGCAGGGCGGCACCCTCTCCGACGCGTGGGGCGCGCACCGCAAGCTGCTCTCGCGCTGGGCCAACACGTACGCGGGCACCATCCTCGGCACCCGCGTCCGCGACATCACCGGCGGCTTCAACCTGTGGCGGGCGGACGCGCTGCGCGCCATCGACCTGGCGTCCGTGGACAGCGCGGGCTACAGCTTCCAGGTCGAGATGAAGTACCGGGCGCTGCGCCGCGGCTTCGACGTCGTGGAGGTGCCGATCCACTTCGAGGACCGCACGGTCGGCGAGTCGAAGATGAACCTGATGGTGCAGCTGGAGTCGATCGCGATGCCGTGGAAGCTGCGGGCGAGGTCGCGACGATGACGATGCTGGACCAGGCCCCCACGACGTCCTCCGCCACCCCCGGGGCGCCCGCGCCCGGCGTGGAGCCCGCGCACACGGGTGGCGGCCGTCTCACCTTCGCGCGTCTGCGCCGCCTCACCCTCGAGCTGGTGAAGTTCGGCGTGGTCGGCGGCAGCGGCGTGCTGGTCAACTTCGTCGTCTTCAACCTCCTTCTGCACGGCCTCGGTTGGGGCCCGATGACCGCGACGGTGCTGGCCAGCTGCATCGCCATGGGCACCAACTACCTGGGCTTCCGCTTCTTCACCTACCGGGACCGGTCCGCGCGCACGAAGCGGCAGATCGTGCTGTTCTTCGTCTTCAGCGGGATCGGCGTGGTGATGGAGAGCGCGCTGTTCTACGCGGGCTACCACCTGGCGGGCATGAGCGGGCCGCTCGGCTCGAACATCGCGAAGGCGCTGTCGATCGTGCTGGCGTCGGCGTTCCGCTTCCTGGTGTACCGGACGTGGGTGTTCCAGCACCGTGGACACCGTGGGCACAAGGAGCACGCGAAGCGTGATGCGCGGCGCGCGTAAGACCCCCTCCTGGGCGGTCCTGGCGGCCGCCCTGCCCGCCCTGCCCGCCCTGCTCCTGCTGATCCTGCTCGTCGCCGTGATCGCCAGGCTGCCCTGGGCGGGCGACCTCGGCGTCCACGCGGCGACGATCGAACGGCTCCGCCACGACCTGGTCGACCCCGGCAACCCCCTCGTCGACGCGAACACCCCCAGCCCCTACTACTCCCCCTGGATGCTGCTGCTCGGCTGTCTGGCCAAGGTGACGGGGCTCGGGACGTTCGTGGTGCTGCGGATGGCGGCGGTGGCGGGGCTCGCCCTGCTGGTGACGGGGGTCTGGAATCTCGTACGGACGTTCAGCACGCGACGGGCGGCGCCGCCGCTCGCCCTTCTGTGCCTGCTCCTCCTCTGGGGCCCTTCGCTCTTCAACTGGAGCGGCTTCCTCGGGCTCAACTCCCTTGCTCTGACGATCTCGTATCCGAGTACGTTCGCGCTGGGGCTGTCCTTCCACTTGTGGGCGCTGCTGCGCCGTGCCCTGCGCTCCGGGTCGGGCGTGCCGGTCTTCCTGGGCCTGGGGCTGCTCTGGTCCGTCATCCTGCTCAGCCACCAGTTCACGGGCGTGGTCGCGTCGTTCGGGGCGCTCGCGATGGTGGCGGGGGCGCGGCCGTGGCCGTCGCGGGCGGTGCTGCTGCGGCTCGGCGGGGGCCTGGCGCTGGGCTTCGTGGTCCTGCTGGCCTGGCCGTACTACTCCTTCTTCGACCTGTTCGGGGTGGGCGGCCTGGAGGAGATCCACCGCTCGCTCTACCGGCACTTGCTCGGGCACTTCGGGCTGGTGCTGGTGGGGGTGGCCGCTCTCGCCCTGCGCTGGCGCCGGGACCGGCGGGATCCGCTGGTGATCTTCCTCGCGCTGGGCGCCCTGATGTTCGCGGCGGGCGGGCTCACCGGCCACTACTCGTGGGGACGGGTCCTGCCGGCCGCCCTGATCCCGGCGCAGCTGGCGGCGGCGCTCGAGGTGTTCGAGGCGGGGAGGCGGGCCGGGGCACGGAAGGCCGGGATGCGGGGGCTCTTCGCGGGGGTGCTGGGGCTCGCGCTGCTGGTGGGTGCCTGGACGCAGGTGGGGACGCTGGGTTACGTGATCCCGAAGCGGGACCTGCCGCCGCGGGTCGCCGCCAAGTACAAGGCACCGTGGGCGGGTTACCAGTGGATCATGGACCGGGGGGTGCGGTACGGGGACGTGGTGATGGCCAAGACGTTCCCGGCCCGGCAGATTCCCGCGTACGGGCCGTACACGGTGGCTCCGGGGTATCCGGACTTCTTCCTGCCGGATCAGGAGCGGCGGTTGGATGCCGTGAACCGGTACTTCGCCGCGGGTACGTCACGGGCCGAGCGCCTTGAGGTGCTGCACCGGTACGGGGTGCGGTGGGTGGTGGCGTATCCGGGTGACGGGGGACTGCCGGCGGACGATCCCGCGCTGCGGCGGGTGGGGGTGGGGCCTCGGGGGCAGGTGTTGTTCGAGGTGGTGGGGTCACCTGGCCACCGGGCGTCCGGGGCACCGGGCCATCCGCGTCACCCGATCCTGATCTCGTAGCGCAGCCGTTGGTGGTGGGCGGGCATCACCATCATGTCGGCCTGGATCGGGCGTTCGCCGCCGTCCAGGGTGACTCGGCTCAGCCGAAGCACGGGTTCGTCCTGCCCGAGACGCAGTGCCTCGCGTTCGTCGGCGTCCGGCATGCGGGCGGTCACGTCCTCGCGGACGCGTACGCCGATGTGGCCGAGCTCGGCCAGGAACGTCATGGCTCCGCCCCGGATCTTCCCCGTCTCGGCGAGAGGGGTGCCGCGCGCGATCTCCACTGGGTAGTACGTGTCCGTCAACTCGCAGGGTTCACCGTCGAGTTGGATGATGCGACGGCGGACGACGACAGGCTCCCCGGCGCGAACGCCGAGCAGGTCGGCCACCTCGCACGCGGGTCGGTGAGTGCGGCGCGGACCTTTGCTGTCGAGACGCTCGCGGAGTGGGGTGTCACTGACCGGCAGGACGACATCCGGCTCTGCGTCTCCGAGCTCGCCACGAACGCGTTGCCGCACGGGTGGTGCGGCGCAAAGCGGTGCGGTGCGGTGCGGTGCGCGGACAGTCGGCGCGAGCGAGATCCGCGGCAGGGGGCGGGTGCGCGCTCGGGCAGTGCGATGTGCGTGGCGCCTGGAGAGGGCTGCTGGTGTGAGGCTCCCTCCAGGCAGGCGGCGGCCACCTCGTGAGTAACACAGATGGCCGCCAACCGAGCTGAGCTCAACGGGCCACGCTGGCCAGGAGTTTGGCTGCTCTGCGGACGCGGGTGCCCGTGCGGGCGCTCACCCTGCGGGCCACCGGCCGTATCACCCGTGACGTCACGCCCACCGGCGTCCAGCGGAGTTGGAGGCGGCCCGAGGCGCGGCCCTCCGGTTCCACCGTGATCTCGTGGGGCAGGGTGCCGCCCTTGTAGTCCACCCGGGCCGTCAGGGAAGGGAAGTGCAGGGGGGCCAGGAGCAGGCCCGTGTTGCGGAGGTTGTCCGGGGAGACGAGTTGCACGAGGGGGTGGCGTGCGCCCTCGAAGCCGTTGACCGGGACGGGGGCCGAGGCGAGGTCCAGGCGGACCGTCCCCTCGAAGACGCCGGGGGCCACCGGGTCCAGGCGGAAGCGGGTCGTCATGCGGCGGCGGCCCGGCGCCACCACGAGGGACGCGATCTGCGGGCCCACCGGGAGGCGCAGGCCCGGGTCGTAGGTGCGGATCGAGAGGTCGAGGGAGGCGCCGGGGCCACGGTCCAGGCGCGTGATCTCGTGGCGGAACTGGGCGCCGGGGAACGGGCGCGTGTCCAGGCCCTGGTCCGTCAGGTCCAGTTCGCGGCGGGAGAGGGGGGAGGAGGGGAGCACCTCGCCCCAGTACACGTGGCCGTCCGTGTCCGTCACCGTCGTCCGCGGCGCCACCCCGTGGCCCAGGCCCCGCGCCGCAAGCTGCGCGTCGGACAGGCGGCCGTCCCGGACCAGTTGGAGCACGACACGCTCCGCGCGGGGGAGGCGGGCGTAGGCATCCGGGGAGAGCTCCGCCAAGTACGGGTTCACGATCTCAGCGAAGCCCGTCAGCCACTCCTCGTCGCGGTACGGCAGGTCACCCGCGTACATGCGGAAGTCGTGCTTGAGGAATTTGTAGTCCTTCGCCTCCCGAACACCCTCGTGGCCGCTCGTCACCAGGAACTCGTCGATCAGGCCCTGGACGTGGATGCGGTCGCGGACGTTCGTCAGCTTGTGGCGCTGGTTCGAGATCGAGGCCGACTCCGCCGCCTCATAGGGGGCTATGTACCAGCGGTAGACCGGGTCGGGGATCACCGTGAAGGACTTCGCCAGGCAGTACGCCTGGGCCGAGAAGAGCTGGTCCTCGTAGTGGATGCCCTCCGGGAAGCGGAGGCCGTTCCGGTCGAGGAATTCCTTCTTGTACATCTTGCTCGTCGACAAGTGCTCGAAGAACAGGGCCGGTTCGGACTCGATGCCGTCCACCGTGCGGCGCTCCGCCACCAGGTGCGGCATCCACGTCGACGTGCGGCCCGTGTCCACGCGGACCCGCTCCACCGCGCCCATCGCGAAGTCGATCTCCGGGCGCTCGCGGTGGGCGGCGAGGAGCAACTCCACCGCCCGCTCGGGGAGTTCGTCGTCGCTGTCCAGGAACATCACGTACGGGGCGCGCGCGATGTCCAGGGAGCGGTTGCGCGGGGCGCTGCAGCCGCCGCTGTTCTCCGGCAGCCGCAAGTACGTGATGCGGTCGTCCGCCGACGCCAACTGCCGGGCCACCTCGGGGGTGTGGTCCGTCGAGTGGTCGTCGCTGATGACGATCTCGATGTTCGTGTGCGTCTGGCGCAGGAGGGAGGCCACCGCGCGCGGGAGGCGGTCCGCGTCGTTGTAGACGATGACGGTCACCGTCACGTCGGGAGTGGTCGTCATCGGGCTGCCGCCTCCTCGGGGGTCGGTGCCGGGGTGCGCTCGTCGACGGGGACGATCGGCGGCAGGGATTCCTCCGCCTCGTCCAGGAACACACGGCGTACGACGCGCTCCGCCGCCCGCCCGTCGTCGAACTCGCAGAACGTGCGCCGGAAGGCGGCACGGGCCTTCGCCGCCGCCTCGTCCCGCCAGGCGCCCGACGTGAAGATCTCCGTCAACTCGTCCTGGGTGCGGGCCACATGGCCCGGCGCGTGCGTCATCAGGTCGAAGTACACGCCGCGGGTCTTCGCGTAGGTCTCCCAGTCGTCCGCGTAGATGACGAGGGGGCGGTCCAGGTTGGCGTAGTCGAACATGATGGACGAGTAGTCGGTGATCAGGGCGTCCGCCGCCAGGGCCAGCTCCTCCACCGGGTCGTACGACGACACGTCGATGACCCGGCCGCTGCGGCGCAGCCCCGAGAGCGGGGACGCCTCGCCGCCGTAGAAGTAGTGGCCGCGCACGAGGAGGACCGTGTCCTCGCCGAGCTGTTCGGCGAGGGCCGCCAGGTCCAGGCGCGGGGTCCACGCCGCCTCGTAGTCGCGGTGCGTGGGCGCGTAGAGGAGGGCCCGCTTGCCGGGGGCGATGCCGAGCTTCTCGCGGATCGAGAGGACGTCCGCCGCCGTCGCGCTGTAGTAGACGTCGTTGCGCGGGTAGCCGTAGTCGAGGGAGACGTAGTCCGCGGGGTAGGCGCGCTCCCACATCTGCGTGGTGTGGCTGTTCGCGGAGACGCTGTAGTCCCACTTGTCGACGCGCGACAGGAGGCTGTAGAAGTTCAGGCCCTTGGACGCCGCCGGGTAGTCCAGCTGGTCCAGGCCCATGCGCTTGAGCGGGGTGCCGTGGTGGGTCTGGAGGTGGATCGCGCCTTGGCGCTTCACCACGGCGTTGGGGAAGTTGACGTTGTTGGTGAGGTACTTGGCGCGGGCCATGACCTCCCAGTAGCGGCGGGTGCCGGGCACGATGTGGTCCGTGCCGGGGGGAAGGAGCGGGACGTTCGCCGCCGAGACCACCCAGACCGGGTGGATCCGCGGGGCCAGTTCCGCGAGCTTCGCCGCGATCGCCGCCGGGTTGCAGGCCACGCCGCGGTCCCAATACGCCGTGAAGACGGCGAGGTTGGGGTCGACGGGCTTGTTCAGGTCGCGGTGGTAGCGGACGTCGCGGACCTTCTTGCCCAGCTGGTGCTTGCGCGCGACGACCGCCGACTTGAGCTTGCGGCGCTTCTGGTTGGCGCTCTGGAAGGCGCGGTACTTCGTGAACGCGTCCTCTTCGAGGAGTCTGCGCCGCACCCCTTCGAGGCCGCCGGGGGGCTGGTAGCCCTCGGGGCGCCAGGTGACGGCCGCGCGCGAGGCGCGGTGGAAGAACTCGCGGGCGACCTTCTCCGGCATCGGCTCGCGGGCCACGATCCGCAGACAGGTGGCCGTCATGATGTTGTAGAGGACCCGGCGCGGGCCCGGATCGGCGGCGAGGGCGAGCAGATCCTCGTACTCCTCGATCAGCCGGAAGCGGTCCTCGGTGCTCGGCCGCGGCCGGCTCTCGGGGCGCAACTCCAGGCTGTTCAGGGCCACTTGGTCGAGGGCGGCGACCTGCCGTGCGAGGAGCAGGGAGGCGTACGCGGCGACCATCTCGCTGTCGCCGGAGAGCTGTGCCCGCTCGCCGCCGCCGTTGCCGGAGAGCTGCTCCCGGTGCGCGCGCCAGAAGTCCGTGCGCAGCACGCGGTTGCCGAGCAGCGGGGTGACCTTCAGCAGGTCCGGGCAGTCCGCGAGGGCCGGCGCGCGGTGGCCCGCCTTCGCCAGGTGCGGGCCGTCCTCGCTGGGCATGCCCTGGTGGCGCCAGGTCGAGCGGACGTGGTCGAGGAGGAGGACGTCGACGGTGTCGGGGAGTTCGGCGGCGCGCTCGGTGACGGCGCGCAGGGCGCCGGTCACCACCGTGTCCTTGCTGTGCACGAAGAGCAGACGGCGGCCGTTCGCCCGCTCGGCGCCGGCGGCGCGGGCCGCGCCGTCCGGGGTGCCGTCGGGCAGCGGGACCACCGTGACGCCGGGGTACTGCTCGGCGGCGGAGCGCGCGGAGGCGCCCACGGCGGCGACGATCACCTCGGTGCCGGCGGGGGCGGCCGGCCCGGTGACGCTGTCCAGGCACTCGTCCAGGCGGCCCTGGACGTTGCGGCCGTACACGACGACGGTCAACTGCGGTTCGGCGACGCTCGGTTGTGGCACTGCGGTGCCCGCCTCTCTCGTACTCGCTCCCGTACGGTCTCCCGTGCTGTCTCCCGTGCTCATGCGCCCGCCCCGGCCCCGCCCCGGTGTGCCAGCATCCGGTCGACGACGCGGCGCGCGGCGTGCCCGTCCTCCAGGTCGCAGAACTCGGCGCGGAACCGCTCGTACGCCTCCGCGTACGGGGCCGTCGCCGCCGTCACGTCCCGCACCGCCGCCACCAGGGCGCCGGATTCCTGGAGCAGCGGGCCGGGGGCGCGCTCCTCGAAGTCGAAGTAGAAGCCGCGCAGCCGGTCGCGGTAGTGCTCCAGGTCGTAGGTGAAGAACAGCATCGGCTTGCCCGTGACCGCGAAGTCGAACATCACCGAGGAGTAGTCGGTGATCAGGACGTCGGCGACCAGGAGCAGGTCCATGATGTCGGGGTAGCCCGCCACGTCCCACACGAAGCCGTCGCCCGCGCCCGGCACCGGCTCCACGATGTGGGCGTGCGGGCGGACCAACAGGACGTGGTCGTCGCCGAGTTCACGGCGTGCGGCGTCCAGGTCGATGCGCAGGTCGAGCAGGAAGCCGCCGCGGTGGCGCTGCTTGTCCTCGCGCCAGGTCGGGGCGTACAGGACGACCTTCTTGCCCTCGGGCAGACCGAGCGCGCGGCGCACCTTCTCGGCGCGCTTGGCGCGGTCGGGGGCGAGCAGCACGTCGTTGCGCGGGTAGCCGGTCTCGACCAGCTCGCCCTCCACGTCTCCCTGGAAGCGGAAGGCGCGCTCCAGGATCGGCGTGGAGAAGCGGTTCGGGGAGACCAGCATCGTCCACTGGTGGCGCTCGCGGTCCAGGTCGGCGAGGTACTGCGTGGACGCGAAGTGGTCGTTGTCGAAGTCGAAGCCGATGCGCTTGAGCGGGGTGCCGTGCCAGGTCTGGACGATCTGCTGGCCCTCGCGGCGCTCCAGCCAGCGCGGGAAGTGGGTGTTGCCGACGATGTAGCGGGAGCGCGCCATCGCCTCGTACCACTCGGGGCTGTGCACGCGGACGGCCTGCGCGGTCGCCGGGACCTCGCACTGGCCGTCCTTGACGACCCACAGGTGCTCGACGGGCGTGCCCCGCCGGACCAGCTCCTCGTGGATGGCGCGCGGCGAGTCGCCGTACATGCGGCCGCCGAACACGTCGTACAGGACCGCCTCGCGCAGCGGCTCGTGCCGGGCCGCCGGGTAGGTCTCGGTGCGCAGCCGCGTCTGGCGGTACCGGGAGCGCTCCTCGGGGCGCAGCTCGGAGTGGGCGAGGAGCGCCAACTGGTCGTACTGGCGCGCCTGGAGCTCCACCCGCTTGCCGTGCGCCTTGACCTCCAGGGGGAGTTGGGCCTGCACGGTCGGGGCGAGCTGCACGGCGGTGCGGACGCCGTCGGGGCGCTCCACCGAGGGCCACCAGAAGCCGGCGCGCAGCGGCGTCGCGGCATAGCGGTACGTGGGCGCGGGCACGAAGCGGGCCTCGAAGCGGCCGTCCACCGCCCGCGCGGGGAAGGTGAATTCATGGCCGGACCAGGTCTGGCGAAGGACGAGGCGCAGCTCGTGCTCGCCGCCCGCCGGGTAGGTGCCGCTGAGCGCGACCGTGCCGTCGGGGGCGACGGCGACGTGCTCGATCAGCGGCTGGGCGGGCTGGTCACAGAGCTGGAGGTAGCCGCCGGGGCTGCGGCGCGCGTACAAGGCCCGTCCCTCGTACGGGAACTGGGCGCCGGAGCAGCCCTCCCGGTCGTCCAGGACCAGGGCGAGGCGGGTGGGGTGCGGGCCCTCGGGGGACTCGGCGACGGGGCCGACCTCGACGGAGCTGTCCCAGCGGGCGATGGACCGCTCGGCCTGCGTGGGGCGGAGGCGCTCGTGGTCTTCGCGTACGTGGGTCAGCTCGGTCAGGTCGACGGTGGCCGTGAAGGGCACGCGGCCGCCGGCCGGGGCGCCCAGGTCCAGCGGCACCGTCAGGATGTGCCCGGACTCGCGGTGGCGCAGCCGCAGTCGGGTGGGCCCGTCGGGGGCGGTACGCAGGATGCCGCGCACCGTCAACTGCCCGTCCTGCGAACGGACTTCGAGGCAGCGTGCGTGTGCGTTCTCCACCCGGATGCAGAGCTCGCCGTCCTGGATCTGCGGGGCGATGCGGACGTCCTCGGTGACCCAGTGGGCGGGCGGGGTCTGGCCGGTGCCGGTGCCCGCGCCCTGGACGGGGCCGCGGCGGGGCGTCGAGCCCGTACCGGCGACGGCGATGCGCACGTACCACCGGCCGTCGACCCACTTGCCGCGGTGCTTGAGCCGGTTCGGGTTCACGAGCGCGCCGAAGCCCGCCCAGTCGGCGTGCCGGAACTCGGCGCCGGAGGCGACCGTGGCCTCCGGGTCGAGGTGGGAGCGCGCGGGCACGAGGACCGTGCGGCGGCTGCCCTTCTCCTTGAGGATCAGGGACTTCAGGGACTTGGCGCGGGACTCGGCGCCGAGCTGGCGCGCGAAGGCCCAGCCGGACAGCCACAGCTTGCCGTCGTGCCAGGCGGCCTCGTCGAGGCGGCTGCGCAGGCGCAGCTCCTGGTCGAGGCGGAGCACCGCGTCGGGGATCGGGTGCGCGGCGGTGTCGAGGAAGGGGTAGTCGGCCTTCGGGTGCAGGGTGCCGGTGACCGGGATGGAGCCGCCGTGCTCCTTCTCGAACTCCAGGAGCTCGATCAGCTCGTCCATGCGGCGGTGCACGGTCAGGTACAGCTTCAGCTTGTGCGGCACGGGCAGCGCGCGCACCGCGTCCTGGCCGATCTCGCGGACCAGGCGGCCCACGTGCTCCAGGAACGCCTCCTGGTAGGCGGCGTCCGAGCCGGGCAGGACCTTCCAGAAGAGGGGGATCTCCTCGGCGAGGGCGTTGTTGTCGTAGACGGCCAGGTGCTCGGCGTACATCGGGTCGCTGTGGCCGAGCATGAAGTCGCGGACCATGCGGATCGACTTCACGCGGTCGACGAGGCCCTGTGGGTTGGTGCGGTTCTGGGTGATGGAGCGCTCGCCGATCTCGCGCTCGCGCCAGTTGTAGATGGGCTCGCTCAGGACGTCGACGGACTCGGCGAGGTAGTGCGCGGGGACGGAGACCGGGGCGTCCTCGTAGAGCATGCCCTCGGGGTAGGCGAGGTGGTGCTTCTCCCAGAAGGTGCGGCGGTAGACCTTGTTCCAGGCGGTGCGGTCGGTGAGCAGCGGCCGGAACTTCGACACGTGGGTGCGCAGCCGGGTCGCCGCGAAGGGGACGCGGTGGACCGGGGACTGGACGTGGCCCGCGGAGCGGAAGCGGGTGACGTTGCCCGCGGCGAAGTCCGAGCCGGTCTTGTCGAGGGTGTCGATGAGGAGGGCGTACGCGGTGGCGGGCAGGGTGTCGTCGCTGTCGACGAAGGCCAGGTACTCGCTGGCGTCGGCCATCTCCCGTACACCCGTGTTGCGGGCGGCGCCGAGGCCCTTGTTCTCCTGGGATATCAGGCGGAAGCGGGGGTCGGCGGCGGCGAACCGCTCGGCGATGGCGGCGCTGGAGTCCGTGGAGCCGTCGTCGACCATGAGCACTTCGAAGTCCGTGAAGGTCTGGGCCGCGAGGGACTCCAGGCATTCGTCGAGGTACAGCTCTACGTTGTAGACGGGGACGACGACACTCAGGCGCGGCTGCACGGGGCTCCTTGCATTTCTGCAGTTCTGTAGGTAAACGCACCCATAGTGTAATGAGCCGCGCTCAAGGCGGACAAAGGGGACGGTCTGTCCGGGCAGTCCGGGCGGCCCGGATGGTCCGGGCGGCCCCGGCGGCCGGGCGACAGTCCCCACGCCTCACGCAGTAAGAAGCGCTTCTGGGGCTTTTGGTTCCCTTTTCGCCTTTACGGGCTCCTTAGTGACCTTCTTGTCGGGGCCGGACTTCTTGTCGGGGCCGCCGGTGAACGCCTCGTACGCCTCCAGGACCTCGCCCGTCGGCCCGTCCATGCGCAGCTCGCCGCGCTCCAGCCACAGGACGCGGTCGCAGGTGTCGCGGATCGACTTGTTGCTGTGGCTGACCAGGAAGACGGTGCCCGCGCGCTCGCGCAGCTCGCGGATCCGCTCCTCGGAGCGCTTCTGGAAGGAGCGGTCGCCGGTGGCCAGGGCCTCGTCGACGAGGAGCACGTCGTGGTCCTTGGCGGCGGCGATGGAGAAGCGGAGCCGGGCGGACATGCCGGAGGAGTACGTGCGCATGGGCAGCGTGATGAAGTCGCCCTTCTCGTTGATGCCGGAGAAGTCGACGATGTCGTCGTAGCGCTCGCGCACCTCCTCGCGGCTCATGCCCATGGCGAGGCCGCCCAGGTGGACGTTGCGCTCGCCCGTCAGGTCGTTCATGAGGGCGGCGTTCACGCCGAGCAGGGAGGGCTGGCCGTTGGTGTAGATCCGCCCGCTCTCGCAGGGCAGCAGGCCCGCGACGGCCTTGAGGAGCGTGGACTTGCCGGAGCCGTTCGTCCCGATCAGGCCGATGGCCTCGCCCTTGTACGCGGTGAAGGAGACGTTCTTGACGGCGTGCACCCGCCGCACCCCCGCCCGCTTCTCGGCGCGCTTGCGGCCGCCGATGATGCGGTTGAGGGCGGCGGTGGCGCTGCCCCGGCCCGCGCCGGTGCCGTTGACGCGGTAGACGATGTCGACGCGGTCGGCGATGACGGTGGGGACGGCTTCCTTGATGCGGTCCTTGATGCGGTCCTCGATGTGGTTCTCGATGCGGTCAGCCACGGCCGTACTCCTCTTCTCCGCGCCAGAAGTAGATGAAGCCGCCGATGCCCGCGGCCAGGGCCCAGCCCGCGGCGAGCACCCACACGTGCGGGGGCAGCTGCGAAGCCTTGAAGCTGTCGATGAGGGCGAACCGCATCAGGTCCAGATAGATGCTCGCCGGGTTGAGCTGCATGACCTCGCCCACCCAGTGCGGCATGGAGCTGTGCTTGAGCTGCCCGGACAGGCTGTACATCACGCCCGACATGTACATCCACACCCGCAGGATGAACGGCATCAGCTGCGCCGTGTCCGGCACCTTGCTGCCGAGCCGGGCGAAGAGCAGGGCGAGACCGGTGTTGAAGACGGTCTGCAGGAAGAGCGCGGGCACCGCGAGCAGCCAGGCCCCGGTGATCGGCACCCCGAAGCAGACCACGATGATCGCGAGCGCGCCCATCGAGAACACCAGCTGCTGGAGCTGCTGGATGCAGTACGCGATGGGGAGGCTGGCGCGCGGGAAGTGCAGGGCCCGGACCAGGCCGAGGCTGCCCGAGATGGCGCGGGTGCCGCTGGTGACGGTCTGTGAGGTGAAGCTCCAGACGAAGACGCCGGTCACCAGGAACGGGATGTAGTCGGGGATGCCCCGGTTCACTCCCATCAAGATGCCGAAGATGAAGTAGTAGACGGCCGCGTTGAGCAGCGGCGTCATCAGCTGCCAGACCTGGCCGAGCTTGGCCTCGCTGTACTGCGCGGTGAGCTTGGCGGTGGCGAAGGCGGTGATGAAGTGGCGCCGCCCCCACAGCTGGCGCACGTACTGGCCGGGGGACGGGCGGGCGCCGCTGACGGTCAGGCCGTGGTGCGCGGCGAGCTCCGCCGGGGTGAGGGGGGCGGGGGGCTGGGGCGGGGCCGTCCGGGAGGCCGGGGGCGGTGCGTCGAGGACCTGGCTCACATCCGCTGCTTTCGTCGTTGCATCGTCGTCGCGTCAGGACGTGGTTACGTCGGGACGGGACCGTATCGTCGCAACGATGAGAGTAGGGCGTCGTTACGTCGGAACGCAACCGTATCGTCGTCACGCTTTATGCTGTCCGTATGACGACCAGCGCAGACAGCAGCGGAGAGCCGCCCAAGAAGGCGCAGCGACCGGCGGGCAAGCGGGCGCCCGCGGGGGCGGCCGTGCTGCGGGAGGACGTGACCGACGCCATCAGGGCGGCCGTCTTCGCGGAGCTCGCGGCGGTCGGCTACGCGCGCATGTCCATCGAGGGGATCGCGCGCCGCGCGGGCGTCGGCAAGACCGCGGTCTACCGGCGCTGGCGCTCCAAGCTCCACCTGGTCCTCGACCTGGTCTCGGCGCTCGCGGTGCAGGGGCTGCCGGCGCCGGACACGGGGTCGCTGGACGGCGACCTGCGACTGCTGTACGAGGTGACCTCGCGCGCCCTCCGGCACCCCGTGGCCTCTCAGGTGATCCCCGACCTCCAGGCGGAGGCGGCCCGCAACCCGGAGATCGCGGAGGCGTTGCAGAAGGCGCTGCGGGAGGGGCAGCACGGGGTGGCCAGCGGCATCGTGCAGGCGGCCGTCGCCCGCGGTGAGCTCTCCGAGGGGGTCGACGAGGACCTCGCCCTCGACCTGATCTCGGGGCCCTTGTACTGGCGGGCCGTGGTGGTGCGGGCGCCGTTGCCGGCGGGGTATCTGGGGAGTCTGGCGGTGGCCACGGGGGCGGCGCTCAGGGGGCTCTAGGGGGTGGGGCGCCCTTCCCCGCCGCTCCGCGCCGGGCTTTTCCCACCGCTCCGCGCCGGGCTTTTCCCACCGCTCCGCGGTGGCTCTTGTCCCGCCGCTCCGCGCCGGGCTTTTCCCACCGCTCCGCGGTGGCTCTTGTCCCGCCGCTCCGCGCCGGCTTTCACCCCGCCGCCCCGCGGCTGTTCCTTCCCCGCCGCTCCGCGGCGTGACTGCTTCGCCGCTCCGCGGCGGGTCTCCCACCCGGCCCACCCGTTCCTCTGCGACGCGGGTGCGGCCCCGCCGCTCCGGCGCTCCGCGCCGCGCTCTCCCTCTCCAGCGCGCCGCTCCGCCCCCGCACCGCCGCGCTCTCCCTCTCCGCCGCGCCGCTCCACCCCCCTCGCCGCCGCGCCCTCACCCCTCCGACCGCCTCTCCCGCGTCACGACCAGCGTGATGCCCGCCGCCAGTGCCGCCACCCCCGTGCCGACGCTGATCAGTGCCTGCTGCACGCCGTCGAAGGCGAAGCTCGTGGCGATGTTGACGGTGAGTGCGGTGACGAGGATCAGCCAGAGCAGGGCCTTCATGACGGGGTTCCTTCCGGGGGACGGGGAGGGCGCCGCACCGTGCCGCGCCCTGTGTTCGTGATCCATCCTGCCGACCGCCCGCGCGCCGCGACGAGGGAGCACCCTCCCGAACCGGGGGTGTAGTGGGCTACACCATCGGCCGGGGAGCGGCCGCGCCCGTGCGTCCTGCCCGGGTCGCCTAGCCTTGCGGCATGTGGTGGGAGTCGGTGCGCCGGGCGGGCCTCGCGCTTGGTCAGCTGGTCAGGGCGGCGGTTCTCGCGCTCCTTTCGTATCTCTTCATGGCGCTGATCCTGTTCACCGCCGTCGTCACGCTGCTCGTCGTCGGCGCGGCCGTGCTGCCCGAGACGGTGCTGCTGCTGCGCAGGACCGCGGGGCTCAAGCGGCGGTTCATCGCCGAGTGGACGGGCGAGCCGGTCCCCGAGGCGTACGCGCCGCTGACCGGGGACGTGCGGGAGCGGGTCGCCAAGGCCCTGCGGGACCCCGGCACCTGGCGCGATCTGCGGTGGCTGGTGGCGCACTTCGCGTACGGCTGGCTCCTGCTGTACGCGGCGCTGCCGCTGACCGTCGTCGGGCTGATCGTCGACGGCGTGTGGTGCGGACTCTTCCGGCAGCCGCCCGTGCTGCTGCGCCTCGTGCCGCGCCTCGCCGACCTCGACGCGACGTGGTCGCGGGCGCTGCTCACGCCGTCGCCGGAGGCGCAGCGGGCCGTGGACCTGGCCGAGCGGGTCGAGGAGCTGACCGTGACGCGCGCCGACGCGGTCGCCGCGCACGGCGCCGAACTCCGCCGCATCGAACGGGACCTGCACGACGGCACGCAGGCCCGCCTGGTCTCCCTCTCCATGCGGGTGGGGCTCGCCAAGCGCGCGTACGAGAAGAACCCGGAAGCCGCCCGCAAGCTCCTCGACGACGCCCAGGACCAGGCCGAGGAGGCCCTCACCGAGCTGCGCCACGTCGTGCGCGGCATCCACCCGCCGATCCTCACGGACCGTGGACTCGTGGGCGCGGTGCGGGCGTTGGCGGCCAGCAGCGGTCTCGACGTGGCGGTGGCCGACGAGGGCGTGGCCGACGGCCCGCGGCCGCCCGCCGCCGTGGAGGCCGCGGCGTACTTCGTGGTGGCGGAGGCGCTGACGAACGCGGCCAAGCACAGTGGCTCCGAGCGGGCGTCCGTCCAACTGGCCCGGGAGGCGGGCGGCTTGAGGATTTCCGTACGGGACGAAGGGCGGGGTGGCGCCGATGACGCGGGTGGCAGCGGGCTGCTCGGCATGCGGCGCCGGGTCGCCGCGCTCGACGGGACCGTGGTGGTGTCGAGCCCCGTCGGAGGGCCGACCGTGATCGAAGTGGAGCTGCCGTGCGCGTGGTGATCGCCGAGGACAACGCCCTGTTGCGGGAGGGGATGGTGCTGCTGCTCACGTCGGCGGGCCACGAGGTGGCGGCGGTGGCCGCGACCGGGCCCGAGATCCTGCCCGCTCTGCTCGAACACCGGCCGGACGTCGCGGTGTTGGACGTCCGCATGCCGCCGGGGTTCCGGGACGAGGGGCTGCGGGCGGCGCTCGCGGCGCGCACCGAGATCCCCGGGCTCCCCGTGCTCGTCCTCTCCCAGTACGTCGAGGAGACGTATGCGGCGGAGCTGCTGGGCGGGGGCGCGAGCGGGGTCGGCTATCTGCTCAAGGACCGGGTGGGGCGGGTGGACGAGTTCCTGGACGCGCTGGAGAGGGTGGCGGACGGGGGGACGGCGCTCGACCCCGAGGTGGTGACGGAGCTCCTGACCCGGCGGGGGGACGACCCTCTCGACTCGCTGACACCCCGGGAGCGGGAGGTACTCCAACTCATGGCGGAGGGGCGGGACAACGCGACGATCGCGTCCACGCTGGTGGTCTCCGACCGGGCGGTCAGCAAGCACATCGGCAATGTGTTCCTGAAGCTGGGGCTGCCGCCGAGTGATTCGGGGCATCGGCGGGTTCTGGCTGTGCTGGCTTACTTGAACAAGGGGTGAGGGGCGGGGGCGTGGCGGGGTGTAGCCAGCTCCACCCCGCATCCGGGACCCTGCTCTCTCGCCCCTCTGACCTGCACTTTCTAGCGTCTCCAGTGGAACAAGAGGACCACTGGAAGGACGTACGGACATGAAGGGCACCTTCGACGCCCTCACCCTCGAAGGCGTCAGCCGGACCTACCGGCGCGGCACCCCCTCGACCTCACCGTCCCCCGCGCCCGCTTCCTCGCCGTCATGGGCCCCTCGGGCTCCGGCAAGTCGACCCTCCTTCAGTGCGCCGCGGGCCTTGACCGCCCCACCACCGGCACCGTCCGCATCGGCGGCACCGCCCTCGGCGGACTCGGCGAGGCCAAGCTGTCGCGCCTGCGCCGCGAGCGCGTCGGGTTCGTCTTCCAGGCCCACAACCTCGTGCCCTCCCTCAGCGTCGCCGAGAACGTCGCCCTGCCCCTCCTCCTCGGCGGCGAGGACCCGGGAGAGCGGCCCCGGTCGGGGCTGGACGCCGTCGGGCTCGGGGACCGCGGCGACGACCGGCCCGCCGAGCTCTCCGGCGGCCAGCGCCAGCGCGTCGCCATCGCCCGCGCCCTCGTCACCCGCCCCGAGGTCGTCTTCGCCGACGAACCCACCGGCGCCCTCGACCCCGCCACCGCCGACGACGTCCTCGCGCTCCTGCGCCGGGCCGTCGACGCGGACGGCCACACCGTGGTGATGGTGACCCACGACCCGACGGCGGCGGCCTGGGCGGACGAGGTGCTCTTCCTCGCGGAGGGGCGGGTCGCCGGACGCCTGTCCCGGCCCGGTGCCGCCGAAGTCGGGCGCATCATGCGGGAGTTGGGCAGGCGTGCGGCGACCGCCACCCAGGAGGTGCACGCATGAGCACCGCCCCGCGTCTCCCCGCCGCCCGCACCGTCACGCGCCTTCTCGCCGTCCGCGCCGCCCGCACCCACCGCCGCGCCTGGGCCGCCGTCTTCGCCGCGCTCGCCCTGACCTCGCTCCTCCTCGGCGCCTTCGCGCTCACCCTCGCCTCCGCGGGGCTCGGGCACGCGCGCGTGGAGCGGTATGCCGCCGCCGACCTCGTCGTCGCCGGGGACCAGAGCACCCGCTACACCGCCAAGCCGTGGGGCAGCGACCCGGAGACCGCGGAGGCCGGGCTCACCGAGCGGGTACGGGTTCCGGCGGCGGCCCTCGACGTCGTGCGGAAGGTCCCGGGCGTGCGCGTGGCCGTTCCCGATGAGGTGTTCCCCGTCGGGATCGGCGGCCGCGCGGGCGTCGGACGCCCTTGGGAAGCGGCCCAGTTGGCGCCCTACAGCCTCAGCGAGGGGCGCGCCCCGCGCACCGCGGACGAAGTCGCCGTGGGTGACGGTCGCAGCGGTCGGCGTGTGCGGCTCGGTGACCGCGTCACCGTCCGCGTGCGCGGCGCCGACCGCCCGTACACCGTCGTCGGACGCACCCACGGACCGGACACCGGCATCCCCACCGGCATCCCTGCCGGCACCGGTACCGGCACCGAAGGCGACGCCGACACCGCCGTCTACTTCTCCGCCGCCCAGGCCCACCGCCTCGCCGGCCACCCGGGCTCCCTCGCCGCCATCGGCATCCGCGCCCAACCCGGCGTATCCGCCCAGCAGTTGTACGAGCGCGTGCGGCACGCCCTGGACGAGAAGCGCCTCAAGAGCGTCGGCCGGCGGGCCGACGGCGACTCCGCCCGGCTGCGCGTGCTGACCGGCGACGGGCGGGGCGCGGCCGAGTTCCTGGGGGTCGCGCCCGCGCGCCAGGAGATGCTGGGGCTGCTCGCCTCCGTCACCGCCACCATGGTCCTCGTCGCGCTGCTCGTCGTCTCCTCCACGATCGTGCAGGCCCTGCAGCAACGCGCCCATGAGCTGGGCCTGTTGCGTGCCGTCGGTGCCACGCCGCGGCAGCTGCGCGGCGCCGTCGGCCGGGAGGTGGGGCGGATCGCCGCCGGGGCGGCGCTCGTCGGGTCGGTCGGGGCCGTCCCCGTGTACGTCGGGCTGCGTGCCCTGCTCCACGCGCGCGGCGCCCTCCCCGAGGGGTTCGAACTGCCGCTGCCGCCCTATCTGTTGGCCGCGCCCCTCGTCACCGCCGGGCTCACCGTCCTGGTCGCGCGGATCGCCGCGCTCATCGCCTGCGCGCGGACCGCGAAGGTGCGCCCGGCGCAGGCCCTGCGGGACGCCGCACCCGGAACGGCCCGGCGGATCAGCGGACTTGTGCTGCTCTTCGTCGGCCTCAGCTCGGCCGGGACCGCCACCCTGCAGCACGGCGCCGCCGCGGCCGCGGCGGCGGGTGCCGCCACCGTCACCCTCGTCATCGCCTGTGCCCTGCTCGGGCCCTGGATCGCCCAGGGCGCCCTGCGGGTCCTCGGCACTCCGATGCGCCGCTTCGGCGGTGTCGGCGGTGCGCTCGCGGCCGCCAACTGTGCCGCGTCCGCACGGCGGTTGGGGGCGGCGATCACGCCGATCGTGCTGGTCACGGCGTTCGCCGCGGTGCAGCTCTCGGCGGGCGCCACCCTCACCCACGCGGGCGACGGGCAGGCACAGCGGGCGGCCCGGGCGGACCTCGCGGTGCGCGCGGACGGCGGCCTGCCCGGCGACGCGGTGGAGCGGATCCGTGCCGTCGACGGCGTGCGGGCGGCGACCGGCGTGCTGCGCGGCACCGTCGTCCTCGCCGGCCGCGAGACGGGGTCGCCCAAGCTGGAGCGGCTGCCCGTGCTCGGCGTCACCCCGCAGGGCCTGGAGCGCACCCTCGACCCGGAGGTGACCGGCGGGGACCTGCGCGCGCTGCGGCCCGGCACCGTCGCCGTGGGCGGGGACCGGGCGCGCGCCCTCGACGCGCACCCCGGCTCGACGGTGACGCTGCGGTTCGGGGACGGGCAGGAGGCCCGCCTCAGGGTCGTCGCGACCTATGAACGCGCCCTCGCCCTGGGCGACTTCCTGCTCTCCCGCGAGGAGCTCGCCCGGCACACGGCGGCGCCCGGCCGGGGCGAGCAGGTCCTGGTCGCCACCGACCGAGGCCGGGCGGAGCGGCGGGCCGTCGGCGCCCTCGCCCGCGCGGTGCCCGGCGCCCAGGTGCTGCGGCACCCGGAGCCCGTCCGCGTCGAGGCCGGTGACCAGGCACTCGGCGAGGTGGTCACCGTGGCGGCGGTCGGCGCGATCGGCGGCTACACGGTCATCGCCGTCCTCAGCACCCTGGCCCTGATCACGGTCGGGCGGCGCCCCGAACTGACCCTGCTGCGGCTCGCCGGCGCGGGCCGGGGCCAGCTGCGCCGCATGCTCCGCCTGGAGGCGGCGGCGACGGCCGTGACGGGACTGGTGGTGGGCGCGGCGGCGGCGTCGGTGCCGCTGCTCGCGTTCAGCCTGGCGACGGCGCGCACGGTGCCCCACCTGCCGCTCGCGCAGGCGGCGCCGATCGTCGCCGTGGTCGCCGCGACGGCCCTCGCGGGCACGCTGCCGCCCGCGTGGGCGGTGCTGCGGGGGCGGTATCCGGGGGCTGCGCCCAACTCCCGCGCGCGTTAGGGTCATTGCATGGTTACGCCCCCTACATCGGGTCACCCGGAGATGGATCAGGCACCCGACTTCACACCCGACTTCGCGCCCGGCTTCCGCCCTGAACGCGCACCCGACTTCTTCACGCCCGTCCCCGACGTCTTCGTCCGCACGCACATGGGCGTCCCCGACGTCGACCCCGACCGCTGGACCCTGTCGGTGGAAGGGCTCGTCGAGCGGCCCCTGCGGCTGGATCTGGCCGAGGTCCTCGCCCGGCCCGCCCGCAGGCTCGCCGCCGTCCACGAGTGCTTCGGCAGCCCCTTCGCCCCCGACGTGCCGACGCGCGCGGTGGCCAACGTGGCGTGGACCGGCTTCCCGCTGGCCGAACTCCTCGACGAGGCGCGGCCGTCGGACGAGGCCCGGCACGTGTGGTTCGAGGGCGTGGACACCGGCTCCTTCCACGGCGAGGACGGACTGACGTACACCAAGGACCTGCCCCTGGAGGACGCGCACGGCCGCGTGTTCCTCGCCCACCGTATGAACGGCGAGCCGCTCACGGCGGAGCACGGCTTTCCCGTACGGGCGGTGGTGCCGCGCATGTTCGGCACGAACTCGGTGAAGTGGCTGACGCGCGTAGTGCTGGCGGAGCGGCGCCCGGAGCACATGTTCACCACCCGCTTCTACACCCGCGTCCTGCCCGGCGCCGACGCCCCGACGCCCGTGCGCGACGTCGACGTGAACAGCAAGCTCTCCGCTCCGGCCGACGGTGCCCGGCTTCCCGCGGGAGACGTGGAGATCACCGGCCACGCCTGGAGCACGACGGAGGTCGCGGCCGTCGAGGTGTCCGTCGACGAGGGCCCCTGGGAGCGCGCCGCGCTCGACGAGCTCGGCGCCGACGACGGCCCGGTCTGGCAGCGCTTCACCCTGACCCGGCCGCTCACGGCGGGCCCGCACCGCGTCCGCTCCCGCGCCACCGACCGCACCGGCCGTGTCCAGCCCCCGCCCGGCGCCCGGAACTCGGTGCACGAGATCACGGTCGATGCCGAGGCGCGCTAGGGCCTGTCCGGCGGATCAGGCCCTAGACCGCCTTCTCGGCCGCGTCCCCGGGCTTCTCCACCGCCCACTCCCGCACGGCGAACTCGTCGCCCACGGCGAGCTCGCCGGTGCGCAGGACCGTGTACTTGGCGCCGAGCGAGACGCCCTTGCCCTCGGGCACGCGCCGGTAGGTGGCGAGCGTCCGCAGCGGCTCGGGTCCGGCCCGCTCGCCGCGCTCCTGGTCGACGAGGGTGACCGCGCAGCGCACCGCGAGCTTGGCGAAGGCGAGTTCGGTGCCGCCCGCGGTGACGTGCCGGGCCTGGTCCTCCAGGTGCGGCTCGGCCCAGCCGTCGAGCACGATGTTGGGCCGGAAACGGGAGAGGGGCAGCGGCGCGCGGCCCGCCGCCACGATGCGCCGGTTCAGCTCGTCGAAGCTGGCCCGCGACAGGACGTGCAGGGAGCCGCTGTCGGCGTAGAGGGAACGGCCGGGGACCAGGCCGTCGGTGGTCCGCTCGTACTCCGGCGGCACCCGCACCAACCGCCGCTCGGCGCCCAGGACTTCGGAGAGCCAGCGGGCCACGGCGGCGCCCTGGTCGATGCCCTGGTGGGTCGCGCCGAACAGCTCGACGGCGCGCGGGGGCGAGGTGGTGTCCACGTCGAGGCGGAGCGGCTCGGCGCCGGGCGCGCTCAGGGTGAGCTCGCGGCCGTCGGCGCCGACCTCGGGTGTGATCACCGCGAGGCGGGGCTCGTTGCGCTGCGTACGGAAGACGCCGTCGCCGTCGACGACCAGGAACGCGCGGTCGTGCGCGAGGCCGGTCCGGGCCACGGTGGCGCGTGGCTGCGGCCGTCCGGCACAGCCCTTGACGGGATAGGTGATCAACTCGGCGATGGCAGGCACGGAGTCACCCTAACGGCCGCCCCGCCGGGCCATCGAGGGCCTGCGCCGCCCGTGAGGCGACGTTGGCGGGGTGGGTGCGGCTGCACCCGGAGCGGCTCAGGAGCGGGCCGCCTCCGGGTGCAGCCGCACCCACCCCGCCCAGGCGGACGTCACCATGTCCCGGACGTCGTACCGGGCGTGCCAGCCGAGCTCCGTGGCGATCCGGCCGGCCGAGGCGACGACCCGTGCCGGGTCGCCGGGGCGCCGCGCGGTCACCACGGGCGGGATGTCGTAGCCGGTGGTCTCGTTGATGAGCTCGGCCATCTCGCGGACCGAAACCCCTTCGCCCCGGCCGATGTTGAGTGTCAGATCGGTGCCGCCGGGCGCCCCCGCCAGCTTCCGCGCCGTCGACACATGGGCCTCGGCCAGGTCGACGACGTGGATGTAGTCGCGTACGCAGGTGCCGTCCGGCGTGGGGTAGTCGGCGCCGAAGATGCGCGGCGCCTCCCCGGCGGTGAGCCGCTCGAAGACCATCGGCACGAGGTTGAACACACCGGTGTCGGCCAGGTCGGGGCGGGCCGCGCCCGCCACGTTGAAGTAGCGCAGCGACGCCGTCCGCAGGCCCGTCGCCCGGCCCGTCGCGCGCACCAGCCACTCGCCCGCGAGCTTCGTCTCGCCGTACGGGCTCAGCGGCAGACAGGGCGTCTCCTCCGTCACCAGGTCGACGTCGGGCATGCCGTACACCGAGGCGGAGGAGGAGAAGACGAAGGACTCGACGCCCGCGGTGACCACGGCGTCCAGGAGGACCCGCAGCCCCTCCATGTTCTCGTGGTAGTAGTGCAGCGGCCGCTCCACGGACTCGCCGACCTGCTTCTTGCCCGCGAGGTGCACGACCCCGGTGACCGCGTGCTCCTTGAGCACCTGCGCGAGCGTCTCGCCGTCGAGGACCGAACCGACCACCAGCGGCACGCCGTCCGGGACGCGCTCCGCGATGCCGGTGGACAGGTCGTCGTACACGACCGCCTGCTCGCCCGCCTCCGTCATGGCGCGGACGACATGGGCCCCGATGTATCCGGCGCCGCCGGTGATCAGCCAGGTCATGGTCAGCTTGTCCTGTCTTGTCGGTTTTGCTCGTCCAGCGCGTCCAGTGTCGCAGAGGGCCCCGCGGCCCCTGCCCGGCGGCCCCCGTTCGGTGGCCCCGTTCGGCGGCCCCCGCTCAGCGGCCCGCCCCCGCCGCCTTCTTCAGGAGCCGGGAGAGCCGCCCCCGCGCGATCCCCGCGACCCCGCGCACCCCGGGGGCGACGCGCACCGCGAGATTGCCCGCCTGCGTCGCGTACGGATGTGTGAGCAGCACCCCGCGGCGACGGCTCGGCACCACGGCGCGCCGCAGCAGCCCGGGACCGGCGACGGCGCGGGCCGTCGAGTCGCGCGCCGTGCCGTCCGCGAAGAGCAGCCGCAGCCGGACGTCCCAGACCCCGCGCCCCGGCAGCGTCCCGAGGTCGAGCAGGACCTGCGCCGCCCACACGTCGGGGCCGTCCGGGCGGAAGGCCGCCGTGCGCCGCAGCGTGGGCCCGCGGCCCGAGCGGTCGACCAGCTCCACGTCGACCGACTCGGGGCCCGCGTCCGCGACCCGCCCGTACAGCTCGTGCAGGCGCAGTGCGAGCGCCGATCCGCCCGCGCGGGGCCGCAGTTCACCGTCGACGGCGAGCGGCAGCAGCCGCATCGGGCGGACCAGGAGGTGCTCCAGGGTGACCTGCGGCAGCTCGTCCGACCAGACCGGAGTGCCCGCCCGGTCCTTCACGTACGGGGGGACGAGGCGTGCCGGACGTGCCGCGACCTGCCTCAGCCGGGTCAGGTCGCGCGGCTGCTCGGAGGCGAGGAGGACCCGGGCGATCACCCGGCCGGGCGCGGGCGCCGCCTCCAGGTCGGCGGTGTCGAACTCCGCGAGGTACGCGCGCGTGAGCGCCCACCACTCGCGCTGGTACTCCGGCCCGCGCGCGGGCAGTTCGCGGGTGTACATGCGCAGGCTGTGCTCGATGAACTTGGCGCGGCCCGCCCGCGCGAGCTGCTTGCCCCCGGAGCCGCTCGACTCGCGCAGGATCTCCACGGACTGGCGGTGTGCCTCCAGGCGGGCCTGCCAGTTGGCGATGCCGGAGCGGTCGAGGGAGATCGACAGCTTGGCGGCGGCGCGGCGCACGTGCCAGATGTAGACGGTGTCGGGGATCAGCGCGATGCGCGGCCCGGCGGCGAGCACGCGCGCGGTGAAGACGAAGTCCTCGTAGATGACGGGGCCTTCGGGGAAGCGGATCGCGTGCGCGCGCAGGAAGTCGGTGCGGTAGAGCTTGTTGACGCAGAGCGTGTCGTGCACGAGGCGCGGCCGCAGCTCGGGCCGCGCCACGAAGCGCGCCTTCTTGTAGAGCACCGGCTGCCAGGGCACCTCGCGCCCCGAGGGGAGCTCGCGGCGCATGCACAGACCGGAGGCGACCTCGGTGTCCTGGGTGACGGCCGCCGCGAGGAGCGCGTCGACGGCGCCCGGCGGGAGCACGTCGTCGCTGTCGAGGAACATCAGGTACGGGGCCGTGGCGGCGTCGATCCCGTCGTTGCGCGGAGTGCCGCAGCCGCCGCTGTTGGTCGCGCGGCGCACGACCTTGAGGCGGGGCTCGGCCGCGGCGAGGGAGCGCAGCAGGCTCTCGCTGTCGTCCGTGGAGCAGTCGTCGACGGCGATGACCTCGCGCACGGCGGGGCCCTGGGCGAGGGCGGAGCGCACCGCGTCGGTGACGTGCGCTGCGTCGTTGTAGCCGATCACAACGACGCAGACCTGGTCGGCGGCCAGGTCTGCGGTGGGCTCTTGGGGCGCTGTGCGTTCCACGGGAGGAATCTTAGGGCTTGCTGATAATTATCCGATAAAGACTGTTTGGTCGAAGCCGACGTGGCGTCAATGCTCAGCAAAAGTGAGTAAATAGCACAAACTCGGCTTCATGCAGGTCACGGAAGCCCTCACGTCCCGGCGGACGCGCACCGCCGTCGTGCCCGTCCTCGTGCCCGTCGCCGTGATGACCGCCCTCGGCCTCTGGGGCCTGGACCGGGGCACGATATGGCGCGACGAGGGGGCCACGTTCCAGGTCGCGCGGCGCTCCCTGCCGGAGATCTGGTGGCTGCTGCACCACGTCGACGCGGTGCACGGCCTCTACTACCTCCTCATGCACCCGGTGCTCGCCCTGCACCCGGGCGAGGTCATGCTGCGCCTGCCGTCCGTGGCCGCGGCCGCCGCGGCCGCCGGGCTCGTCGCCGTGCTCGGCGCCCGGCTGGTCCGCCCCCGCGTCGGCCTGTGGGCCGGGCTCCTGTACGCGATCACGCCGGTCGCCGGGCACTACGCGCAGGAGGGCCGCTCCTACGCCGCCGTCGCCGCCGGGGCCGTGGGCGCGACGCTCCTTCTCCTGCGGGCCGTCGCGCGCACCGGCACCGGGGGGCGCGCCTGGTGGGCGTACGGGGCGGCCGTCACCGGGACCGCGCTGCTGCACGAACTCGCCGCGCTGCTGCTGCTCGCGCACGCCGCGACGCTGCTCCTCTCCCGGGTGCCGCGCGCCGTGTGGCGGGCCTGGGGCGCCGCGGCGGGCGGGTGCGCGCTCGCGCTGCTGCCGCTGCTGCTCGTCTCGCGGGGGCAGGCCGGGCAGGTGGCGTGGCTGCGGGCGCCCGACGGGCAGGAGGCGGACCGGCTGCTGCACTCGTTCCTCGGGTACCCCGAGCCGCTGTTCGTGGCGCAGCTGCTGCTCGCCCTCTGCGCGGTGGCCGCGCCCCTGCCGCGGCCGGGGCGGCTCTCGGCGGCCACGGTGGCGCTGCCGCTGCTCCTGGTCCCGCCCGCGGTGCTGTTCGCCGTGTCGCAGCGGGCGCCGCTCTACCACGAGCGGTACGTGCTGTTCGCGCTCGCGGGCGCGCCGCTGCTCGTCGCCGCGGGGGCGGACCGGGTCGCGGGGGCGGCGGGGGCGGTGCTGCGGCGGAGCGGGGCGGTGGTGCGGCCGGGGGCCGCCGTCGTCGCGGGGGTGGTGGGGGTCGTGGGGGCCTTCTGGTGGCAGCTGCCGGTGCTGCGGCAGGACAGGGCGGCCGGGCACGGGAGCGAGCGGCACGCGGCGATCTCGGCCGTCGCCGCCCGCGAACTGCGCGCCGGGGACCGGGTCCTGTACCTGCCCTCGATCGCCCGCCGGGTCTCCCTCGTCTACCCGAAGGCGTTCCGGGGCACGCGGGACCTTGCGCTGCGCGAGTCCGCCGTCGCCTCCGGCACCCTCTACGGCGAGGAGTTCGCCCCCACCGCCCTGGCCCGCCGGCTCGCGGCCGTCGACCGGGTGTGGGTCCTCACCGACCCGCCGGCGCTGCGGGCGCAACCACCGCGGGAAGCAGCGGCGGAGCGGGTCAAAGTCGCCGTACTGGAACGGCGGTTCAGGGTGCGGGCCACGTACCGGCAGCCGGGGGCGGAGCTGCGGCTGTACGTGCGCCGCTGAGCGGCCGCCTCACCGGCGGGCCTGCTCCTGGATCTCCTGGGGCCGGGGATTCCCGCCGCCCACGCGCGCGAGCACCTCGCCCGTGTGCGGGCCCCACGCCACCACGACGGCCTCCTTCGGCACCCGCTGGTCGGGTTCGAGGAGGAGCCAGCGGACGTGGTAGCGGCGCACGATGGCCTGGCGCTCGGGGCGGGTGGAGCCGGGGGAGAGATAGGCGCGCACGTCCTTCAGGCGGCGGCCCCGCACGGTCTCGTCGAGGGAGGGGTCCGGCCAGGCGGGCGCGACGAGGTTGGCGCCGTAGCCGGGGACCGAACGGGTGGGCCGGTAGCCGTCGGTGAGGACCACGTCGCCCGCGCGCATGTGGTCGGTGGCCCAGGTGTAGTCGGGCCAGCGCGGCGGCTGGTCGAAGCCGACCGGGTCGAGGGCGCGCGGCACGACGGCGCCCGCCTGGAGCTGGAAGAACCCGACGCAGGCGCCGAGCGCCGTCGCCCCCGCGAGCGCGCCGCGCCGCCAGCCCCACGGCAGCGGCGCCGCGAGCTCGACGGCGAGCGCGAACTGGAGCGGGACGAGGGTGAGTCCGAGGATGCGGCCGTAGGTGTAGTGGCCGGAGAACCAGCCGTACGCGACGACCGCGACCTCCAGGGCGAACATCAGGACCAGGGGGTCGCGGCGGTCCCTGCGCCACCGCAGCCAGAGGGCCGGCAGGCCCAGCAGGGCGAGCCAGAAGCGCTGGGGCATCTCGGTGTAGAGCTGGCGGTGGATCGCGTCCACACTGGGGTCTCCGACCAGGGAGAAGACGCTGTAGTACGGCCAGCAGAGGGCCACGGCGACGGCGGTGACCGCGGCGAGCGCGCACCGGGTCAAGGCGCGCCGCGGGCGGCCGCTGAGCGAGCGCCACAACCGCGGCAGGAACGCCACGAGCCCGATCACCGCCGCCACCGAAGAGATCGGGTGGACCAGGAGGATCACGCCGCACAGGGCGCCGAGCCCCGCGTACGGCCACGGCCCCCGGGGTGCGCGGGACAGGGAGCCCGCCCACGCCCAGGCCCAGAAGGCGAGGCCGATGCCGAAGGTCGAGGGGTAGCCGAGGTTGCCCGTCATCGACATCAGGCCGAGGTAGCCGCTCCACCAGGCCATCCGGGTGCCCCAGAGCAGGACCATCGCGAACAGGGCCAGCACAGAGGCCCATTGACGGTCCGTCAGGGTACGGACGAAGCGGTTGACGCCCGTCAGGAGCACCAGCAGGTTCACGGGGCCGGAGAGCTTCACGACCTCCCAGCCCGCGAGGCCCGTCGCCTTGGCGAACAGGGCCTGCGCCACCGCGTACGGCGAGTAGTAGGCGCTGCCGTCGCCCGGCAGGTCGGCCATGGGGTGGGCCGGGTGGAGGAGGTTCTCCTTGAGGCGCTCCACGACGGCGGCGTGCTGGCCGAAGTCGCAGCACATCGGCACCCGCCAGAAGGCCAGCGACATCACCAGCCAGAACAGCCCGCCGAAGACGAAGAAGGGGGTGGGGCGCCAGCGGCGGCCGAGCCCGGTGGCGGTCGCGCCGTGGGCGGTGCGCCGCCGCACGAGGGTCGTGCCCGCGCTCACCGCAGCAGCCTCTCGGCGACCCGGGCCGCCGCACGGCCGTCGTCGAGGTCGCAGTACGCATCGCGGAAGGAGGCGTACGACTCGGCGTGCCGGGCCGCGATGGCGTCCAGGTCGCGCAGCGCCTCGACGACCTCTCCGGTGGAGGCGAGCAGCGGGCCGGGGGCGCGGGTCTCGAAGTCGAGGTAGAAGCCGCGCACCGTGTCGCGGTAGTGCTCCAGGTCGTAGGTGTGGAAGAGCATTGGGCGCCCGGTGTGCGCGAAGTCGAACATCAGGGACGAGTAGTCGGTCACCAACACGTCGGAGACCAGGAGGAGTTCGGCCGTGCGGGGGTGCGTGGTGACGTCCCGTACGAAGGGGGCGCGGGCGCCCGGGAGGCGGCCGGAGGTCAGCGGGTGCTTGCGCACCAGCAGGACGTGGTCGTCGCCGAGGACGCGCTCGGCGGCGCGGAAGTCCAGGGCGGGCTCGTAGCGGAACCGGCCGGGGGAGTACGCGAGGTGGTCCCGGTACGTCGGCGCGTACAGGACGATCCGCTTGTCGGGCGCGATGCCCAGCTCGCGCCGCACCCGCTCGGCGACCCCCCGCCGGTCGTCCGCGAAGAGCAGGTCGTTGCGCGGCGAGCCGGCCTCCAGGATCTCACCGTCGTAGGCGAGGGCCCGCCCCAGGTGGGGAGTTGAGTGTCTGTTCGGGGAGACCAGGACGTCCCACTGGCGCGACAGCTGCGGCAGCACGTCCAGGTGGCCGTGGTCCGCGTACAGGGTGTCGGTGAGGTCGGTGCCGATGCGCTTGAGCGGGGCGCCGTTCCAGGTCTGGACGACGGTCTGGCCGGCGCGGCGCTCGAAGAAGTCCGGCAGATGGCCCGCGGTGACGATGCGGCGGCAGCGGGCCAGGGCCTCGTACCAGGCGGCGCTGTGCTCCTCGACGCCCGTGGCCCCGGCGGGCACGCGGGTCTGCTGGTCCCGCGTCACCCAGAGGTGCTCGGCGCCGGCGCCGCGGCGGACCAGCTCCTCGTGGACGGCGCGCGGGGAGTCCCCGTCGAAGTACAGGACGGCGTCGCGCAGCGGGCGGGTGCGCCGGTGCGGGTAGTGCTCGGTGCGCAGCCGGTGGCGACGGTAGGCGCCGCGCTCGGTGCGGGCGAGCACCGATCCCGCCTCGATGAGCAGCCGGTCGCCGAAGCGCCGGTCGACGGTGAACTCCCGTCCCTTGACGGACCGGTGGAGCGGCAGCGTGGCGCAGACGGCGGCAAGCAGCCGCACGGGCACACCGTCGTGGTCCGCCCGCCCGGCCGCCCTCTCCGCGCCGCCCGTCTCGCGCAGGAACGCGTACCAGCGGCCCTCCCGCAGCACCCCGCCGCCGGGCGCGAGCCGGGCGTGGAAGCGGTCGCCCTCGCGGGTCACGGGGACGGCCACCTCGTCGTCGCGCCCGCTGTGCCGGAGCACCAGCTCGGCCTCGCCCCAGCTCGCCCCGGCCGCCGTGCCCTCGACGGTGAGGGTGCCGTCCGCGTCGAAGGCCACCCGGTCGGCGACCGGCTGCCGGGTCAGCTCGACCACCAGCTGGCCCCGGTCGTTGGCGGAGGCGCACAGCTCGGCGCCGGGGCGGGCGGGGTAGCGGCCGGGGGGCAGGGCGAGCGCGGCGGCGAGGGACTTCAGCTTGCCGTCGGACAGCACGAGGTTGGCCTGCCAGCGGTCGCCGTGCGGGGGCTCGACCTCCTTGGGGGCCAGGTGCGGCGTTGCCGGGACGGACGCCAGGTCGGCGAGGGGGACGCGGACGCGGAAGCGGTCGCCGGTCAGCGTCACCGGGTAGTCGAACTCGCTCTGGGAGTGCGGGTGCGTGAGGCGCAGGGCCGTCGGGCGCGCGGCGCCGGGCAAGGTGCCGTCGAGGACCACGTCGCCGCCGTCGCCGTGGTGGGACTCGACCCGGGCCGCGTACTCCTGGACGCGCAGCACCAGGCGGCCCTTGCTGAAGCCGAGGACGAGCCGCAGCCCGTCGCCCAGCTCCCGTACGACGGACTGCGTGGCCGAGCCGTCCAGGGCCCGCACCGCCGCCCTGCGCACCGAGCCGTGGCCCGCGACGACCACGCCGAGCAGCCAGTTGCCGGGCCGCCACCGGCCGCCGGTCTTCAGCTGCTCGGGGTCGATGACCATCTCGAAGCCCGACAGGTCGTAGCAGTGCAGCCGCTGCCGGGAGTGCTCGGTGGCCTCGGCCGCCACCACGGTCCGCGTCGGCACTCGTCTGAACTGCCCTTTGTGGTGCACCGACTTGAGCAGCCCGGCCTTGATGGAGTGGCCGGGCCGGGTCGCCTCCAGGTTCCGTACGTACGCGTAGCCGCTGATCCGGAGCAGCCCGTCGGCGCCCCAGGAGGACTCGCGGACCCGGGCCACGACGGGCAGTTCGCGCCGCCCGAGCCGGGTGAGCCTCTCGGGCACCGGACGCACCCCCGGGTACACGGCCCGCCGCCGCACGGTGCCGCGCACCTGGAAGGCCGCGCCGCCGAGCCGCTCGAAGGAGAGCAGCTCGATCAGCTCGGCGGTGCGGCCCTCCCGTACGAGATGCCACTTCACGCGCAGGTCGACGGGGAGCGCCTCGATCACCGAGGGGTCGGCCCGGCGCAGGAACGCGGCGGTGTCGGCCATGAACGCGGCCCGGTACTCGGGCCCGCCCATCGGCAGCCCTTCGAGGAAGTACACGAAGTCGTCGCGCAGGCAGGAGATGTCGTACGTCTTCTTGTGCTCCGGCGCCTGCTCGGCGAGGAACGCGCTGACGTGCGCACAGGCCGAGATCCGGTCGCGCACGCCCTTCACGTCGGTGCGCCGCCGCGTGATCGAGCCCTCGCGCACCCGCCAGTAGTAGACGTGGTCGCTCAGCACGTCCACCGACGTGGCGAGGAAGTGCGCGGGGATCATGACGGGCGTGTCCTCGTACAGCTTCCCCTCGGGGAAGGTGAACGCGTGCCGGTCCCAGAACGACCGCCGGAACACCTTGTTCCAGGCGACCCGGTCGGCGAGCAGCTGCAGATCGCGGGAGATGTGGGTGCGGGTGCGCGGCCCGGTCAGCCACTTGTACTGCCACGCCTGCTGGCGCCCGCGCTCGTTGAGCCGCCAGACGTTGCCGCTCGCGAAGTCGGAGCCGGTCGCGTCCAGGCTCGCCACCATCCGCGCGTACGCGCCGTGCGGCACGATGTCGTCGCTGTCGACGAAGGTGAGGAACTCGGCGGTGGGCGAGGCGCGGCGGACCCCGGTGTTGCGGGCGGCGCTGAGCCCGGCGTTGGGCTGGCGCACGTACACGAAGCGGGGGTCGCGGGCGGCGAACTCGCGGGCGATGCGGGGGCTGCCGTCGGTGGATCCGTCGTCGACGAGGATGACTTCGAGATCCGAGCCGCCCGAGCCGCCCGAGCCGTCCGGGCCGTCTGGTCCGTCTAGTCCGTCCGGTCCGGCCAGCGTCTGCGCGGCGACGGACTCCAGGCACTCCGGCAGAAACTCCTCGACGTTGTAGATGGGCACGACGACGCTGAGACGGGGCTGCACGGCGACCGGCCTTTCGTGGGCGTACGGGGGTATTCATCCCCTTTGCCCGGCCGCGCGCCCCCCGCGTCAACTTCTCGCTCCCCAACCACTCCAATGAGTGACAAATGGTCTTCGACAGGCGGTGTCGCGCTGGCTACGGTCGGTGCCCATGACGCGCTTCTCGGTTGTCGTGCCCGCCCATCGCGTCCAGGGCTACCTGCGGGAATGCCTGGACTCCGTGCTGGAACAGTCCTTCGCCGACGTCGAGCTGATCGTCGTCGACGACGCGTCGCCGGACGCCTCCGCCGCGATCGCCGCGGAGTATGCGGAGCGCGACCCGCGCACGCAACTCGTCCGCCTCCCCGGGCACCGCGGCACCGGCGGCGCGCGCAACGCGGGCGCCGAGCGCGCCACCGGCGACTGGCTGCTCTTCCTCGACGGCGACGACGTGCTCCGCCCCGGCGCGCTCGGCGCCCTCGACGCGGCCCTCACCGAGGCGCCGGACGCCGACCTCCTCCTCTTCGCGCACGACCGGGTCGACTGGTGGGAGAACGTCCGCCCCGGCGGCGACGACCTGACCGGCGACCCCCTGGCCGTCACCCCGGCCGCCTGGAACCGCCTCTTCCGGCGGGCCTTCTGGACCGCGCAGCACCTCGCCTTCGCGGACGGCCCGTACGAGGACGTGGAGCCGGTGCGGCGCGCGGCCCTCGCGGCGGACGGGCGGACCGCGACCCTCGACCGGGTCTGTGTGCGCTGGCGCGAGCGGCGCGGCGGCAGCTTCTCCAAGACGCCCGGCGAGGAGCACTTCGCGGTCCTGCGGCGGTACGAGGAGCTGCTCGCCGGGCTCGGCGGGACGGACCGCACGCGGCTCTTCCCGCACCTGGTCACGCACCTCCTCGCGGTCCTCGACGACCCGGGCCGGATCCGCGCCGCCGACCGGCGCCGCTTCTTCCGCGAGGCGGCCCGCCTGTACGCGGCCCACGCGCCCGCCGGTGCCGAGCCCCGCTCCGGCGAGGAGAAGGCCCTCGCCGCCGCCTCGTACCCGGCCTTCGAGGGGCTGCGCAAGGCGGAGAGCAGGCGCCGCCGCGCCACCCGCAGACTCAAGCAGCAGAAGAAGAAGCTGCGCGCCCGCGCCATGCGCGTCAGCTACCGCGCCGACCGCCGCCGCGCCCTCGACCCCGACTTGGCGGTCTACGGCGCCTATTGGAACCGGGGCGTCTCCTGCAACCCGGCCGCCATCCACGCCAAGGCCCGCGAACTCGCCCCGCACATCAAGGGAGTGTGGGTGGTCTCCAGCCGCAACAAGCACCGCGTGCCGCCCGGCGTCGACTACGTCATCGAGGGCTCGCGCCGCTACTGGCAGGCCATGGCCCGCGCCACCTACCTGATCAACAACTCCAGCTTCCCCGGCGGCTTCACCAAGCGCCCCGGCCAGGTCTACCTCCAGACCCACCACGGCACGCCCCTGAAGAAGATGGGCCTCGACCAGCGCCGCTACCCGGCGGGCACGCACGGCATCAGCTTCCAGAAGGTCCTCGACCACACCGACCAGTGGGACCTCAGCCTCTCCTCGAACCCGCACTCCACGGAGATCTGGGAGCGCGTCTATCCCTCGGTCTCCTACCAGGCCCTGGAGGCGGGCTACCCGCGCAACGACGTCTACTTCACGACCGGGCCGGACGACGTCGCCCGCATCCGTGCGGAGTTGGGCATCCCGGAGGACCGGACCGTCCTCCTCTACGCCCCCACCCACCGCGACTACCAGAAGGGCTTCCTGCCCCGCCTGGACCTCGCCCGCTTCGTGCGCGCCCTCGGCCCGTCGTACGTCGTGCTGGTGCGCGCCCACTACTTCTACGGCTCGGACGCGGGCCTCTCCGACATCGCCGGGCACCCCCAGCTCATCGACGTCACCGGCCACGCGCGCGTCGAGGACCTCTGCCTCGCCGCCGACGCACTCGTCACGGACTACTCGTCCCTGATGTTCGACTACGCCTGCCTGGACCGCCCCATCATCAGCTACGCCCCCGACTGGCAGGCGTACCGCCTGGCCCGCGGCACCTACTTCGACCTCCTCTCCGGCCGCCCCGGCGAGACGCCCGGCGCGGTGGCCACGTCCGAGGAGGAGCTCATCGAGCTGTTCCGGACGGGGAGTTGGGACACCCACGGGACGACGAAGCTGCGGGAAGCGTTCCGGCGGAGGTTCTGCCCCTACGACGACGGGGGTGCCGCGGAGCGGGTGGTGCGACGGCTCTTTCTGGCGGGCGGGACCGTCGCGTAGCGGGGCGGTGCCCCCATGGCGGGTGGGTGTCCCCATGGCGGGTGGGTGTCCCCTGGGGTCAGCACTCCTGGTGGCGCAGGGCCAGGTGCGCCGCCAGGACGGCGGCCGCCACCCACAGCAGCAGGACGCCGCCGCCCGCAGCCCAGGACAGGTCGCCCGCGTCCTGGTGCGTCTGGGTCAGGCGGAGCCCGGCGCGGTCCGGGAGCAGCCGGGCCAGCGGGCGCAGCCGGGGCGCCGTGGCGAGTGCCCCGGAGACCACGAACAGGAGGGGCAGCAGCAGGCCGAGCGCGGTGAGTGAGCGGCGCACCATGAAGGTGAGGGCGCCCGCGAGGACCGCGAGGAGGCCCGCGTACGCGCCCGCACCCAGGACCGCCCGCAACGCCTCGGGTACCGAAGGCAGTTGAGCTCCGAGCACGCCGGTCCCGGCGAGGAGCGCAACGGCGCCGGTGACCAGGCCCCAGCCGAGCCCGGCGCCGCCGAGCAGGGTCAGCTTGGCCGTGAGGAGACGGCCGCGCCGGGGAGAGGCGGCGAGGGTGGTGCGGATCATTCCGGTGCCGTACTCGTTGCCGACGGCGAGCACCGCGAGGACGACGAGCGGCACCTGGCCGAACTGCAGACCGGTGAACGGCAGCCCCACAGGGTCGAGTTCACGCTGGTGCGGCGCGTCCATGCGCCGGAACTCCGGGCCGATCAGCGCGCAGAACAGCAGGCTCACCAGGACGGTGAGGGCGAAGGCCGTGCAGAGCAGAGCTGGGGTCGAGCGCACGGAGCGGAGCTTGATCCACTCGGCGGCGAGCAGGTCACGCATGGAGGGGGGCTCCCTTTCGGCTGTCGCTTTCCGCGCGGTGGCTGCCTGTGTCTGTGCCGCTGCCTGTGTCGGTGCCTGTGCCGGTGTCGCTGCCTGTGGGTGCGGGTGCCGTCGCGCGGTACTCCGCCGCCTCGGCCGTGAGGCGCAGGTAGGTCTCCTCCAATGACGGTCTCTGCGGCGTCAGTTCGTGCACGCTCACGCCGTGCCGGGCGGCGAGATCGCCGATCTGCGCGCCGCTCAGGCCGGTCACGGTCACCGCGCCTTCGCCTCCGCTCTCTTCCTTCTCTCCGTCTCCTGCGCCGTCGTACGTCACCTCGCCGCCCGCCGCGCGCAGGGCGGGGGCGAGCCGGGGCAGCCCGGGGGAGACGAGGCGGACGGCTGCGGTGCCCGTGCCGAGGAGCGTGGCCATGTCTCCGTCGGCGAGGACCCGGCCCCGGCCGATCACCAGGACGTGGTCGGCGGTGGCCGCCATCTCGTGCATCAGATGACTGGAGACCAGGACGGTCCTGCCCTGGTCGGCGAGGGCCCGCAGCAGCCCGCGCAGCCACTGGATGCCTTCCGGGTCGAGGCCGTTCATGGGCTCGTCGAGGAGCAGCACCTCCGGGTCGCCCAGGAGCGCGACGGCGATGCCGAGGCGCTGGCGCATCCCGAGGGAGAAGCCGCGCACGGGGCGGCGCGCGGCCGGGCCGAGGCCCACCACGTCGATCACCTCCCGTACCCGTGCGGACGGGATGCGGTGGGTGCGGGCGAGCCAGGACAGATGGGCGTAAGGGCTGCGTGCGGGGTGGCAGGCGGACGCGTCGAGCAGGGCGCCCACCGAGCGCAGCGGGTCGGGCAGTTCGGCGTAGGGGACACCGTGCACCACGGCGCTGCCGGAGTCGGGAGTGCCGAGCCCCAGGATCATCCGCAGCGTGGTGCTCTTGCCCGCGCCGTTGGGACCGAGGAAGGCCGTGACGCGGCCCGGCACCGCGGTGAAGGAGAGCCCGTCGAGGACTCGGCGCCCCCCGTACGACTTGACCAGGTCCTTCGCCTCGATCATGAGGTGGCCGCCGTGGGCGGGGCCGTCGCGATCGTGCGGTCCACCAGGCCCGCGACCGAGCTGTCGGAGTGCGACACCACGACGAGGGTCGTGCCCTGGTCCCGCCACCGCGACAGCTCCTCGCGCACCGCGGTCTCGGCGGCGGAGTCGAGGCCGTTGAACGGCTCGTCGAGGAGCAGCAGCCGGGGCGTGTGCGCGGTGGCACACAGGAAGCCGAGCTTCTTGCGCTGGCCGAGGGAGAGGTCGCCGACGAGGACGTCGAGGCGCTCGGTGAGCCCCAGGGACTCGGCGCGTTCGCGCAGGCCGGTCCCGGGCACGCCCCACACCCCGGCCGCGAACGCCAACTGCTCGGCCGTGGTGAGGTGTTCGTACAGCGGCGGCGGCTCCTGGACGAAGCCGCGCAGCGCCCGCACCGCCGGGTCGCCCGGCGGCCGTCCGGCGACGGTGACGGTTCCCGCCGCCGGTGCGGTGAGGCCGGCGAGGACGTGCAGAAGGGTGCTCTTGCCGCTGCCGTTGGGCCCGGCGAGCCGCACCGACTCGCCGTCCGCCACCCGGGCGTCGAAGCCGCTGAGGACGTCCGCCCGGCCGCGGCGTACGACGAGGTCCGCTATGTGGATCACTGGTGGGGCCTGGCTTTCTGGTGGGACGGGACGGGGGGTGCGGGAGGGGCGGTCCCTGCGGGCGGTGTCGCACGCGGGACAGGCAGGTCGCGGCCGCGCAGGGCGCCGAGCGCGGCGCGGGCGGCGGCCAGGGAGACGGCCAGGAGGCCGCAGTGGAGTGCCGCGGCGGCGGTGCCGTCGGCGAGGGACCCGCTCAGGGCGGCTCCCGCCGTGACCGGTGCGGTGAGCAGTGCCACGAACACGCCGTCCGTGACGTCGGCCGCCGGGGCGCGGGTGACCCGGCCGTCCGCGAAGCCCTCGGCCCGCGGCACACAGAAGTGGGTGAGCACCGTGGCGCACCCCGTGGCGAGCGCCACCACCACGAGGGCGAGCAGGACTTGGGCCCACCGGACGGGGCCCGTGACCCCGCACAGCGCGGCGAGGCCCAGGCCGCAGGGCGCCGTCACCGCTCCGGCCGCGAGCGCGGCGGTCACCGCCTTCGCCGCCACCCAGGAGCCCGTCGGGTGCGGCGACTGGCGCAGCGCGTCCCAGCAGTCCCGGTCGGCCTCGATGCCGCAGACCTGCACCACCTCGCTCGTCGTGATCAGCGCGACGGCCACGAACAGGGCGCCCACCGCCGTGAACGGCAGCCGCCACAGCGGATGTCCGAGGGTGAGGACGAGGGCCGCGCAGGCCGCGCCGACGAGGACGCTCAGCCGCTGGAGCCGCGCCAGCGGGCCCACCGTCTCCGGGTGTCCGCGCAGCAGGCGCAGCCAGGTCACGCGCCGGACCATGCCGTACGGGGTGACGGGCCAGGGCCGCCCGGAGCCGGCCGCGGCACCGGTGGCCGCCGCTCCGGGGCGACCGGAGTCCGCGTCGCGGCGGACGGTGGCCCGCACGCGGAGCGCGGCGAGCGCCGCCAGGACGAGGACGAGCGCGGCGTACCCGAGGGCGGTCGCGGCGGCCCGCTCCGGCTGGTGCAGTTCGGTCCAGAGCCGGGGGCGCGCGGCGGTCAGGGCCGTGCCGACGAGCCGGGCGGCATGCTCCTCGTCCGGTCCCGCGTCCCCGGCGAGCGCGCGGGCGAAGGGCGCCGCGACGACGCCGAGGAGGACCCCCGCCGCCCCGGCGAGCAGCGCCCTGGGCAGCTGCGCGACCCGGGTCACGCGCACCATGAAGGCCGTCACCAGCAGGACGCGCAGCGCGGCCCCGCACGCCGCCGCCCCCACCAGGTGCACGAGCAGCACCGGCAGGACGCGGCGCCCCTCCGCGCCGGCGGCGAGCCACGGCACCGTGATCGCGGCGGTCGCGCACACCACCGCACCCGCCACCCCGGCCGCCGGGACGACGAGCCGGGCGGTCACCAGGTGGGCGCGGGTCACCGGCAGCGTCGCGAGGACGTCTGCGTCGGGCGGGCTCACCAGGGCGCGTGCGGCGGCCGGTTCCGCGCTCAGGACCTGGATGAGGAGCCAGAGCGCCACGGGCGTCCACGTCCAGGCGGGCAGGTCCGCGCGGATCGCGGGGGAGTCGGGGGGCAGCAGCACGCCCAGGGTGCGGCCCAGGACGACGAGGGTGCCGAGCACCGCCGCGCCGCCCGCGCCCGCCACGACCCGGACCGCCCGCCGCCGCGAGTGCGCCGAACTCCCCGTACCGGAAAGGAGGTTGAGCCGCCGCCTGGCATCGGCGAGGCAGAGCGCGAACGCCGTACGGAGCCAGCCGCGCACCCCCGCCGGGCCCGTCATGCCGCCTCGCCCGCGCGCGTCCCGCCGAACCGCTCCGCGGGGCAGAGCACCGTGGCCGGGACGACCAGCGCCACGAAGACCCCGGCGAGGAGCTTCGGCGCGGTCGCGGTCGGCAGGTACAGGCCGAGGAGGCCGAGCGGTGCCCACCACAGCACCCCGCCCACGATCATCAGGACGCTGCCCCAGCGGGCGACGGCGACCAGCAGCCCGAGGGCGAGCAGCGCGACACCGCTGATCAGCCAGACGACGCCGAGGAGTTGGAGGACGTCCATGACGTCGCCGGGGTCGCCCCGCAGGTCGTCGGACGCCTCCACCGCGCGGCGGCTCGCCCCGGCCGTGGCCCGGAACACGAAGAAGTAGGCGAGCGCACACGCGCCCGCGGCCGCCGCGAGCACCCCGCCCGCGATGCGCACCCCGGGGCGGGCGATGCCGTCCACGACCACGGTCCAGCAGCGCAGGACGAACCGGATGAGCCGGGGATTGCCGAGGGTGCTGAAGAAGAGGCGGTGCAGCATGGTTCTCCGAGAGGGCGGTGCGCGGGGGGAGTCGAGCGGTGTGGGGGAGACGGCGGTACGTGGGGGAGCCGGGGGCGACGGCGGCGGCCCGGCCGGATCAGGAGGGCAGCAGCAGGAGCGCGGTCGCGTACACGGCGGTGACCCCGGCCGCGGCCGCGGCGGCGCGCGGCCATCCGGCCCCGGCGATCCGTCCGGCCGCGGCCAGCGCGCAGGGGAGCAGCACCAGCCAGCCGTCGAGGAGCGTCACCGAGGGAACGGCCCGGGAGATCCCGTCGCCCAGAGCGAGCCGCACCAGCGTCCAGCCGGTCAGCTTGGCCAGGACGAAGGCGATCCAGCCCAGCGTGAACGCCCGCCGTACGCGGGTGAATCCACCGCTCCCGGCCGCCTCTGGCGCAGGTCCGCCGTCGCCGCCGAACCGCAGGCGCAGGGCGACGGCGCCGAGGGCCCCCAGTGCGAACCCGAGGACCCCCAGCGTCACGATGTTGGCGAGCACGCTGGTGCACCACGCGACGGCCGTGCCGATCCCGATCGCACCGTCGGGGGCGTCCTCGACCCGCTCCAGGACCCGGGCGCGCAGCTCGCTCCACAGCGGGACGCCGAATCCGACGGTGGCGGCGACGAGGGCGCCGACGCCCAGTGCGTGGCCGCGCCTGCCCAGCAGGCGTGCGGCCCGGCCGCCACCGTGCCCCGCAAGGTCGGCACCCGCCTCCGGCTCCTCCTCCGCGCCACCGTGGACCGGAAGCCCGGCCCGTTCCGCGTACTTCACGTGCTCACCCATGTCTCCACTCCCGCCGCCACGATCAGTCCTCCCACCGCCGCGCCCCACATCCGGCAGGCGTCCTGGAACCCGAGCCCCCGCCGCCGCCCGCGCCCGAGCCCGGCCCGCGCCCACGTCACCAGCGGGACGAGACCGGCCGCCGCCGCGAGTGCGAGGCACGCCAACTCGAGGGGCATGTGCGGCAGCAGGTGCCGCACGACGCCGCGTACACCGAGGACCTCGCTGCCCTGCCCCCAGTAGTAACCGGCGAGGGCGCCCGTCACGAGCGTCAGCGGGATCGTCAGCAGGCCCAGCGTGACGACGCCCAGGAACAGCGCCGCCGAGATGCCGACGTTGCGCGAGAGGATCTCCAGGAAGAGCCCGGTGCTGGGCTGTTGGTGGTTGCGGCTGACCCCGGTGGGGTCGGTGGGCGCGTACCACCAGCCGACGCCGAACGCGGCCAGCCACAGCAGTGCGCCGCACACCACGGCGGGCCACTGCCTGCGGAAGAGTCCGGTCACCTCGGGGGGCCCGGTCGTCGTATCCCTGGGCCGGGTTTCCAGCCGGGTTTCCATACGGGTATCCATCAGCCGGTGTTCATCGGTCTTCGATCCCTGCCGGACCGGTCCGCCGGGACCCACGGGGGCCCCGGCGGACGCGGGTGCCGTCGGATCAGGCGATGACGGCCTTCTTGCCGCCCGCCTTGATGGCCTTCTTGACGCCCCAGATGACGATCGAGCCGATCGCCAGGCCGCCGCTGACCAGGCCGATCGCGGACGCGACGTCCATGCCGGCCATGATCGACTGGTAGACGGTGGAGGCGGAGTCCTTGCTCATGTTGAGCGCGTTCTTCAGGAAGAAGGGCGCGGCCGTCGCGGCCACCATGAAGGCGCCGAAGACGGTGGCCGTGACGGCGCTGGCGGACAGGGTGCGGCGGGCTGCCGAGCGGTTCATGTCGAGCGTTTCCTTTGCAGGGTCGAACGGTTCATTACGATCGGACGCGTGCCCGCCCCGATTGGCGCGGGGCGGGCACACGCGTCCGGCCCCGGCGGTGCACGCCCGGGGCCGGTGTTGATCTTGTGGTGAATCCGCCGGGCGCCCCACTGCCTGTCGGCGTGGCCGTTCGGCAGTTACTGGCGCGTAATGGCCTCAAATCCGGCATAGGGGGCGGGAGTTCTGGGGTTTGAGGGGGTCCGTCACCGAGCGTCACGGGTGGTCCGCTATGGGGTAGGTTGACCCCGACCACTTGATCAACTCTTGACTTCATGGCCGCTGGGGGGAGTCATGCTGCACATAACGGTTGCCCATCACCATCCACTGATCCGCAGGGGACTCGCTCAATCCCTCGCGGACTGCGGGGAGTTCACGGTCAACTCCGGCGCGGGCGTCGACGAGGCGCTCGCCGAGCTGCGGAGCCGCTCCCGCACCGTGGTCCTGGCCGCGCGCGACCTCCCCGGGATCGACCGGCTGCTCTGCGCCGTCCGCGACGGTGAAGTCCCCCGCCACCCGGTCGCGTTGCTCGGCGCGGCGGCCGCCGTCATGGAGCTCTCCGCCGTCGGGCTGCCCCCGGGCGTCTCCGGCTACCTCCCCGAGGACGCCGAGGTGGGCGCCCTCTCGCACGCCGTGCACACCCTCGCGTCGGGCGCCGCCGTGCTGCCCGCCGCCTGGATCCTGCGGACCGGCGGCATCGTCACCCGGGGCGTCCCGCGGCAGGGGTACGGGCAGGGATACGGGCAGGGATACGGGATGTCGCCGCTGTCGCTGCGGGAGCGCGAGGTGCTCGCGCTGCTCGGCGAGGGGCTGACGAATCAGCAGATCGGTACGCGGCTCGGGCTCAGCGCGGGCACCGTCAAGTCGTACATCAGCGCCGTCTACGCCAAGTGCGGCGTGGACAACCGCGTGCGCGCGGCGCTGTACGCGCACGGGATAGAGGTCTCCGCCTCCGCCGCGTGACCTGGCGGGTCCGCCCGTGGCCCGGCTTCAACCGGGGCACGGGCGGGGGCGGGGCGAGGGCCGGGGAGCCGGCGGCGCCGGGGAGTCAGCGGCGGCGCAGGGCCTTCGTCACGATGGGCGGCAGGACGTTGACCGCCACCCGGCGGATCAGGGAGCGCTTGGCGGGGGCGGTCGCCGCCCCGCCCGGCTGGGCGGGGATGCGGGCGGCCGCCGGCTTCTTGGCGGCGGGCCCGGCCGGCTTCTTGATGGAGAGGCGCAGTACCGGGTCGCCGTCGATGAGGTTCTCGCTCACCTCGCAGCCCGGCACCGTCGGCGCCCACTCCCGCAGCCGCTCCTGGAGGGGCTCCGGGTCGCCCCACGTCGCGTACATCTTCAGGCCCGAGACGCAGATGGGGCGCATGCCCTTGGTGAAGACGGCCTCCCACACGGCTGCCGAGACGCCCGGCGTGTGCTCGGTGCGGTAGTCGTCGAGGGAGACGACGCCGTGGCCCTTGAGGATCTCGCGGGTCGTGTCGATGTCGACGCTCACGTCCTCGTACATGTGCGAGGCGTCGATGTGCACGAAGCGGCAGCTGTCCGCCGGGATCGAGTCGGCGAGGACCGTCGTGCGGGCCTGCACGATCTCGGGCAGCTCGTCGTGGAAGGCGAGGTAGTTGGTCTCGAAGGCCCGCAGGGAGAGGGTCTTCTGGTAGAAGTCCCGCGTCTCGGTGCGGCTGTAGGCGCCCTGCGACTCCTCGCCGAACAGGTCGCACACCGTGAAGGTCTCGCCCTGCTGGAGGTGGCGGCCCATCACGATGGTGGACTTGCCGAGGTAACAGCCCATCTCCAGGAGGTTCCCGCCGCGCTCGGCGGTGGCCTCCAGGAAGAAGGCGAACAGCTGCTGGTCGAGCCGCTGGAACCAGCCCGGCACGTCGTCCAGCTTGGCCGGCTTCTTCAGCTCGGGCTCGGTGGTGGTGTCGGTGGCGCTCATGGACAACTCCTTGATGAGGGTGGGGAGGACGGGGTGGTGATGTGCTGGGGGCGGGGTGGTGGCGTCATGGCGCCGCGAGGCGCCGGCCGGGGCGGAGCACGTCGCCGCAGTCGCCGCGGCGGCCCGCTTCCTGTGCCCGCAGCTGCCGGGTGACTTCCTTCTTCGCCCAACGCTGTGTGGCGGCAAGCCTCTTGGGGTCCCGCACGGCGTCCGCGCGCACCCAGTCGCCGCCGTCGCCCTTGGCGGACTTCTCCTCGTACAACGGCAGATAGCCCTCGGCGGTCATGCGCTTCGGGGTGAGGCCGGGGTAGGACGCCCAGTAGCCGTGGGCGTGCACGAGGGTCGGCCGGAGGGTCCGGAAGACATAGCGGCGCAGGCCGGGCATGTCGTGGGCGGCGAACGCGTCGGCGATCGTCGGCTCGGTGAGGCCCGCGAGGTCGTACACCTTCAGGTCACTGGTCAACAGCGTGCCGCCGAGGTTGTTGATGAGGTACGTCGGGTGCTTGAGGGCGAGCCGGTCCGCGTACTCGTTGAAGACCGGGCCGTAGCGGTCGGCGACGACGCACATCGGCAGCGTGGGGTGGGCCCGGAACTCGGCCGCCTGCTCCCGCTGTCCGCCCCAGGCGAGCAGCAGCGCCCCGCAGACGGCGGTGGCCGTGAGCGCGCGGGCCCGCACCGTGCCGCGCTGCAGGACCCCGGCGAGGGCCACGCTCACCGCGAAGGACGCGAGCGCCCACACCGGCGTCGCGAAGCGGTACATGCCCATCCAGTCGGGCTTGAGGACGCCGAAGGACGTGAGGGTGAGGGCGAGGGGGAGGAGGACCGGGGCCAGGCCGGAGCGCAGGCGGCCGGGGCGGCTGAGCGCGAGGCCCACCACCCCCGCGCCCGCGAGCACCGCCGTCCAGCCCGCGAAGGCCAGCAAGTCACCTGTCCCGGCGAAGAGTTCGAGGGTCGGGGTCTCCTGCGCCTTCGCCACCGCCGTGTTCGGCACGAGCCGCCCGAACTCCGCGTACCGCCAGCAGAGGAACGCCCCGTACGGGACCAGGAACGCGCCGCAGCTCAGCGCCGCCGCGCGTACGGACGCCCCGAGCCGGGGCCGGGTGACGTGGAGGAGCAGCAGCAGGGGGTGGACCGCCGCGAGGACCGCGCCGTCCGGGCGGGTCAGGGCGGCGGCGAGGGCGAGGAGCCCGGCGAGGACCGCGGGGCGGCGCTCCAGGAGGGCGCCGTCCACGGAGGCCCTGGCGAGGACGGCGGCGAGGACGGTCGCCGCGAGGGCGTAGAGCGGGTTCTCCAGGCCGGAGAACATCCATGCGGTGAAGGAGGCGTTGGCGGCGAGCAGCACGCCCGTGAGCGCGACCACCGCCCAGGCGTGCTTCACCATGGAGCGCGCCGCCCACCCCACCGCGAGCAGGATGCCGAGCGCGCACAGCAGGCCCAGCAGCTTCGGGTAGAGCACCAGGTCGGGCACCCCGAAGTAGGCGCGGTGGTCGAAGAGTCCGAGCCGCCGCCCGACCAGCAGGAGCAGCAGCCACAGCGGGTTCGAGTAGCCCTCGACGGGCGGTGAGCCGGCCTGCTGGACGGGGCCGAGGCCCTCGTCGATGCTGCGTGCGTACGCGAAGGTGATCGCGGCGTCGTCGACGATCCACTGCCCGAGCCGGGCGCCCTGGGAGCCGATGAGCGCGGTGCCCGCGAGGGCGGCGCCCAGGACGGGCATGCGGGGGCGCCAACGGCTGTTCTTCCGGGGCGGGTTGGCGTCCTCGGGCGCCGTGCCGGGGCGGGGGATGGTGGGGGTGGTCTGGGTCATGCGTGGTTCCTGATCTGGAGGGGGGCCTCGGCGGCGGCCTGGGTGGAGCTCTGCGCCGGGATGTCCGTCGGCGGCTGCTGGCCGAGCATGAGGCGGCTCACCACGCGGGCGGCGGCGTGCCCGTCGTCGTACTGGCAGAAGCGCGCGCGGAACGCGGCCCGCAGCCGGGCGGAATCCCCGTCCTGCCAGCGGCCGTCGCGCAGCAGCCCCGCCAACTCCTCGGTGGAGCGCGTGACATGGCCGGGCGGCTGGGCGGGCAGGTCGAAGTAGGTGCCGCGGTTGGCCTGGTAGGTCTCCCAGTCGTCGGCGTGCACGACGATGGGGCGGTCCAGGTGGGCGTAGTCGAACATCAGGGCCGAGTAGTCCGTGACGAGGGCGTCCGAGGCGAGCATGAGGTCCTCGACCGAGGGCTCGTCCGTGACGTCGAGGATCAGCCCGCGCCGCGCCAGGTCCGCCAGCTCCAGGCCGCGCACCGGGTGGCGGGAGAGCGAGTAGTGGAGGCGGACCAGGACGGTGTGGCCCGGGCCGAGCTCGCGGGTGAGGCGGTCGAGGTCGACGCGCCGCACGAAGCCCGTGGAGTGGTGGTCGCGGCGCGTCGGCGCGTACAGGACGACGGTGTCGTCGGCCGGGATGCCGAGGCGGCGGCGGACGGCGGCGCCGTGCCCCGGGTCGGCCGTGAACAGGATGTCGTTGCGCGGGCTGCCGGTCCGCTCCGACGCGTAGTGGCAGGGGTAGGCGCGGTCCCAGACCCGCTCCGAGTGCTGGTTGGCGACCAGGCTGTGGTCCCAGCGGTCACAGCGCCGCAGCATGCCCCGGACGTTCAGCCGGTGGGTGGCCGCCGGGTGCCCGAGCAGGTCGAGGCCCATGTGCTTGAGCGGGGTGCCCTGGTGGGTGTGGATGTGCACGGAGCCCTCGCGCTTGACCAGCTCGTGCGCCCAGTTGACGTTGTTCACGAAGTACTTGGCGCGGGCCACCGTCTTCCAGTAGCGCAGCGAGTTGGGCAGCACGTGGTCGGTGCCGGGCGGCAGCTCCTCCACCGCGTCGGGGCGCACCACCCACACGCCCCGGATGTGCGGGGCGAGCTGGCGGGCGCGGGCGTGGATCGCGGCCGGGTCGCCGAGGACGCCGCGGTGGTGGAAGGCCGAGTAGACCGCGAGGTTCGGGTCGAGGGGGCGCAGCGAAAGGGCCTTGTGCAGCAGGAGCTTGACCCGGGTCGCGGTGCGCCTGCGCCAGCGCCGCCTGCGCTTCTTCAGGGCCGAGAGCAGGGCCCGGCCGCGACGGTGCAGGGCGAACGTCCAGTACGGGGCGCGGGAGAGCAGCCGCAGCGCCGTGCGGTGGCCGCTGTCCGGGAGCCGGAAGGCGGCGGGCCGGTGGCGGCGGAACCGCCCGGCGGCGAGCCGGTAGAACTCGGGCTTGTCGCGGGTGGGAAGGCGGTTGTTCTTGTCGAGGATCTCCAGGCAGTGCTCGGCCATGCGGCGGTGCAGATACGGGCGCCAACTGAGCAGCTCCGGGCGGGAGTCGAGGAACGCGAAGACCCGGTCGTACTGGTCCAGGATGTCGAAGTGCTTACGGCTCGTGGTGCGCAGGATGTTGCCCTGGCGGCGCTGCCGGTAGAGCAGGCAGACCCGGTCGAGGACGGCGATGCGGGCCGCGGACATCATCACCGGGAACGTCCACGGGGTGTCCTCGTAGTAGCCCGGCGGGAAGCTGAAGCCGTACTCCTCGACGAAGTCCCTGCGGTACGCCTTGTTCCACACCACCATGATCAGGTCGAGGAACTCGGGCCGTTCGGCCGCGGTGAACACGGCGTCCCCGGCCTCCGCGAAGATCTTGTGCATGACGTTGCGCTGGAACCCGCCCCACCAGTGCGTGCGCGCGTAGTCGAAGATCAGCACGTCCGGGTCGCCGGAGGTGCCGAGCCGCTCGGCGAGGGCGGCGAGGGTGCCCGGCGTGTAGGTGTCGTCGCTGTCCAGGAAGAGCAGATAGTCGCCGCTCGCGTGCGGCATCCCCGCGTTGCGGGCGCGGCCGAGCCCCACGTTCTCCTCGAGGTGCACCGCCGTGACCCGGGTGTCGCGTGCCGCGTACTCGTCGATGATCGCGCCGCAGCCGTCCGGTGAGCAGTCGTTGACGGCGATCACCTCGAAGTCCGTGAAGGACTGGGCGAGAACCGAGTCGAGGCACTCGCGCAGGAAGCCCTGGACCTTGTAGGCGGGGACGATGATGCTGAAACGGGGCACGGACACTTCCACGGGTCGTGAGCGGGTGGGGACGGGGCGGGGCGGATTCAGGGGCCGCGGCAGAGGGCGGCCTCGGCGGCCACCGGGTCGGCCGGGTAGCGCAGCGTCGTGCGGGCGTAGGACCCGGTGAGGTTCCGCCAGAACCGGGCGGGCGTCAGGGGCCGGCGCACGGAGTCCTGGAGCTCCCGCAGCGGCCCGCAGCGCAGGGCGTGGCGGGCGGCCGCGACGCCGCGCGGGTCGATGCCGGGCGGCAGCGGGGCGGCCGGGTCGGCGAGGTCGGCGGCCATCCACTCCAGGGCGACCGGCTTCTCGTGCCCGGCGCGCGCGGTCCTGGAGCGCTCCATGTGGGCGCCGAGCGGATAGGCGAGGCTCAGCGGGTCGACGGCGAGCCCGTCCAGGGGGACGGCGACTCCGCCGTAGCCGAGGAACTCGATGGCCCCGGCGACCGGCACACCCTGTTCTCCTCGCTCTCCCCGCTCTCCCCGCTCTCCTTGGTCGCGGGCGGCCAGCGGAAGCCGCAGATAGCGGCGGTTGTACTCGACCTCAAGGACCAGCTGGGGTGCGGGAGTTCGCAGTGCGCCCGCGATCTCCTTGCGGAACTTCGTGGGCCGGGCGGCGTGCTCGCGCTGGCTGACCGGGTACAGGTGGCGGGTGGCCCGCTGGTAGCCGACGTGGGTGTCCCAGATCTCCCCGCGCGGCGAGACCAGCGGCGGCCGCCACAGCGCGAGACAGCACCCGGCCCAGACGGCGACGACGACGCAGGCGGCCCCGGCGGCCCGGCTCCACGGCACCGCCCACAGCGGCAGGACCAGCAGGAACAGGCCGGGCAGCAGCATCCGCCCGTGCATGAAGTCACCGCCGACACGGGTGACGTAGAGCAGCGACAGAGCACCGGACAGCAGCGGCGCGACCACCAGCGGCGGCACCGCACGCCGTCGTACGACGAGCCGTACGACGAAGAGGACGGCGAGCACCGCGAGCGCGCCCAGCGGCAGCCACAGCCGGTACGGCAGCACGAAGTTCTCCGCGTACCAGAGCCCGCGCCCCCAGTTGGCGTCCGACGCCTCCTTGGTGAGGCCCGGCAGCGGCACCAGGACCCCGTAGTAGCCCGCGCGGAAGATCTCGTACGCGAGGGGGAGCGCGCAGGCCGTGGCGGTGAGCCCGGCGAGCGCGCGGGGCCGGGGCCGCAGCAGCGCGTACCAGGTGCCGAGGAAGACGAGGCTGACCAGGGCCAGGTCCGGCCGGACCAACGGCCCGAGCCCCAATACAGAAGCCATCAGGTGGAGTTGACGCTCACGCCGGGCGACGAGGAGCCACCAGCACAGCGCGAGCCACGCCGTGCTGAGCCCGCTCTCCAGGCCCGACGTCGCGTAGTCCCACACGGCGGCGACCGGCACCAGGACCAGCACGCCGAGGGGCAGCAGCCGCCGCCCGCCGTGCAGTCGCCGGGCCGCGTCCCCCGCGAGCAGGAAGCCCGCCGCCGTGCAGAGGAGGCCGAGCGCCACCGCCACCAGGGCCGGGTCGGCCCGGCTCACCAGCGAGACGAGGGCGACCAGCCACTGCCACAGGGTGCCCGTCGAGGTCTCGGCACGCTCGCCCGCGTTGTAGACCGGGCCGTTCCCGGCGAGGATCTGCCGGACGGCCCGGGTGTAGATCAACGCGTCGTCGCCGAGCCAGCGGTGGTGGTATCCGAGCGCGGTGACGGCCGCGGCGGGCAGCACGACGACGAGCCCGTTCCAGCCCCCGGGCCCGCCCGGCCGGGGCAGCCGGGGCAGCCGGGGCACCCGCCCCCGCGCGGCCTGGGCCGGGACCGCCGCCGCCGGAGCCGCGGTGGCGGGGGTGCTGGTCGACGGGGGCAAGGCAAGCTCCAGGTTCGGATGGGTCGGGGGCGAGGGCGGGGCCCTCAGTGCACCGGCTGCCGCGCCGCGGCGGGGGCAGGCACCCGGTCCGCCAGGGGCACCGGGGGCCGGATCGCCGCCGGGTCCTCGCCGAGCAGCACGCGCCGCACCACCCGCTCCGCCGCGTGCCCGTCGTCGAACGCGCAGAAGCGCTCCCGGAACTGGGCCCGCAGCCGCCGCGACCGCTCACCGCGCCAGTCGCCGCCCCGGAAGATCCGCACCAGCTCGTCGTGGGTGCGCGCCACCGGGCCCGGCGCCTCGGCGGGCAGGTCGAAGTAGACGCCGCGCGAGTCGCGGTAGACGTCCCAGTCGTCGGCGTACACGACGACGGGCCGGTCCAGGTTGGCGTAGTCGAACATGATCGACGAGTAGTCCGTGATCAGCGCGTCCGAGGCGAGACAGACCTCCTCGGGGGAGCGGTGCCCGGTGACGTCGATCAACTTGCCGGACGCCACGGCCTGTTCGAGCCCGGCCGAGCCCTCGTAGAAGTGGTGGGCGCGCAGCAGCACCACGAAGCCCTCGTCCAGCGCGTCGCAGAACGCGCCGAGGTCCAGCTGGGGCGTGAAGCCCTGCCGGTAGTCGCGGTGCGTCGGCGCGTACAGGAGCGCCACCTTGCCCTCGGGGACGCCGAGTTCACGCCGCACCCGGCGCACGTCGTCGGCCGTCGCCGCGTAGTAGGCGTCGTTGCGCGGATAGCCGTACTCCAGCTGCTCGAAGCCGCTGGGGAAGGCCCGCTCCCAGACCTCCGTGGAGTGCCGGTTGGAGGAGAGGTTGAAGTCCCAGCGGTCGGTGCGGGTCAGCATCTTCCCGAACGGGCCGAGCCCGGCGGCCGCGGCCGGGTACTCGGCCTGGTCGACGCCCATGTGCTTGAGGGGCGTGCCGTGCTGCGTCTGGACGTGCACGGTGCCGGGGCGCTTCTTGACCCGGCCCTCGAAGTTGACGTTGTTGAACGTGTACTTGGCCGTCGCCATGACCTCCCAGTAGCGCGGGGAGCCCGTCACCACCCACTCCACGCCCTCCGGCATCTGGTCCGCGTTCTCCTCGGCGACCAGGAACACGCAGCGGATGTGCGGGGCCAGCTCGCGCGCCTTCGCGTGGATGGCCGCCGGGTTGCAGGTGTAGCCGCGGCCCCAGTACGCGGAGAACACGGCGAGGTTCTCGTCGACGGGGCGGCGCAGCGCGCGCAGGTACGGGCGGTTGCCGCGCCGCCACGGCAGCTTCGCGGAGAGCCGCTTGATGCCCGTGATCCCCGAAAGGGCCTTCTCCAGAAGGGACTTGAGGCCGCGCACCGCGCTGAACGCCGCGTACGAGCCGGAGGCGAGGAGCGCGTGCTGGAGGCCGATGCTGCCGCCGGGGCGCCGGAACCCGGCGGGCCGGTGGCGGCGGTAGAGCCGCGCCGCCCGCCGGAAGTAGCGGCGCCGCATCCCCCGCGACGGCAGCCGCGCGGGCGTCGACGCCGTCTTGAGGACCTCGTGGGTCAGGCGCCGGAAGACCCGGGCGAGCACCGGCGCGGGCGGCTTCAGGGCGGCCGTCTCCGTCATCGCGAGCCCGAACTGGTCGAGCAGCTCCTGGTGGTGGGCCCCCGGCAGCCGGTTCCGCATGCCCTGGCGCCGCTGCAGATGTCGTACGCAGACCCGGTCGAGCACGGCGATCCGCTCGGCCCGCAGCGCGACCAGGACGCTCCACACCACGTCGGTGAACATGCCCGGCGCGAACGAGAGCCGGTGCTCGGTCACGAACCGCCGCCGGTACGCCGCCGAGAACGCGGGCACCAGCGGATCCGGCAGCGCCGCGTGCCGCTCCACGCTGAACACCCCCGTCGGCGCGCCCTCCCACAGCCGGGCCAGCGCCGGGCCCTGCTCGCCCTCGAACCAGTGCACCCGCTCGTGGTCGAAGAGCAGCAGATCGGGGTCCCCGGTCTCGGCCAGGCGCGCGTCCAGGGCGTGCAGGGTGCCCGGCGTCATCGTGTCGTCCCCGTCGAGGAAGAGCAGGAACTGCCCGCCGGCCGTCGCGGCGCCCGCGTTCCGCGCCCCCGGCAGCCCCCCGGCGGGCGGCGCCACCACGGCCCGCACGCGCGGGTCGCGCGCCGCTTGCTCGGCCACGATCGCGGCGCTCGGGTCGGCGTCGGCGTCGGCCGTGGAGACGACCGCGATCAGCTCGAAGGCGTCGAAGGACTGCCCGAGCACCGAGGCGAGGCAGTCGGCGAGCCGCCCCGGTACGCCGTGGGTGGGAACGATGATGCTGAAGCGCGACAAGACAGCCTCTCTCGGTGGTGGTTCACGCGTTGTCGTACGGCAGCAGCCCGAAGGAGCGGGTCCGCTCGCGGGGCGCAGGGGCGGTCCCCGCCGTCGCCGGGGCGAAGTCCGGGTCGGCCGCCGCGGGCGCCGGGTGCCGTTCCGCGAGCGGCACGACCGAGGGCAGGCCCGCGGTCTCGCCGAGCACCACGTGCCGTACGACCCGCTCGGCCGCCCGCCCGTCGTCGTGGGCGCAGAACCGGGTGCGGAACGCCTGCCGCAGCTGTGCCGAGCGCGAGCCGCACCAGTGGCCGGTGGCGAAGATGTCCGTCAGCTCGTCCTCGCTGCGCGCGACGGCGCCGGGCGGGAAGGCGCGCACGTCGAAGTAGGTGCCGCGGGCGGCCTCGTAGGCGTCCCAGTCGTCGGCGTGCAGGACGATGGGGCGGTCCAGGTTGGCGTAGTCGAACATCAGCGACGAGTAGTCGGTGACCAGCGCGTCCGAGGCCAGGCAGAGCGACTCGACGCTGGGGTGGTCGGACACGTCGATGAGACGGTCCGTGAGGCCGGTGGCCGCGAGCGGCGCCTCGTAGGTGTGGTGGGCGCGGGTCAGGATCACGAAGCGCGGGCCCAGCGTGTGCAGCATCCGCTCCAGGTCGAGGGCGCGGCGCTGGGTCACGCGGTAGTCGCGGTGGGTGGGGGCGTAGAGGATCGCGACGGCTCCGGCGGGGATGCCGAGGGACTCGCGGATGCGGGCCACGTCGTGCGAAGTCGCCCGCTGGTACACGTCGTTGCGGGGGTAGCCGTACTCGAGCGTCGTGTAGCCGGAGGGGAAGACGCGCTCCCACACCAGGGACGAGTGCCGGTTGGCCGACAGGACGTAGTCCCACTTGTCGGCGTTGCGCAGGAGCGCCGCGAAGTCGGTGGAGCGGGCGGCGGCGGGGCGGTCCTGGAGGTCGAGGCCCATGTGCTTCAGGGGCGTGCCGTGCTGCGTCTGGATCAGCACCTGGCCGGGGCGCTTCACCAGCCTGCGGTCGAAGTTGACGTTGTTCACCAGGTACTTGGAGCGGGCCAGGGCCGTCCAGTACGCGGCCGTGCCGGGGCGCAGCCTGCGGGTCGCGGTGGGGACGGTGTGGTGGTGCTCGGGCGCGGCGATCCACGCGGTGCGGATGTGCGGGGCGTGCTCGCGGAACGCGGCCTCCAGGGCGCCCGGGTTGCAGCCGTAGCCGCGCCCCCAGTACGCGGAGAACACCGCGCGGTCCGCCCGCACCGGCAGGCGCAGCTGGATCCGGTAGTGCGCCTGGAGCACGGCGCCCTTGAGCGCGCGGCGGGCCGAGTCCGCGGACCGGCGAAGGCGGGACCTCAGGCGCAGGGCCGCCCACAGGGCCCGGTAGGTGCGGTGCGAGCCGAGCCGCACCAGGGCGTGCCGCAGCCGGGTGCGGGGGCGCACGCGGGCGCCGGGGACGCGGTAACGGCGGTAGTGGGAACGGGCCTTGCGCAGGAACTCGGCGCGGCTGCCGCGCGGCAGCCGGTCCCGCTTGGTGAAGATCGTCGCCAGATGGTCGACCATGCGCCGGAACAGCACGCCGCGCCAGGCCCGGGACAGCTTGGGCCGCTCGTCGAGGAAAGCGAACACCCGGTCGTACTGGTCGAAGATGTCGAAGTGCTTGCGGCTGCGGGTGCCGAGGATGTTGCCCTGGCGCCGCTGGCGGTAGTGGACGCAGACCCGGTCGAGGGTGGCGATGGAGCCGGCCGCCGTCAGGAGCGGGTAGGTCCAGGGGGTGTCCTCGTAGTAGCCGGGCGGGAAGGTGAAGCCCTGGCGCTCGATGAACTCGCGGCGGTGCGCCTTGTTCCAGGCGACCATGAGGACCTTCAACAGGCCGGGCCGGTCGGCGAGTTGGAAGGGCGCAGGGCCCTGCTCGGTGAGCTGCCCGGCGAACTGGTTGCGGACGGTCTCGCCGGACCAGTAGGTGCGCGCGTAGTCGTAGACGAGGACGTCCGGCTCGTCGGTCTCCTTGAGGCGGTCGGAGATCGCGTGCAGGGAGCCGGGGGTGAGCGAGTCGTCGCTGTCGAGGAAGATCAGGTAGTCGCCGGTGGCGTGCTCCATGCCGGCGTTGCGGGCGCGGCCGAGCCCGACGTTCTCGTCCAGGTGGACGGCCTTCACGCGCGGGTCGCGGGCGGCGAACTCGTCGATGAGCGCGCCGCTCGCATCCGGTGAGTGATCATCCACCGCGATGAGTTCGAAGTCCGTGAAGGATTGCTCCAGCACGGACTCGATGCATTCGTGCAGGTACGCCTGCACCTTGTATGCGGGGACGATGACACTGAACCGGGGCAAGGCACATCCATGGGTCGGCGCGGGCATACTGCCCGGAAACGCCTGAAGGGGTGAGTGAGTTACGCCGGTTGTGGCATACGGGGGATAGACGCAAAGAGACGGCCCGGTTAAGGGCCGTCTCCGTCACGGTACGTAAGTGCACGGGGCACAGGTCATGTTGGGATCACTTGACCGCACCCGCCATCACACCGGACACGAACTGCCGCTGGAACGCGAAGAAGACGGCCAGTGGAATCACCATCGAGATGAACGCGCCGGGTGCCAGGACGTGCACGTTGTCGCCGAAGAACCGCACCTGTTGCTGGAGCGCGACCGTGATCGGCGGGTTGTCGGCGTCGGCGAAGATCAGCGCGATCAGCATGTCGTTCCAGACCCAGAGGAACTGGAAGATGCCGAGCGAGGCGATCGCGGGCGCGCCGAGCGGCATGACGACCCGGAAGAACAACCGGAGTTCGCCCGCCCCGTCGAGGCGCGCGGCTTCCAGGAGTTCCCGCGGAATCTCCGCGAAGAAATTCCGCAGCAGGAAGATCGCGAACGGCAGGCCGAAGGCCACATGGAAGATGATCACGCCGAGCGTGGTCCCGAAGATGCCGATCTCACCGAAGATTTTCGACACCGGAAGCAGTGCCACCTGCACGGGCACCACGAGCAGTCCGACCACGCCGAGGAACCACCAGTCGCGCCCCGGGAAGTCCATCCACGCGAAGGCGTATCCGGCGAGCGAGCCGATGATGACCACGAGCAGCGTCGCGGGCACGGTGATCGTGATGCTGGACAGGATCGAGTCGGTGATCGTCTCGTCCTTGAGGAGGTTCGAGTAGTTCTCGAACGTCAGCTGCGAGGGCGTGCTGAAGACCTTCCACCAGCCGCTCTCGCTCATGTCCTCCGGCGTCCGCAGCGAGCCGAGCAGCAGCCCGATGGTCGGCACCAGCCAGAACAGGCCGACCAGGACGAGGAAGACGCGCAGCGCGGTCCCGCTCACGAAGGCGGCGATGCGCCCGCCCAGGGACTGCTCGGCCTTGACGATCTCGGTCTGTGTCGTCATCGCCGACCCTCCCGTCGCAGTCGGCGGATGTTGCTGTGCTTTCCCGGGGGACAACCCCCGGACCCCCAGCCGGGAGTCGGACGCCGCATCATCGTCGGCTCTCCCGTCGCAGTCGGCGGATGTTGAAGATCATTACGGGAATCACCAGCAGGAACAGGAGCACCGCGATCGCGCTCGACACCCCGTAGTCGTTGTCGGTGAAGGCCGAGTTGTAGAGCTGGATGGCCAGCACGTTCGCCTCGTCCTTGGAGGAGCCCGGCGGGATCACGAAGACCAGGTCGAAGATCTTCAGCACATTGATGACGAGCGTGACCAGGACGACCGCGAGCACCGGCGCGAGCAGCGGCACCGTCACACGACGGAACACCTGCCACTCGTTGGCGCCGTCCACCCGCGCCGCCTCCAGGAGTTCACGCGGCACGCTCGCGAGCCCGGCCGCGATCAGGACCATCGCGAAGCCGGCCCACATCCACACGTACGAGCCGATGATCGAGGGCGTGACGAGCGTGGGGCCGAGCCACTCGATCCCGTTGTAGGGCTCGCGGAAGTTCGAGGCGGGGAACTGGAGTTGGGCCCCGTCGGCCTCCTTGGGCAGGGCGAAGGTGCCGTCGTCCGCGGCCGTGGTGGAGGCCACCACCTTGCCGTCCTTGACCGCCTCGATCTTGATGCCGGAGTAGCCGAGCTCCGACGCGTCGACGCCGCCCCGCTTGCCGACGCCCTTGCCGCGGGTGAAGTCCTGCCAGGTGGTGCCGGTGACCGTGCCCGCCTCCGGCTTCGCCTCGGCGGCCTTCGCCGCGCTGTCCGGCATCTGGTCGGGTGCGACGCCGAGCAGCGGCAGCATGACCGGGGTCCCGGCGCGCACCGGCTGCTTGGTGATGAAGCTGCCGCCGCCCCCGGGCTTCAGCGGCGACTCGGGCCCCGGGTGGGCCTGGGGGAACGCCGAGGACTCCTTGAAGGTGTCGTGCACGCTCACCGCGACCGCGTTGGCCACGCCCCGGTCCGGGTCGGACTCGTACACGAGGCGGAAGATGATGCCTGCGGCGAGCATCGAGATCGCCATCGGCATGAAGATGATGAGCTTGAACGCGGTTCCCCAGCGCACCCGTTCGGTGAGCACGGCGAAGATCAGTCCGAGCGCCGTGGCGACGCTCGGTGCGAACACGACCCAGATCGCGTTGTTCTTGATCGCGGTCCGGATGGCGTCGTCCGTGAACATCGTCTTGTAGTTGCCGAACGCCGTGAAGTCGCCCGACTTGTCGAAGAAGCTGCGGAAGACGGAGTACCCGATCGGGTACAGGACGAGCGCGCCGAGCAGCACCAGGGCGGGCAGCAGGAACAGCGCCGCCACACTCTTGCGGGTGCCGGTCACGCTTCTGCGCGGGCGCCCTCCGCCGGCCGGAGCCGGGGAGGGCTCGGCCGGGGGCACCTGCGCGGTGCCCCCGGCGTCTGCGGTCGCCATCGCCGCGTCAGCTCTTCTTGTACGCCTTGGCGGCCGCGCTCTCGAGCGCCTGCGCGGTGCCGTTGACGTCCTTGGGGTTCTTCAGGAAGTCCTGGAGGATCTTCCACTCGCCCTTGCCCGGGGTGCCGCCGAAGGACTGCGGGGCCTGGTCGGACATGTCGAAGCGGATGTCGTCGCCGGCCGCGATGAGGGCCTTGGCGATCTTCCGCTGGACGTCGTTCGGGTACGCCGCCAGGTCGAGGTTCTTGTTCGGCGAGACGAAGCCGCCCGCCTCGGCCCAGATCTTGGCGGCGTCCGGCGAGGCCAGGAAGGTCAGCAGCGCCTGGGCGCCCTTGCTGTCCTTCAGCGCGACGGCGGCGTCACCGCCCACCACGGCGGGGGAGTCGGAGCCCACGGCGGGGAAGGGGAACACCTTCGCGTCCGTGCCGATCTTCGCCTTCGTCTCCGAGATCGGCAGCGAGACCATGTCGCCCTCGAAGACCATGCCCGCCTTGGGCTGATCGCCGCCGGTGAAGACCTGCTTCACCGAGCGGGGGAAGTCGGTCTGCAGCGCGGCGTCGGCGCCGCCCGCGACCATGCCCTTCTTGCCCCAGAGGGCGCCGAGCGTGGTGAGGGCCTTCTTCACCGACGGATCGGTCCACTTGATCTTGTGCTTGGCCAGCTGGTCGTACTTCTCGGGGCCCGCCTGAGAGAGGTAGACGTTCTCGAACCAGTCGGTGAGGGTCCACGCGTCGGAGCCCGCGACGGACACGGCCTCCACGCCCGAGTCGTAGACCGTCTGCGCGGACTTGGTGAACTCGTCCCAGGTCTTGGACTCCTTGGCGCCCGCGTTCTCGAAGACCTGGGTGTTGTACCAGATCAGCGACTTGTTGGCGGCCTTGAAGTACACGCCGTACTGCTTGCCGCCCACCGCCCCGAGGTCCTTCCACCCCTGGGAGTAGTTCTTGTCGAGCTCCGCCTGGGCCTCCGGCCCGACGGGCTTGGCCCACTTGTTCTGCACGGCCTGCTGGATGGCGCCGACCTGCGGCAGCATCGCGACGTCCGGCGGCTGCCCGCCCGCGACCTTCGACTCCAGGAAGCTGATGATCGGGTCCTGCGCGGGCACGAAGGAGACCTCGGCCCCGGTCCGCTTCTCGAACTCGTCGAGGACCTTGAGGAAGACCTTCCGCTCCGAGCCGCCCCACACGGCGGCGACGGACACCTTCTGCCCGTCCAGCTTGGGCAGTTGAACGGTGGCCCCGGTCTTGGAGCCGCTCTCCTTCCCGCCGTCGTCCTTGTCGTCGTCGCTGCCGCCGCACGCGGCGGCGCCCAGGACGAGCGATCCGGCGACCAGGACAGCGGCCGCGCCCCTGCCCGGTCGGATGCCTCGGTTCCGTCGGCCTTGCGGTGCCCTGCGTGTACGAAGAGTGCGCATCACAGCCCCGTTCCCTCCCCGGCGAGTCCCGTGCGCTCTGGTCTACGCCCGCCCATGGAGGCCCGGCAAGAGCGCCAACGGCGTCAACCAGGTGATCGTGATGGCGTTGTGACGTGGTGTCATGCCTTCTGTCGGAGGTGCTTCGCCCTGGGGGGTTGTCCTTGCTGCGGGCAGTCGTGCCGCAGGGCGGCACGGGTGGGCGCAGCACTCCGTCGCCGGGTGCGTTCCGAAACAAGGGCGCTCCCGTCGCAGCCGGGGCAACCACGACCCAGGGCGCCCCCGAAGGGGCAACTCAGAGAACCCGAAGGGGCAACTCACAGAAGGGGTGCGACCTCCGCGACGGCCACCGACCCCGCCGCCCTCTCCAACGCACTGGCGAGCAACGCCAAGTCAGTGGGCCCATTACCCAGTTCCCGCACCGGCCGCCGCGCCGGCGGATCTCCCATTCGCTCCCACTCCAGCGGAACGACGGTCGGCCGCAGCGTCGCCGTGCGCGGAATCCGCCCCGTCACCCGCCCCGCCTGGAACGGCGTGACCCGACCCTCCGCCACCCGCACGAGCTCTCCCCGCCCGGGAGCGGGGTCCTCCGGCCCGGCCGTGGGAGCGTCCAGGGCCACCCGCAGCCCCGCCCCGCGCGCGAGCTCCGTCTCGGCGGCCCGCCCGCCGGGGCCCACCGACGCGACGAGGTGCACCCCGAGCCGCTCCCCGTCCCGCGCGACCGACTCCAGGGCGCGGACCACGGACCCGGCCGCCGGGCGCCCGGGGGAGCCGAGCGCGGGGGACAGCAGCGCGTCGAAGTCGTCGACCAGGACGACGAGTCGGGGCAGCGGCGGCCCCGGCTCGGGCCGCGCCCGCCCTCCGGGACGCAGCCGCAGCGTGGCACTGGGCGGCGTCTCGATGTCGGCGCCGGAAGGGCCGGGGACGGCCGGGCCGGGCGCGGAGGAGGAGGGTACGGACGGGGTGCGTCCGGACGGTGCGGGTACGGACGGGGTGCGTCCGGACGGTGCGGGTACGGACGGGGTGTGCCCGGACGCAGGGAGCGGTCCCGCCTCCCCGGCTCCGTCCCCGCCGACCCGCTGCGCCACCATCCGCCCCGAGACCTCGCGCCGCGTGTGCCACTCGCCGAAGCCGAGCCGCCCGAGCAGTTCCGCGCGCCGCTTCAGCTCGGCGGTCAGGGACTGGGCGAACTCCCGCATCCGTACGGGGTCGTTGGCGTTCAGGTGCGTCGTGACGTGGGGCAGGTCCGTGCAGACCCGCAGGCCCTCCGCACCCCGCTCGATCCCGCCGTTGCCCCCGCTCGTGCCGCTGCCGCTGTCCCGGCCGTCGATGAGGACGAGGCCGAGCCGGTCGGGCCGCTCGGCGGCGGCGAGGGACGCGGCGACGGAGCGCAGCAGCTCCGTGCGTCCACTGCCCGTGGGCCCCTCGATCAGCAGGTGCGGCCCCTCGGTCGCGAGGTCCACGGCGACGGGCCCGCGCGGCCCGGCTCCCAGGACCGGCCAGGCCCGCCCGCCCAGCGCCTCCGGGTCGTCCGCGGCCGCCGCCCAGCGCGCCATCAGGGACGCCGGGGTGGCCCGGGCGAGCCCCAACTCGTCGAGCAGGCGCGCGGATTGGGGCAGCGGGGCGGACACGCGCGCGTGCCCCTCGCCGGGCACGCCGTCCGGGCGCAGCGGGGCGAGGGAGCGGGCGAACCGCTCGGCCCAGGCCGCCGAGACCGCGTCCAGCGCCGCGACCGTGCCGTGCCCCGCGGGGTGGCCGTCCACGGTGCGCAGCAGCCGCAGCGCCGTCGCCACGTCCCCGCTGAGCAGTGCGACGGCACCGCACGCGCGGAAGGCGGGCGTCACCGCGCACGCCGCCTCGTACGTCGAGGGGACCGGGGAGGCGGGGGAGGCGGCCGGGGTCTCGGCGAGGCACACGACGTGGATCCCGGCCCGCGCCCCGTCCCGGGCGAGCCGCACGGTGGCCTCGCGCAGCCCCGCCGAGCCCGGGTCGCCGTCCACGACGAGCACGGTGAAGGGCCCGTCGCCGGCCGGGCCCTGCCTGCCCGGGACGCCCGAGCTGCCCGCGGGCGCCCAACTCCCGCTCCCGCCCTCGGCGTTGCCCTCCATGTGGTCGTCGAGGCGGCGCAGCAGCTCGCCCGTGCGCGCCGCCGCCTGCTCCCTGTCGTACGCGAGGAGGAGGCGGCAGTCCTGGCCGTGGGCCGGGCGCAGATGCGGGAGCCAGCCGAGCCAGCCCCACTCGTCGGTGCGCTCCTGAAGGGGGCGGGCGCGGTCCGTGCTCAGCAGCACGATCTCCAGGCTGTCCGGGGAGTGCAGCGCGGCGAGCTGGGCGACGACGGCGCGGCCCAGGCCCGAGAGCCGCTCCCTGGGCCCGGCGAGGCCGAGGGCCCCGGCCTCCCGCAGGCTGACCGTGACGGGCACGGCGGGCAGCAGCGGGCCCGGTCCGCCGGACCCGGGGGCGGCCCGGTCGACCGTGCCGAGCCGGACCGCGAGGGTCTCCGGGTGGGCCGGGCCGCGCTCCCAGAGGCGGGGGCCAGGGCCGAGCGCGGTGAGCAGCAGGGCCGCCGGGTCGGGCCAGGACTCGGGGGTGCGGGCGGCGGCGGCCACGGCGGGGTCTTCGGGGGTGGTGGAGTCGTGCCGGTCGTGGGGCGGGGGGTCGCTCTCCGGTCCGTACCCCGCTTCGTACGCCGTCTCCTGCCTGGTCTCGTCCCGGGAGCCGGTGAGCCGCCGGGCCCATGCCGACAGGCCGCCGCGCTTGCGGGCTCCGCGCGGCACCGGCGTCCCGCGCACGGGGGTGCCCACGCGGGTGTGCTCGGCCTCGGGGGCGCCGCCCTGCTGGGGCACGACCGGCGGCTCGGGCGTGCGGGGCCGGACGCCCTCGGGGGTCGCCCCTCCTACGGAGGAGCCCCAGCCCGCGGAGCCGTACGCATGGTGGGTGGCCTGGGACGGAGGGCCCTGCGGAGAAGCGGGAGAAGGGGAAGCAGAAGAAGAGGCAGCAGAAGAAAGGGCAGCAGAAGAAAGGGCAGCAGAAGAAGGGGACGCGGGGGACGCGGGGATCCCGGCGGTGCGCACGCGCACGTGCCCCTCGCCGTCCGCCGCCGTCGCCAGGGCCGCCTCCGCCCCGGCGCCCGCGGCCAGGCGCAGCGCGGACTCACCGAGCCGCAGCAGGGAGCCGGGGGCGAGGCGGACCGGGCGGTCGGTGATCTCGGTGCCGTCCACCGATGTGCCGTTCGTCGAGCCGAGGTCCGTGACCGAGACCTGGCCGTCCGGGGCGAGCGTGACCGCGCAGTGCAGGCGGGAGACATCGGGGTCGTCGAGTGCCACGTCCGCCTCGGCGGAGCGGCCCACGCGGATCTGGCCGCCGTGCAGGAGGTGGACGCCGCCCGCGTCCGGGCCCGCCACCACGTGCAACTGGGCGGCCGCGCCCGCCAGTTCGGGGCCCGGCTCGGCCGGGGCGCCGAGGCTCAGCACCGCGCCGTCCAGCAGCGGGGGCTCGCCGAGGGTGCTGCGCTGGGGGTCGAGGCGTTCCTGGCCCACGTACAGAACGGCCGGGCCGTCGCCGCCCGCCGCGGTGGCCAGGCCCGAGGCGACCGCCGCGAGCGCGGTCCCGGTGGGGGCGGTGACCAGCACGTCACAGGCGTGGGGTGGCGCGAGGCGGCCCTGGGGCTCGGTCTGGCCGCTGCGCGACCCGAGGACGGTCAGCCGGATCTGCATCGCGTCAGCGGTCCCTCCTGTGCGTAGGGGGTGTCACCCCCCTGAGCCCCCGGCACGGGGACCCGCGCGACTCGCGCTGTGATTCCCCCCACCGCACACGGGCACGTCGGCCAGTAACAAGAAAGCATCCTCGCACCTGCCACTGACAACACGCCCGCCACCCACCCGTAAGTGATCTTGATTGGTCGGCTCTGCTCGGAAAAGTGCCTGCTTGGACCGGTGTGGAAAACGGCGGGGGTCACGGTGACGAAGGTCAATTCCCCGAACCGTCGGCAACCAACGGAGCCGGGCGAGCGTCTATCCGGAGAACAAGAATCCGGGCAGGGTGAAGGCCGGGCGGAATGATGACCGGCCGGTGCCCCGTTCGGCGGCACTACAGTTGGGGCGGAACACCATCCGGCGGCAGAGCCGGGACCCCCCAGACCAGACCAGCGAGATCAGCAGGGAGCGCATGACGTGCGGCCGGTAGGCAGCAAGTACCTGCTCGAGGAGCCGCTCGGACGCGGCGCCACGGGCACCGTCTGGCGAGCCCGCCAGCGCGAGACCGCGGGCGCCGAGGCGGCCGTTCCCGGCCAGCCCGGCGAGACCGTCGCGATCAAGGTCCTCAAGGAAGAGCTCGCCAACGACGCGGACGTCGTGATGCGCTTCCTGAGAGAGCGCTCCGTCCTGCTGCGGCTCACGCACCCGAACATCGTGCGCACCCGCGACCTGGTCGTCGAGGGCGATCTGCTCGCCCTCGTCATGGACCTCGTCGACGGCCCCGACCTGCACCGCTACCTCCGCGAGAACGGCCCGTTCACCCCGGTCGCCGCCGCCCTGATGACCGCGCAGATCGCCGACGCCCTGGCCGCGAGCCACGCGGACGGCGTCGTGCACCGCGACCTGAAGCCGGCCAACGTCCTGCTCAAGCAGGAGGCGGACGGCGCGGACGGCGCCGGCGGCGCGCTGTACCCGATGCTCACCGACTTCGGTATCGCCCGCCTCGCCGACTCCCCGGGCCTGACCCGCACCCACGAGTTCGTCGGCACGCCCGCCTACGTCGCGCCGGAGTCCGCCGAGGGCCGCCCGCAGACGTCCGCGGTCGACATCTACGGCGCGGGCATCCTCCTGTACGAGCTGGTCACGGGCCAGCCGCCGTTCTCCGGCGGCTCCGCGCTCGAAGTCCTGCACCAGCACCTCAGCGCCGAGCCGCGCCGCCCCTCCACCGTCCCGGACCCGCTGTGGACGGTCATCGAGCGCTGCCTCAGCAAGGACCCCGACCGGCGCCCCAGCGCCGAGAACCTCGCCCGCGGCCTGCGCGCCGTCGCCGAGGGCGTCGGGGTGCACGCGAGCGCCGCGCAGATCGCCGCGGCGGAGGGCGTGGGCGCGCTCCTCATGCCGGACCCGTCGCCCGCCCAGGTCCCGGACACCCCCGGCGCCGCCGACCCCACCCAGGTCCTGCCGAGCAACGCCTCTTCGTACGACCCGAACGCGGCGACGAGCGTCATGCAGAACACCGGCGGCCCCGGCGGCGCACCCGGCGCGGACCCGACCGCCGTGATGCCCCCGGTGCCTCCGGGCGCCCCCGGCGGTCCGGACGACCAGCACCCCTGGCAGAACCAGATGCGCGCGGCCCGCGACCGCAACGAGCAGACGCAGGTCCAGTCGTACGTGGACCCGAACCAGGACCCCCTGCGCCGCCGCCCCCAGCGCCAGGTCGCCCGCAACCAGCCGCAGCAGCAGCGTCCCCAGCAGTACGCGCAGCCGCAGCAGCGGTACGCCCCGCCGCCCCAGCAGCAGCAACAGCCGCAGCAGTACTACGCCCCGCCGCAGCAGCAGCAGCCCCCGCACCAGCCGCCGCCGGCCGCCCCGCAGCGCGAGCCCCGCCAGCGGCGCGAGCGCAGCCCGAACCGGACGAAGATCCCGGGCCTCGGCTGCCTCAAGGGCTGCCTCCTGGTGATCGTCGTGCTGTTCCTGGCCGGCTGGGCGGTGTGGGAGTTCAGCCCGCTGCAGGACTGGATCGGCACCACGAAGAGCTACTGGGGCCAGATCAAGGAGGTCTACAACACGGTGGGCGACTGGATGGGCAAGCTCGGCAACTGACGGCCGGGCGCGCTCCGCCCCGGTCTCCACCGGGCCAATTCCCGGACGACTCCGGGGATTTGTCGACACCTGCGGGGTGATTTCCCGCGCGGATGTGATGGTTGGCGCTCCGGCCGCGTATTTTTGTCGGCCGGGGGCCAAGGGAGAGGTGCCTCTCCGGGTCGGCGGAGCGTCGCCGACACACATCCGTAGGAGCAGTCTTGGCACGGAAGATCGGCAGCCGGTACACGGCCCACCAGATCCTGGGGCGGGGCAGTGCCGGCACGGTGTGGCTGGGCGAGGGCCCCGAGGGACCCGTCGCCATCAAGCTGCTGCGCGAGGACCTGGCCTCGGACCAGGAGCTCGTCGGCCGCTTCGTCCAGGAGCGCACGGCCCTGCTGAGCCTCGACCACGCGCGCGTGGTGGGCGTCCACGACCTCGTGGTGGACGGCAACGACCTGGCCCTCGTCATGGACCTCGTGCGCGGCACGGACCTGCGCACCCGCCTCGACCGCGAGCGCCGCCTCGCCCCCGAGGCCGCGGTCGCCATCGTCGCGGACGTCGCCGACGCCCTGGCCGCCGCGCACGCCGCCGGGATCGTGCACCGCGACGTGAAGCCGGAGAACGTCCTCCTGGACATGCAGGGCCCCCTCGGCCCGGGCGGCGCGCACCCCGCCCTGCTCACCGACTTCGGCGTCGCCAAGCTCATCGACTCCCCGCGCCGCACCAAGGCCACGAAGATCATCGGCACCCCGGACTACCTGGCCCCCGAGATCATCGAGGGCCTGCCCCCGCGCGCGGCCGTCGACATCTACGCCCTGGCGACGGTCCTGTACGAGCTCCTCGCGGGCTTCACGCCCTTCGGCGGCGGCCACCCCGGCGCGGTGCTCCGCCGCCACGTCACGGAGACGGTGGTCCCGCTCCCGGGCATCCCGGAAGAGCTCTGGCAGCTCCTCGTGCAGTGCCTCGCGAAGGCCCCGGCGTCCCGGCTGCGCGCCTCGGAGCTCGGCTCCCGGCTGCGCGAGCAGCTCCCGCTCCTGGCGGGCCTGCCGCCCCTGGACGTCGACGAGCCGTACGCCGACGAGCAGGGGGCGTCCGAGGGAGCCGCCGACGAGGGCTCCGAGGAGCACCCGGCCCCCGCCCCGCAGCCCGCCCCGGGCACCCCGCGCCGCGGCGCCGTCCCCCTGGTGCCCGGCTCGGCGCCCGCCGACTCGAACCGCGACACCCACACCTCGATGCGGGTACCTGGCCCGGACGAGCTCGCGGGCGGCGCCCGGGGCACCGCCCGTGTCCCGCGCGCGACGGGCGCCGCCCGGCCCGGCTCGGCCCGCCACCGCTCGGCCACGCGCCGCCGCCGCATCACGCTGGGCGCGGCCGCGGTCGTGCTGGTCGCGGCGGCCGGGGTGGGCACCTGGGCGGCGACCCAGGGCGACGACGCGGACGCGACCCCGCGGGACCAGCAGAACCCCGGGAACTCGGCCCCGCCGGCCCCGTAGCGGGCCCCGGACCGACCGCGGAGGGGAATGCCGCTTCCCCCAGCCGTTACGCTGGACCCGTGGCAGTCGTCGACGTATCCGAAGAGCTCAAGTCCCTCTCCTCGACCATGGAGTCGATCGAGGCCGTCCTGGACCTCGACAAGATGAGGGCAGACATCGCCGTGCTCGAGGAGCAGGCGGCCGCGCCGTCCCTGTGGGACGACCCGGACGAGGCACAGAAGATCACCAGCAAGCTGAGCCACCTCCAGGCGGAGGTGCGCAAGGCCGAGGCGCTGCGTGGCCGCATCGACGACCTCGGGGTGCTCTTCGAGATGGCCGAGGAGGAGGACGACCCGGACACCCGAGCCGAGGCCGAGTCCGAGCTCTCCGCCGTCAAGAAGGCGCTCGACGAGATGGAGGTGCGCACGCTCCTCTCCGGTGAGTACGACTCCCGGGAGGCCGTCGTCACCATCCGTGCGGAGGCCGGCGGCGTGGACGCCTCGGACTTCGCCGAGAAGCTCCAGCGCATGTACCTGCGCTGGGCCGAGCGGCACGGCTACAAGACGGAGCTGTACGAGACGTCGTACGCGGAAGAGGCGGGCATCAAGTCCACCACCTTCGCCGTCCAGGCCCCGTACGCCTACGGCACGCTCTCCGTCGAGCAGGGCACCCACCGCCTCGTGCGCATCTCGCCCTTCGACAACCAGGGCCGCCGCCAGACCTCCTTCGCGGGCGTCGAGATCCTCCCGGTGGTCGAGCAGACCGACCACATCGAGATCGACGAGTCCGAGCTGCGCGTCGACGTGTACCGCTCCTCGGGCCCCGGCGGACAGGGCGTGAACACGACGGACTCCGCCGTCCGTCTGACCCACCTCCCCACCGGCATCGTGGTCTCCTGCCAGAACGAGCGCTCGCAGATCCAGAACAAGGCCACCGCGATGAACGTCCTCCAGGCGAAGCTCCTCGAGCGCCGCCGCCAGGAGGAGCAGGAGAAGATGAACGCCCTCAAGGGCGACGGCGGCAACTCCTGGGGCAACCAGATGCGTTCGTACGTCCTGCACCCGTACCAGATGGTCAAGGACCTGCGGACGGAATTCGAAGTCGGTAACCCGGAGGCCGTGTTCAACGGTGAGATCGACGGCTTCCTCGAGGCCGGAATTCGCTGGCGCAAGCAGCAGGAGAAGTAAGCGCGGAAAGCGGAATCACGCGCAGCTCAGCAGCGTTTTGTCGACAAGGCAACTGTCCCCTTCCGGGCGGCAGTTGCCTTTGTTGTGTGCCCGGAGTGCCTCTTACGTCACAGTCACATCTCCGTACGCCGGTCAACCAACCGCATAACGGACATCGCGCACGCAACGACCTTGACGGTGGTCTGAAAAGTGGAAAGGCTAGCGGGCGGCATGCGTATATCTGGGGCGCGTGTGATCAGTGGGGGCCGATCGCGAGCCCCGGTGAATGCGGCCCCGGGCGCTGCCTCATTGACGATCAGCTACTGGGGGTAGCAGCCACATGACCAAGAAGACGCGGATCCGTGTCGCGCGGATAGCCGCCGGCGCGGTGATCGCCGCCGGTGCCTCGCTGTCCGCCGCCGGTGCCGCCTCGGCCCTGGACCTCGGCGTGGACCTCGGCGGCGCGGGCGTGAACGCCAGCGTGGACGAGGACGGCGTGGGTGTCGACGTGCACGGCCCGAAGGGCGACGACCCGACCGGTGACCCCACGGTGATCCCGACGGACCCGACGGACGAGCCGACGGACCCGACCGACGAGCCCACGGACCCGACGGACGAGCCGACCGACCCGACCGACGAGCCCACGGACCCGACGGACGAGCCGACCGACCCGACCGACGAGCCGACGGACCCGACGGACGAGCCCACGGACCCGACCGGCGAGCCGACCGACCCGACCGGCGAGCCCACGGGCCAGCCGACCCACGGTGGCGGTGACCACGACGGCACCAACCCCGACGGCGGCTCCAAGCCCGTCGAGCAGGGCAAGGGCAAGGACGGCCTGAGCCAGACCGGCACCAAGCCGGTCGAGCAGGTCGGCGACAAGGGCAAGGACAAGGGCGAGCTCGCCGAGACGGGTGCCGCCGAGACCACGTTCCTGGTCATCGGTGCCGCCACGATGATCGCCGGCGGCATCGGCTTCCGTATCCTGCCGCGCCTCGTCGGCAACCGCGGCGCCGCCGCCTGATCCGGGCGACGCGCGACGCCTGAAGCGTCAAGAGAAGGGCCCCGGAGCCAGTCGGCTCCGGGGCCCTTCTCGCGTACGTGTCTAGGTGTCACGGATCCGTACGCCCAGTGATGCTCGGCTTGCCGATGCTCACCCTCTGTCGTGGCGCGTGCTCACACCGTCTGGTGCGCGAGCAGCGCGAACGCCGCGATCAGCACCACGAGAAGCCCTATCAGGGCGGCCGGGCTCAGGCCGCCGAAGGGGCCCTCCTGCTGCATGCGCTCACGGTTCGCCCGGCACACGGGGCAGCGGCCTTCACTGACAGGCGCCGCGCAGTTCGCGCACACCAACCGGTCATAGGTCATGCGCCACTCCTCCTCCGCAAGGCTCACCCTGCCCAACGCTAGGGGGAACTCAACCGTTCCCCCTACCACTGTGCCAGCTTCTGTGGATTTCGGCGCGCGTCGCCCGGTCGCACAGGAGCACGCTCGCCGGATCCGGGCCGGTTCCCACCGATCCGTTCCGCTTCGAATCGGGGCCTCATCCACGACAAATCGCGCAACTCAGGACGCCGACTGCGCTCCCGTACCCGCTTCGCGTATGGTCACGCACACCTACCCCCGGCAACCCGTGGTGCATCCGTGATCCGATTCGACAACGTCTCCAAGGCTTACCCCAAGCAGACCCGGCCCGCCCTCAGGGACGTCTCCCTCGAGATCGAGAAGGGCGAGTTCGTCTTCCTGGTGGGGTCCTCCGGCTCCGGAAAGTCCACCTTCCTGCGGCTGATCCTCCGCGAGGAGCGGACCAGCCACGGCCAGGTGCACGTCCTGGGCAAGGACCTCGCGCGCCTGTCCAACTGGAAGGTGCCGCACATGCGGCGCCAGTTGGGCACCGTCTTCCAGGACTTCCGCCTGCTGCCCAACAAGACCGTCGGCGAGAACGTCGCGTTCGCGCAGGAGGTCATCGGCAAGCCCCGCGGCGAGATCCGCAAGGCCGTGCCCCAAGTGCTCGACCTGGTGGGGCTCGGCGGCAAAGAAGACCGCATGCCGGGTGAGCTCTCCGGTGGTGAGCAGCAGCGCGTCGCGATCGCCCGCGCCTTCGTGAACCGGCCCAAGCTGCTGATCGCGGACGAGCCGACCGGCAACCTCGACCCGCAGACCTCCGTCGGGATCATGAAGCTCCTCGACCGCATCAACCGGACCGGCACCACCGTCGTGATGGCCACCCACGACCAGCAGATCGTGGACCAGATGCGCAAGCGAGTCATCGAGCTGGAGAAGGGCCGTCTCGTCCGCGACCAGTCGCGCGGCGTCTACGGCTACCAGCACTGAGGACCCGCTCCGCCCCACCGCTTCTGATCCACTGAAAGGACGCCATGCGCGCCCAGTTCGTCCTGTCGGAGATCGGCGTCGGTCTCCGCCGCAATCTCACGATGACCTTCGCGGTCATCGTCTCCGTGGCCCTGTCGCTCGCCCTCTTCGGCGGCTCGCTGCTCATGAACCAGCAAGTGAGCAACATGAAGGGCTACTGGTACGACAAGGTCAACGTCTCGATCTTCCTGTGCAACAAGGCCGACGCCCAGCAGGACCCCAAGTGCGCCAAGGGCGCCGTCACGGCCGAGCAGAAGAAGCTGATCCTCAGCGACCTCAAGAAGATGCCGGTCGTCGAGAAGGTCATGTACGAGTCGGCCGACCAGGCGTACAAGCACTACAAGGAGCAGTTCGGCGACTCCCCGCTGTCCAACTCCCTGACGCCGGACCAGATGCAGGAGTCGTACCGCGTCAAGCTCAAGGACCCGGAGAAGTACAAGGTGGTCGCGACCGCCTTCTCCGGGCGTGAGGGCGTGCAGTCCGTGCAGGACCAGAAGACCTACCTGGAGAACCTCTTCGGCCTCCTCAACGGCATGAAGTGGGCGGCGACCGCGGTGATGGCGCTGATGCTGAGCGTCGCGCTGATGCTGATCGTCAACACGGTGCGCGTCTCGGCGTTCAGCCGCCGGCGCGAGACCGGCATCATGCGGCTCGTCGGCGCGTCCAGCATCTACATCCAGCTGCCGTTCATCATGGAGGCCGCCGTCGCCGGTCTCATCGGGGCCGGAGTCGCCTGCGGGATGATGATGGTCGGGCGGTACTTCATCGTCGACCACGGCCTCGCGCTCGCCGACAAGGTCAACCTGATCCAGTTCGTCGGCTGGGACGCGGTCCTGGCCAAGATGCCGCTGGTGCTCGCGATCGGGCTGCTGATGCCCGCGTTCGCCGCGTTCTTCGCGCTGCGCAAGTACCTCAAGGTGTGACGCGGGCCCCACGGGGCTTTGGGCGCCGTACGGTTCAACGAGCCGTACGGCGCCCTTCGTTGTCCTAGACTCACCGTCATGTCAGGTCTCGACCGGTACTCGCGGCCCCGACGGATCCGCCGCGGGGCGACCCTGACATTGGTCTTCGCAAGCGTCCTCGCGACCGGCGCGGCCACCGGCTCATGGAGCGAGACGGTGCCCGAGGGCCGGAAATCCGCCACTCCAGCGGCCCGTTCCGCGCCGCTGCCGCCCGCGCCGCCGTCCGCCCCCGATGATCCGGCCGACGAGGCCGCGGACGCCGCCGCCGAGGCGATGGCCGACGGCAAGTCCCCCAAGAAGGCCGCCGAGGACGCCGTCAGCCGCAGCGGGGACCGCTGGGGATCGGTCTACTCCCAGGGCGAGTACCGGGAGTTCGAGCAGGCCCTCGAGGGCGCGTACACGGGCGTGGGCCTGTGGGCCCGGCGCGCGGCCGACGGCGGCATCGAGGTCTCGCGCGTCCAGGAGGGCGGTCCCGCCGACCGCGCCGGGATCCGCGAGGGCGACCGGCTGAGCTCGGTGGACGGCGAGCGCGTCAGGGGCCGCCCCATCACGGAGGTCGTCGCCCTGCTGCGCGGCGACCACGCGGGCACCCCGGTCGAGCTCCGCCTGGAGCGCGGCACGCGCGCGTGGAGCGAGACGGTGCACCGGGCGCGCCTGTCCACGGACTCGGTGGCCGTGACCCACCTCTCCGGAGGTGCCGTCCTGATCAAGGTCGCCGCCTTCACCAAGGGCTCCGGCGCACGCGTACGGGAAGCGGTCCGCGCCGCTCCCGAGGGCGCCGGGATCCTCCTGGACCTGCGCGGCAACTCCGGGGGCCTGGTCACGGAGGCGGTCACGGCCTCCTCCGCGCTCCTCGACGGCGGCCTGGTGGCCACGTACGACGTACGGGGCGAGCAGCGGGCCCTGCACGCGGAGCCGGGCGGCGACACGGCCAGACCCGTGGTCGTGCTCGTCGACGGCGGGACGATGAGCGCGGCCGAGCTGCTCACGGGCGCCCTCCAGGACCGCGGCCGCGCGGTCGTCGTGGGTTCCAGGACCTTCGGCAAGGGCTCGGTCCAGATGCCGAGCCGCCTCCCGGACGGCTCCGTGGCCGAGCTGACCGTGGGGCACTACCGCACTCCTTCGGGGCGCGCGGTCGACGGCCGGGGCATCACGCCCGACCTGGAGGTCGAGGACGGGGCCGAGTCCCGGGCCGAGACAGTATTGACTGGCCTCGGGCCCCCCTCCTAGTGCGAAAATGGCCGCACTATGGCGAAGGAAAAGGTAAAGCGCAAGGCCGCGAAGGCCGCCGAGAAGGCACCCGCCCGCAAGATGATCGCGCAGAACAAGAAGGCGCGGCACGACTACCACATCCTGGACACGTACGAGTGCGGCCTGGTCCTCATGGGCACCGAGGTCAAGTCGCTGCGTCTGGGCCGGGCCTCCCTGGTGGACGGCTTCGTGCACATCGACCACGGCGAGGCGTGGCTGCACAACATCCACGTCCCCGAGTACGTCCAGGGCACGTGGACCAACCACTCCGCGACGCGCAAGCGCAAGCTCCTGATGCACCGCGCGGAGATCGACAAGCTGGAGTCCAAGTCCCAGGAGACGGGTCACACGATCGTGCCCCTCGCGCTGTACTTCAAGGACAGCCGGGTCAAGGTCGAGATCGCGCTCGCCAAGGGCAAGAAGGAGTACGACAAGAGGCAGACGCTGCGGGAGAAGCAGGACACCCGCGAGACGAACCGCGCGATCTCGGCGGCCCGGCGGCGTCAGGGCATCGCCTAGCCGTCAGGAATACGGTGGCATCGTCGTGCGTTGGTCACGTACGATGGAGCACGTTCCGCTGGTGACGGGACACCGGGTCGCGAGGCCCACTTTGAAAAATCAACATGGGGATGATCGGTTTCGACAGCGGATGTCGAAGCAGGGGAAGCGTGTCGAGGAAGCGGCAATGATCTCGTTAACCATATGTCGCAACCAATAATCGCCAACACCAAGCGCGATTCCTTCGCCCTCGCTGCCTAAGTAGCGACTTTGCGAAGTGTCAGCCCGGGGCTGTTCCCGACCCGGATCCTGGCATCAGCTAGGGAACTAAACTTCTAGACCCGGTCACGGGGTCTGGGAGGAAATCAAACAGTGACTGGGCCCGTCGGAGACTTGTTCGCGAGATCACCGGGGCCGAGAAAATCACAGCGAACTGCACACGGAGAAGCCCTGATTCTGCACCGTTGGACGCGGGTTCGATTCCCGCCATCTCCACTCATCCCATGTGAGGCGAAAGCCCTCTGGCCCACCGGCCGGGGGGCTTTTTCCGTGCCCGGAGTCCGGGAGGTGGACACCGTCGCGTGCTCTGTCAACTCCCGTGCACAGCACGGCTGTTGGCTGGATGGTGGGCACATCCTCCAGGCATGTGACTCGTTACCGAGAGTGAGTGCAGTCAGTACGAGGCAAGAGCAGGAGGCAGTCGCTTGGATGCCACCGTCACTCTCTTCGGCTCCCTCCTCGCCTGTTTGGGAGCTCTGGGCGCGGCCCTGGTGGCGTACCTCGGCAAGCGTGGCGAGAACGCGCTCAACGGCTACTCCAGCCTCACGGAGAAGCTCCAGAGCGAGCGGGACCGCCTGGAGCGGCAGGTCGCCGAACGCGACGCGAAACTCGCCGAGTTGAACGCCCTGCACACCCATGACCAGACAGAGATCGCCCGGCTGCTGATCGACAACCAACGGCTCGGAGGCACGCTGTGACCCGGCTTGAGCAACTCCTGGCCCCCCGCTGGCGCCTCGTGTTCCTCGTCTGTGTCCTGCTCGCGCTCTCCGGTGTCTCGGTGATCCTCTGGGCCCGTATCGACGCCGGTGACCGCCGGGCCGACCGGCTCGCGGTGGAGGCGGACCGGCGCGGCGCGGCCGTGTCCACGCTCGCGCGTGACGTGCGGACGCTGCGCGCGCAGGTCAGGGCACACGGCGACACCCCTGCCGCACCGGACCCCGCCGACGCCATCGACGACCTGCTCGCCCGGGTCCGGGTGCCCACGGCGACCCCCGGCACGCGCGGGCCCGAGGGGAAGGCGGGCGCGGGCGGCGCACGCGGGGTCAGCGGGGAGAGAGGGCCGCGAGGTGAGCAGGGCGCGCAGGGGGAGCGAGGGGGGCAGGGGAAGCCCGGGGTTCCCGGGCCGACGGGTGCGTCCGGTGTGGACGGGGCAGATGGTGTGGACGGTGCGAAAGGACTGGACGGGGCGCCGGGCCCTCAAGGGGCGGTTGGTCCACCCGGCTCGGCGGGTGCGGACGGTGCGGCAGGTCCTGTCGGTCCCGCAGGTCCCGCTGGTCCAGCGGGCGAGCCGGGTCCCAAAGGCGACGACGGGGCCCCCGGCCCCAACTGCCCCGAGGGCTACAGCCTTCAGCCTCCGCCCGGAGACCCCGACGCCCTGGTCTGCCGCCGCGACGGCGAGTCCCCCTCGGCACCTCCACCGGCGCTCGGTCTGCTGGCGGCGCTGCCGCCCCAGCGACGCCGCTCGTGGGGCCTGGCGTAGGGCGGTCTGACGTAGCGCCTTCGCGGGGCCTGTCGCGGGGCCTGTCGTGGGGCCCGTCGTGAGGGTGTCTCGGCGCCGTCGCCCGCAGTGGCCGTGGGTGCTCTTTTGCCGTGCCGCTTCTTCCGGGATGCTCCAGGGTCATGAGTAGACCCGTGAGACGCGTCAACACCCGTATGCGCCACTGGATCTGGCCCGCCGTGCTCGCCGTCGCGGCGGCCTCCCTCTCGTTCAGCGCTCCGGCCGGGGCGGACTCCGACCGCAGTGGGCTGCCCGAGGCCATCGACGCCATCCTCGGCGATCCCCGCATGGAGGGCGGGGCGGCGAGCGTGGTGGTGGCCGATGCCGCCTCCGGAGACGTGCTGTACCAGCACCTGCCCAGCGGCAGGCTGATGCCCGCGTCCAACACCAAGCTCCTCACCTCGACGGCCGCCATGGAACTCCTCGGCCCCGACCACCGGTTCACCACCGATGTGCTCACCGACGGCGAGCGGCACGGGCCGGTGCTCAAGGGGAACCTGTATCTGCGCGGCACCGGGGACCCGACGACGCTCGCCAAGGACTACGACCAACTCGCCGCGAAGATCGCCGAGTCGGGGGTCAGGAAGGTGTCGGGGCGGCTCGTCGCGGACGACACCCGCTTCGACGCCCGGCGGATCGGGGACACCTGGGGCGGCGACGACGAGTCCTCGTACTACGCGGCACAGATCTCCGCGCTGAGCGTCGCGCCCGACACCGACTACGACACCGGGACGGTCATCGTCGAGGTCGCGCCCGGTGCGAAGGCGGGGGACGCGCCGCGCGTCACCGTCACCCCGAAGACCGACTACGTGGACATCGATCTGCGGGCCACGACCGTCGCCGCGGGCGGTGACGACACCATCGCCGTCGAGCGGCAGCACGGGAAGAACGTGATCACCGTGAGCGGCACCGTCCCCGTGGGCGGGGACACCACCAAGGAGTGGGCCACCGTCTGGGAGCCGACCGGGTACGCGGCGGCCGTCTTCCGGGACGCGCTCGCCGCGCACGGGGTGCGGGTGAGTGGCCCGACGAAGGCCGGTGTCGCCACTCCGAAGGGTGCGAAGCGGCTCGCCGGGCACGACTCCATGGCGCTGAAGGACCTGCTGATCCCGTTCATGAAGCTGTCCAACAACATGCACGCGGAGAGCCTGACGAAGGCCATGGGGTACGAGGCGACCGGGCGGCCCGGGAGCTGGGACGACGGGCTCGCCGCGATCCACGGCTATCTGAAGACCACCGGCTTCGACCCGGGGCGGATCCGGCAGGTCGACGGGTCCGGGCTCTCGCGCAAGGACAACATCCCGGCGGGCCAGCTCATCACGCTGCTCCGGTCGGTCAAGTCGGCGCCCTGGTACGCGGATTGGTACCGCTCGCTGCCGGTGGCGTGCGAGCCGGACAAGTTCGTCGGCGGCACCCTGCGCTCGCGCATGTGCGGGACTCCGGCGGCGCACAACGTGCACGCGAAGACGGGGACGCTGACGGGCGCTTCGGCCCTGTCCGGGTACGTGAAGGACGCGAACGGGCGCGAGCTCGTCTTCAGCATCGTCCTCAACAACTACCTGCCGGCGTCGGTGAAGGCCCTGGAGGACGCGATCGTCGTCACGCTGGCGCAGTCCACCGAGGACAAGGCCGTACCGGCGAAGGTGCGGGCGGAGCGCCGCGCGGCCGGGGGCGAGGGCGAGCTGGAGTGCTCGTGGGTCAAGCCCGCCCGCTGCTGAGCGGGGAGTTGAGCGCGGTGATGAGCAGCGCGCAGGCGGCGGCCGCGACCGGGGCGCCGTAGGCCGCCGTGGCGCCCAGGTGCTCCACCGCGGCGCCGCCCGCCGCCGCGCCGCACGCGATGCCCCCGAGGAGGCCGGTCACGGCGAGGGTCATGCCCTCGTTGAGCTGCCCCTCGGGGGTGCGTCGCTGGACCAGCGTCATGCCGGTGACCATCGTCGGGGCCGTGCCCGTCCCGGCGAGCAGGAGGGCCGGGGCGAGCGCCACGAGGGAGCCGGTGGCGGCGGCCGCGAGCAGGGGCAGGGTCATCAGGGCCGTCATCGCGGCGAGACAGCGGGCGTGGCGGCGGGGGAGCGGGCCGCGCGGACTCAGGGCCCCGTAGCGCAGGCCCGCCGCGCAGGAACCGGCGGCCTGGAGGGCGAGGACCACGCCCGCGGCCGACTTGTGGCCGTTCTCGTCCGCGAAGGCGATCGTCACGACCTCCATCGAGCCGAAGACGGCGCCGGTGGCGAGGAACGCGGCGAGCAGCGCGGGCATCCCGCGCGCGTGGAGGGGCGACTTCACCTTCGTAGAGGCGTGTTTCGGCTGGGGCGGCGGCTCCGTGGCGCGCTGGGCGGCGAAGACCAGGACGCCGGTCAGCAGCAGCACCGCGCCCACCAGGGTGCCCGCCTGCGGGAAGAACGTGCCGCAGAGGAAGGCCGCGAGCACCGGGCCGAGCATGAAGCAGAGCTCGTCGGCGGCCTGTTCGAAGGCGTTGGCGGTGTGCACGGCGCAGGCGTCGCCCTTCAGGAGGTGCGCCCAGCGCGCCCGCGACATCCCTCCGGTGTTGGGTGTGGTGGCCGTCGCCGCGTACGCCGCGAACAGGGTCCAGTCCGGCGCCCCGTACCGCACGCAGAGCAGCAGTGCGAGCGAGCCGAGGGCGGCGAGGACGGTGGCGGGCACGGCGACGCGGGCCTGCCCGTGGCGGTCGACGAGCCGCGCCGTCATGGGCGCGACGAGCGCCGTCGCGGCGAGGCCCGTCGCGGTGACGGCGCCCGCGAGCGCGTACGAGCCGCGGGCCCCGGAGATCATGATGACGGCGCTCACGCTGAACATGCCCATGGGCAGGCGGGCGATGAGGTTGCCGATGGTGAAGGCGCGGGCTCCCGGGACGCGGAAGAGACGGGCGTACGGGCTGTCGCTCCGTCCGCGGCGGCGCTCGGGCTCCGCGCGCGGGCGGGGTGCCGCCACGAGGGTGTCGCCGACGACGGTGAACAGGGGCGTGGGGGACGGGTGTTCGGCAGGGGGCATGCGCTCAGCCTCACCGGGGCGGGCGGGCCCGGTCCAACACCTTCTGGGGGCTGATTCACGCACCTGTGTTGTGAGTTCGCGTAGGTTCACGGGATGACCGCACCCGGCCGCACACCCCGTGACGTGGAGCCCCGGCTGCTCCGCGCCTTCGTCGCCACCGCCGAGGAACTGCACTTCACCCGGGCCGCCGCCCGGCTGTACGTCGCCCAGCAGGCGCTCAGTCGCGATGTCCGGCGCCTGGAGCGGGAGTTGGGTGCCGAGCTCTTCGTACGGACGACGCGGCAGGTCGTCATGACGGCAGCCGGGGAGCGGCTCCTTCCGTATGCGCGGCGGGTGCTGGAGGCGCAGGACGAGCTGGTGGGCGCCTTCGGGAGGGGCGGGGAGCGCGCGGCACGGCCGCTTCTGGTGGACCTCAACAGCCCCGGCCTGTTCTCCGGCCGCGTCCTGGAGCGGGCCCGTGAACTCGCGCCGGACTGCGAGCTGATGGCCCGCTTCGAGAGCGGGCTCACCGGCGCGGCCCAGGGGATCGTCGACGGGCTCCTCGACGCGTCGTTCGGGCGGTACGCGGGGCTCGGCGCCGCCCTGCGGGAGCGGCTCGCCCAGCAGCCGGTGCGGTACGAGCCGATGGCGGTGCTCCTGCCGCTCGGGCACCGCCTCGCCGGGCTCGACGCGGTGCCGCTCGGGGAGCTCGCGGGCGAGACCGTGTACGCGGGCGCGGGCAACGAGGGGACCTTGGAGTGGACCGACCTGGCCCGGCGGCTCTTCGCGGGACGGGGCATCCGGGTCGCGCCGCCGGAGCCGCTCGCCGTGGGCACCGAGGAGTTCGGGCGGATCATGGCGAAGAAGCGGAATCCGGCCCTCGCCGTGGCGGACTTTCCGGCCATGCCCGGCGCGGTCCTGCGGCCCCTCGTCGACCCCGTCCCGCTGTCGCCCGTGTCACTGGTGTGGAGAAAAGGGCAGGTACATCCCGGTATTGAGGCTTTGCGGGCTGCCGCGGCGGAACTCGCCGTCGCCGAAGGGTGGCTGATCCGGCCCGGGAACGGGTGGGTTCCGGCCGCAGATGCACTCATCATGATGAGTCAGGAGTGACTCAGAACCACCGCTGTCATCGGCGTGCGCTACATTCATGGTCCGGGCGCGGTGTGGTAGGGGGGGCGCTCGGATCGGGTGGGGGCCCGGTCCGGACGGCAAGTGCCCGGGGAGTCGTGCGCGCCCGAAGTGAGAGCAGCCTGGGGGGTTGTGCGTACGCATGGAGAACTGGCGAGAGGATGCCCAGCGAGGGCATACCCACGATCCGAACGAGGTCACCGTTCAGATCGACGGGGTGGGACAACAGCTGGCGGACCTGTCCGCACAGCGTGACCAAGAGCCGCCGGACGGACCGGTGTTCGTCGACGAGACGGGCCGCCGCAGCCGCAGGTACCGCAGGATCGGCGTGATCGTCGGCCTGGCCTGCGCCGCCTACGCGGTGGTCATCGTCGCCACCCTGCTCTCGGGCAACTCCAGCGCGCCCTGGCTGCCCGTGCAGGGGTCCAAGCCCGAGTCCGACAAGCCCGCGGGCAAGGTGGACACCTCCCAGCTCCCGACCGATCCGGCGAGCCCGTCCACCACCCCCGGCGCCACCCCCGGGCCCAGCGCCTCGGGCACCAACGCCGTCGAGCCCGAGCCGGGCGAGAGCTCCACCGCGGGAGCCACCCCGAGCGGCGACGCGTCCGGCAAGCCGGACCCCGGCACGTCCACGGGCGGCGGCAAGCCCGACCCCACCGGCAAGCCCACCAAGCCCGACCCGGACCCGACGGGGAAGCCGACCACCACCCCGGACCCGGACCCGACGAAGACCTCGGACCCGCCGGTCGACCCGCCCACCGAGTCCCCGGACCCGGGCACCGTCTCCGGCGGCGGCGGTGAGGGCGGCGGCCCCGGCCCCGTCGCGGGCGGCCAGGCCACCGCCACCTACGCCAGCTCCAGCTACCACGCCCCCGAGGGCAGCGCGTCCGCCCCGGAGGTCGTACAGCCATGAACTCCCGTTCCAGCAGGGCCCGTTCACGCCGGGCCCAGAACAGTCGCGCCCAGAACAGCCGCGCCCAGGGAAGCCGCGCTCAGCGTCAGGGGAGCCGAAGAGCCCCGCGCGCGCCCCGGCGCCGCCGGCTGCCCATGCGCTATCTGCTGGCCTCGCTCCTCCTGGTGGCGCTCCTCGCGATGCTGATGCTGCGCGGGTACGTGCACAGCGAGATCCTCGCCGACCACCGCGTGCGCCCGCCCGTGGCCACCGACCACGTCCCGGAGAAGGTCCTGGAGGGCGGCCCGGTCATCGACACGCGCGGCGGCCGGGAGGCGAGCCTGCGCGTCCCGGACCACAAGCTCGTGCTGACCTTCGACGACGGCCCCGACCCGGAGTGGACCCCCAAGGTCCTGGACGTCCTCAAGGAGCACCACGCCCACGGGGTCTTCTTCGTCACCGGGACGATGGCCTCGCGCTACCCGGACCTCGTCCAGCGCATGGTCGACGAGGGCCACGAGGTGGGCCTGCACACCTTCAACCACCCCGATCTCTCCTACCAGTCGAAGAGCCGCATCGACTGGGAGCTGTCCCAGAACCAGCTGGCGCTCGCGGGCGCGGCCGGCATCCGCACGTCCCTCTTCCGCCCCCCGTACTCCTCCTTCGCCGACGCCATGGACGACAAGTCCTGGCCGGTGACGCAGTACATCGGCGACCGCGGCTACCTCACGGTCGTCAACAACACCGACAGCGAGGACTGGAAGCGCCCCGGGGTCGACGAGATCATCCGCCGCGCCACCCCCCACGGCGGCAAGGGCGCCGTCGTCCTCATGCACGACTCCGGCGGTGACCGCTCCCAGACCGTCGCCGCCCTCGACCGCTTCCTGCCCCAACTCCAGGGCAGGGGCTACACGTTCGCGAACCTCACCGAGGCCCTGGGCGCCCCCAGCGCGCACACGAAGGTGACCGGCGTGGAGCTCTGGAAGGGCAGGGCGTGGGTCTTCCTGGTGTCCGCCTCCGAGCACATCACCGAGGTCCTGGTGGTCTGCCTGGCGGTCATCGGCTCCCTCGTCTTCCTGCGCTTCGCCCTGATGCTGCTCCTGTCCGCCATCCACGCACGCCGCGTGCGCCGCCGGAACTTCCACTGGGGCCGCCCGATCACGGAACCGGTCTCGGTCCTGGTCCCCGCGTACAACGAAGCGAAATGCATCGAGAACACGGTCCGCTCCCTCATGGCGAGCGACCACCCCATCGAGGTCGTCGTCATCGACGACGGCTCCACGGACGGCACGGCCCGTCTGGTGGAGAGCCTCGCCCTGCCGAACGTCCGGGTGGTCCGCCAGCACAACGCGGGCAAGCCCGCCGCCCTCAACAGGGGCCTGGCGAACGCCCGTTTCGACATCGTCGTGATGATGGACGGCGACACGGTCTTCGAGCCGTCCACGGTCCGTGAGCTGGTGCAGCCCTTCGGTGACCCGCGCGTGGGCGCGGTGGCGGGCAACGCGAAGGTGGGCAACAAGGATTCTCTGATCGGCGCCTGGCAGCACATCGAGTACGTGATGGGCTTCAACCTCGACCGCCGCATGTACGACGTGCTGCGCTGCATGCCGACGATCCCGGGCGCGGTCGGTGCCTTCCGCCGCACCGCCCTCGAACGGGTCGGCGGCATGAGCGACGACACGCTCGCCGAGGACACCGACATCACCATGGCGATGCACCGCGACGGCTGGCGCGTCGTCTACGCGGAGAAGGCCCGCGCCTGGACCGAGGCGCCCGAGACGGTGCAGCAGCTCTGGTCGCAGCGCTACCGCTGGTCGTACGGGACGATGCAGGCGATCTGGAAGCACCGCCGCGCGGTGGTGGAGCGAGGCCCTTCGGGCCGCTTCGGCCGGGTCGGCCTGCCGCTGGTGTCCCTGTTCATGGTCCTGGCACCGCTCCTCGCGCCCCTGATCGACGTATTCCTCCTCTACGGCCTGGTCTTCGGCCCCACCCAGAAGACCGTGGCCGCGTGGCTGGGCGTGCTCGCGGTGCAGGCGATCTGCGCGGCGTACGCTTTCCGCCTGGACCGCGAACGCATGACCCATCTGATCTCGCTGCCCCTCCAGCAGATCCTCTACCGGCAGCTCATGTACGTGGTGCTGCTGCAGTCCTGGATCACCGCTCTCACCGGAGGCCGGCTGCGCTGGCAGAAGCTCCGGCGCACAGGGGTGGTGGAAGCGCCCGGTTCCATTCCGCGTCAGCGGACATCGGCGGGCAGCAATGATCGGAGGCCCGTCGGATGAGCCACAGCTATGTACCGGGCGGGTCCTTGGGTGAGACCAGCCCCTTGCCGCAGGTCCCGCCCCAGCAGGCCCTCCCTCAGCAGGCCGGGCCCGTCGCCCCGCCTGCCCCCAAGAAGCCGGGCCGCGACCGCTACTTGGACCTGCTCCGCTCCCTGGCCCTGGTCCGCGTCGTCGTCTACCACCTCTTCGGCTGGGCGTGGCTGACGATCCTGTTCCCCTCCATGGGCGTGATGTTCGCGCTGGCGGGCTCCTTGATGGCGCGTTCGCTGAACCGCCCGGCGTGGGGCGTGATCAGAGGCCGCATACGCCGGCTGCTCCCCCCGATGTGGGTCTTCAGCGCAGCGGTCCTGGTGCTGCTCTTCTGGGGCGGCTGGAACGTGAGCGAGGACCCGGACCACGGCGGCACATGGGGCCTGGTCAGCATGGTCAACTACATCTTCCCGGTGGGCGCTCCCCCCTTCCCCTGGCACCTCGGGGACAAGGCGGGCCTGCTGGAGGACACCTGGCCGGCGCAGGCCGCGGGCCCGCTCTGGTACATCCGCGCGTACCTGTGGTTCGTGATCGCGTCACCGCTGCTGCTCTGGGCCTTCCGCCGCGTGCCGTGGGCGACGCTGCTGGCTCCGCTGGCCCTGACGGCGGTCCTGACGTCGGGTGTCGTCACCATCCAGGGCGAGACGGGCAACGCGGTCTCGGACTTCGGGGTGTACGGCAGCTGCTGGGTCCTGGGCTTCGCGCACCAGGAGGGCGTGCTGGCCCGGGTGCCGCGCTACATGGCGGTGTCCGTGTCGGCGATCGTGATGGCGTTCGGCCTGTGGTGGGCGTCGGGTCATCTCGGCCCGGACGGCTGGGACTTGAACGACATCCCGCTGGCCCAGGCGACGTGGTCGCTCGGCTTCGTGGTGATCCTGCTCCAGTACTCCCCGTCCTGGAAGGAGTTCCCCGGCCGCCTGGCGAAATGGGACAAGCTGGTCACGCTCTCCAACAACAGGGCGGTGACCATCTACCTCTGGCACAACCTCCTGATCATGGCGACGGTCCCGATCATCGACCAGGCGTACGACCTCCCGTTCATGGAGAACGAGCGCTGGAGCCACGCGCTGGACACGACGTACATGGTGTGGATGTTCGTGCTGGTGTGGCCGCTGATCGGACTGATGGTGGTGGCCGTGGGGTGGGTCGAGGACCTGGCGGCGAAGCGGGGGCCGAGGCTGTGGCCGAACGGGGCGAAGGGCGGCTCCGCCTCGGGGAGGGGGCGGCGTCGGGCGGCGTAACTGGGGGTGAACTTCGCGATGTTGAAGGGGCGGGCGTGAGACGGCTCACGCCGCCCTGTGATCGCCGTGCCGCGAAGCGTGTTCGGAATGCGTCAATGCTGTAACCGTGCGGGACGTATGTCCAGAAATGCGGCTTGGGTGGCGATGCCCGCCGTGGCCTTCGCGTTGATCCCTTGGATAGCTTGGCTTCACTCAAGAGAACCCTTGTCTCGTCTGGAGCTGACCGTGAACCGCCGACCCGCCTTGCTCGCAGCGGCCGCCCTGACTGCTGCGGCGGTCCTATCGCTCTCTGCCTGTGGCAGTGGCGGTGACTCGAAGGACAAGGACAGCGACAAGATCGCGGGCGCCGACAGTGGCAAGTCGAAGTCGGCTTCGCCTTCGGCGTCGGCTTCGGACGACGGGGTCGATCGGCCGGAGATCAAGCTGCCGAAGGACGTGAAGAACGTCTACGAGGGGAGCAAGACAGGGGATCCGAAGAAGGACGCCGTCCTGGCGGACAACGCCCGACGCATCGACTCGATCGATGAAGCGATCACGGTCGATGCGAAGAACCATCCGGCGCTGAAGTTCTATTCGTCAGGTGACGCTCTTCTGACTGCGGCCGACTACGTCCAGGGCTTCTACAAGGACGGCCGAAGCTGGGTCGGGACCACTCGGTACTTCAACCGTGAGGTGACGTTCTTCAAGTCGGGCACTGCAGCGGTGACGTACTGCGTGGATGAGACGAAGTCCTACCCGAAGGACCGGAAGACGGGGAAGGTGGACAAGTCGATTCCGGCATCGAAGGATGACTACGCCTTCTACAACACGAGGCTGAGGAAGAACCCGAAGGGCGTATGGGTAACGGAGTCCGTCACGTCCAAGACGGGAGCCAAGCAGTGCCTGTGAAGCGGTATGGGGCCGGGTGGTTGCTGGTGCCCGTGGTGGCGTTGTCCTTGGTGGCAGTACCGGGCCTCGCAAACGCAGCTGGCAAGAACGGCAAGGGCGGGACCACGCACGAAGGTGAGGCCAAGGGCGACCGTCAAGGCCAGAACCTCAGCGTCGAGACCAAGGTCCAGACGACGGTCAACGGCGCCCCCAAGTCCACGAAGACCGGCACGCTCACCCCCGCCAACAGCAACTGGGACCCGCCGGCCTGCTGGTACGAGCCCGCCTACACCCCCAAGCAGATCGAGGCCACGGTCAAGGCGATCCGGTCGATCCCGATCTTCGGGATCGGCGAGGTGGTCGGCACGGTCTTCGACAGCTACTACAAGGACGGCCACCCCTACAAGGACTACAACCTCGACAAGCAGGGCAAGGGGAAGTTCTGGGCGGCCGCGATCGCCAAGGGGCACGAGGACGACCCGGCGGCCAAGGCGTGCGACAAGCCGCCCTTCTGGGTCGACGACGGTGAGCCTCCCAAGGAGAAGCTCGCGGTCTCGCCCAAGATCCTCGCCGAGTACGCGTACGGGGAACTGCCCATCCCCGGCACCGAGGTGAAGCTCGCGCCCAAGGGTGAGACGAAGGTCAACCTGCCGACGTGGGCCTGGCTGGACAAGGCCAAGTTCAAGAAGATCTCGGTGACCGCGAGCCTCCCGGGCACGGGGCTGTCCGCGACGACGACCGCCGAGCCGGTGTCCCTGAAGATCGACCCGGGCACGGGCGACGCCGAGACGTTCCCCGCCTCGGGGGTCTGCCCGATCGAGGGCGGCCGCATCGGCGAGCCGTACGCGAAGGGCAAGGCGAACCAGGACCCGCCGTGCGGCGTGAAGTACCTGCGCTCCTCCGACAACGGCTCGTACAAGCTCAAGGCGACCGTCACGTGGAAGGTCAGCTGGACGAGCACCACGGACGAGGGGGACACCCTGCCCGACGGCGAGTTCGGCGCGGACCAGAACGTGGTGGTCAAGGAAGTGCAGTCCGTGAACCGCTGATCCCGCCGCCCCGTACCCCCGTCAATGGCCCTCACCGCCCGCCCCACCCCCACGTGAGAGCAACGTTCCCCGCCAGTCACTTCGCGCCACAGCCACGAAATCCGCCCTCCCTACGTTCGGGGACGTGGATCGGACGCAACCCCGTGGAGGCGTGTGACATGGCGCGGATCGAGCGATGGAGCCAGCGATGGAGCCAGCGGAGGATCGAGCGGTGGGATCCGGAGGACGAGCACTTCTGGAGTCATGAGGGAGGGGAGAAGGTCGCGCGGCGGAACCTCGCCTTCTCCGTTCTCTCCGAGCACATCGGGTTCTCGATCTGGACCCTGTGGTCCGTCATGGTCCTGTTCATGGGGCCCGAGTACGGGATCGACCCCGCCGGGAAGTTCTTCCTGGTGTCGATGGCGACCCTCGTCGGGGCGGTCGTCCGGGTGCCCTACACCTTTGCCGTCGCCCTCTTCGGGGGGCGGAACTGGACCGTCGTCGCCGCGAGTCTGCTGCTGCTCCCCGCCGTAGCCGCCTTCGTCGTGATGGAGCCGGGGACGTCCTACACGACCTTCATGGTCTGTGCGCTCCTCACCGGCGTCGGCGGCGGCAACTTCGCCTCCTCCATGACCAACATCAACTCCTTCTTCCCGCTGCGGAAGAAGGGGTGGGCGCTCGGGCTCAATGCGGGTGGGGGCAACATCGGGGTTCCTGTCATTCAGCTCGTCGCCCTCGCCGTCATCGGGCTGCACGGAGGGCCCCGGCTGCTTCTCGGGATCTACATTCCGCTCATCCTTGTTTCCGCCGTCTGCGCCGCCCTGTTCATGGACAACCTCGCCACCGTGAAGAACGACGCCGGTGCCGCGCGGGAGGCCGTCCGGGACGCGCACACGTGGATCATGGCCTTCTTGTACGTGGGGACGTTCGGGTCGTTCATCGGGTACAGCTTCGCCTTCGGGCTCGTGCTGCAGACGCAGTTCGGGCGGACGCCCCTCGAAGCCGCCTCCGTCACCTTCATCGGGCCGCTCCTCGGCTCGCTCATCCGGCCCGTGGGCGGGCGGTTCGCCGACCGGTTCGGCGGGGCGCGCATCACCTTGTGGAACTTCGTCGCCATGGCCGCCGCCACGGGAGTGGTCGTCATTGCCTCCGAGACCAAGTCGCTGCCCCTGTTCACCTGCGCCTTCGTCGCGCTCTTCGTGCTGTCGGGGCTCGGCAACGGGTCCACGTACAAGATGATCCCGGGGATCTTCCAGGCGAAGGCCGGTGCGCGGGGGCTGACGGGGGAGGAGGCCGCGGCCTACGGGCGGCGGATGTCGGGGGCCGCCATGGGGCTGATCGGGGCCGTGGGCGCGCTCGGCGGGCTCGGGATCAATCTGGCCTTCCGGCAGTCCTTCGACAGCGCCGGGACCGGGACCGGGGCCTTCGTCGCCTTCCTCGTCTTCTACGCCGCCTGCTTCCTCGTCACCTACGCCGTATACCTTCGACGTACGGCGCCCGCGCCGCGGACCGAGCAGGCCGCCCGGGAATCCGAGCCCCAGCTGTCGTACGCCGAGGTGTGACGCGGGACGCGGCGCCGACGACGCATGTAACACGGACGACATCCCGGTGATCCGGGTCCGACACGGCCCCTTGGCAGGCTCCCTCCCATGTACGACCCCCAGAAGGAAGCGCAGCAGGAAGCGGAACAGGCGCCGCAGCAGGAACCGCGGCACGGGCCCCTCGCCGGGTTCACCGTCGGCGTCACCGCCGCCCGGCGCGCCGACGAGCTCGGCGCGCTGCTCCAGCGCCGTGGCGCCGGGGTCCTGCACGCCCCGGCGCTGCGCATCGTGCCGCTCGCGGATGACGGTGAACTCCTCGCCTCCACCAAGGAGTTGATCGACCACGCGCCGGACGTGGTCGTCGCCACGACCGCCATCGGCTTCCGGGGGTGGCTGGCCGCCGCCGACGGGTGGGGGTTCGGGGAGGCGCTCCTGGAGCGGTTGCGCGGGGTCGAGCTGCTCGCCCGCGGGCCCAAGGTGAAGGGCGCCGTGCGGGCCGCCGGGCTCACCGAGGAGTGGTCGCCGTCGTCCGAGTCCATGGCGGAGGTCCTGGAGCGGCTGCTCGGCGAGGGGGTCGACGGGCGGCGCATCGCGCTGCAGCTGCACGGGGAGCCGCTGCCCGGGTTCGTGGAGGCGCTGCGGGCCGGGGGCGCGGACGTCGTGGGCGTGCCCGTGTACCGGTGGCTGCCGCCCGAGGACCTCGCCCCCGTCGACCGGCTGCTCGACCAGACCGTGGCGCGCGGCGTCGACGCCGTCACCTTCACCAGTGCGCCCGCCGCCGCGTCCCTGCTGGCCCGGGCGGAGGAGCGGGGAATGGGAGGGGAGCTCGTCGAGGCGTTGTCGCACGACGTCGTGGCCGCCTGCGTGGGGCCCGTCACCGCGGTGCCGCTGCAGGCCCGGGGCATCGGCACCGTCCAGCCGGAGCGGTTCCGGCTCGGGCCGCTCGTGCAGCTGCTGTGCACCGAACTCCCGTCCCGCGCGCGGACGTTGCCCGTCGCCGGGCACACCGTGCAGATCCGCGGCAACGCCGCCGTCGTCGACGGCGCGCTGCGCCCCGTACCGCCCGCGGGCATGGCCCTCCTGCGCGCCCTGGCCCGCCGCCCCGGCTGGGTCGTGGCCCGCGCCGAGCTGCTGCGGGCCCTGCCGGGGGCGGGCCGGGACGAGCACGCCGTGGAGACGGCGATGGCCCGGCTGCGGACGGCGCTCGGGGTGCCCAAGCTGATCCAGACGGTGGTCAAGAGGGGCTACCGGCTCTCGCTCGACCCGGCGGCGGACGCCAAGTACGCGGACGGCTGAGCCGCCCCGGAGCCGGCCCGCCGCGCCCTGCCGAAGCGGCCGTACAGGACCAGCGCCCGCGCCAGGCAGACCAGCGCGATCGTGCACAGCACCGCCCGCACCGCGTTCCACGCCACCCATGCGTCCTCGAACGTGTCCCGCACCGCCGCCGGATCGGCGATCTTCGCCGGGTCGCCCGCGTCCGCGAGGTCGTTGTTGAGCGGCACGTTCACCCCGGACGTGAGCACGAACGCCACCACGTACACGATCAGCGCCGCCCACACCCACCACCGCCAACTCGCCCCGCGCAGCTGCCAGGAGGAGACCGCGGTCAGCACCAGGGCCCCGAAGAAGCTGAGGAAGAAGACGGGATTCTCGATCACGTCGTTGATGTTCTGCATGACCTCGATGAAGACCCGGTCGTCGCTGCGTCCGAGCGCGGGCATCACCGCGCACGAGAAGACGTAGAAGGCCCCGGCGATCAGGCCCATGGCGGCCGTGGCCGCCCCAAGAACCACCCCTGCGGCACTGTGCCGCTCCTTGTTCTCTGTCATGCGGATCAGTCAACCGGAGCGGGCCGGAACCAGCCATGGCCGTGCGGTGCATCTCCATAAGCGAGCGTCCACGCACGGCCGTTGGGTTCCGACAACGTGGCCGGAGGGGCACTGTAAAGGTATGGCCCCCACCGCCACGCCACCGTCCCCGACCCCGCCCTCGTCCCCGACTCCGCCCTCGTCCCCGCCCCCGTCCCCGTACGAGCTGCGCTTCGACTCCGGCCGCTGCTGCCTGGACCTCCTCGCGACCGCGCACCCCGACGAACGCCTCGACCAGGTGGAGCGGCTCGCGGCCTGGCTCACCGGCTCCGGACTCCTCCCCGAGGGCACCCCGCTGCGCCACGCGGGCCCCGAGTGGCTCGACGCCTTCCGTGAACTACGGGCCGACATCGGCGAGTTGGTCCGCGGCGAGCTCGAAGGGCGGCCCGCGCCCGGCGCCCTCGACCGGGTCAACGCCCGCGCCCGCCCGGCCCCGCCCGCCCCGCGGGCCGCCCGCGCCGCCGACGGCAGCCTCATCCGCGCCCTGCACACCGCCCCCACCTGCACGGCGCTGCTCGCGGCCGTCGCCCAGGACGCCGTCCTGCTGCTCACCGACCCGGCGGCCCGCGCCCGGCTGCGCCGCTGTGCGGGCGACAACTGCCCGATCATCTACCTCGACACGTCCCGTGGGCGCCGCCGCCGCTGGTGCTCCAGCGAGGTGTGCGGCAACCGCGAGCGGGTGGCCCGGCACCGGCGCCGGGCGGCGCTCGCGCAACCCTGAACCCGCCTCTGCGTAGGAGGCGTTGAACGCACGCACGTCGGCGTACGTAACTCGGGAGTGAGCAGCGACCGAAACGCGGACACCGGAGGCAGACGTGCGCAAGGATTCCGCCGTGGCCGATGAACGCCCGCCACGGGCCCGGCGTGCTCGACAGCACCGGCAGCCTTCTCATCGAGCACCCCGACCGATGGGCGCCGATGAGGAGTTGATGCAGGCGCTGTACCGCGAACACGCGGGTCCACTTCTCGCCTATGTGCTCCGACTGGTGGCGGGAGACCGGCAGCGCGCCGAAGATGTCGTACAGGAAACACTCATCCGTGCCTGGAAGAACGCCGGTCAGCTCAACCGGGCTACCGGTTCGGTCCGCCCCTGGCTGGTGACGGTCGCCCGCCGCATCGTCATCGACGGCCACCGCAGTCGGCAGGCCCGGCCGCAGGAGGTCGATCCGTCGCCGCTGGAGGTCATCCCCGCGGAGGACGAGATAGACAAGGCGCTGTGGCTGATGACGCTCTCGGACGCGCTCGACGATCTGACCCCCGCGCACCGCGAGGTACTTGTCGAGACCTACTTCAAGGGGCGTACGGTCAATGAAGCGGCACAGACGCTGGGCATCCCCAGCGGGACGGTGCGCTCACGGGTCTTCTACGCGCTGCGCTCGATGAAGCTGGCGCTCGAGGAGCGGGGGGTGACGGCATGACCGAGTCCTACGGCCGACCGGCGCGCGGCGAACGCGTCGGCGACATCCACGAGACGGTCGGCGCCTACGCACTCGGCGTCCTCGACGACGCCGAGGCGACGGCCTTCGAACAGCACCTGGCGGACTGCGAGTTGTGCGCGCGGCAGCTGGAGGACTTCTCCGGCATGGAGCCGATGCTGGCCGCGCTCGCCGACCTGCCGGACGGGCCGGGCGCCATGGGCCGCGGCGAGCAGCTCGTGACCGAGCCGAGCCCGCGCCTCGCGGACGGGCTCATGGACGAGGTGGCGGCCAAGCGTGCCCGGAAGCGCAGGCGCGGCCTCTACCTGGTGGCGGCCGCGGCCGCGCTGATCATCGGCGGCCCGCTCACCGTCGTCGCCGTGACCGACGACGGCGGCACGAACCAGGTGGCCGAGCCGCACTCCACCAGCCCGGCGAAGGACGCCTTCTTCCACCACATGACGCAGAAGGTCCACGGCACCGACCCGGCGACCAAGGTCACCGCGACCGTCGGCACGGAGGACAAGCCCTGGGGCACCCACACGGTCCTGGAGCTGAAGAACGTCAAGGGCCCCCTGAAGTGCTCGCTCATCGCGGTCGGCAAGGACGGGGAGAAGGAGACCGTCACGTCCTGGTCCGTCCCGGCGTGGGGCTACGGCATCAAGGACAGCCCGCACGAGGACGCCCGCTACCCGCTGTATGTCCACGGCGGCGCCGCGTTCGACCGGAACCAGATCGACCACTTCGAGGTGCAGACGTTCGACGGCAAGCGTCTGGTGGAGGTGGACGCATAGCGGTGCGGCAGTCACGCACGCAAGACAGGTGCACATGAGGGGTCCCTTTCGCGTACGGTAGACGGCTGCTCAACAGGGGCAGCAGCACGTCAGGAAAGGGGCCCCGGTGGCCGACGTACGCGACCGCGAGATCAGCGTCGAACAGGACCATCTCGACCAGGTCTACCGCCGCCTCGAGGAGAAGATCCACGAGGCGGAGTTCCTGATGAACGACGCGGCCAAGCGCTCCCAGGTCGGCACGCCGGGCGCGCTCGCCGAGCGGGACGCGCAGGTCTTCCGCGCGGGTGTCCACCTCAACCGCCTCAACAACGAGTTCGAGGACTTCCTCTTCGGCCGCATCGACCTGCTCCTCGGCAAGGACGGCAAGAAGGGCCCGGACGGCGCCTACACCTCCGTCGAGCCGGCCGCGGACGCGGTGGGCGAGAACAATACGGCGGACATCGCCGAGACCCTCCACATCGGCCGTATCGGCGTCCTGGACGCCGACTACTCGCCCCTGGTCATCGACTGGCGCGCCCCCGCGGCCGCCCCCTTCTACCGCTCCACCCCGGTCGACCCCGGCCGGGTGGTCCGCCGCCGGGTCATCCGCTCCAAGGGCCGCAAGGTCCTCGGCGTCGAGGACGACCTGATGCGCCCCGAACTCACCGCGTTCCTGGACGGCGAGGAGCTCCCCGTCATCGGCGACGGCGCCCTGATGGCCGCGCTCGGCCAGGCCCGCTCGCACTCGATGCGGGACATCGTGGCGTCCATCCAGGCGGAGCAGGACCTGGTGATCCGGGCCCCCGCCGCGTCCGTCACGTATGTGGAGGGCGGCCCCGGCACCGGCAAGACCGCCGTCGCCCTGCACCGCGCGGCCTACCTCCTCTACCAGGACCGCCGCCGGTACGCGGGCGGCATCCTCATCGTCTCCCCGACCCCGCTCCTGGTGGCCTACACGGAGGGCGTCCTGCCGTCCCTGGGCGAGGAGGGCCAGGTCGCGATCCGCGCGGTCGGCTCGCTGGTGGACGGCGCGGAGGCCACGGTCTACGACTCCCCGGCGGTCGCCCGCGTCAAGGGTTCGTCGCGGATGCTGAAGGTGCTGCGCAAGGCGGCGCGGGGCGCGCTGGAGGGGACGTCGGCTCCCGCTCCCGCTTCCCCCGACGGGCAGCTGGCCTTCGGTGACGAGCCCTCAGCTCCGTCGACGAGCCGCCTCCGGGTCGTCGCGTTCGGCCGCCGCCTGGAGCTGGAGGCCGACGACCTGGCCCGCATCCGCCGTACGGCGCTCAGCGGCACCGCCCCGGTGAACCTGCTGCGCCCCCGTGCGCGCAAGCTCCTCCTGGACGCCCTCTGGGACCGGTCGGGCGCCGCCTCCCGCCACAACGACCCCGAACTCACCGCCGAACTGCGCTCCTCCTTCGACGAGGACATCACCTCCGAGGACGACTTCATCGCCTTCCTCGACGCGTGGTGGCCCGAGCTCACCCCGCGCGGCGTCCTGGCGGCGATGGCGGACGAGAAGCGGCTCGGCCGCTGGTCGCGCCGCGTGCTCAACCCCGGCGAGGTCCGCAAGGTCGCCCGCTCCCTGAAGCGCGACGCCCTCTCGGTGCACGACGTCGCCCTCCTGGACGAGCTGAACTCCATCCTCGGCACCCCCGCGCGCCCCAAGAAGAAGCGCGAGCTCGACCCGCTGGACCAGCTCACCGGGCTCGACGAACTGATGCCGCAGCGCGAGGAGTCGCAGCGCGAGCGCGCCGAGCGCCTCGCGGCGGAGCGCACCGAGTACGCCCACGTCATCGTCGACGAGGCGCAGGACCTCACGCCCATGCAGTGGCGCATGGTCGGCCGCCGGGGCCGGCACGCGACGTGGACCGTGGTGGGCGACCCGGCCCAGTCCTCCTGGTCCGACCCGGACGAGGCGGCCGCCGCCCGCGACGAGGCCCTCGGCACCCGCCCCCGGCGCCGCTTCACGCTCACCGTCAACTACCGCAACCCCGCCGAGATCGCGGAGCTCGCGGCGAAGGTCCTGGCCCTCGCGATGCCGGGTTCCGAGTCGCCCTCGGCGGTCCGCTCGACGGGCATCGAGCCGCGCTTCGCGACAGTACGGGACAAGGACCTCGGCCAGTCCGTGCGGGACGAGGCGGCCCGGCTGCTCGGCCAGGTGGACGGCACCGTCGGCGTCGTCGTGGCGATGAACCGCCGCGAGCAGGCGGCCCGCTGGCTCGCCGGGCTCGGCGAACGCGTCGTGGCGCTCGGCAGCCTGGAGGCCAAGGGCCTGGAGTACGACGCGACGGTGGTCGTCTCGCCCGCGGAGATCGCCGACGAGTCCCCGGCGGGCCTGCGCGTCCTGTACGTCGCCCTGACCCGGGCCACGCAGCAGCTGACGGTCCTGTCGGGCGAGCGCGACGAGCCGGACGCGGCCGGGGTCCCGGACCTGCTCAGGGACTGAACGCGGCCGATCCGGAAGGCACGTACAACTGTCTTCCGGGACGGGAATTGCCTTACGGGGATCGTTTGTTACCTTGGATGTGGCACCGGCTCGATCCAAGCCCCCGGGCCCAACCTTCGTCGCTACGAGCGACCACTTGCCGCGAGGCGAGCATGGCGGGTCGGTGTCATAGAAGTACGAGAGAGGTCCACGTCACCTGGTGACGTGGACCTCTCTTCGTTTCATCGTGAACCTCTTTCCGTTTCGGCGTGCTTCTCGTATGGTGGAAGTCGTTTTCCGAAAGCGCATGAACTCAACGATCGCAATCCGGTCCAGCTACCACGTACTCAGAGGTAGGTGCGACTATCGGTGCGTATCAGCGACACAAGGTGAAAGCAGAGGAAGCCCGCCATGGCAACGGCGCCCAGCGTCTCCTACTCGATGACGGTCAGGCTGGAGGTGCCCGCGAGCGGAACCGCGGTCTCGCAGCTCACCACGGCCGTCGAGTCCTCCGGAGGCTCGGTCACCGGCCTCGACGTCACGGCATCCGGTCACGAGAAGCTGCGCATCGACGTCACGATCGCGGCCACCTCCACCGCGCACGCCGACGAGATCGTCGCCGAGCTGCGCACCATCGAGGGCGTCACCCTCGGCAAGGTCTCCGACCGTACGTTCCTGATGCACCTCGGCGGCAAGATCGAGATGCAGTCCAAGCACCCCATCCGCAACCGTGACGACCTCTCCATGGTCTACACGCCGGGTGTGGCCCGCGTCTGCATGGCGATCGCCGAGAACCCCGAGGACGCCCGGCGCCTGACCATCAAGCGCAACACCGTTGCGGTCGTAACGGACGGATCGGCCGTTCTCGGTCTCGGCAACATCGGCCCGATGGCCGCCATGCCGGTCATGGAGGGCAAGGCGGCGCTCTTCAAGCGCTTCGCCGACATCGACGCCTGGCCGATCTGCCTGGACACCCAGGACACCGACGCCATCGTCGAGATCGTCAAGGCCATCGCCCCCGGCTTCGCGGGCATCAACCTCGAGGACATCTCCGCGCCCCGCTGCTTCGAGATCGAGGCCCGGCTGCGCGAGGCCCTCGACATCCCCGTCTTCCACGACGACCAGCACGGCACCGCGATCGTCGTGCTCGCCGCCCTGACCAACGCGCTGCGCGTGGTGGGCAAGGGAATCGGCGACGTGCGCGTCGTCATGTCCGGCGCCGGCGCGGCCGGTACGGCCATCCTCAAGCTGCTCCTCGCGGCGGGCGTCAAGAACGCGGTCGTGGCCGACATCCACGGCGTCGTGCACGCCGACCGCGAGGACCTCGTGGGCGCCGACGCGGACTCGCCGCTGCGCTGGATCGCCGACAACACCAACCCCGAGGGCCTCACCGGCACCCTCAAGGAAGCGGTCGTCGGCGCGGACGTCTTCATCGGCGTCTCGGCTCCGAACGTGCTGAACGGGGACGACGTCGCGGCCATGGCCGACGGCGCCATCGTCTTCGCGCTCGCGAACCCGGACCCCGAGGTCGACCCCGCAATCGCCCGCCAGACGGCGGCAGTTGTGGCCACAGGCCGCTCGGACTTCCCCAACCAGATCAACAACGTCCTGGTCTTCCCGGGTGTCTTCCGCGGCCTGCTCGACGCCCAGTCGCGCACGGTCAACACCGAGATGATGCTGGCCGCGGCGGGCGCCCTGGCCGACGTCGTCGCCGAGGACGAGCTGAACCCGAACTACATCATCCCGAGCGTCTTCAACGACAAGGTCGCGGGCGCGGTGGCCGGTGCGGTGCGAGGCGCCGCGAAGGCCGCGGGCGCCGCCGCGGGCGGCTCCCAGGGCGGCGCTGTGACAGGCGCCACGGCCTGAGCCACGGCGCGTCGCGGAACGCGCCGTCCCCGGCGGCCCTCTAGGGTGGCGGGCACGCAAGTCTTCAGGACCCGGCAGCACTCAGGCCGGACCGCCTTCAGACCCTGCGGTCCGCCGCCGAGAGTCGACGGAGCGTCACCATTTCGAGGCAGTGGCGCTTTTCGTGTGACTCCCAGGGGTGCCGGATTGGCTTTCCCGCCGCTGGTGGGGGCAGGATGCGTCTTCGGGCGCGAGGGTCTGACGACGGACCCGGGTCCGGGGACCGACCGAGACCCTGGCAGCATCGGTTGCGCTGTTGCCCAACATGCGGCTCCGCCGCGTGGCACGCCTCAACGGCAAGAAGAACACGGGAGTACAAACATGAACCGCAGTGAGCTGGTGGCCGCGCTGGCCGACCGCGCCGAGGTGACCCGCAAGGACGCCGACGCTGTGCTGGCCGCGCTCGCCGAGACCGTCGGGGACATCGTCTCCAAGGGCGACGAGAAGGTCACCATCCCCGGCTTCCTGACCTTCGAGCGCACCCACCGTGCCGCTCGCACCGCCCGCAACCCGCAGACCGGCGAGCCGATCAACATCCCGGCTGGCTACAGCGTCAAGGTTTCGGCCGGTTCGAAGCTGAAGGAGGCCGCGAAGGGCAAGTAAGCCCCGAGCAGCCAGAAGGGGCGGCCACCCGGTTCGGGTGGCCGCCCCTTCGCGTGCCTGTGGGCGGTGCGCTAGCCGAGCGGGGCCTTGCCCGGGAGCTCGACCTTCGCGCCCAGCTCCTGGAGCTTCTCCATGAAGTTCTCGTAGCCGCGGTTGATCAGGTCGATGCCGTGGACGCGGGACGTGCCCTGCGCCGCGAGGGCCGCGATGAGGTACGAGAAGCCGCCCCGGAGGTCCGGGATGACCAGGTCGGCGCCCTGGAGCTTCGTGGGGCCGCTCACGACCGCGGAGTGCAGGAAGTTGCGCTGCCCGAAGCGGCAGTCCGAGCCGCCCAGGCACTCGCGGTAGAGCTGGATGTGCGCGCCCATCTGGTTGAGCGCGGAGGTGAAGCCCAGGCGGGACTCGTAGACCGTCTCGTGGACGATGGAGAGGCCCGCGGCCTGCGTCAGGGCGACGACCAGGGGCTGCTGCCAGTCGGTCTGGAAACCGGGGTGGACGTCCGTCTCCAGGGCGATCGCGTTGAGGGAGCCGCCCGGGTGCCAGAAGCGGATGCCCTCGTCGTCGATCTCGAAGGCGCCGCCGACCTTCCGGTAGGTGTTCAGGAACGTCATCATCGAGCGCTGCTGGGCGCCGCGGACGTAGATGTTGCCCTCGGTGGCCAGCGCCGCCGACGCCCAGGACGCCGCTTCGAGGCGGTCCGAGAGCGCGTGGTGGTTGTAGCCGCCCAGGCTGTCGACACCGGTGATCCGTATGGTCCGGTCGGTGTCCATGGCGATGATCGCGCCCATTTTCTGCAGGACGCAGATCAGGTCCTCGATCTCCGGCTCCACCGCCGCGTTCGAGAGTTCCGTCACGCCTTCGGCGAGGACCGCCGTCAGCAGGACCTGCTCGGTGGCGCCCACGGACGGGTACGGCAGGCGGATCTTGGTGCCGCGCAGGCGCTGCGGGGCCTCCAGGTACTGGCCGTCGGCGCGCTTCTCGATGGTCGCGCCGAACTGGCGGAGCACCTCGAAGTGGAAGTCGATCGGGCGGCCGCCGATGTCGCAGCCGCCGAGGCCGGGGATGAAGGCGTGCCCGAGGCGGTGCAGCAGCGGTCCGCAGAAGAGGATCGGGATGCGCGACGAGCCCGCGTGGGCGTCGATGTCCGCGACGTTCGCGCTCTCCACGTGCGAGGGGTCCATGACGAGCTCGCCCGGCTCCTCACCGGGGCGGACCGTCACGCCGTGCAGCTGCAGGAGGCCGCGTACGACGCGGACGTCGCGGATGTCCGGGACATTGCGCAGCCGGCTCGGCGCGCTGCCGAGGAGCGCGGCGACCATGGCCTTGGGCACGAGGTTCTTCGCGCCGCGGACACGGATCTCGCCCTCCAGCGGGGTTCCGCCGTGGACAAGCAGTACATCGTCGGTGACGGTCATGAATCTCGCGTTCCGATGAGGTGGACAGGTGGGCCAAGGGGCAAGCGTAATGGCCGCGTACCCCCTCTCCGTAAGGGCAAGGACGCAGGGAACATGTCATGAGTTCGCGACAACACGAAACGTACGTATGCGGACGCTCTGGGTCACGGGATCCGGCGTGCGCCGGGAGTGCCTCCGAACGCCCTGAGCTGCATTCGCTCACGTACCGGCATTGGCTCCCCGCAGAGGGCGAAGATGCGGGATCATGTCTGGCATGACCGAGGTGTCCTCGCTCACAGGGCGGTTGCTCGTGGCCACACCGGCCCTGTCGGACCCGAACTTCGACCGCGCGGTGGTGCTGCTTCTCGACCACGACGAGGAGGGCTCGCTCGGCGTGGTCCTCAACCGGCCGACGCCGGTGGACGTCGCCGACATCCTGGAGGGCTGGAGCGAGCTGACCGGAGCGCCCGGGGTGGTCTTCCAGGGCGGGCCGGTGTCGCTGGACTCGGCCCTGGGCGTGGCCGTGGTCCCGGGCGCCGACCCTTCCCCGAGTTCCCGACCGAGCTCGAACAGGGGAGACCCCATTGGCTGGCGCCGCATCCACGGCTCCATCGGCCTCGTCGACCTGGAGGCCCCGCCGGAGCTGCTCGCCGCGACGCTCGGCAGCCTGCGGATCTTCGCCGGGTACGCGGGCTGGGGGCCCGGCCAGCTGGAGGACGAGCTGACCGAGGGCGCCTGGTACGTGGTCGAGTCCGAGCCCGGCGACGTCTCGGCACCGGATCCCGAGCGGCTGTGGCGCGCGGTCCTGCGGCGCCAGCGCAGCGAGCTCGCGATGGTGGCCACGTATCCCGACGACCCCTCGATGAACTAGCTCCGCTCCGCCAGTAGTTGGAGGCAGCGCTCGGCCAGCGGGTGCGGGTCGCGGGCCGGGACCGCCAGGTGCACCGGGACCGGCGGCGCGTTCTTCAGGCGTACGCGACGCAGGCCCGGGTGCCGGTGACGGCGGGCCACCGGCTCCGGTGCGACGCCCACGCCGTGGTCGGCGGCCACCGACTCCAGCCACTCCTCGACGTTGTCGGCGGTGCAGGCGATGCGGGGGCGCAGCGGGCTCGGCCACAGCTCGGGGCGGGTGGTCCCGGCGACCGTGTTCACGACCAGCGGGAGCCCGGCCAGCTCCGCCCAGTCCACGACGCGGCGGCCCGCGAGCAGGGTGCTGCCCCGGGCGACGACGGCCACGCGGGGCTCGCTGGGCAGCGCGACGGTGCGCACCGCCGCGTCGGGCGGCAGGTCGCCGCGGACGGCCGCGAGGTCGCAGGCGCCCGCCGCCAGGCCCGCGAGCGCGCAGTCGCGGCGCACCAGGCGCACGCGCGCACCGGTCGCCTCCTTGAAGGCCGTCACCAGCGCGGGGACGGTGTCCGGCAGGAGCGAGGTGAAGCCGAGCCGCAGCAGCGGGGGTTCGGCGGCCGGGGCGCGCAACGCGGCGTCCAGGCGGGACAGCAGCGGCGCCACCTCCGCGTACAACTGCCGTCCGGCGTCGGTGAGTTCGACACGCCGGGTGGTGCGCTCCAGGAGCCGGGTCCCGAGCGCCTCCTCGAGCGCGCGGACGGTGCGGGTGAGCACGGGCTGGCCCATCCGGAGGGCGGCGGCGGCATGCGTGAAGCTCAGCTCGTCGGCGACGGCCAGGAAGCCGCGCAGATGACGCAGCTCCACGTTCTCTCGATCCATGCCCCCTCAACATGAATCACCTGGTCAGACATTTCCCCGGCGCCGTTCCGGCTGCCTACGGTCCCAGCCGATCACGTCGGAGCAGGGGACCGGAACAGGGGAGATGACAGGGCTGTGCGCAAGATCTGGCTGCTGATGCTGGGGGCCTTCACGCTGGGGCTCGATGCCTATGTGATGGCGGGCCTGCTGCCCGCCGTCGCGGACGACCTGGGCACGACGGTGTCGCTGGCCGGGCAGATGGTCACCGTCTTCACGCTCGCGTACGCGGTGAGCGCGCCGCTCGTCGCCGGGCTCATGTCGGGCGTGCGCCCCCGGGCGCTGCTCATGGCGGCCCTCGCCGTCTTCGCGCTCGGCAACGCCCTGACCGCGCTGGCCCCGAACGTGGGCGTGCTGCTCGGGGCGCGCGTCGTCGCGGGGGCGGGGGCCGGGGTCTACTCGGCCCTGTCCACGGCGACGGCCGCGGCCCTCGCGCCGGGGGAGCGGCGCGGGCGGGCGCTCGCCCTGGTGATGGGCGGCATGAGCACGGGCACGGTGCTCGGTGTCCCGCTCGGGGTGCTGCTCGCCGAGCAGACCGGGTGGCGGGCCACGATGTGGGTGGTGACGGGGCTCGGCCTGGTCGCCCTCGTGGGGCTGGCCGCCGGGCTGCCCGAGGTGCCGGCCGATCCGCCGGTCCCGGTGCGGGCGCGGCTCGCGGCCGTCACGGACCGGGCGGTCCTGCCGATCGTCGGCGTCTCCTTCCTGGGGGCCGTCGCGAGCCTCGGCCTGTACACGTACCTGGCGCCCGTCCTCGCCGCCTCGGGCGGGGTGAGCGAGCACGGCGTGGCCCCGTACCTGTGGGCCTGGGGCATCGGCGGGGTGCTCGGCAGCGTCCTGGCCGGGCCGCTGGTCGACCGTACGGGCAAGGTCCTCACCCTCGTGACGGCCCTCCTGGTGGTCCTCGTCGTGTCCGAGGGCTCCCTGCCGCTGCTCGGCGCCGCCGCCTTCCCCGCCCTGGTGGTGTGGGGTGCCGCCGGGTGGGCCTTCCAAGTGCCGCAGCAGCACCGGCTCCTGGCCCTGCGCGCCGAACGGGGCACCGTCGCCCTCGCCCTGAACAACTCCGCGCTCTACCTCGGCAGCGCGGTCGGCTCGGGCGCGGCCGGGCTCGCCCTGTCGGCGGGGCTCGCGCCGGAGCGGCTGCCGTGGGCGGCGGCCGCGGTGGCGGGGGCGGGGCTCGTGCTGCACCTCGCCGTGGCGGTCCGGCGGGCACGGCGGGACGGTCGCTGCCGGGACGCGGCGGGCGTGAGTACCCTTGGCACTTATGAGCACTCTTGAGCCAGAGCCCGAGCGCGGGGCAGGTACGGGGACCCTCGTAGAGCCGACGCCACAGGTGTCGCACGGCGACGGCGACCACGAGCGCTACGCGCACTACGTCCAGAAGGACAAGATCATGGCGAGCGCGCTGGACGGTACGCCCGTCGTCGCGCTCTGCGGCAAGGTGTGGGTGCCCGGCCGCGACCCGAAGAAGTATCCCGTCTGCCCCATGTGCAAGGAGATCTACGAGTCCATGGGCGCCGGCGGGGACAAGGACAAGGGCGGCAAGGACGGCGGCAAGAAGTAGCGGGTTCGCTCGCGCGGGGCGGCTGGATCTCGCTCGCCGTCACCGCCGGTCGTCCGTAAGGCCCCCGAAGTGCGTGGTCACGCTCTTCGGGGGCCTTGGTGGCGCTCGTCGCCCGCGCCGCGGCCCGCACCGCCACCGCCACCGCCGCCGCGCGCGGCCCGCGTTGCGTGGTCCGCAACGCCCCTTTTGCGCTGTGCGTCGGCATGGCAGCCTCAGCCGCATGACCTTTGAGGACCTGATCCCGGCGCCCGCACGCGTCGAGGAGTCGCACGGCGAAGGCTTCACCCTGGACGAGTCGACCGTGCTGTGGGCGGCGCCCGGCACGGAGTCGGCGGAGCGCTGGCTGCGCTCGACGCTCGGCGCGGCGCTCGGGCTGCCGCTGGCGCCGGGCGCGGAGGGCGCGGGCAACGCGGTCTCCCTGCGCCTGGACGAGGGCCTCGCCCCCGAGGCGTACCGGCTCACCGCGGACGCGAACGGCGTCGAGATCCGCGGCGGCGCCGCTCCCGGCGTCTTCTGGGGCGCCCAGACGCTGCGCCAGCTGCTCGGCCCCGACGCCTTCAGGCGGGCCCAACTGCGGCCCGGGGCAAGCCCGGTGGTGCCGGGCGGCGTCGTCGAGGACGAACCCCGCTTCCGCTGGCGCGGCATGATGCTCGACGTCGCGCGCCACTTCATGCCCAAGGAGGGCGTGTTCCGCTATCTCGACCTGCTGGCCGCGCACAAGCTGAACGTCTTCCACTTCCACCTCACCGACGACCAGGGCTGGCGCATCGAGATCAAGCGCTACCCGAAGCTCACCGAGGTCGGCTCCTGGCGGCCGCGCACCAAGTGGGGGCACCGCGCCTCCGAGTTGTGGAGCGAGACGCCGCACGGCGGCTACTACACCCAGGACGACATCCGCGAGATCGTCGCGTACGCCCACGCCCGGCACATCGCCGTCGTCCCCGAGATCGACATCCCCGGCCACTCGCAGGCCGCCATCGCCGCCTACCCCGAGCTCGGCAACCGCGACGTCGTCGACACGGAGCGGCTCGGCGTCTGGGACACCTGGGGCGTCGACCCGAACGTGCTGGCCCCGACCGAGGACGTACTGCGCTTCTACGAGGGAGTGTTGGAGGAGGTCCTCGACCTCTTCCCGTCGACGTTCATCCACATGGGCGGCGACGAGTGCCCCAAGGACCAGTGGCGGCAGTCGCCGCTCGCCCAGGCCCGCATCAAGGAGCTGGGGGTCGGCGACGAGAACGGGCTGCAGAGCTGGTTCATCCGGCACTTCGACGCATGGCTCAGCGCGCGCGGGCGGCGGCTCATCGGCTGGGACGAGATCCTGGAGGGCGGGCTCGCCGAGGGCGCGACGGTGTCGTCCTGGCGCGGCTACGCGGGCGGGATCGCCGCCGCCAAGGCCGGGCACGACGTCGTCATGTGCCCCGAGCAGCAGGTGTACTTGGACCACCGGCAGCACGGCGGCCCCGACGAGCCGGTGCCCATCGGATACGTGCGCACGCTGGCGGACGTCTACCGCTTCGAGCCGGTGCCGCCGCAGCTCACCGAGGACGAGGCCCGCCGCGTCCTCGGCACCCAGGCCAATGTGTGGACCGAGGTGATGGAGCACCAGGGCCGCGTGGACTACCAGGTGTTCCCGCGCCTCGTGGCCTTCTCGGAGGTCGCGTGGAGCGCCCTGCCCCCGTCCGCCGACCGCGACTTCGCGGACTTCGAGCGGCGGATGGCCGCCCACTACGGGCGACTTGACGCGCTGGGGGTCGATTACCGGCCACCGGGCGGCCCGTTGCCCTGGCAGCGGCGCCCCGGTGTGCTCGGACGCCCGATCGACGGGGCGCCTCCGAACGTGTGAGGTGTGCCGCCCCGCCCGTGCTTGTGGCGGCCCGCCCTGGGACGGTGGGCCGTCGGGCCGGGGCGGATCCGGTGGATCGTGCCCCGGCCGTACAAGGATCACCGGAGAGGGGCAATTCCCGCCGAGCGGTGAGGGCGTGCCAAACCGGCACATCCCCCTGGTCTGCGGATCAATGCCTCCTAGCGGACCCCCTCGTCGGGGGCCGGGGAGAATGTGCCAGAGTTGCCACGTCCGGCCCTTGAGCACGTACCGTACGGCGGAACAGGCGTAACGGTGAGAGCGGCGGAACCGCCGGGCATCGGGAAGGGGCAGCCGGTTTTGACCACGCACGCACCGCAGGTGGCGGGGACAGCGCAGCCCGTGAAGCTGCCCGCCACGCTCGACGAGGCCGTGGCGGCGCTCACCGCCATGCCCGCCGCCGTGCCCGTCGCGGGCGGCACCGACCTGATGGCCGCGGTCAACTCCGGGCAGCTGCGCCCGGCCGCCCTCGTCGGCCTCGGCCGGATCAGCGAGATCCGCGGCTGGCAGTACCAGGACGGTCACGCGCTGCTCGGCGCCGGACTCACGCACGCGCGCATGGGCCGCCCCGACTTCGCCGCCCTGATCCCGGCGCTCGCCGCCGCCGCGCGCGCCGCCGGACCACCCCAGATCCGCAACGCCGGGACGCTCGGCGGCAACATCGCCTCGGCCTCGCCGACCGGCGACGCGCTGCCCGTCCTGGCCGCCCTGGAAGCCCAGTTGATCATCGCGGGCCCCGGCGGCGCCCGCCGCGAGATCCCCGTCTCGCACCTGCTCACCGGCATGGACATGCTCCGCCCCGGAGAGCTCATCGGCTTCGTACGGGTGCCGCTGCTGCACGCCCCGCAGGTCTTCCTGAAGGCGACGGGACGCACCGGTCCCGGGCGCGCGACGGCGTCCGTCGCGCTCGTCCTCGACCCGGCCCGGCGCGGGGTGCGGTGCGCGGTCGGCGCCATAGCGCCGATGCCGCTGCGGCCCCTGGAGGCCGAGCAGTGGGTCGCTTCGCTGATCGACTGGGACGGCGATCGCGGGATCGCGCCCGAGGGCCTCACGGCCTTCGGCGAGTACGTCGCCGCGGCGTGCGTCCCCGACCTGGCCCCCGCGGCGGACGGCTCGGCGCAGCAGCTGCCGCCCGCCGTACTGCATCTGCGGCGCACCGTCGCCGCGCTGGCCCGACGAGCACTGGCGAGGGCGCTGTCGTGAGCGACGAGCAGAGGAACGGCGCGCAGCAGCACGGCGCGCAGCACAGCGACGGCTGGGAGCCGATCCCGCAGGGCGAGTACGACGCGGACGCGACGGCGTTCGTGCAGCTGCCCGAGGGCCTCACGGACGACGTCCCGCTGGCCGCGCCGGGCCACGGCTATGTCCCGCCGCAGATAAAGGTCACCCCCACCACCGCGGACGCCACCGACCCGGCGGCGACCGGGGTGTGGGTGCTGCCGCCCGAGGTGACGGGCATGGCCGCGCCGGGCGCAGCGGCTCCGGCCGCGCCCGCTCCGGTCGCGCCGCAGCAGCAGCCCGTACAGCCCGAGGCGGTGGCGTGGCCGGAGGCGGGCGCGCAGAGTGCGGCCGCTCCTGGGCAGGGGCAGGGACAGGGTCCGGGGCAGGGGTACGACCCGCATGATCCGCATGCCACCGGGCAGTGGAGCTTCGCCGAGCAGACGGACGCGTCCGGTGCGGGCGCCGGTGTGGGCGGAGATGTGCACGCCAACGTCACCGGGCAGTGGTCCATCCCGGTCGCCGAAGGTGATCTCCCGGACGAATCGGGCGAGTTCACGACCTCGGCCCTGGCCGCGCAGTACGGCTCGCCCCCGACCCTCCCCGGCGGTGCGACGGCGCCGTGGGCGACGGGGGCCGGGGCGGGTGCGCCGTGGTCGACGCAGCCGCAGCCGCAGCCGGAGCTGCAGCAGCAGTCGCAGCCCGGGTTCCAGCAGCCGGAACCGCAGCAGCTGGAGCCGCTTCCGTACGCGGAGCCGCAGCCCGAGCCGGTCGCGGCCGAGCCCGAGCCCGAGCCCGTCCCCGTGCCTCAGCCGGAGCCCGTCGCGGCCGAGCCGGAGCCCGTGTTCGAGCCCGCCGTCGAGCCGGTCGCGGAAGAGGCGCTGGCCGAGGAGCCCGCCACCGACCCCGTGGCCGAACTCGCCCCGGAGCCTGAACTCGCCCCGGAGCCCGAGCCCGCACCGGAACCCGAGCCGGAGGCCGTGGCCGAGGTCGAGGCCGTGGCCGAGGCGGCCCCCGAAGCCGAGACCGCGCCCGAGGCAGAGGCAGAGGCCGAGAGCGACCCCGAGCCCGCCCCCGAAGCGGTCACCGCCACCTCCGCCCCCCTCCACGACGAACACCCCCTCGTCTCCTACGTCCTGCGCGTCAACGGCACCGACCGCCCCGTCACCGACGCCTGGATCGGCGAGTCCCTGCTCTATGTCCTGCGGGAGCGCCTCGGGCTCGCGGGTGCCAAGGACGGCTGTTCGCAGGGCGAGTGCGGGGCGTGCAACGTCCAGGTGGACGGGCGGCTCGTGGCGTCCTGTCTCGTCCCCGCGGCCACTGCGGCGGGCAGCGAGGTGCGCACCGTCGAGGGCCTGGCCGTCGACGGGCAGCCCTCCGATGTGCAGCGGGCGCTCGCCGACTGCGGCGCCGTGCAGTGCGGCTTCTGCGTACCGGGCATGGCCATGACGCTCCACGACCTCCTGGAGGGCAACCCCGCCCCGAGCGAGCTGGAGACCCGCCGCGCGCTGTGCGGCAACCTCTGCCGCTGCTCCGGCTACCGGGGCGTGCTCGACGCCGTGCAGGAGGTCGTCGCCGAGCGCGGGGCGTCCGCGGCGGCCGCGGAGCCCTCGCACACGCAGCAGGGGCAGGGGCAGGGGCACGGGCAGGGGCACGGGCAGGGGCCGGGTCAGGACACGGCGGACGACGCCGAGGCCCGCATCCCGCACCAGGCGGGCCCCGGCGCGGGCGGCGTCAACCCGGCTGCCCACGACGGCAGTTACGGGATTCCTCCGCACGCGACTCCTCCGTACGCGACTCCTCCGCACGGCACTCCGCCTTACGGCACCCCGCTCCACGGCGGCACTCCGCCCCACGGCACCCCGCCGTACGGCGGCTCGTACGACGCGCACGACGCGCACGACTCGCACGACCAGGACGGAGGCCGGGCGTGAGCAACGAAGCCGCCACCGCGACCGACGAGACGGCCGCGGCCGGGTCGCCGTCCGGCGGCGCCGAGCCGCTGCCGCACGGCATCGGCGCCTCGCTGCCCGCGACGGACGTCCGGGCCAAGACGGAGGGCACCTTCCCGTACGCCTCGGACCTGTGGGCGGAGGGCCTGCTGTGGGCGGCGGTGCTGCGCTCCCCGTATCCGCACGCGCGCATCACGGGGATCGACATCACGCAGGCGCAGGAGATGCCGGGCGTGCAGGCGGTCGTGACGCACGAGGACGTGCCGGGCTCTGCGCTGCTCGGGCGGGGCGTCGGCGGGGTCGCGGGGCGGCCGGACCGTCCGGTCTTCGCGTCCGACGTCGTACGGCACCACGGCGAGCCCATCGCCGCGGTCGCCGCCGACCACCCGGACACCGCGCGCATGGCGGCGGCCGCGATCGTCGTCGACTACGAGATCCTTGAGCCGGTCACCGACCCGGAGCAGTCCTTCGCCGCCGAACCCCTGCACCCCGACGGCAACTTGATCCGCCACATCCCGCTGCGCCACGGCGACGCCGACGCCGCCGGCGAGGTCGTCGTCGAGGGCCTCTACCGCATCGGGCGCCAGGACCCGGCGCCCATCGGGGCGGAGGCGGGGCTCGCGGTGCCGCGTCCGGACGGCGGCGTGGAGCTGTACACGGCCTCCACCGACCCGCACGCGGACCGTGACCGGGCGGCGGCCTGCTACGGCCTGGAGCCGGACCGCGTGAAGATCGTCGTCACGGGCGTGCCCGGCGCGAGCGCGGACCGCGAGGACGCGAGCTTCCAGATTCCCCTGGGCCTGCTGGCCCTGCGCACGGGCTGCCCGGTGAAGCTCACGGCGACCCGCGAGGAGTCCTTCCTCGGCCACGCCCACCGCCATCCGACGCTGCTCCGCTACCGCCACCACGCGGACGCGGAGGGCAAGTTGGTGAAGGTGGAGGCGCAGATCCTCCTGGACGCCGGCGCCTACGCGGACTCGTCGGCGGACGCGCTCGCGGCGGCGGTCTCCTTCGCCTGCGGCCCGTACGTCGTCCCGAACGCCTTCATCGAGGGCTGGGCGGTGCGCACCAACAACCCGCCGTCGGGCCACGTCCGAGGCGAGGGCGCGATGCAGGTGTGCGCGGCGTACGAGGCCCAAATGGACAAGCTGGCACGGAAGCTGGACCTCGACCCGGCCGAGCTGCGCCTGCGCAACGCGATGGCGACGGGCGACATCCTGCCGACGGGCCAGACGGTGACGTGCCCGGCTCCGGTGGCCGAACTCCTCGCCGCGGTAAGGGACTTCCCTCTCCCGTCGCTCCCGAAGGACACCCCCGAGGAGGACTGGCTGCTGCCCGGAGGCCCCGAAGGCGCGGGCGATCCGGCGGCGGTGCGGCGGGGCGTCGGCTACGGCCTCGGCATGGTCCAACTCCTGGGCGCGGAGGGCGCGGACGAGGTCTCCACGGCGACGGTCAAGGTCCAGGACGGCGTGGCCACGGTGATCTGCGCGGCGGTCGAGACGGGCCAGGGCTTCGCGACCCTCGCCCGCCAGATCGTCCAGGAGACCCTCGGCATCGAGGAGGTCCGGGTCGCCCCGGTGACCACGGACCAGCCGCCCGCGGGTGCGAGCTGCCACGGCCGGCACACGTGGGTGTCGGCGGGTGCGGTGGAGCGGGCGGCGAAGATGGTCCGCACCCAGCTCCTCCAGCCCCTGGCGCACAAGTTCGGCATGTCCACGGAGCTGCTCCAGATCACGGACGGCAAGATCACGTCGTACGACGGTGTGCTGTCGACGACGGTGACGGAGGCGATGGACGGCAAGGAGTTGTGGGCCACGGCCCAGTGCCGCCCGCACCCCACCGAGCCCCTGGACGAATCGGGCCAGGGCGACGCCTTCGTGGGGATGGCGTTCTGCGCGATCCGCGCGGTGGTGGACGTGGACATCGAGATCGGCTCGATCCGGGTGGTGGAGCTAGCGGTGGCCCAGGACGTGGGCCGCATCCTCAACCCCGCCCAGCTCAGGGCCCGTATCGAAGCGGGCGTCACACAGGGCGTGGGCGCGGCGCTCACGGAGAATTTGAGGACGCCCCGGGGCCTGGTCCGCCACCCCGACCTGACGGGCTACGCGCTCCCGACGGCCCTGGACGCCCCCGACATCCGCATCGTGAAGCTGGTGGAGGAGCGGGACGTGGTGGCTCCCTTCGGCGCGAAGGCGGCGAGCGCGGTCCCGGTGGTGACGTCCCCCGCGGCGATCGCCTCGGCGGTCCGTGCGGCGACGGGCCGCCCGGTGGGGCGTCTGCCGATCCGTCCGCAGGCCGCGGTGGCGGCGAGCACGTCGTGACGTCCTCGGGGACTTCCTTGGAGCCCGGCACGGTCGTCGTGATCACCGGCATCATGGCGGCGGGCAAGTCCACGGTGGCGCAGGCCCTCGCGGAACGCCTGCCGCGGGCGGCCCACGTCCGCGGCGACGTCTTCCGCCGCATGATCGTGTCGGGCCGCGAGGAGTACGAGCCCGGCGCCGGACCCGAGGCGGAGTCCCAACTCCGGCTCCGCTACGGCCTGTCGGCGTCGACGGCGGACGCGTACGCGGAGGCGGGCTTCACGGCGATCGTCCAGGACGTGATCCTGGGCGAGGAGTTGAAGACGTACGTGGAGTCGATCCGTACCCGTCCGCTGTACGTGGCGGTGCTCGCCCCGAGCGTGGACGCGGTGGCGGCGCGTGAGGCGGGCCGGGGCAAGACGGGGTACGGGGACTGGACGGTGGCGGCCCTGGACGAGGGCTTCCGTGCGACGACGCCGCGGGTGGGGTTGTGGCTGGACACGTCTGGCCTGTCGGTCGGGGAGACGGTGGACGCGATCCTGTCCCGCTTGGACGAGGCCGCGCTCTGAACGACGAAGGGCGGCCCCTGGCGGGACCGCCCTCGCGCCTCTCGAGGCCGTGACCGGAATCGAACCGGTGTGCTTCGCTTTGCAGGCGAATCCCTAAGCCACTCGGGCACACGGCCAAGCTCTTGCTCGACTCCTTGAACCTAGACGTGGGCATGGGCGGGCTCAAGAGGGTGGGCTGCGCTGCAATGGGACTGCCATATCGCGTTCATGAACGGTCGAGTGGTGGTGCTGATGCCGACGTGCGGCTCTACGGCGCGGGGATCAGGCGGACCACTGTGACGGTCAGGATCGAGCCGGAGACGTAGTACCGGACGATCACTCCGCGAATGGCTGCCTCTCTGCGGTCCGTGTCTCTGCCGATGGCAGTGGAGCCATGGCCGTAGGGATCCACACCTTCGCCAAGGTGTCGTCGGCAGGTGGTGCATAGGCGATGCGGTAGGTCACGCGGTGCTTGTCCTCTCCGCTTCCTCCCGGGCGAGCCGGTCCATGATCGCGTCGGCTGCCGGGTCGGGCACGGCCTCGAACATCCGGTGCCGCATCACAGCGTGGATCTCGTGCACGCCGGCTGAGTTGATCTCCCGGTCGAACTCTTCACGCTTGCTTTCCGGGAGGGCTTCGCGGATCGCGGGGATGCTGTTGGGCACCTCGACCTCGACCCCGTCGACAACGGTCTTGAGCGGCTCGGCCATAGTGGGCTCCCTTCTGGCTCTGCTGCCACGGTAGCGATCCCTCATCGGGTCTTGTCCTCTCTTCGTCGTGCTCACGACGCTGCGGCGAGAGGAGGAGGCGGGGGTCGTGGCGGCGTAGGTCGGAGAGGAGGTTGGTGGCGGGGGAGGGGGTGTGCGGTGTGTGAGGAGGGGGTGCCGTGGGTTTCTGGGGTTCCGGGTCCTTCCGGGGTGTGGTCGTGCTTGCCGGAGGTGGTGAACTGGCCGCCGTCTCCCGGGGGTTGTTGTACGAGACCGTACAGGTGACGACCTGACCCGACGGCAGGCGCTCCCGTGTGCGGGAGAGGTAGCCCTGGGTCTCCAGCTCCCGCAGGGCGGCTGCGATGCGGACCTCGCCCTCGGGGAAGCGTTCGGTGAGGGCCTTGATCGTGACCTTGGCGCCCTCGGGCAGCGACTGGATGTGGAGTGCCAGACCGATCGCGACGAGGGAGAGGTCGTGGTGCTGGGCGAGGTGGTTGCCGACCACGGTGAAGCGGTCGGTGTGGCGCCGGTTGAGGTGCCTGATGCCACTGGAAGGGGCACCGCTGGACGGAACCGGAGGCGTGGCGCACGGGGGCGCGTTAAGCTGCTGCTCAGCCATCGGGAAGGTCTCTTCTTCCTTGGTGGTCAGGCCCTCGCATTGGGATGCCAGTCCCGGCGGGGGCCATTTCTGTGTTCAGTTTGCGGTTGTTCGCAGCGAGCCTGCCTCGCCAACTGTCATATGCGCCAGCCCAGTTGGGATTGATCACCCTTGCGAGTGATGCGTGCGGGGTTTGGGGTGGGTGGGGGAGGTTCTTTCCCTGGGTTCTTTGGTCCTTTGCATCGGGGAGTGCCGAATGGCGGGCCTCCTGGCCGTGGGGCACCGGGGCGCGGAAACCTCGATGCGGTCAGGTTGCCAACTAGGCCAAGAACTGACCTAGTTGGGCCATAGCGTCGTGCATGACAGACCGACGGAGCGGCGACGACCTGGGGCGGAGACGCATGAGCGAGACGATGAGCGGGGCGACGGGCATGGCAACGAGCGAGGCGGCCGCCACCGGCGAGCGTGCCGATCTGCTGGACGTCCTCGCCGGGCACCGGCGGTCCCTGCGCTTCACCACCCGCGACCTCACCGACGAGCAGGCCGGGCTGCGCACCACGGCGAGCGAACTGTGCCTGGGCGGCCTGATCAAGCACGTCGCCTCGGTCGAGCGGATCTGGGCGGCCTTCCTCGTGGACGGGCCCTCGGCGCTGGGCGGCGTGACCGAGATGACCGAAGCCGACTGGGCCCGCCGGGCCGACGAGTTCCGGATGCTGCCCGGGGAGACCCTCGCCGGAGTGCTGGCCGACTACACCGAAGTGGCGCGCCACACCGACGAGTTGGTCGCGGGCCTGCCCGACCTGGACGTGCTCCAGCCGCTGCCGGACGCCCCGTGGTCCGAGCCCGGCCTGAGCTGGTCGGCCCGCCGCGTCCTGCTGCACGTCATCTCCGAGACCGCCCAGCACGCGGGCCACGCCGACATCATCCGCGAGTCCTTGGACGGAGCTCGCACCATGGGGTGAGCGGTGCGCCTCACCCGGTACGGCTTTTGTCTCGGTGTTGTCCTGGCTTGTCCCGGCTGTCCTCCGTGTCGATGGGGTATCGGGTCACGTTGAAGTCGGGCGGCGACTTGGAGGGGCGCGATGGCCATCGAGGAGAGCACGGACGAACCCGGTTGGGATGTCATCCGGAGGACGAGATCAGCGCGGTGGTCGAGTACACGGGCCCCCTCCTCAAGCGGAGGCGGCAGGCGGTCGCGATGAGCGTGCCGGAGTTCGCGGACGCCGTCGGGTACGGGGAGGACCAGATCCGCAAGATCGAGCGGGGAGTTCGGATCCCGCGCCCCGAGTACCTGGACAAGGCCGAGGAGGTGCTGCGGGCGGACGGGTTCATCTCGGCGATGAAGCCGGACATGGAGCGGGCTCGGTACCCGAAGAAGGTGCGGGATCTGGCGAAGTTGGAGGCACGGGCGGTCGAACTCGCGTCGTACGGGAACCACAATCTGCATGGGCTGTTGCAGACGAAGGAGTACGCGAGGGCGCTGTTCGAGCTGAAGCAGCCCGCGTATTCAGAGGACAACATGGAGCGTGGAGCGGCCGATCGCATGGCGCGACACTCCATCTGCGCTATGGGATGAGCCGGGCCCAGGCTCTCACGCCACGGGAGTCACTGGCTTTCATCGAAAGAGTGCTGGGAGAGACATGATCGGCAAGACCTCTGCCGGAGAAGTCCTCGAACTGGACTGGTTCAAGAGCAGCTACAGCGACAGCAGCGATGTCAACGACTGCGTAGAGGTAGCCACCTGCCCCACCACCATCCACGTCCGCGACTCCAAGAACACGCAGGGCCCGAGCCTTTCGGTCACCCCCGCTGCCTGGACCGACTTCCTTACGTTCACGGCTCGCTGAGCCTCAACTGCCTCCGGTGGGCCGGGGGCGGCGGGTGGGCCGGGACGTACGACCAAGGGACCAGCACCCGCCCGACTCCCGACAGGGGTCAACGGCGCCCACGGCCCTTACTCTGGCGGGCATGACCACCGACACGGGCGTCACCGCCGACGCAGCTGAGGGCAGGGCACCTGAGGGGACTGAGGAGAGCGGCTCCGGCGGGGTGCTCGGCAAGAGCTATCGCGCGCTCAGCGTCGGCATCGTCTCCGTTGTCCTGCTCATTGCTTTCGAGGCGACCGCCGTCGGTACCGCGATGCCCGTCGCTGCCCGTGAGCTCGACGGGGTCTCCCTGTACGCCTTCGCCTTCTCCGGGTACTTCACGACCAGCCTGTTCGGGATGGTGCTGAGTGGGCAGTGGGCCGATCGGCGCGGTCCCCTCGGGCCGCTCGCCGCCGGGATCGGGCTCTTCGCCGCCGGGCTGCTGCTCAGCGGGACCGCCGTTGGGATGTGGGTGTTCATTCTCGGGCGGGCCGTGCAGGGGCTCGGGGGCGGGCTCGTCATCGTCAGCCTGTACGTGGTCGTCAGCCGCGCCTACCCGGAGCGGCTGCGCGCCCCGATCATGGCGGCGTTCGCGGCGAGCTGGGTCGTGCCGTCCGTGGTCGGGCCGCTCGTGTCGGGGACCGTCACCGAACACCTGGGCTGGCGGTGGGTGTTCGTCGGGATCCCCGTGCTCGTGGCCGCGCCGCTTGCCCTCGCGCTGCCGCAGATACGGCGCCGCGCCTCCGGTCCCGTCGACCCGGAGACCGCCGCCGCACCCTTCGACCGGCGCCGCATCCGGCTCGCCCTCGGCATCTCGCTGGGCGCGGGGCTCCTCCAGTACGCGGGGCAGGACCTGCGGTGGCTCTCCCTCCTCCCCGCTGCCGTCGGCGGGGCCGTCCTCGTGCCCGCCGTCCTCGGGCTCCTGCCGCGTGGGACGTACCGGGCCGCCCGCGGGCTGCCCTCCGTCGTCCTGCTGCGCGGCATCGCGGCGGGCTCGTTCATCGCCGCCGAGTCCTTCGTGCCGCTGATGCTCGTCACCGAGCGCGGCCTCAGCCCCACCCTGGCCGGGCTCTCGCTCGCCGTGGGCGGGGCGACGTGGGCGCTCGGCTCCTTCGTCCAGTCCCGGCCGGGCATGGAGCCGCACCGGCAGCGGCTCATGGTGGTCGGAATGATCCTGGTGGCGGCTGCCATCGCGACCGCGCCGACCGTGCTCCTCGACGCCGTGCCCGTGTGGATCGTCGGCGTCGCCTGGGGCTTCGGCTGCTTCGGCATGGGCATCGTCATCGGCTCGACCAGCGTCCTGCTGCTCCGGCTCTCGGCGCCGCAGGACGCGGGCGCCAACTCGGCCGCCCTGCAGATCTCCGACGGGCTGTCCAATGTGCTGCTGCTCGCCGCCGGGGGTGCCGCCTTCGCCGCGCTCGGTGGCGGGATGGTCGGTGGCGCGGCCCATGGGACGGGGGACGTCAGCGGGTCCCATCCGGGCGCCTTCGCCGCCGTCTTCCTGCCCATGGCCGTCGTCGCCCTGGTGGGGGCGTGGGTGGCGACGCGGCTGAGGGAACGCGGGGCCGCCGGCGCCGTGTGACACCCGTCGCACCCGCCGTCTCCTCCGCGCCGTCAACGTCGGTACGTCACCGGGTCACCGGTAAGGTGGCCCGGTTGTCGTACGTACCCCACAGGCGAAGACCAACGGAGACCGTGACTACTACAGCCGCCCACTCCTCGTCGCACCACCTCTCGCCCGCCTTCCCCGGCCGCGCCCCCTGGGGCACCGCCAACAAGCTGCGTGCCTGGCAGCAGGGGGCGATGGACAAGTACATCCAGGAGCAGCCCCGCGACTTCCTCGCGGTCGCCACCCCGGGCGCCGGAAAGACCACCTTCGCGCTGACCCTCGCGTCCTGGCTGCTGCACCACCACGTCGTGCAGCAGGTGACCGTCGTCGCCCCGACCGAGCACCTGAAGAAGCAGTGGGCCGAGGCGGCCGCGCGCATAGGGATCAAGCTGGACCCCGAGTACAGCGCGGGTCCGCTCAGCAAGGAGTACCAGGGCGTCGCCGTGACGTACGCGGGCGTCGGCGTGCGGCCCATGCTGCACCGCAACCGCTCCGAGCAGCGCAAGACCCTCGTGATTCTTGACGAGATCCACCACGCCGGTGACAGCAAGTCGTGGGGTGAGGCGTGCCTGGAGGCGTTCGAGCCCGCTACCCGGCGGCTCGCCCTCACCGGCACGCCCTTCCGGTCCGACACCAACCCCATCCCCTTCGTCCAGTACGAGGAGGGCAACGACGGCATCCGGCGCTCGGCCGCCGACTACACGTACGGATACGGGAGCGCGCTCGGCGACGGCGTCGTGCGGCCCGTCATCTTCCTCTCCTACAGCGGCAACATGCGCTGGCGCACGAAGGCGGGGGACGAGATCGCGGCGCGGCTCGGTGAGCCGATGACGAAGGACGCGATCAGCCAGGCGTGGCGGACCGCCCTCGACCCGCGCGGCGACTGGATGCCGAACGTGCTGAAGGCCGCCGACCAGCGGCTCACCGAGGTCCGGAAGGCGATTCCCGACGCGGGCGGGCTCGTCATCGCCTCCGACCAGGACTCCGCGCGCGCCTACGCCAAGCTGATCCGCGAGATCACGGGGACCAAGGCCACCGTGGTCCTCTCCGACGACACCGGTGCCTCGAAGCGCATCGACGACTTCAGTCAGAACGACGACCGCTGGATGGTCGCGGTCCGCATGGTGTCCGAGGGCGTCGACGTGCCCCGCCTCGCGGTGGGGGTCTATGCCACCACCATCTCGACCCCGCTCTTCTTCGCGCAGGCCGTCGGCCGTTTCGTGCGGTCGAGGCGGCGCGGCGAGACCGCGTCCGTGTTCCTGCCGACCGTGCCCGACCTGCTCGGCTTCGCCAACGAGATGGAGGTCGAGCGCGACCACGTCCTGGACAAGCCGAAGAAGGACGGCGAGGAGGACCCGTACGCCGAGTCCGAGGCCGAGATGGACGAGGCGAACAAGGAGCAGGACGAGGACACCGGCGAGCAGGAGCAGTTCTCCTTCGAGGCGCTGGAGTCCGAGGCCGTCTTCGACCGGGTGCTCTTCGACGGCGCAGAGTTCGGCATGCAGGCGCACCCGGGGAGCGAGGAGGAGCAGGACTACCTCGGCATCCCGGGGCTCCTCGAACCCGACCAGGTCCAGATGCTGCTGCAGAAGCGGCAGGCCCGGCAGATCGCGCACAGCAAGAAGAAGCCCGCCGAGGAGGCCGACCTCCTCGAGCTGCCCGCCGAGCGGCGCCCCGTGGTCTCCCACAAGGAGCTGCTCGAGCTCAGGAAGCAGCTCAACACGATGGTCGGCGCCTACTCCCACCAGAGCGGCAAGCCGCACGGCGTGATCCACACGGAGCTGCGCCGCACCTGCGGGGGCCCGCCGAGCGCGGAGGCCACCGGGGGGCAGCTGCGGCAGCGGATCGCGAAGGTCCAGGAGTGGGCCACGCGGATGCGCTGAGTCCGGAGGCGGCTCCTCGTCCTGCTACTCGTATGCGCTGAGGTCCTTGCGGAGGGACTCGGCCATGTCGTCGGGGGCGTGCGGGATCAGCCAGCGCAGGAAGCGGGCGCCGTGCTCCTCGTCGGCCCGCTCCATCAGGTCGTCGGGGACCTCGGGCGCGGTGAGCCCGAAGTGCCCCTCCAGCCAGTCGAGATACGCCGCGTGGCCGGGGGCGTGCTCCATCGCCTCCTCCTCGTAGAACTCGTACTCGCTCTCGGTGAGGTAGCTCTCGCTGTCGAGGGCGAGCAGCTGGAAGAGCTCGCGCAGGCCGCGCGCCACGACGTCCAGGTCGCCCTCGTCGTCGAAGCGGACGACGGGGAGCGTGGCGAGGTCCTCGCGGTCGTCGCACCGCCACAGCACGTACATCGCGCCGGAGCCGGACGCCATGGCGAAGGGGACGAGCCGGTCCAGGAACGGGTGCTCCTCGGTGCGGTCGAGGCAGAGCCACTGGGCGAGGCCCGCGTCCGCCCAGTCGTACGGGCAGAACTCGAAGCCCTCCGCGAAGCAGCCCGCCGCGGCCTCGGAGTCGGCGAACTCCTTGAGGAGGTTCAGCTCGGATATCGGGGAGTACACGTGGGGGGCGGCAGCATCCGTGACATCAGTCATGCCGGGGACGCTAGCGACCGCCACTGACAACGGCGGTGCGCCAGGGCGCCCCGGCGCACCCCCGGGCGCCCCCAGGACACTGCCGGAGCCCGGAACCATGAACTCCATGTGGAGAGTTCATGTGCACGATCCGTGTGCGGAGCTGTCGCGCGACCGGCTCCGCGCGGACCGCGTATCAGGGCAATGAGGGGCGCAGCCCCCATCGCGATGACCGGATTCTGGACGGAGTCTTCCGCTCAGCGGGACGGCCTCGCTAATGTCCCCGCAACAAATACACGCCCCGTGGCAGCGCCGCCGCGGAGCGCAGCCGGTGCCAAGTGCCTGAGCCCGGGAGACCCGGGGCGCTGACCGACCGGCGGCCTCTGACGCGCGTCGCCCCACGGGACCGGCGGCGCAACCGCCGCGGAGGGGGCCGTCCTCACCACTAAGGAGTGGGCGTCGTGACCGCGGAGACTTCCCAGACGCTCGACCGAGGACTGCGCGTCCTCAAGCTGCTCGCCGACACCGATCATGGACTCACCGTCACCGAGCTGTCCACCAAGCTCGGCGTCAACCGCACGGTGGTCTACCGGCTCCTCGCCACCCTCGAACAACACGCCCTCGTACGACGGGACTTGGGCGGCCGCGCCCGCGTCGGCCTGGGTGTCCTGCGGCTCGGCCGCCAGGTGCATCCGCTGGTGCGCGAGGCGGCGCTCCCGGCCCTGCGCTCCCTCGCCGAGGACATCGGCGCGACGGCCCACCTCACGCTGGTCGACGGCACGGAGGCGCTCGCCGTCGCGGTCGTCGAGCCGACGTGGACGGACTACCACGTGGCGTACCGCACCGGCTTCCGCCACCCCCTGGACCGCGGCGCCGCGGGCAAGGCCATCCTCGCCGCCCGCCAGGGCCTGGTCACCGACCCCGGGTACGCGCTGACGCACGGCGAGCTGGAGGCGGGCGCGAGCGGGGCGGCGGCGCCGCTGGTCGGCGTGACCGGGATAGAGGGCAGCGTGGGCGTGGTCATGCTGGCGGACTCGGTCCCGGAGAGAGTCGGTCCCCGGGTCGTGGACGCGGCCCGCGAGGTCGCCGACGCGTTGCGCTGAGGCCGCGCGGGCGAACGGTGCCCCGTGGTGGCCCCACCGGGGCTGCGCCCCTGGACCCCGGCTATCCGGGGCTGCGCCCCTGGACCCCCCATCGGCGCTGGCGCGCCTCGTCCTCAATCGCCGGACGGGCTTGCTTGCCCTTCACGTTAGATTTGACCCGTGCTCTCTCGTCTCACGAACCTCTCCCGCCCCAAAGCCCTCGCCCTCTGCGCCCTGCCCGTCGCGGCCCTGCTCGGCGTCACGGCGTTCGCGCCGCTGCCGTTCGCCGTGGCGCAGCCCGGCTCCACGGCGAACGTGCTGGGGGAGTACAAGGGCAAGCAGGTCATCACGGTCAAGGGCGCCCCGACCCGCAAGACCGACGGCCAGCTGCGCATGACCACCATCGTGGCGACGGGCCCGCAGATGGACGTGCACCTCGGGGACGTGCTCGACGCCTGGTTCCGCGGGGACCGGGCCGTCATGCCCAAGGACTCGGTCTACCCGGACGGCGACGACGTCAAGAAGGTCGAGAAGCACAACCTCGGCGACATGAAGAAGTCCCAGGACGCGGCCACCGACGCCGCGCTCTCGTACCTCTCGAAGAACGGCGTCGACACCGACAAGGTCGAGGTCGAGGTCGACCTGGGCGAGATCGGCGGCCCGAGCGCCGGCCTGTTCCTCGCGCTCGGCGTGATCGACAAGCTGGACGGCGACGGCAGCGGCGGCGACCTCACGGGCGGCCGCGCCATCGCGGGCACCGGAACGATCACCCCCAAGGGCAAGGTAGGCCCCGTCGGCGGCGTCGAGCTGAAGACCCAGGCCGCCAAGCGCGACGGCGCCACGGTCTTCCTCGTCCCCAAGGACGAGTGTTCCGAGGCCGAGGGCAACGCGCCGAAGGGCCTGCGCCTGGTTCCGGTGACTACGCTCCAGGGAACGCTGGACGCGCTCCGCGACCTGAAGAAGGGCGCGGACGTCCCGACCTGCTGACCGGGTCGCTCACCATCCACAGGCCCAACTCGACGAGGGTCCAGCCCAGTTGGGTACGGACGTCGGGGCGCCGTCGTCCTCTTCGTACGGAAGCGGCGTGCCGTAAGTCGGCGGCTCGGGTGTGGTGGACGTACAGGTGGATGTCGGGGTGCATGGGTGGGTGAGCCCTTTCAGTCGGTGGAGTGCGTCGGGAAGAGCTGGGTCTGGACGCGGACCAGCGCGGCCTGCGGGTCGTCCTTGTCCTTCTCCAACGGGCGGTACGCCTCGATGACTTGGTGGAGCTTGTCCCGCAGTTCCGCGGTCAGCGCGGGGGTGAGACGGAGCATCGCGTCGCTCATGTCGGCGCTTTCCGTCCACTCGTCGGGCCACTCGTCCTTCGTACCGACCCATGTCGTCAGCTCTTGGCTGTAGCGGGACGCCACCGCGTGGAGGTAGAGCTGGGCGGCCCCGCGCACGGCAGGGTCCGGGTCGCGCGACAGCTCGTCGTCGAAGCGCGTCCCCTGGTGCGCCGAACGCCACCACCGCTCCCGCCCCTTGCCGTGCTCCGGGTCGTCCTCGATGAACCCGTACTCGGCGAGCTGGCGCAGGTGATAGCTGGTGGAACCGCTGGACTCGCCCAGGCGCGCGGCCAGCTGGGAGGCCGTCGCCGGGCCGTTGATCCGCAGCGAACTGAGCAGCCTCATCCGCAGGGGATGTGCGAGCCCACGCAGTGAACGGGCGTCCAGCTGAACGACTTTGCGGGGCTCGGGCTCTTCCGTCATGCCTGCCAGCGTAAGCATGCAAAGACTCCGTTGCAACGCCTTCTTTGCAACGGAGTCTTTGTAACTCTGGGTGAAACAAGCGGAGTCGGCTACTCCTTCACGAACCCCTCCTGCACGAGCCAGTCCTTCGCCACCTCATGCGGATCCTGCCCCTCCACGTCCACCTTGGAGTTCAGGTCCTGCGCCACCGTGTTGTTGAGCTTCTTCGTGATGGGCTCCAGGACCTTCGCCATCTCCGGGTACTTCTTCAGGGCCTTGGTGTTGATCTCCGGCGCGGCGTTGTAGTTGGGGAAGAAGTGCTTGTCGTCCTTCGTCACTTCGAGGTCCATCGCCTTGATGCGGCCGTCGGTGGTGAAGACCTCGCCGTAGGTGCACGTCCCCTTGGACGCCTGGGTGTAGATGATCCCGGTGTCCATCTGCGTGATGTTGCCCGCGGGGACCTTCATGCCGTACGCCTTCTCCATGCCCGGCAGCCCGTCCGCGCGGTTGGCGAACTCGCTCTCCACGCACAGCGTCACGGCCTTCGGGTCCTTCTTGGAGAGCGCGGCGACATCCGACAGGGTCTTCGTGCCGTACTTCTTGAAGTTGGACTGGTTCATGGCGAGGGCGTACGTGTTGTTGAGGGCCGACGGGGTGAGCCAGGTGATGCCGTTCTTCGCGTCGGCGTCCTTCACCGCCTCCCACTGCTCCTGCGAGTTCGGGATGGGCTTGGAGTTGCCGAGGTAGGTGATCCAGGCCGTGCCCGTGTACTCGTACATCGCGTCCGCGTCGCCGCCCTTCACCGCCTCGCGGGCGCCGATGGAGCCCTGGATGCCGGTGCGGTCGAGCACGTCCGCGCCCGCCGCCTTGAAGGCGATGCCCATCATGGCGCCGAGGATCAGCTGTTCCGTGAACTCCTTTGACGTGACCGTGAGATCGGCGCCCTTCAGGGGGAGCCCCTGTCCGATCGAGCCCGGCTTCACGTCGTCCACCATCGGCGAACCGCTGGTCAGTCCGCAGCTCACCAGGAGGCCGCCCGCGACCAATGCGGCCAGGCCCGTGCGCCACGTGAGGCACGTGACTCGCGCAACCCTCATGACTTCACCTCCAGCCCTCGCGGACTCAGCAGCAGTTCGGCCAGCGACGCCAGCCAGTCCACGAGCAGCGCGAGCGCGACCGTCAGGATCGAGCCGAGCATCAGGACCGGCATGCGCTGGTTGGTGATGCCCGTCTGGATGAGGACGCCGAGGCCGCCGCCACCGCCGAAGGTCGCGAGCGTCGCCGTGCCCACGTTCAGGACGAGCGCCGTGCGCACGCCCGCGAGGATCAGCGGTACGGCGAGGGGGAGTTCGACCTTGCCCAGTACCCCCAGCGGGGACATGCCGATTCCCCGTGCCGCCTCCAGGAGCGTCGGGTCGTTGGCCCGCAGGCCCGCGATGGTGTTGGAGAGGACCGGCAGGATCGCGTAGATGATGATGCCCGTCAGGGCCGCCTTCTCGCCGATGCCCATCCAGATGACGAGGAGCGCGAGGAGGCCGATCGCCGGGGTCGCCTGGCCCATGTTGGCGAAGGCCATCGCCACCGGGGCCGCCTTGCTGAACGCGCGCCGGGTCAGCAGGATCCCCAGCGGGATCGCGATGATCAGGACGAAGAAGGTGGAGATGACGGTGAGTTCGATGTGCTGGCGCAGCACCTTCCACACCTGACCGCCCGAGAGGGCGTTCTCGGAGATGGAGTCCAGGTCGGCCTCGTGGAACCACCACCAGGTGGCCAGCAGCACGATGAGGAGGAAGGCCGGCAGGACCGTCAGCTTCGCCCAGCCGATGCGGCGCGCCCGGCGCGGCTCCGTGCCCGGCGGCGCCTCCTGCTCGCCCTCGCCCACGTCGCGGAAGGCGAGGCCCTTGACCTCGTGCTCGCCCTCGGGGCGCTGGTCGGTGGCCTTGTCGGGGGAGGGGGTGCGGCCGGGGTAGCGGGGGCTGCTCCCCGGCAGCGGATCGCGGGGGATTCGGGGACTCACGCCGGTGCCTCCCCGCCGTCGCCCTCCTGCTCCTGGTGGGTCACCTGGGCCCGCTGTTCCTCCAGCTCGTGCTGGTGCTCCATCGCGTCGAGGCGGTCGGCCTCCAGCATTTCGTGCACGGAGTTCATCAGCGTCTCCATGTCGACGACGCCCGTGTACTCGCCGCGCCGCCCGGTCACCGCGACGCGTCCCGCGTTGTCCGTGAGGACGGCCTCCAGGGCGTCCCGCAGCGTCGCGTCCCGGGTCACCGTGTCGTGCACCAGGGTTCCGGCCCGCGCGAGCGAGCCCTTCGCGCGCATCAGGTCGCCGCGGCGCAGCCACTTGTAGGGGCGGCCGCGCTTGTCGAGGAGCAGCAGCTCGTTGGTGCCCGCGGCGCGGAGCTTGTTGAAGATGTCCTGCAACGGGTCGTCGACGGTCACCGTCGGCACGTCGGCCATCTCCACATCGCGTACGCGGGTCAGGTTCAGGCGCTTCAGCGCCGCGCCCGCGCCCACGAAGCCGGAGACGAAGTCGTCGGCCGGGTTGGTGAGGATCGCCTCGGGGGTGTCGAACTGCGCGATGTGCGAGCGCTCGCGGAGCACCGCGATGCGGTCGCCGAGCTTGATGGCCTCGTCGAAGTCGTGCGTGACGAAGACGATCGTCTTGTGCAGCTCGTGCTGGAGCCGGATCAGCTCGTCCTGGAGGTGGTCGCGGGTGATGGGGTCGACCGCGCCGAACGGCTCGTCCATGAGCAGTACGGGCGGGTCGGCCGCCAACGCCCGTGCCACGCCCACGCGTTGCTGCTGTCCGCCGGAGAGCTGGCGCGGATAGCGGCCGTGGAACTCGCCGGGGTCGAGCCCGACCAGGTCGAGCATCTCCTCGACCCGCGACTTGATCTTCGACTTCCCCCAGCCGACCATCTTCGGTACGAGGGCGATGTTCTGAGCGACCGTCATGTGCGGGAAGAGCCCGGACGACTGGATCGCGTAGCCGACCTTGCGGCGCAGCTTCACCGGGTCGATGTCGGTGACGTCCTCGCCGTTGATGCGGATGCGTCCGCTGGTCGGCTCGATGAGGCGGTTGATCATCTTCAGGGTCGTGGACTTTCCGCAGCCCGAGGGGCCCACGAAGATGACGATCTCGCCCGCCTTGATCTCCATGTTGACGCTGTCCACCGCGGGGTCGCTGCTGCCCGGGTAGCGCTTGGTCAGGTTCTCCAGCTCGATGGTGGCGCCGGTCGCGGTCGCCGCCGGCTGCTCTGCCACGGCCTCGGTCGTCTCAGACACGGATACCCCTCGGAATCGTCAGCCGGCCGATCAGGACGTACGCGGCGTCGAAGAGCAGCGCCAGGACGATGATCCCGAGCGTGCCCGCGAGCACTTGGTTGAGCGCGTTCTTGCTGCCGAGCGAGCCGATGCCGCGGAAGATCTCGTTGCCGAGGCCGGGTCCGGAGGCGTAGGCGGCGATGGCGGCGATGCCCATCAGCATCTGCGTGGAAACCCGGATGCCCGTCAGGATGGGCGGCCACGCGAGCGGCAGCTCCACCTTGAAGAGCCGGGCCACGCGCGACATCCCGATGCCCTTGGCCGCGTCGACCAGCGAGGGGTCGACCCCGCGCAGGCCCACGATGGAGTTGCGCACGATCGGAAGGAGGCCGTACAGGGTCAGCGCGATCACCGTCGGCGCGACGCCGAGTCCGACGACCGGGATCAGCAGACCGATCATGGCGAGCGACGGGACGGTGAGGATGGTGGACGTCGTGGTCGTGGCCAGGTTCCCGGCCCACTCGCTGCGGTAGGTCACGACGCCGATGAGGACGCCGATGACGGTCGCGACGACCATGCATTGGAAGACGGCGCTGGCGTGCTGGTACGCGTCCTGCAGCAACTGTTGGTGCCGGTTGCCGAGGTAGTCCCAGAAGTTCACTGAAGTGCTCACCTCGCCTGTTGTCAGGTTCTAGGGGTCTTCAGACGCCTGCTCCACCAGCGGGATGATCCGCAGCGGAACGGGGTTCTCCATGACGATTGCCGTGGAGGCCCGAACGATGCCATCAAAGCCCACGACCCGGTCGATCACACGTTGGAGATCGGCGTTGGAGCGGGCCACCAGACGGCACAGCATGTCGCCGTGGCCGGTGGTGGTGTGCAGTTCCAGGACCTCGGGGACGGTCGCCAAGTGGGCCCGTACGTCCGCGCCCTGACCCTGTTTGATCTCCAGGGTCGCGAAGGCGGTCACGGGGTAGCCGAGGGCCGCCGGATCGACGTCCGGGCCGAAGCCCCGGATGACTCCATTCGACTGAAGCCGGTCCATGCGCGCCTGCACGGTGCCGCGCGCGACGCCGAGCCGCCGGGACGCCTCAAGGACCCCGATACGCGGCTCCCGTGCCAGGAGCACGATGAGTCTGCCGTCCAGATGATCGATCGCCATGCCGCCTCCACGGTGGTCATCGTGTACAGATAGCCCGCCCATACTCCCGAGTTGCTGTGCATATTGCCCAGCGAAAACGCAAACTATTGCGCACCTTGTGGATCGGCGGGAGCCTCGGCCCATGACTGAGACCACCACCCACACCACCCCCGACACCGTGCGCGAGGCCGACCCCTTCCCGGTCAAGGGAATGGACGCGGTCGTCTTCGCCGTGGGCAACGCCAAGCAGGCCGCCCACTACTACTCGACGGCCTTCGGCATGAAGCTGGTCGCCTACTCCGGACCGGAGAACGGCAGCCGTGAGACCGCCTCCTACGTGCTCACCAACGGCGCCGCCCGCTTCGTCTTCACCTCCGTCATCAAGGCGTCCACGGACTGGGGCCACTTCCTCGCCTCGCACGTGGCCGAGCACGGCGACGGCGTCGTCGACCTCGCCATCGAGGTCCCGGACGCCCGCGCCGCCTACGCCTACGCCGTCGAGCACGGCGCCCGCGGCATCACCGAGCCGCACGAGGTGAAGGACGAGAACGGCACGGTGGTCCTCGCCGCCATCGCGACATACGGCAAGACCCGCCACACCCTGGTGGAGCGCTCCGGCTACGACGGCCCCTACCTGCCCGGTTTCGTCGCGGCCAACCCGATGGTGGAGCCCCCGGCCAAGCGCACCTTCCAGGCCATCGACCACTGCGTGGGCAACGTCGAGCTCGGCAAGATGAACGAGTGGGTCGGCTTCTACAACAAGGTCATGGGCTTCACGAACATGAAGGAGTTCGTGGGCGACGACATCGCGACCGAGTACTCGGCCCTGATGTCGAAGGTCGTCGCGGACGGCACCCTCAAGGTGAAGTTCCCGATCAACGAGCCGGCCATCGCCAAGAAGAAGTCCCAGATCGACGAGTACCTGGAGTTCTACGGCGGCGCGGGCGTCCAGCACATCGCGCTCGCCACGAACGACATCGTCGAGTCGGTACGGGCCATGCGCGCGGCGGGCGTCCAGTTCCTCGACACCCCCGACTCCTACTACGACACCCTCGGCGAGTGGGCCGGCGAGACCCGCGTCCCCGTCGAGATCCTGCGCGAGCTGAAGATCCTGGTCGACCGCGACGAGGACGGCTACCTGCTGCAGATCTTCACCAAGCCGGTCCAGGACCGCCCGACCGTCTTCTTCGAGATGATCGAGCGGCACGGCTCGATGGGCTTCGGCAAGGGCAACTTCAAGGCCCTGTTCGAGGCGATCGAGCGGGAGCAGGAGAAGCGCGGCAACCTGTAGCCGCCGGGGCCGCGGCAACCCGTGGCCGCCGGGGCTCCCATGACGGAGGGTTACCCATTCGGCACTCCTGACCTCGCAGAGTGACCGCCCTGGGGTTTCAGTGACTCCCAGAGTCACTGAAACCCCAGGAGCCCTCCATGCGCCTCACCCGCACCGCCCTCTCCCTCGCCACCGCCGTCCTGCTGTCGGTCGGCCTGACCGGCACCGCCGCCGCAGCCACCGCCGCCGACGGCCGCGCCGGCCACGACCCCGCCCACCGCGCGAAGGCAGCCGAGGGCCCCTGCAATTCGCGCACCGGCGGCGTCTACTTCTCGCCCTTCGGGCACGCCGACGTCACGCTCAAGCCCGAGGTCAAGAAGGTCCTCAAGCAGGAGAAGGCGACCCTCAAGCCGGTCGCGCCGCTCTCCAACAACCCGGGCAGGGACGACCAGTTCCGCTTCCCCCTCGGTGTCTTCGAGGACAGCATCGAGCCGGACCTCACCCACCTCTTCCGGGTCTGCTACCCGGGCGGCATCGTCATCGCGCGCCCCTCCACCGGCGACCGGGCCGTCTGCAACGGCATCTGGCTCGCGGTGCTCCCGAGCCCCGGCGCCTACTGCAACCTCCGCATCAACAAGGGCCCCGAGCGCCGCGTCCAGCTCGCCACCACCACCGCGAAGGACCTGCTCGTCGGCAGCCACTCCTTCTACCCGGTGATCACCCCGCGCATCGATCCCAAGACGGGCGAGCTCGGCTTCGGCCCCAAGGACTGGGAGTTCCGCGGCAGCAAGGAACTCCAGGCCGCGCTCAAGCAGCTCGACGTCGACCTGCCCGAGGGCACCCCGCTGTTCAACCTCGACGCCACGCTGAGCTTCCTGCCAGGACCCGACTTCTGGGCGCGCGTCCAGGGCCTCGGCGCATGACCGAGCCGCAGCGCCGGACCGGCCACGTCGGACGCCGGACCGGCCACGCAGAACGCCGGACCGGCCACGTCAGACGCACGTACGCCATCGGCCTCACCGCCGCACTCGCCGCCCTCACCGCCGCCGCGCTCCTCGGCCCCGGCACCGGCACCGGACACGCGGGCAGCCACGTCGACGCGCCCACGGCCATCCTCAACCCGGACATCAACGGCGCCGACCTCTTCGCCTTCACCAGCCCCGAGAACCCGGACACGGTGACCCTCGCCGTCACCTACAACCCGGTCACGCTGCCCCAGATCGGCGGCGTCCTGCCGCCCGCGCTCTTCGGCAAGGACACCCGCTACGACATCAACGTCGACACCACCGGCGACGGCAGCCCCGAACTGACGTACCGCTGGACCTTCGCCACCGAGGACCGGCGCATCGGCGGCGTCGCCCAGGCCAAGGGCTATATCGACCGGCTCGACGACCCCGACCTGCTGCTGCGCCAGCGCTACACCCTCCAGGAGCTGCGTCCGGGGCGGCCCGTCCGGACGCTGGTGCAGAAGCAGATCGCCGCGCCCACCCGGGCCGGGCTCGTCTCGATGCCCGACTACCGGCGCCTGATGCGCCAGGCCACCGTGCGGCTCCCGGGCGGCGGCAAGGTCTACGCCGGGCAGGCGGCCGACCCCTTCTTCATCGACGTACGGCAGTTCGCGATGCTCAAGCTGGGCGTGGACGCTCCGGTGCCCGTGAACCCGCTGGTCTTCAGCAACGTCAACGTCATGACGGTGCAGGTCCCGAAGAAGACCCTCGCGCTCAAGGGCGACCCGCACCGCAACCCCGTCGTTGGCGTGTGGGCCACGGCGGCCCGCAAGTCCATCGACCTCCAGGGCGGCAAGCCGCGCTGGGTGCAGATGTCCCGGGTCGGCCAGTCCTTCTTCAACGAGGGGCTGTCGCCGGACGGCTTCCTCCAGCCCGGCGGCCTCCTCGTGGGCGTGCCCGGCGGCGTCGCCGACCAGTTCAACGGGCGCCGCCCGGCCGACGACCACCGCTGGCGGACGATCGAGCGCATGGTCCGCCAGCCCTCGGGCCCGCACCTGGTCAACCTCTTCCACTTCCTCACCACACCGGCCCCCAGGACGCCGCGGAACGACCTGTGGCAGATCTTCATGAAGGGCGTCGCCAAGAGCACGGGCCCCGTCAAGCAGAACCTCAACTCCCAGGTCCTGAACAGGGATGCGGGCCGCGGCAAGCTGCTCCCCGCGGAGATGCTGCGCCTCAACATGACGGTCCCCGTCACCCGCAGGCCCAAGCTCGAAGGGTGGCTGGAGGGCGACCGCCAGGGCTTCCCGAACGGCCGCCGCTACACCGACGACGCCACGCTCATCTTCAGCCGCATGGTGCTCGGCGAACCGGCGGGCAAGGGCCACCCCGAGCTCTTCCGGTTCAGCCTCGCCAAGGGGCCCGAGCCGCGTCCGGGCGGCACCTTCCCCTACGTGGGAGAGCCCAGGGCCCTTCCGTAGGAATCCCCTAGCAAAGGAACCCCGTAGCAAGGGAACCCCGTAGCAAGGGAGTTCAGCCGTGCAGGAGCGGGACCGCGGCGCGCAGCGCGAGCCCCGCTCCGACGGCGGTCACCAGCGCGGCCGTCACATACGGCACCTTCGCCCGCCACCGGTTCCCCAGCGCCGCCGCCCGCCCCCCGAGCAGCCGCCCCGCCCGCTCCCCGAACCGCGCGACGAGCAGCCCCGCGCAGGTCAGCACCGCCGCCATCCCGACGCCGTAGCCGAGCACGAGGGCGACCCCGAACCCGGTCCGGTTCAGCGCGACCGCGCCGAGCAGCACGACGAGAGCGGACGGGCTGGGCACGAGCCCGCCCGCGACACCCATGCCCACGAGGGTGCGGCGCCGGTACGGACGGCCGGGCTCCTCGTGCACGTGGGTCTCGTGTACGTGGGCGTGGGCACCGTGCGCGTGGTGAGCGTGGCCGTGGCCGTGGCCGCCGTGGCCGTGGTGAGGGTGGCCCGGCACCCGCGCCGACCGCAGCAGCACCACCCCCACCCCCGCGACGAGCAGCCCGCTCACCACCCCGAGCAGGTTCAGGAGCCGGTCGGCGGCGAGCGACGCCGACACCGTGAGCAGCAGCCCGATGACGAGCACGCCCGCCGTGTGTGTGAACGTCACCGTGGCGCCCACGGCGACCGCGTCGCGCACCCGCCCGCGCCGCCCCGCCATGCACGCCGCCATCACGGTCTTGCCGTGCCCCGGCAGCGCGGCGTGCGCGGCCCCGAGGAGCAGCGAGAGCGCCACGGCCGCCAGGCCCACGGGCAGAGTGAGCCGGTCCCGGGCGGTGAACGCGGCGAAGCGGGCGTCCATGGCGGCGAGCCAACTCCCGCTCCCGGCAGCCGAGACGGCAGCGGACATCCCTCCCGCACCCGGTCCGTCCCCCGGCGCCACCCGCAGCCGCGCCGCGCGCACGTCCAGCGGATCGGACAGGAGGTCGTCCGGGTAGCGGCGCAGCTCGCCGGAGACGCTCCGCTCCGGTACGTCGGACGCGGCGAGCCGCACCCCGCCGCCCGCCGTCGCGGTCACCTCGCGCCAGCCGATGCGCCCCCGGTCGTGGCCGTCGGTGAACTCCACGTCCCCGCCCCGCGCCAGATCGGCTTCGGCGCTGAGCCAGCAACTGATGCGCGTCGTGCGCAACTTGGCCTGTCCCGGCGGGTAGGCGAGCCCGCTCGCCCGCACCCGCCACACGAGCGGCCGCCCCGCGGCCCGCGCCCGCAGTGCCCCCGCGACGTCCGCGCACACGGCACCCGCGTCGTCGCGCCCGCCCGCCTGCAGGGTCGGGATCTCGGCCCGGTCCACGACCACGGTGTCCTCGACACGGTCGGGCAGTACACGGAGGCCGTGGTAGTGATTGACGGTGAAGTTCCCCAACGGGTGTGCCTGCGCGGGCACTTGGGCGATCCCCAGCAGTACGCCGCAGGCCAGCACGAGCCCGGCGACGACGCGGCGCACGGGCCTCACGCCCCGCCCGCCCCCTCCAGCGGAGCGAGCGCCCGCCGCGCCGCCGGGGCCCGCAGCGGCGAGAAGTGCGGGTTCAGGCGCAGCGCTTCGCGCAGGTGCCCGCGGGCCGCGTCCCGCATCCCGAGCGCCCGCTCGATCTCGCCCCGGTGGTACGCGAACTCGGCCCGCCGCCACCCCAGTTGACCGGCCTCACGGGCGTACGCGAGCCCCTCCTGCGACCGTCCCGCCCGGTGCAGGGCCCAGCCCAGGGCGTCCGCGACCAGGACGCTCCTGCGCCGCTGCCACTCGCGCTCCAGGTGCCGGACGGCGTCGGCGGGGCGGCCGTGGTCCGCCTCGAAGAGGCCCAGGGTGAGGTCGTCGCCCGCCCCGTTCGCCTCGAACAGCGCGGCCTCGGCGCGCAGCACGTCGTACTGCCGCCGCGCCTCGCCCTCCCGCCCCAGCGACTCCTCCAACTCGCCCCGCTCCAGCACGTATTCGGGCAGCGGCACCCGCTCGGTGAGCCTCCGGTAGTCGGCGCGGGCGGCGTCCGTGTCGCCGAGCGCGGCGCGGGCCTTCGCGCGTCCCGCGAGCGCCGGGTGCGCGTCCGGGTCGGCCCGCAGTGCCTCCTCGTACCGGGCGAGGGCGGCGCGCGCGTCCCCGCGCTCCCACTCCAGCTCGCCCAGGCGGTGCAGGCAGAAGGACCGCTCGGCGGGCACGGTGGCGTCGTCGAGGGCCCGCCGCAGCGCGGCCGCCGCCTCCTCGGTGCGGCCCTGCATCTCCAGCTCGTACCCGGCCCGGGCGAAGGCGGGCAGGGCGGGCTTCAGGTCGAGCAGCCGCTGCACGGCGGCCGTGGCGTCCTTGTAGGCGCCGAGCTGCGTGTAGGCGTCGACGAGCACCGGGTAGACCGGCCACCGGTCCGGCGCGGCCCGGCGCGCCCGCTCGCCCCAGACGCGGGCGGCGGCGAAGTCGTGCCGGGCGTTGGCGAGGGCGCCCATGCCGATCAGGGCGTCCAGGTTCCCGGCGGGCCGCGCCGCCAGCGAACGCTCCAGGGCGCGCTGGGCCTTCGGGTAGTACGAGGGGTCGGCGCCCCGGCGGGCCTGCTCCACGTAGGCGGTGGCGAGGGCGGACCAGGAGGCGGCGTCGTCCGGGTGGCCGCGCAGCCACTTCTGCCGGGCCGCGATCGCGGCGCCCAGGTCGCCGGGTGCCGCGGCATGGGCGCCCGGCGGCGGGGGAGCGGGCCGGGGAGCGCCGTCCGGCCCGAGCGCGAGCAGCCCCGCGACGGCGCCGCCGACCACGACCGCCCCGGCTGCCCCCGCGGCGACGACACGTCGCAGAGCCCCCCGCTCACCCACCGCCCTCACCGCCGCTTCGCCGGCTTCGGCGCCGCGCCCCGCGGCTTCGTGCCCGAACGGGAGCCCGAACCGGAGCCCGAACCGGAGGAGGAGCCCGAGTAGCGGGGGCGCGGCGGTGCCGGCGGGTAGACCTGCTCCGGGCCGCCCTCCGGGGGCTCGCCCAGCGAGTCCAGGGCCGCCTTCGCCGCCTTGGCGCCGAGCGGCGAGAAGTACGGGTTGATGCGCAGCGCCTCCCCGATGTGCCGCCGCGCGGCCCCGTAGGCCCCGAGCTCCCGCTCGATCTCGCCCCGGTGGTACGCGAACGGGGCGCTGCGCGGGCCCTTCTCGTGTGCCTTCTTCGCGTACTCCAGGGCCTCCTCGTCGTCGCCCGCCCGGTGCAGCGCCCAGCCGAGGGCGTCCGCCGTCAGCGGGCTGCCGTGCCGCTTCCACTCCGTCTCCAGGCGGCGCACCGCCTCGTCCGGGTCGCCGTGGTCGGCCTCGAAGAGTCCGAGGATCCGCTCGTCGTTGACGCCGCCCGTGGACTCCTGCCGCACCCGGGCGCGCAGCGCGTCGTACTGGGCGCGGGCCGCCGGGAGGAGGTTCAGGGACTCGTACAACTCGCCCAGTTCCAGCGCGTATTGGGGCTCCGGACGCTTGGCGAGGGCCGCCTGGTAGGCGTTCAGGGCCTCGCCGGAGCGGCCGAGCGCGGCGAGGGCGCGGCCCTTCCCGGCGAGCGCCGGGTGGTGGTCGGGGTCGGCGGTGAGCGCGCCGCTGTAGTAGCGCAGCGCCTCCACCGGCTCCCCGCGCTCCCAGGCCAGCTCCCCGACCCGGTACAGGCACGCCGCCTTCTGCGCGGGCGCCTCGGCGAGGGCCGCCGCGTCGGTGAGTGCGGCGCCGGCGTCCTCGCGCCAGCCCCGGTCCTGGTAGACCCGCCCGGCCGCCATCAACGCCGGTGCCCCGCCGCCCAGTTGCTGCAGGCTCTCCAGCGCCTTGCCCACGCCCTTGGTGTCGCCGAGCCCCCGGTAGGCGTCGATGAGCACCGGGTACGTCGTCCACCGCTTCGGGGCCTGCATCGTCGCGAGCTCGCCCCACTTCTTGGCGGCGCGGTAGTCGTTGCGGGCGTTGGCGAGGGCCGCGAGTCCGGTGAGGGCCTCCACGTTGCCGTCGCGGCGCGCCTTCATGGAGGTGCGCAGGGCCTGCTCGGCCTTCGGGTAGGACGCCACGTCACCGGTGCGCAGGCCCCGCTCCACGTACGCCGAGCCGAGCACCGCCCATGACTGCTCGTCGCCGGGGTGGGCCCGCAGATGGGCCTCGCGCTCCCCGATGAGCGCGGTCAGGTCGGGCAGCGCGGCCGGGGCGCCCGCCCCCGCCGCGGCGAGCGCGCGCCCGGCGGGACCGAGCGCGGGCGGCGCCGCCTTCCCGCCCCCGTCGGGCAGCAGCACGACCACGCCGCCGAGCACCACGCACCCGGTGACGGAGGCGATGAGCGCGCGCCGCAGGACGGGGGAGCGGCGGCGGGGCTGGGTGGCGGCGAGGGCGTTCTCGGTCTCCATGGCGCTCACTGTGCGTCAATACGAAGAGCACATCCGGGCTTGTGGTCGGTCGTCGCCCATGGGTTCACACCGATGGCCCCGGGTGCGAGGCTGTGATCATGAGCCGCACCCTCATCGAACTGCTCCGTGAGGGACTGCCCGCGGAGGCCGTCCTCACGGACCCGGACGTCACATCCTCGTACGGGAACGACATGGCGAGCTTCTGCACGGCGGGCACCCCCGCCGTCGTGGTCCTGCCGCGCACCGTCGAGCAGGTCCAGCACGTCATGCGCACCGCCACCGAGCTGCGCGTCCCGGTCGTCCCGCAGGGGGCCCGCACGGGCCTGTCGGGCGCCGCGAACGCGAGCGACGGCTGCGTCGTGCTGTCCCTGATCAGGATGGACCGGATCCTGGAGATCAACACCGTCGACCGGATCGCGATCGTCGAGCCGGGCGTGGTCAACGCCACGCTGTCGCGCGCCGTGAACGAGAAGGGCCTCTACTACCCACCGGACCCGTCGAGTTGGGAGACCTGCACGATCGGCGGGAACATCGGCACGGCCTCCGGCGGCCTGTGCTGCGTGAAGTACGGCGTGACGGCGGAGTACGTGCTCGGACTCGACGTCGTCCTCGCCGACGGGCGGCTGCTCAGCACCGGGCGGCGCACCGCGAAGGGCGTCGCGGGCTACGACCTGACGCGCCTGTTCGTCGGCTCGGAGGGCAGCCTCGGCGTCGTCGTCCGCGCCACCCTCGCACTGAAGCCCGTCCCGCCCCAACAGCTCGTCCTGGCAGCCGAGTTCGCCTCGACCGAGGCGGCCTGCGACGCCGTGTGCAGGATCATGGAGGGCGGCCACGTCCCGTCGCTCCTCGAACTCATGGACCGTACGACGGTGAAAGCCGTCAACTCCCTGGCGAACATGGGCCTTCCGGAGACCACCGAGGCCCTCCTGCTCGCCGCCTTCGACACCCTCGACCCCGCCGCCGACCTGGCCGCGGTCGGCGCCCTGTGCGAGGCCGCGGGCGCCACCCAGGTGGTCCCCGCCGACGACGCCGCCGAGTCGGAACTCCTGCTCCAGGCACGCCGGTTGGCGCTCACCGCGCTCGAAGCGGTCAAGGGCACCACGATGATCGACGACGTGTGCGTGCCGCGCTCCCGCCTCGCCGACATGCTCACCGGCGTCGAGCGCATCGCCGAGAAGTACGGGCTCACCATCGGGGTCTGCGCACACGCGGGCGACGGCAACACCCATCCGACCGTCTGCTTCGACGCGGCAGACCCCGACGAATCCCGGCGCGCCCGGGAGTCCTTCGACGAGATCATGGCCCTCGGCCTGGAGCTCGGCGGCACCATCACCGGCGAGCACGGCGTCGGGGTCCTGAAGAAGGAGTGGCTGGCACGCGAGATCGGCCCGGTGGGAGTGGAGATGCAGCGCGCCATCAAGGCCGCGTTCGACCCGCACTCACTCCTCAACCCGGGCAAGTTGTTCTGAGAATCCTGAGGTTCGTCTCCCACCCCCGTGGCAGCGTTGCTCACTCACCGTCCGATTCGTCCGACGGCCACGGGTCGCGCAGCCACAGGTCGTCGGCCGGGGTGGGGGCAAGCAGCTCGGCGAGGCCGTCGTCGATGCCGAGCTGCTCCGCCTCAGAGCCCGGAGGGACCACCCGCAGCGTGCGCTCGAGCCAGGCGGACACGGCCGCGGCCGGGGCCTCCAGGAGGGCGTCGCCGTCGGGTGAGCTGAGCGCCATCAGGACGACGCTGCGCCCCTCGACCTTGGTCGGCCAGACCCGGACGTCGCCGTGGCCGCACGGCCGGAACACCCCCTCCACGAGCAGTTCACGGGCGAACGTCCAGTTGACCGGGTGCTCGGAGCCGATGTGAAAGGCGATGTGGACGGCGTACGGGTCGTCGGTGCGGTAGGTGAGGCGGGCCGGGACGGGGATGCTGCGCTCGGGCGACAGGACCAGTTTCAGTTCGAGTTCGCGTTCCACCACGCTGTGCATGACGTGTGCTTCCTTTCGGTGTGCGGGGCCCACTGGAGCGGGCCCGTACCGATGGAGAGCGCGAGGGGCGCCGGGCATTACGCGAGTCCGCGAAACTTTCTCGTACGAGTTCCACGGGGCGCCCTCGCACGGCACCCGGTCGCGGTGAACCGGTGCGGGAACGGTGCCCGGATAGTGGTCCGTACGACCGGACCCACCCGGGCGGACGCGTACGTCTGATAGATGTGGAGCCTCTATAAGACCCCCGAGCAGATACGGGACGACGGACATGAGCGCCCCAACTCCGGCCCCCGGCGAGGACAGGCCCCGCGAAGGCTATTACCCAGACCCGTCCATTCCCGGATATGTCCGGTACTGGAACGGTGGTGCCTGGGTGCCCGGTACGAGCCGTCCGGCGCCCTCCGACGGCGAGCTGCTGCCGCCGCCCCCCGGTGCGTCAACTTCGGGGCCGCCCGCGGCGGAGGAGACGGGGCCGCACTTCTTCGACGAGGAGCCGGTGGCGCAGTCCGCCCCGGACGTCGCCCCCGAATCCGCCCCCGCCCCCGAGCCCGCGTCCGCGCCGGAGTCCGACGCCGCGGCCGCCGACGCCCGGCACGGCAGCAAGCCGGAGCCCGCGTCGGCCTGGCAGGCGGACGCGTCCTGGCAGTCGGGGCTCGGCAGGGAGCAGGAGCAGCAGCGGGTGTCGTGGGGCGCGACGCCGGGCCAGGACCCGCGCGTGGCGAACGCCCCCCAGTCCGCGGGGCCGCAGCAGGCGGAGCCGAAGCCGGAGCCGACGGAGCCGAAGCCCGCCCAGGCGCTGCCCGCCGAGCCGAGGAGCGCCCCCGAGGCGGACGGCCCCGGCACGGTCGCGATCCGCGCGCTCCGGCCCGGCGGCAACAAGCAGGGCGGCAACAAGCCGGGCTCCGCCAAGCCCGGTGGGTCCGGTGGGTCCGGCGCTTCCGCGCCCGCCGCGGGCAAGCCGAACGCGCCCGCGGTGCCGCCCGTCGGCGAGGGCACCGTCACCTTCCGGCGCCCCTCGGGACCGGTGCGGCCCGCGCAGTCCACCGACGCCGCGGCCGCCGCCGGGGCCGGGGCCGGGGGCGCCGAGGGCACCATGGCGATCCGGGCGCTGCGCCCCAAGCGCTCCTCCGCCCAGCAGTCGCCGCCCCAGCAGCCCTCCGTACCGCAGCAGCCCGCCGCCCCCGAGCCGGTCGCCTCGCCGGTGACCTCGGGCCCCGGCGGCGGCTCGCCCTCGTGGGCGCAGCAGGTGCACCAGCTCGCACAGCCCCCGGCCCCGCAGCAACAGCAGCCCCCGCAGCAGCAGTTGGCGCCGGGCGCCCAGGGCGAGGGTCAGCCCGTGGTGCCGTGGAAGCCGGTGGCCGAGGACCCGTTCCTGGCGGCCGCGCAGGCCCAGGCGTCGGAGCGGCCCGCCGGGCTCGGCAAGCGGCTGGTGGCCCGGCTCATCGACACGGTCGTCCTCGTGGCGGTCACCGGAGCCGCCGCGTTCCCGCTCGCCACCAAGGCGACGGACCACATCAACGACAAGATCGACGCCGCGAAGCTCTCCGGCGAGAAGTCCACGGTCTGGCTGCTCGACGGCACGACGGCGGGCTACCTCGGCATCGTCCTCGGGGTCCTGCTCGTCTTCGGCGTCCTCTACGAGGCGCTGCCGACGGCCAAGTGGGGCCGCACCCTCGGCAAGAAGCTCCTCGGGGTCCGGGTGCGCGACCTGGAGGAGCACGAGGCGCCGTCGTTCGGGGCCGCGCTGCGCCGCTGGCTGGTGTACAGCGTGCCGGGCGTGCTCGTGGTGGGCGTCGTGGGCGTGCTCTGGTGCGTCTTCGACAGGCCGTGGCGCCAGTGCTGGCACGACAAGGCGGCGCGGACGTTCGTGGCGGGCTGAGCGCCCCCGCGGGGAGTCCTGAGAGGGGCGGCGGGTAACCCGTACAGCCCCCCGCCAGGTGCGCCGAGCACCCACGCGCGGTGCACTCGGCGCATGAGTACCGAACCGCCGCAGTTCCCCTCCCCGCCCCCGGACGACAACGACCCCTTCAAGAAGCAGCCGCCCCCGTCATCCCCTCAGGGCGGCGGCTCTCCCTACGACGCCCCGCCTCCCGGTGCCGGTGGCGCCGGTGGCACCCCGCCCCCGCCGCCCCCGTCCTACGGCGGCGGCCCCTACGGCTCGGGCGATCCCTACGGCAGCCCCGGCGGCCCCGGTGGCTACGGCGCCGACCCGCTCGCGGGCATGCCCCCGCTGGCCGACAGCGGCAAGCGCGTCCTCGCCCGCCTCGTCGACATGATCCTCGTCGGCATCGTGGTCGGGCTGCTGTCCTGGGCCTTCGGCACCAACGAGTACGACATCGACCCGGACAAGGTCGAGTACGGCAAGTCCTTCGGACAGTCGCTCCTCGCCGCGGTGCTCTACATCGCGTACGACAGCTTCATGATCTCCAGGACGGGGCAGACGCTCGGCAAGAAGTGGCTGGGGATGCGGGTCGCGAACCTCAACGACGGTGCGACGCCGACCCTGCAGACCGCCCTGGTGCGCTCCGCCGTCCTCTGGCTGCCGTTCGCGTTCTGCTGCGCCTGCATCTGGACCGCGATCAGCGGTGGCTGGAGCTTCTTCGACAAGCCCTACAAGCAGGGTCTGCACGACAAGGCCGCCAAGACGGTGGTGGTCAGCACCACCTGAACTCCCTTGCGGCGGCGGCACATCCGGCGGGCTCGTGACTCACGGGCCCGCCGGTTCGTGTACGGGGGCGGCGTGCGCGGAGGCGACCGGGGTGCGCTGTCCGGGCACGGTGGCGGTGAGGGGCTCCGGGGCGGGGGCGGCAGGGGCCGCGGGCGCCGCGGGTGTGGCGGTGGCCGTCCGGTCCGCCTTGGGCAGGGGCACGGTCATGGCCACCAACAGCCCGAGCCCGAGCGCGGCAATGGTGATCACCGCGACGCCCACCCCTGAACTCGTCTGGGAGAGCAGGAGCATGGCGAGCGTGGAGAAGACGACCGTGATGCTGCCGTAGGTGAGCTGGGCGGCGGTCGGACGAGGCGCGGGACGAGGTGCGGGACGAGGCATGACGTGACCCTTCCTCGGGACAGCTGGTGCGGAGGTATTCAGGAGGTATACGCGAGGTATATAAGGGGTGCTGTATGCGAATCAAAGGCCGCTGGGCGTAGACGACTTGGAACTGTCGACTTACGCTGAAGCGCGCCGTCGATTCACTCTATTCCGCTGCATGCCCCACGGGAACGTCTGGCAAGCGTGACCTAACCCACGGTGCCGGAGCATGGGGGGCGCACAGGGTCATTATGTCCAGAGAGTGGACGGTGGGGCGCACCCGTTCAACTGACCGGCGCTGTATGGGTGTTCGGACTTGGGCACGTCGGGGTAGCGCGTTCGCATAGCGGACTTCCGCGTCTGCATAGTGCAGTTGGCCTGTCCAAGTCAAGGTCTGTCTTTTCTTCCGTATCTCCGGTCGAATGTCGTCACTTGTGACGCGTATTCGCGCGCGGACCTCCTCCGACCGGGACCACGGTCCGCCACTCGCGCGGGCGCGGGGGAGGACAGCATCAAGTGACAGGCAACAGACGGACGTTCAGAGCCACCGCGGTGGTCGTGGCGATGGCGGCGGCCACCGCCACGTTTTCCGCGTACGCCGCGGCGGAGGACGGGGCAGCCCCGGCCCGCGCCGCGGCCCCGGCCGTGGACCGCCAGGACCCGGCGCGCGCCAAGGCGCAGGTCGACCACGACCTCGACGGCCCCTTCAGCAAGCAGCAGGCGCAGCAGCGCAAGGCGGCACTGCAGCAGGTGGTCGCCGGCGACGCGAAGGTACAGAAGAAGGGCGGCTCCCAGGTCGTCAAGCTGGACGACAAGAAATACGTCGAGCTCGGCCGGGAGAAGACGGACAAGATCTTCACGATCCTGGTGGAGTTCGGGGACAAGGTCGACGACACGACCATGTACGACCCGGACGGCCCCGAGGGTCCGGAGAAGCCCGTCAAGAAGTACGGGGGCAAGCCGGGCCCGGCGCACAACAAGATAGCCCAGCCGGACCGTGCGAAGGACAACAGCACGGCCTGGCAGAAGGACTACAACCAACAGCACTTCCAGGACTTGTACTTCGGCGAGGGCAAGGACAAGAAGGGCAAGCCCAAGCACTCGCTGAAGACCTACTACGAGAAGACCTCCTCCGGCCGCTACTCGGTCGACGGCGAGGTCTCCGACTGGGTCAAGGTCGACTGGAACGAGGGCCGTTACGGCTCCAACTACTGCGGCGACACCAACTGCCCGAACGTCTGGGACGCGGTCAAGGACGGCGTGACCGCCTGGGCCAAGGACCAGAAGGCCAAGGGCCGTACCGACGAGCAGATCAAGACGGACCTCGCCAAGTACGACCAGTGGGACCGCTACGACTTCGACGGCGACGGCAACTTCAACGAGCCGGACGGCTACATCGACCACTTCCAGATCGTCCACGCGGGCGAGGACGAGTCGGCCGGCGGCGGCGCCGAGGGTGAGAACGCCCTGTGGGCGCACCGCTGGTACGCGTACGGCAACGACGCGGGCAAGACCGGCCCGTCGAACAACAAGGCCGGCGGCACCCAGATAGGCGACACCGGGATCTGGGTCGGCGACTACACGATGCAGCCGGAGAACGGCGGCCTCGGCGTCTTCGCCCACGAGTACGGTCACGACCTGGGCCTCCCGGACCTCTACGACACGACGGGCAAGGCCGAGAACTCGGTCGGCTTCTGGTCGTTGATGTCGGCGGGCTCCTGGCTCGGCACCGGCAAGAACGCGATCGGTGACCTGCCCGGCGACATGACCGCCTGGGACAAGTTCCAGCTCGGCTGGCTCGACTACGCCAAGGCGAAGGCGGCCACGACGTCCGAACACAAGCTGGGCGTCTCGGAGTACAACACCCGCCACCGCCAGGCGCTCGTCGTCGAGCTGCCGAAGAAGCCCGTCACCACCACCGTCGTGAAGCCCGCCGAGGGCGCCAAGCAGTGGTGGAGCGACCAGGGCGACGACCTCAAGAACACCCTGACGCGCTCGGTCGACCTCACCGGCAAGTCCAAGGCCGAGCTCTCGCTGCAGGGTTGGTGGGACATCGAGGCCAACTACGACTTCCTCTACACCGAGGTGTCGACGGACGGCGGCGCCAACTGGGAGCCGATCGACGGCACGGCGGACGGCAAGCCGATCACGCGCGACGCCGGCGACAAGCCCGCTCTGACGGGAGCTTCGAAGGCGTACAAGAAGCTGGCCTTCCCGCTCGACGCCTACGCGGGCAAGAAGATCGACCTGCGCTTCCGCTACGCCACGGATGGCGGCGCGGGCGGCAAGGGCTTCGCGGCCGACGCCCTGACGGTCACCGCGGACGGCACCAAGCTGTTCGAGGACGGCGCCGAGGGCGACGACAACGGCTGGACGGCGAAGGGCTTTTCGCGCATCGGCGAGTCCTTCACCAAGAGCTACGCGCAGTACTACCTCGCCGAGAACCGCCAGTACGTGTCGTACGACAAGACCCTTGAGGTCGGCCCGTACAACTTCGGCTTCTCGAAGTCCCGTCCGGACTGGGTGGAGCACTACCCGTACCAGACCGGCCTGTTGGTCTGGCAGTGGGACACCTCGCAGAAGGACAACAACGTCAGCCAGCACCCCGGCGAGGGTCTGATCCTCCCCGTCGACGCGCACGCGGCCCCGCTGAAGTGGAAGGACGGCACGCTCCTGCGCAACAAGGTCCAGCCGTTCGACGCTCCGTTCAGCAAGTACTCCACGGACGCGTTCACGCTCCACAACGCGGACGTCGCGCTGAAGATCAAGTCCCGGAAGGGCGTCTCGGTCTTCGATGACCACAAGGGCAGCTACTGGTCGAAGGAGAACCCCACGGGAAGCGTGAAGGTCACTGACACCAACACTCAGATCAAGATCATCAAGCAGCCGAAGGATGGCTCGACGATCACGGTCCAGGTAGGCCCGTCGGCGAAGTAGTCGACATACCTGCAGGTCAGAGCGCAATCGGCCGTCGCCCTCTAGCGGGCGGCGGCCGATCGTGTTTAGGTGCTGGCTGTGGATTTCTTATTGACGCGGGGCTCACACGGGGGCCTCGCGCGCTGTCTCACGGGGGTGTGACGAACCATGTCCGCAGGAGGTTTCAGCAAGCTGCCGAACGGCAGCGTGGTGGTGGCCCTGACCCTGCCGAGCCCGTCTCCGACGGGGGGCTCGGTGCGGGTGATCGTGCATGCGGTGAACCGTGCGCGGGCGCTGACGCGGCTGCGCAATCTGGGCCTGCGGGCGGTGTACCTCCGCGGAAACGCGGAGCCGCCCACTCCGGATGAGATCTCGGCGGTGCTGTACCACCCGGACGGGTTGATATGGCGGACGGCGGCGCGGGGCGGCGGCGGCGAGCTGTGGCACCCGATCCGGGCGCTGGTGCCTTCGTCTGTCCGGGGGTGAGCCTCCCGGACGGGCTGAGTGGTTTCAGCCCGTCCGGCGTTTGAGGACGAGGCGCGTTCAGCGCCGATAGTGGGGGCTAGGGGCGCAGCCCCAGGAGGCCCGCCCAGGGCGACGGAGTCGCGGATTCGGGTAGGGGCGGGGTGGGGAAGAGGTCACACCACCGGCTTGCCGGTGAGGTCGACGCCCGCGTCCCGCATCTCCGCCAGCGCAGCCTCCGTCGACCCCTCAGCGACCCCGGCCGTCAGGTCCAGCAGCACCGTCGTCCGGAACCCCGCCCGCACCGCGTCCAGCGCGGTCGCCCGCACACAGTGATCCGTGGCGATCCCCACCACGTCCACCTCGGAGATCTCCCGGGCCCGCAGCCAGTCCGCCAGGGACACCCCGTTCTCGTCGAGCCCCTCGAACCCGCTGTACGCGGCCGCGTACGCCCCCTTGTCGAAGACCGCGTCGATCGCCCCGGACGCGACGACCGGCGCGAAGTTCGGGTGGAAGCCCACGCCCTCCGTGCCCGCCACGCAGTGCGGGGGCCAGGAGTGGGCGTAGTCGGGGTGCTCGGCGAAGTGGTCGCCGGGCTCGATGTGGTGGTCGCGGGTCGCCACCACGTGGCGGTACCCCGCGGGGGCCTGGCCGATCAGCTCCGTGATGGCGGCGGCGACGTCCGCGCCGCCGGCCACGGCGAGCGAGCCGCCCTCACAGAAGTCGTTCTGCACGTCTACGACGATCAGTGCGCGGCGCATGGCGGATGTCCTTCTGTTCGGCGAGGTCCCGGCCGGTTCACACCGAGCGTAGAGACTTCAAGTACGTTGCGGGAGAGGGTAATTGGCGGGTGTGACAGAGCGGGGACACGCGCCCCGCGGGGCGCCCCGTCCGGCGCCCCGTAAGACTCCCTTCAGATGTATTTCGTCGGAATGACCGCTTCCCCCCGCGACAGCTGCGTCGCGGACAGCGGCAGCCGCCCCCGCGCCTGCGCGTGCCGGGCGCGCACCGCGTCCAGCGGTTCGCGGGCCACCACGGAGCCGCCCTTGATCAGCTGGACGAGGAGCTGCTGGTCCGCCAGCTCGGCGGGGACCTGGCCGGTGCCGATGACCTCGGCCTCGGCGACGCCCTGCGCGTCGGTCCGGCGAGCGGCCCACTTGCGGCCGCCCACCGAGGACTTGGCGCCGAGCGACTTCTTCGCCACCGGTTCGAGAGGGGCCTTCGGGTCCGCCGAGTGGGCCCGGGCCACCAGCTTGTAGACCATGGAGCAGGTGGGGTGCCCGGAGCCGGTGACGAGCTGGGTGCCCACCCCGTACGCGTCCACGGGCGCCGCCGCGAGCGAGGCGATCGCGTACTCGTCCAGGTCCGAGGTCACGATGATCTTCGTGTCGGTGGCCCCGAGCTCGTCGAGCTGCTGGCGCACCCGGTGCGCGACCAGGAGCAGATCGCCGGAGTCGATGCGCACGGCGCCCAGCTCGGGCCCGGCGACCTCGACGGCCGTGCGGACGGCCTGGGTGACGTCGTAGGTGTCCACGAGGAGCGTGGTGCCGCGGCCGAGCGAGGCGACCTGGGCCTCGAACGCGGACCGCTCGTCGTCGTGGAGCAGGGTGAAGGCGTGCGCGGAGGTGCCGACCGTCGGGATGTCGTAGCGGAAGCCCGCGGCCAGGTCGGACGTGGTGGCGAAGCCGCCCACGTACGCGGCGCGCGACGCGGCGACCGCGGCCAGCTCGTGGGTGCGCCGGGCGCCCATCTCGATCAGCGGGCGCTCCCCGGCGGCCGAGGCCATGCGGGAGGCGGCGGCCGCGATCGCCGAGTCGTGGTTGAGGATGGAGAGGATCACGGTCTCCAGGAGCACGCACTCCGCGAACGAGCCCTCGACGCGCAGGATCGGCGAGCCCGGGAAGTAGACCTCGCCCTCGGGGTAGCCCCAGACGTCGCCGCTGAAGCGGTAGTCGGCCAGCCACTTGAGGGTCGGCTCGTCGACGACGCGGCGCTCGCGCAGGAAGCCGATGACGTCGGCGTCGAAGCGGAAGTTCTCGACGGCGTCCAGGACGCGGCCGGTTCCCGCCACCACTCCGTAGCGCCGCCCCTCGGGCAGCCTGCGGGTGAAGACCTCGAAGACCGAGCGCCGGTCGGCGGTGCCCGCCTTCAGCGCGGCCTGCAGCATCGTGAGCTCGTAGTGATCCGTGAAGAGTGCCGTGGAGGGAACGTCGACCGGCAGCCCAAGGTCCGCTGTGTTCATAAGGACGGATGCTACTCCCATCTCGTCACTCTGACGATTTCTAGGGGGCCACCCGCGCCACCCGGGGGCATTTGTGCGAGGCCCCCCTCGGGGTGGCAGCATGGGGCAAGTGAGTACTCCCGTGGAGATCGAACGACCGGAATCGGCGGAGGAAGCCTTCGCGGTGCCCGAGCCGGACGTCCCCTGGATCACGCTCGTCCACAATGACCCGGTCAACCTGATGAGTTACGTGACGTACGTGTTCCAGACGTACTTCGGGTACTCGAAGGAGAAGGCCACCAAGCTGATGATGGACGTCCATCACAAGGGTCGCGCGGTCGTCTCCAGCGGCACCCGCGAGGAGATGGAGCGCGACGTCCAGGCCATGCACGGCTACGGCCTGTGGGCCACCCTCCAGCAGGACCGGAAGTAACGACACCCGATGCCTTCCCAGCCCAGCCAGTTCGAGCCCCTCCCGGGCGGCGGCGCGGCCGTCGCGCTCGACGAGGTCGAGATCTCGATCATCCGCTCGCTCGCCGTCCAGCTCCTGGAGCTGATCGGCCCGGGCCCGGGGGCCGAAGGCCCCGCCGGGGACCCTCCCCCACTCTCAGCTGCGTTCGAGCGGGGGGACCCCCTTGCCGAGCTCTTCGCCGAGGGCCCCAGCGAACCGCCCGCCGACCCGGTGCTGCTGCGCCTGCTTCCGGACGCGTACGGGGGGCCGGGCAGCGAGCGGGCGGCCGCCGCCGAGGCCGACGAACTGCGCGCGTACTCCGCCGAGTTCCGGCGCTTCACCGAGAACGACCTGCGGGCCAAGAAGCGGGAGGACGCCCTCACGGTCATCCGCTCGCTCGACTCGACGACGGCGTCCGGTGACGGCGGGGCGGTCCTCAAGCTCACCGCTGAAGAGTCCCGGCAGTGGCTCGGCGCGCTCAACGACCTGCGCCTCGCGATCGGCACCCGCCTGGAGGTCACGGACGAGGAGGACGCGGACCTCCTTTACCATCTGCCGGACGCCGACCCGCGCAAGCCGATGGTGATGGCCTACCTCTGGCTCGGCGGGCTCCAGGAGACGCTCGTCGGCACGCTGATGGGCTGACCTGCGGCCTTGCTGATGGCCTGAAGCAACCACTTCTGCGGCCGACGCGAAACCGTCCGCTCAACGGACGCTCAAATCCGGATAACGATCGTGTCACCATGACGTCCACCTATGGGGCGTCAAGGGAATTTTGTCCGGTTCTTCCAGTGGCGTGCGCCACACAGCGTCCAGTTGATCACTGTTGTGGCCGTGATAAATCTTCACGACCGCTCGGTGACGCCACCCATGTCGCCGAGGGCGCTTCAGCCGGCAGACCGCCGGTAGCACTCCATTCCACATCCGGGGGGATCAGGACCTGATCCGCGGCCAAGACGCAGGACGACCTGCGGGCGCGGATCAGCATGGAGAAAGGCGTCACCATGACCTCAGTGCAGGTCGAAGAGCAGCACGGCGAGCCCGGCGGCGACGGAGCCGTGCGGGCCGATGGCTCGGCCGCTGAGGGCGAGGGCTATCAGCGCGGGCTCGGGGCCCGGCAGATCCAGATGATCGCGATCGGCGGTGCCATCGGCACCGGCCTGTTCCTCGGCGCGGGCAAGGCCATCCACAAGGCCGGACCGAGCCTCATCCTGGCGTACGCCATCGCGGGCCTGGTCATCTTCTTCATCATGCGGGCGCTCGGCGAGCTCCTCATGTACCGGCCCGTGTCCGGCTCCTTCTCGGAGTACGCGCGCGAATTCATGGGCCCGTTCTTCGGATTCGTGACCGGCTGGACGTACTGGCTCTTCTGGGTCGTCACCGGCATCACCGAAGTGACCGCGGCCGCCCAGTACATGCAGTACTGGACGCATGACTCGATCCCGCAATGGGCGTACGCGCTGATCTTCACGGTCATCCTGTACGGCGCCAACCTCATCTCCGTGAAGCTCTTCGGTGAGCTGGAGTTCTGGTTCTCCATGGTCAAGGTCACCGCGATCATCGGCATGATCCTGATCTGCATCGGCATCCTCACCATCGGCTTCTCCGACGCCGGTGACACCGCCTCCGTGTCCCACCTGTGGAACGACGGCGGCTTCTTCCCCAACGGCATCGGCTCCACGCTGATGACCCTGCAGATCGTGATGTTCGCCTTCCTCGCCGTCGAGCTGGTCGGCGTCACCGCGGGCGAGTCCAAGGACCCGAAGACGGTCCTGCCGAAGGCCATCAACACCGTGCCGTGGCGCATCGCCGTCTTCTACGTCGGCGCCCTGATCATGATCCTCTCGGTCGTGCCGTGGACCTCCTTCAAGCCGGGCGTCTCCCCGTTCGTGAAGGCATTCGAGGAGATGGGCCTCGGCGTCGGCGCCGCGATCGTCAACTTCGTGGTCCTGACGGCCGCCCTGTCGTCCTGCAACTCGGGCATGTACTCCACCGGCCGCATGCTGCGCGACCTCGCGCTCAACGGCCAGGGCCCGAAGTTCTTCACCAAGCTGACCAAGAACGGCCTGCCGCTGACCGGCACCACGGTCTCCGCCGCGTTCATGCTGGTCGGCGTCTGGATCAACTACCAGTGGCCGGGCGAGGCGTTCAACTACGTCGTCTCCTTCGCGACCATCTCCGGCATGTGGGCCTGGATCATGATCCTGGCCTGCCAGATCCGCTACCGCCGCAAGGCCGACCGCGGTGAGCTGCCGCAGTCGACCTTCAGGGCGCCGGGCGCCCCGTACACCAGCTGGTTCGCGCTGCTGTTCATCGGCATGGTCATCGTGATGATGGGCGTCGACAAGGACGCCCGGATCTCGCTGTACGCCGCTCCGGTCTGGGCCGCGATCCTGGTGGTCGCCTACCTGTTCCTGAAGGCCCGCAACCCGCAGGCCGCGGCCTTCAACAAGGCGAAGGCGGTCGCGTCCGCCGAGCCGCAGGACGCCGCCAAGGACTGACGTCCCCGCAGCCGAGTCCAGCATTCGGGCCCGCCCGTACCACCCTCCGGTACGGCGCGGGCCCTCTGCTTATGCTGAGCTTCATGCTGACCATCACCCAGGCCCTCCACGACCAGATCGTCGCGCACGCGCGCCAGGACCACCCCGACGAGGCGTGCGGCGTGGTCGCGGGACCGGCCGGCACGGACCGCCCCGAGCGCTTCATCCCGATGCTGAACGCGGCCCGCTCGCCCACCTTCTACGAGTTCGACTCGGGCGACCTGCTCAAGCTCTACCGCGAGATGGACGACCGCGACGAGGAGCCGGTGATCGTCTACCACTCGCACACCGCGACCGAGGCGTACCCCTCGCGCACCGACATCTCGTACGCCAACGAGCCCGGCGCCCACTACGTGCTGGTCTCGACGGCGGACACGGACGACGCGGGCCCCTTCCAGTTCCGCTCGTTCCGGATCGTGGACGGAGAGGTCACCGAGGAAGACGTCCAGGTCGTCCAGGCATACTGAGCCTCGACCTTTTGACCTTTGGACCTTCGAGGCGGCAGGACCCAGGAAGCCGGTGCGAATCCGGTGCGGTCCCGCCACTGTGAGTCCGCCCCCGCCGGGCGGACGAGCCAGGAACTGACCTGCCGCCTTCTCCCACGACTCAGGGGACGCGGAAATCCCCTGGAGGAGGCAGAGCACCCCCATGTCCCGGCTCCGTACCGCGGCCCTCATATGCGCCGCGCTGCTCCCCCTCGCCACATCCTGTTCCGGCTCCGGCGGGAGCGCGAGCGGGACCGACACCAAGGCGGCCGGGCCCGGATTCCCGTACACCGTCACCAACTGCGGGGTGAAGACCACCTATCAGGCGCCCCCGCAGCGCGCCGTCACCCTGAACCAGCACGCCACCGAGGTGATGCTGGAGCTGGGCCTCGCCAAGTCCCTCGCCGGGACCGCCTACTTGGACGACAAGGTCCTGCCGAAGTACGCGAAGGCGTACAAGGCGATCCCGGTGCTCGCCAAGGAGTACCCCTCCAAGGAGAAGCTGCTCGGCGCCAACCCCGACTTCGTGTACGGGGGTTACGGCAGCGCCTTCAACGCCAAGGAGGGCACCGCCCGCGACGACCTCGCCGAGTCCGGCATCAAGACCCGCCTCAACACCGAGTACTGCACCAGCGGCCGCACCTCCCTGGACGACCTCTACCGCGAGGTCACCGAGGTGGGCCGCACCTTCGGCGTCGCGGACCGGGCGAAGAAGTGGGTCGAGCAGGCCCGCGCCACCGTCGCCGCCACCGCCCGCCGGACCAAGGGCACCAAGCCCCTGAAGGTCTTCGTGTACGACAGTGGCGACAAGACCGCCTTCACCGCGGGCGGCAAGGGCATCGGCAACGAGATGATCCTGCGGGCGGGCGGCGAGAACGTCTTCGCGGACCTCGACAAGTCCTTCACCGACGCCTCCTGGGAACAGGTCGTCACGCGCAGGCCCGAGGTCATCGTGATCTACGACTACGGCACGACGACGGTCGAGCAGAAGAAGCGCCGCCTCCTCGACGACCCGGCCCTGCGCGACGTACCCGCGATCAAGCACAAGCGGTTCGCCGTGATGCCGCTCTCGGACGTGGTCCTCGGGGTGCGCGCCCCGGCCGCGATCGAGAAGCTGGCCCGCCAGCTCCACCCCGAGCTGACCCACAAGTGAGGAGAAGGACCCCGCCCGCACGCGGGCCGCTGCGCTACTCCCTCGTGCTCACCCTCCTGGTCGCCGCGCTGCTGGCCGCGATGGTCGCCGGGCTCGCCCTCGGGCAGGTCCGCGTGCCGCCGTCCCAGGTGCTCGACATCGTCACCGGCCGCGCGGAGCCGAGCCCCTTCCGCACGATCGTCCTCGACGTGCGGCTGCCCCGGGTGCTGCTCGGCGCGGTCGTCGGCGCGGGGCTCGCGGTCGTCGGCACGGTGCTCCAGGCACTCGTGCGCAATCCCCTCGCCGACCCGTATCTGCTCGGCATCTCGTCCGGGGCGTCCGCGGGCGTGGTCCTCGTCATCGTCTTCGGGCTCGGCAGCGGGCTCGGGCTCGCCACCACCGTGACGATGCCCGCGGGCGCCTTCGCCGGGGCGATGCTCGCGCTCGTCCTCGTGTACGCGCTCGCGCGCAGGGGCGGGCAGCTGACCGGGGCGCGGCTCGTCCTCGCCGGGGTAGCCGTCGCGTACATCCTCACCGCCCTCGCCAACCTGGTCCTGGTCACCTCGGCCCGCCGCGAGCACTTCCAGGAGGCCCTGTACTGGACCTTCGGCGGCCTCGGCTCGGCCCGCTGGGACCTGCTGCCGCTGCCCGCCGTCGTCCTCGTCCTCGGGACCGGGCTGCTGCTCGCCCTGGCCCGGCCGCTCGACCTGATGCTGGTGGGGGAGGAGGGAGCGACGGTGCTCGGCCTGGACGCGTCCCGCTTCCGCGCCGCCGTCTTCGTGCTGACCTCGCTGGTGACGGGGGTACTCGTCGCGGTCAGCGGCGCCGTCGGCTTCATCGGCCTGCTCGTGCCGCATGCCGCGCGCATGCTGGTCGGCGCGAGCCACCGCACGCTGCTGCCGGTGGTCGCGCTCGCCGGGGCCGCGTTCCTCGTCGTGGCGGACCTGGCGGCGCGGACCGTGGCGAGCCCGCAGGACGTGCCCGTGGGCATCCTCACGGCGCTCACCGGCGGCCCGTTCTTCCTGTGGCTGCTGCGCCGCCGCCCCGAGGGGGCCCCGTCATGACGGGCGACACGACGGGCGACGCGACGGGCGACACGAACGGCGACATGACCGGCGGAATAACCGGCGAACTGCGCGTGCACGGACTCTCGTACGAGATCGCCGGGCGCGGGCGCCCCCTCGTCGACGCCGTCGACCTCACCGCGGCCCCCGGCGAGACGGTCGGCCTCGTCGGCCCCAACGGCAGCGGCAAGACGACGCTCCTGCGCTGCGTGTACGGCACGCTCCGCCCCACCGCCGGGCGCGCCCTCCTCGACGGCGACGACCTGACCGCGATGGCGCCCAAGGCGCGCGCCCGGCGCCTCGCCACCGTCCCGCAGGACGGACAGGCCGTCTTCGAGCTGACCGTCCACGAAGTGGTCGCCATGGGCCGCTCCCCGCACAAGCGGTTCTGGGAGGCCGACACGGCGGCGGACACCGCGCTGGTCACCGAGGCCCTGGAGCGGGTCGGCGTCGCGGAGCTCGCGCACCGCCCCTTCCCGTCCCTGTCCGGCGGCGAACGCCAGCGCGCCCTCGTCGCCCGCGCCCTGGTGCAGCGCCCCACCCTGGTGGTCCTCGACGAGCCCACCAACCACCTCGACATCCGCTACCAGCTGGAAGTCCTGTCCCTCGTACGGCAGTTGGGCACGACGAACCTCCTCGCCCTGCACGACCTGAACCTGGCCGCGTACTACTGCGACCGGCTGTACGTGCTCGACGGGGGCCGGGTGGTGGCCTCGGGCGCCCCGAAGGAGGTGCTCACGGCGGAGCTCCTGGCCCGGGTGTGGGGAGTGACGGCGGAGGTCAGCACGCATCCGGCGACCGGAGCGCCGACGGTGGTGTACCTCCCGGACGCCCCTGCCGCGCCCCCTCTGCCCGCATCTTGAGCGCGATCTGTCCACTATCTGAGATCACATTCCGGGACCCGGACAGGGAATCGATACGATGAGCCCATGGTTCTTCACGACGTGAGCATTCAGACGCCGGGCACGCTGCTCGTGGCGCGGCTGCACGTCGACCTGTGCCGTCTCAACAGCGCCATCTGTTCGCGCTGACCCGCCCCGCCGCCGCCCGGCCGTGAGCCGCGGCGCCGCGCCCGCGCGCACCTCGCGCGCAGCACGCACCCAGGCGGTTTTCACGCCGCCACGCGCCACTCAGCGGGCGCGACGCCTCCCTTCTTTCTTCCGACAGGAGCCCCCTGCCATGGCCATCGAGGTCCGCATCCCGACCATCCTCCGCACCTACACCGACGGCGCGAAGTCCGTGGAGGGCAGCGGGGACACCCTCGCCGCGCTCTTCGCCGACCTCGAGTCCCGGCACACGGGTATCCAGGGCCGCATCGTGGACGGCGACCAGCTGCGCCGCTTCGTGAACGTCTACCTGAACGACGAGGACGTCCGCTTCCTCGACGGCATCTCCACGAAGCTCGCCGACGGCGACAACGTCACGATCCTTCCGGCAGTGGCCGGCGGAAGCCGGTAAGCGCCGATGCCGCGCTACGACTCCCCGCTGGCGGCGGTCGGCAACACCCCGCTGGTCCGCCTGCCGCGCCTGTCCCTCTCCGACGACGTCCGCATCTGGGCCAAGCTGGAGGACCGCAACCCGACCGGCTCCGTCAAGGACCGGCCCGCGCTCCACATGGTCGAACAGGCGGAGAAGGACGGCCGGTTGACGCCCGGCTGCACGATCCTCGAACCCACCTCGGGCAACACGGGCATCTCCCTCGCGATGGCGGCGAAGCTCAAGGGCTACCGGATCGTGTGCGTCATGCCCGAGAACACCTCGCAGGAGCGCCGCGACCTCCTGGCCATGTGGGGCGCCGAGATCATCTCGTCCCCGGCGGCCGGGGGCTCCAACACGGCGGTACGGGTCGCCAAGGAGCTGGCCGCCGAGCACCCGGACTGGGTGATGCTCTACCAGTACGGCAACCCGGACAACGCGGGCGCCCACTACGCGACGACGGGCCCGGAGATCCTCTCCGACCTCCCCTCCGTCACCCACTTCGTGGCGGGCCTCGGCACCACGGGCACGCTCATGGGCGTGGGCCGCTACCTGCGCGAACACAAGCCGGACGTCCGGATCGTCGCCGCGGAGCCGCGCTACGACGACCTGGTCTACGGCCTGCGGAACCTGGACGAGGGCTTCGTCCCCGAGCTCTACGACGCCTCGGTCCTCACCACGCGCTTCTCGGTGGGCTCGGCGGACGCGGTGACGCGCACGCGGGAGCTCCTCCAGCAGGAGGGCATCTTCGCGGGCGTCTCCACGGGGGCCGCGCTGCACGCGGCGATCGGGGTCGGGAAGAAGGCGGTGGCCGCGGGGGAGTCGGCGGACATCGTGTTCGTGGTGGCGGACGGCGGCTGGAAGTACCTGTCGACGGGCGTCTACACGGCGGCCACCACGGAAGAGGCCATCGAGACGCTGCAGGGGCAGCTGTGGGCGTAGCCGTCCAACGCCGGACGGGCCGTCTCAGCCCGTCCGGCGTTTGAGGACGAGGCGCGTTCAGCGCCGATGGGGGGTCCAGGGGCGAAGCCCCAGGAAGAGGCACCCACCCGCTACCCCGCCAGATACCGCACCTGATCCCACAGCACCGGATCCACCACCCCCGCCCGCCGCCGGAAGTCCCCCAACGGCACATCCCGGAGCTCGTCCGTCTCCAGGAAGCTCGCCCGCCCCTGCGCATCCCCCACCGACCCGGGCGGCAACGGAATCACCCCGGCCCGCTCGTCGTGGTACTTGCTGGTGATCTTCGCGACGAGAGCGGAGTCCCCGCGCACGGACAGGACCAGGCACGGCCGGTCCTTCCCGCCCGGCCCGTCCTCGTACGGCACCCGCGCCCACCAGATCTCCGCCGCCTGCGGTGCGGGCCCCCGCCGGCGCGGCCCACGAGGCGCCCGCGGCGGCCGCCCGGCCCGGGGACGAGATCCCCGGGATCCCCCGGACCCCCGCGGCCTCCGCCCACCGCGCCCCCACCCGTCCACGACCGTGACGACCAACGCGAGCCCCACCACGGCCGCGAGCGCCAGCCACCACGACGTATCCATACGGCCGAAGGTACCGGCGCCCGAACAACCTCGCCCGCCCGTCTCCCGCCACCGCCCTACCCGACGCTCCCCCAGAGCCGAAAGCCCGGGGGGACCCCCTGCGCGCGGCCCCTCTTGTCTCATGCGCCCCCCGAACCGGTGACACCGCAGGTGAGTTCGCCCACAACGGCCCGCGACGGAGGAGCGACCGGTCCTTTTGCGCCTTACGCTCGACGGACCGCAGCACACTCCAGCACGCCCCCTTTCCCCCCTTGCCAGCGCGGAGGTTCCGGCTCAATGAAGCTCACCGTCGTCGGCTGCTCGGGGTCGTTTCCGTCCGCGGACTCGGCCTGCTCGAGCTACCTCGTCGAGGCCGACGGCTTCCGGCTGCTGCTCGACATGGGCAATGGCGCCCTCGGCGAGCTGCAGCGCCACTGCGGTCTCTACGACCTCGACGCGATCTTCCTCAGCCATCTGCACGCCGACCACTGCATCGACATGTGCGCGTACTTCGTCGTGCGCTACTACCGGCACGACGGCGGCCGCTGCGAGCCGCTGCCCGTGTACGGCCCCGAGGGCACCGAGCAGCGGCTCACCACGGCGCACGCGGACACGCCCTCCGCGTCCTCGATGAGCGAGGTCTTCGACTTCCACACGATCAAGCCGGGGACCTTCGACATCGGGCCCTTCACCGTCCGCACCGAGAAGGTCTGCCACCCCGTCGAGGCGTACGGCATCCGCGTCGAGCACGGCGGGAAGTCGCTGACGTACTCCGGGGACACCGGTCCCTGCGACGCCCTCGACGAACTCGCCGCCGACAGCGACCTGTTCCTCTGCGAGGCGGCCTTCACGCACGGCAAGGAGAACATCCCCGACCTGCACCTCAACGGCCGCGAGGCGGGCGAGGCCGCCCGGCGCGCGGGCGCCCGCAGGCTGGTGCTCACCCACATCCCGCCGTGGACGGACCCGCAGATCAACCTCGCGGACGCGCGCGCCGTGTACGACGGGCCCGTCGAGCTCGCGGCGCCCGGAGCGACGTACGAGATCTGAGCCCGTCAGGCCGTGCGCCGGTACCCCCGGCCGCTGAGCGCCATCCGGTTCCACGTGTGCCGGCGGCCGCGGATCGCCACCGAGTAGTCGTACATGACCTCCGGGTCGCACATTCCCGGGATGTACGAGTCGCCGAAGTGGTGGGCGTCGATGCCCACTTCCTTTGCGTTCAGGGCGAGTTGGGGCACCACGTTGGCGTGCGAGCCCTCCTGGCTGGTGCCGATGGCGCCCATCACGATCGCGCCCGCGTCCTGCACGGCGGCCACCGCCTCGGCGGCCAGCTCCTTGGTGACGCCCGGCAGCGTGCCCGGCAGGGGCATGACGACGCCGTCCGCGCCCGCCTCGACGAGGGCGGTCAGGCGCCCGACCGTCACCCGCTCCGGGTGGCCCGCGTGGTGCATCTTGCCGCTCCACAGCGCCACGTCGTCGCCGAGGCCCCGGCGCAGCTCCTCGGTGACCCGGGCCATGCCCTCGAAGGAGCCGCCGGTGCCGGGGTTGGCCGTGATGCAGAGCATCGCCGCGCCCATGTCGATCAGGCGCTTGGCGTGCTCCGGCTTGGCGCGGCGGATCTCGGGCACGTCGCCCGGCTCCAGGTTGATGCCGACCGGGCGGCCGATGTAGGCGGCCAGGTCGGAGAGGGAGGTGAAGGTGCCGAGGCCGGGGAGTTCGAGCTTCTCGCCGTCCCAGGCGCGCTCGATCAGGTTGAGTACGACGATGTCGGCGCCGAAGGCGGAGACGAGCTCCATGTTGTGGACGCCGCGGCCGTTCGGCTCGGGGATCATCGCGGCGCGCTCGGCGAACACCTCCGCGATCATCGTGCGGCCCTCGGCGGCGGCGACGGAGGCGGTGAGCTCCCGGCCGCGCAGGGCGGAGAGCTGCTCGCGGTGCAGGTCGAGAATGCGCGTAGTCATATCACCGACCGTACGGGGTGCAACAGGACAAAGCCCCCCGCCGTTGGTGCCAACGGCGGGGGGCTTTGGTCCTCTGGAAAGGGCCCGTGAGGCTTACTTCGCCTCGGCCTTCTGCAGCTCCGCGAGCTCCTCGTCGGACTCGCGGCCCGGCGTCGGGAGGTTCCACTTGGTGATCGCGAAGCGGAAGACCACGTAGTAGACCGCCGCGAAGCAGAGGCCGACCACGGCCAGGCCGATCGGGTTGGAGGCCCGGGTGAAGTTCAGCGCGTAGTCGATGAAGCCGGCCGAGAAGCCGAAGCCGTCCTTCATGCCGAGGGCCCAGGTGAGGGCCATGGAGACGCCGGTGAGCACCGCGTGGATCGCGTACAGGACCGGGGCGATGAACATGAAGGTGAACTCGATGGGCTCGGTGATGCCCGTGACGAACGCGGTCAGGGCGAGCGAGAACATCATGCCGCCGACGACCTTGCGGCGCTCGGGGCGGGCGCAGTGCGTGATCGCGAGGCAGGCCGCCGGGAGGGCGAACATCATGATCGGGAAGAAGCCGGTCATGAACTGTCCGGCGCTCGGGTCGCCGGCGAGGAAGCGCGGGATGTCGCCGTGGGCGCCGTTGTAGTCGCCCGCCTGCCACCAGGGGAAGGAGTTCAGGAGGTGGTGCATGCCGATCGGGATCAGCGAGCGGTTGGCGACACCGAAGATGCCGGCGCCGACGGAGCCCGAACCGACCAGCCACTCACCGAAGTTGTGCAGACCCGTGCCGAGGACCGGCCAGATGAAGCCGAAGACGATGCCGATGACCAGGCCCGCGAAGGACGACAGGATCGGGACGAGACGGCGGCCGCCGAAGAAGCCCGCCCAGTCGGGGAGCTTGGTCCGGTAGAACTTCTGGTACAGCAGGGCCACGACGATGCCCATGACCACACCGCCGAGGACACCGGCGTTGACCGGGGCGGCGTTGTGGACGATCTTGCCGTCGACGACCGCGTCGACCTTCGGCAGGTTGCTGTCGGTGAAGGTGCCGAGCACCTTCTGGAAGACCAGGTAGCCCGCGACGGCCGCGAGGCCGGTGGAGCCGTCCGACTTCTTGGCGAAGCCGATCGCGATGCCGACGCAGAACAGGAGCGCGATGTTGTCGATGATCGCGCCGCCGCCGGCCGCCATGTAACCGGCGATCTTCGTTATCCAGGTCGGGAAGGACGGCTTCCCGAGCATGTCGTCGGCGCCGAGACGCACCAGCAGCGCGGCGGCCGGCATCACGGCGACCGGCAGCATCAGGCTGCGGCCGATGCGCTGCAGAACAGCCATCACGCCGGAGCCCTTTTTCTTGTCGGCCGCGGGGGCGGCACTGGCCGTGGACACAACTTCCTCCAGTGGGCAAGGCGCCGCCTGGACATGGAAGTGGGGGACGGCGGCGTCTCCGGGGGACGCGGCGAGAAGGCCGCGTGGTCTACACCAATTAGTGGTGTAGACCTGTTGTAGCACGGTGAAGGCGGCGTAAGGAACCCGCGATTTCTGTGGGGCCGGTCATATCTGGAAATGACAGACCAAAGGCCCCCGGATCCGAGGTCCGAGGGCCTTGTGGGGCGGGAGGGAAAGCCTCCCTGGAGGCGGGCTACGCCTTGGTCTGCTCCGCGTCCAACGCCGCCGCCTCTTCTTCCGGTTCACGCCCCGGAGTCGGCAGATTGAACTTCTGGATGGCGAAGCGGAACAGCACGTAGTAGACGACCGCGAAGCACAGCCCGATGGGAATGATCATCCATGGCTTGGTCGCGAGGCTCCAGTTGATGACGTAGTCGATCAGTCCCGCGGAGAAGCTGAAGCCGTCCTTCACGCCGAGCGCCCAGGTGACCGCCATCGAGACACCGGTGAGCACCGCGTGGATCGCGTACAGGAGCGGCGCGATGAACAGGAACGAGTACTCCAGTGGCTCGGTGATGCCGGTGACGAACGAGGTCAGGCCGACCGAGAGCATCATGCCGCCGACGACCTTGCGGCGCTCGGGGCGGGCGCAGTGGGTGATCGCGAGGGCCGCGGCGGGCAGCGCGAACATCATGATCGGGAAGAAGCCCGAGGTGAACTGGCCCGCGGTGTGGTCGCCCGCGAGGAAGCGGCTGATGTCACCGTGCACGACCGTGCCGTCCGGCTTGGTGAAGTCGCCGAACTGGAACCAGACGAAGGTGTTCAGGAACTGGTGCATGCCGACCGTGAGCAGCGCGCGGTTGGCCACGCCGAAGATGCCGGAGCCCAGCCAGCCGAGGTCCACGAGCCACTTGGAGAAGCTGGTGAGGGCGTCACCGATGGGCGGCCAGATCCAGACGCAGAGCCCGGCGAAGATCAGGCCGATGAGGGCCATGATGATCGGCACGAGCCGGCGGCCGTTGAAGAAGCCGAGCCAGTCGACCAGCTTCACGCGGTGGTAGCGCTGCCAGAAGAAGGCGGCGAGCAGGCCCATGACGATGCCGCCGAAGACCCCCGGGTTCTGGTACGCGGCCTGTGCGACCGTGCCGTCCCCGGCCACGCAGACGCCGCTCCAGATCCCGGCGCCGCCGAACTTCGTGTCGGCGGGGCAGTCGTCGGGAAAGGCGCGCAGGACCGCGTAGTACACGAGGAAGCCCGTGACCGCGGCGAGCGCCGTGGAGCCGTCCGCCTTCTTCGCCATGCCGATCGCGACGCCGATGCAGAACAGCAGCGGCAGGCCGAGCGAGGAGTCGAGGAGCGAACCTCCCGCCGCCGCGAAGACCTTGGCGACGTTGGTCCAGCCCAGGCCGTCGTTGCCGAAGACGTCGGGCTGGCCGAGCCGGTTGAGGATGCCTGCCGCCGGGAGCACGGCGATCGGGAGCTGGAGGCTGCGGCCCATCTTCTGCAGCCCGGGGAGCAGCCCGCTCCACCACTTCTTCTGCGGCACGGCCGCGGCGTCGGAACTCATCGGCGTCCTCCGGGAACACACCTGGTTTGGCAGTCGTTGCAAACTGGTGTAGACCAGTTGCGGAACTGACTCGGTGACGCCCCGCCAGGGAGTCACCTTGATCGCCATCATTGGGCACGGGTGCCGTAACCGCCCGTGAAGATGGTCCAACCGTGCGTTACCGTGACAAAGCGGACCTACGGTGCGTCGAGGCCGCATCCTTCAGGAACAGGGAGAAACACCATGGCCAGCAAGGCTGAGAAGATCGTTGCCGGGCTCGGCGGCATCGACAACATCGATGAGGTCGAGGGCTGCATCACCCGCCTCCGCACCGAGGTCCACGACCCGAGCAAGGTCGACGAGGCCGCGCTGAAGGCCGCCGGTGCCCACGGTGTCGTGAAGATGGGCACCGCGATCCAGGTCGTCATCGGCACGGACGCGGACCCGATCGCGGCCGACATCGAAGACATGATGTGAGCGACTGAGCTCACCGCCGTGGGCCCCGTTCCGGACACCGGAACGGGGCCCACGCGCGTATCCGTTCCCGGGTTGGGCCCCCTCCCGTACCGGATAGGGTCGTTGCCATGTCTCGAATTGACGGCCGCACCCCCGAACAGCTCCGCCCGGTCACCATCGAACGCGGCTGGAGCAAGCACGCCGAGGGCTCCGTCCTCATCTCCTTCGGCGACACCAAGGTCTTCTGCACCGCCTCCGTGACCGAGGGCGTCCCGCGCTGGCGCAAGGGCAGCGGCGAGGGCTGGGTCACCGCCGAGTACTCGATGCTGCCGCGCTCCACCAACACCCGCGGCGACCGCGAGTCCGTGCGCGGCAAGATCGGTGGCCGCACGCACGAGATCTCCCGCCTCATCGGCCGCAGCCTGCGCGCCGTCATCGACTACAAGGCGCTCGGCGAGAACACCATCGTCCTGGACTGCGACGTCCTCCAGGCCGACGGCGGTACGCGCACGGCGGCGATCACCGGCGCGTACGTCGCCCTCGCCGACGCCGTCTCCTGGGCCCAGGGCAAGAAGCTGATCAAGGCCGGGCGCAAGCCGCTCACCGGCACCGTCTCGGCCGTCTCCGTCGGCATCGTCGACGGCGTCCCCCTCCTTGACCTCTGCTACGAGGAGGACGTGCGCGCCGACACCGACATGAACGTCGTGTGCACGGGCGACGGCCGCTTCGTCGAGGTGCAGGGCACCGCGGAGGCCGAGCCCTTCGACCGCAAGGAGCTCAACGCGCTGCTCGACCTGGCCACCGGTGGCTGCGAGGAACTCGCCGCGCTGCAGCGGCAGGCGCTTGAGGCGACGGTCCAGGGCGGCTGAATTCCACGCTCTGCGTGGACAGTTGAACGGGCGCGCGGTCAACCGTCAGGCAGTCTGAGGGCGTTGTAACGAGTACGACGGGCGCGCGGGCCAGGCCGCGCGCCCGCCCGCACACGGGGAGGGACTCCGCCCATGTCCGCGCGCCACCGACGCATCGCCGTCGCCGTCACCACCACTCTGCTCGTCGTCCCGGCCGCGCTCGGCCTCGCCGCCTGCGACCCGCAGGAGGCGGTGGACTGCGTCCGCGCCGCCGACGCGGTCTCCGACAGCGTCGACGCCCTGCGCAAGGCCGCCCAGGAGGCGGCGCTCTACCCGGAGAAGGCCGACAAGTCCTTCGACAACATCCGGTCCGACCTCGACGAGATCCGCGACAAGAACGACGACCAGGACATCCGCGACGCCGTCGACCAGATGAAGAAGGCCGTGGACAACGTCGAGCGGTCGGTCGACGGCGGTGACAAGACCCCCGACCTCAGCCCCGTCGTGGACGCGGGCGGCAAGGTCACCAAAGCCTGCACGCCGTGAGCCCCCGTCGGGGGCCGGTGCCGTCCGGGGCCGATACTTGAGGCATGACCCGCCTCATCCTCGCCACCCGTAACGCAGGCAAGATCACCGAGCTCAGGGCGATCCTCGCCGCCGCAGGTCTGCCCCACGACCTCGTCGGCGCGGACGCCTACCCCGAGATCCCCGACGTCAAGGAGACCGGCGTCACCTTCGCCGAGAACGCCCTCCTCAAGGCGCACGCCCTCGCCCAGGCCACCGGCCTGCCGGCCGTCGCCGACGACTCGGGCCTCTGCGTCGACGTGCTCGGCGGCGCCCCCGGCATCTTCTCGGCGCGCTGGGCGGGCCGCCACGGCGACGACACCGCCAACCTGAACCTGCTGCTCGCCCAGCTCTCCGACATCGCCGAAGACGCCCACCGCGGCGCCCACTTCGCCTGCGCGGCCGCCCTCGCGCTGCCCGGCGGCACGGAGCGGGTCGTGGAAGGCCAGTTGCGCGGCGTCCTGCGGCACGAGCCCGCCGGGTCGGGCGGCTTCGGCTACGACCCGATCCTGCAGCCCGAGGGCGACACCCGTACCTGCGCCGAGCTGTCGGCCGACGAGAAGAACGCGATCTCCCACCGGGGCAAGGCATTTCGGGCCCTCGTGCCGGTGGTGCGGGAGCTGCTCGGCTGAGCCGCCTCCCCGTACGAACGACGAAGGGCGCCCCGCGCGGGGCGCCCTTCTGGTGTCCGTGCGGCCGGAGGGACTCGAACCCTCACGGGAGTTACCCCACTGGGACCTAAACCCAGCGTGACTGCCAGTTCCACCACGGCCGCGTGCGGCCCCATCGTAAGGGACCGCACCTGGCCGCCGGGGCGGGCCGTCAGAACTTCGGGGCTCAGAACCTCGGGACGTTGGCCTGGGACTCGACCAGCTCCGCCGCCTCTTCCTTCGTCTCGACCGACGGCGGCGAACCGGCGAGCGGCTGCTGGGCCGTCTCCTTCATGCAGGCGACCGCGATCACGCCGATGAGGGACGCGGCCATCGCGTAGTACGCGGGCATCATGTCGGTGCCCGTCACGGAGATCAGGGCCGTGATCACCAGCGGGGTCGTGCCGCCGAAGAGCGAGGCCGAGAGGTTGTAGCCGACCGACAGGGAGCCGTAGCGGACATGGGTCGGGAAGAGCGCGGGCAGCGCCGCCGACATCGTGCCGAGCATGCAGACCAGGGAGAAGCCCAGCATCAGCATGCCGAGCGAGACCGCCCACAGCGCGCCGTTCTTGACCAGCAGGAACGACGGGATGGACAGGAAGAAGAAGCCGAGCATGCCCGCCATCAGGAGCGGCTTGCGGCCGAAGCGGTCCGAGAGCCTGCCGACCTGGTTGATGACGCACATCAGGACGACCATCGTCCCGATGAGGATCAGCAGGCCGTGGGACTCCTTGTAGCCCATCTCGTCGGACAGGTACGTCGGCATGTACGACAGGAGCATGTAGTCCGTGATGTTGTACGCGCCGACCAGGCAGATGCAGAGGATCAGCGTCGGCCAGTAGTCGCGGAAGATCTTGGTCAGGTCGCCCGTGGCCGTCGCCTCCACCGTCGATGCGGCGTCGCTCGCCTTGTGCGCGGACTCGTCCTCCAGCTTCTGGAAGGCGGGCGTCTCGTCCAGCTTGAGCCGCAGATAGAGACCGACGAGGCCGATGGGCCCGGCGACCAGGAACGGCACGCGCCAGCCCCAGGACTCCATGCCGTCGCTGCCCAGCCACCCCGTGAGGATCACGACCAGGCCGGCCGCGCCCACGTACCCGGCGAGCGTGCCGAACTCCAGGAAGCTGCCGAAGAAGCCGCGGCGCTTGTCGGGCGCGTACTCGGCGATGAACGTGGACGCCCCGCCGTACTCACCGCCCGTGGAGAAGCCCTGGACCAGGCGGAAGAGGATCAGCAGGGCCGGGGCCCAGAAGCCGATCGAGTCGTACGAGGGGATCAGGCCGATGGCGAACGTGCCGACCGCCATCATGATCATGGTCATCGCCAGGACCTTCTTGCGGCCGATCTTGTCGCCCATCGGGCCGAAGACCATGCCGCCGAGTGGCCGGACCAGGAACGAGACGGCGAACGTCGCGAACGACGAGATCAGCTGGACCGTGTCGTTCCCCGACGGGAAGAAGACATGGCCGATCGTGACCGCGAGATAGGAGTAGATGCCGAAGTCGAACCACTCCATGGCGTTCCCGAGCGAGGCCGCCTTCACCGCCCGCTTGACCGCCGCCTCGTCGGTCACGGTGATGTCGGTCCGGCGCAGCGGGGGGTTCCTGCGGCGTCTGACGGCACGGAAGAGCGCGCGGTGGCGCTTGATCGCTTGGGGATCGGTAGGTGTCGGTTCGTTCTCGGCAGCCATGAAGGATCACTTGCTCACTCCGTGCGCGAGCAAACGAAAGCCCCCCAAGAGGGGGGCTTCGTCACACTCGGTGAGGGGCCTGCGGTCGGCTCAGATGCCGAGGTCCTTGATGATCTTGGCCACGTGGCCGGTCGCCTTCACGTTGTAGAAGGCGTGCTCGACCTTGCCCGCCTCGTCCACGACGACCGTCGAACGGATGACGCCCGTCACCGTCTTGCCGTAGAGCTTCTTCTCGCCGAAGGCGCCGTACGCCTCCAGGGTCTCCTTGGACGGGTCGCCGACCAGCGTGACCTTCAGGCTCTCCTTCTCGCGGAACTTCGCGAGCTTCTCCGGCTTGTCGGGCGAGACGCCGATGACGTCGTACCCGGCCTGGGCGAGCAGGTCGAGGTTGTCCGTGAAGTCGCACGCCTGCTTGGTGCAGCCGGGGGTGAGGGCGGCCGGGTAGAAGTACACGATGACCTTGCGGCCCTTGTGGTCGGCCAGCGAGATCTCGTTGCCGTCGGCGTCGGGCAGGGTGAAGGCGGGGGCGGTGTCGCCGGGCGTGAGTCGCTCGCTCATGTCTCTCGGTCTCCTCGCGAAGGGGGCACCCCTGCTCCGGAAGAGCCCGGGGGCGCAGTGACGCTGACGAGCGTAATGGGGGTGCCGTGGGGTGCGGGACGCGCGGAGCTGACAGACTGTCGCCCACAGACTCGCAACTGGTACGGAAACGGCCACGGACCACGGAGGCAGCGCGGTGTCGGACACGTCAGAGGCGGCGAACAAGCCGGACGCCCGGACCCCGGCGGAGATCGAGGCGGACATCAGGCGCCGCCGGGACGCGCTCGCCGAGACCCTCGACGAGATCGGTGTGCGGGTGCACCCGAAGACGATCGTCGGCGACGCGAAGGCGAAGTTCGTCTCCAGCGTCGACAACTCCCTGGGCCGTGCCTATGTGGGGGCCAACCGCTTCGTCTCCGACGTGCGCTCCCAGCTGGTCTCCGAGGACGGCGCCCCGCGCCTGGAGCGCATCGTGCCGGTCGCGCTCGTGGTGGTCGGGGTCGTGGGCCTGCTCGCGGTCGGCTCGCGGCGCCGCAAGGGCTGAGCCGGGCCGTGCGGGCCGGGCCGGCCCCGTGACGGGTTCCGCCCCGGCGGAGTACGGGCGTGCGCGGGGCAGGTAGGTTCGAGGCGTGAGCGCCAACAGCCAGGGACACGGGTCCCACGACGACAAGCTGCCCATCCGCATGCTGCACGACCGTGTGCTCGTGCGGCAGGACACCGCCGAGGGCGAGCGGCGTTCGGGCGGCGGCATCCTGATCCCCGCGACGGCGGCCGTCGGACGGCGCCTGGCGTGGGCCGCGGTGGTGGCGGTCGGCCAGAACGTACGGACCGTGGAGCCGGGCGACCGCGTCCTGTACGACCCGGAGGACCGGGCCGAGGTCGAGGTGCGGGGTGTCGCCTACGTGCTGATGCGCGAGCGCGACATCCACGCGGTGGCGGCCGACCGGTTCGAGGGCTCCGAGGACTCGACCGGGCTGTATCTGTAGGCCAGGGGCTGGTGACCACCGTCACCAGCCCTCTTTGCGTTCCCTTTGCTACCGTTGAGGGACCCCGACGAGACGCGCCGTACCGGGATTCGACAAGACGACGCACCCCCGTAGTTCACGATTCCGGAGGTGCCGTCATGGCCTGGGTTCTGCTTGTTGTCGCCGGTCTGCTCGAGGTGGGCTGGTCGATCGGGATGAAGTACACCGAAGGCTTCACGCGGCTGTGGCCCAGCGTCTTCACCGGCCTCGGCATCGTCGCCAGCATGATGCTCCTCTCGCACGCGGCGAAGACCCTCCCCATCGGCACCGCCTACGGCGTCTGGGTCGGCATCGGCGCGGCCGGTGCGGCGGTGCTCGGCATGCTGGTGCTCGGCGAGCCCGCGACCGCCGCCCGGATCTTCTTCGTGGCCCTGCTCCTCGTCGCCGTGGTGGGGCTCAAGGCGACTTCGGGGCACTAGGCGACGTCGCCCTCCTGCCCTGGTCGGTGCCGCCGAGGAGCCCGCCCGTGATGCCGCCGCCCCCGTCGGCCCCGCCGCCCTGGTCCGCACCGCCGTCGGTGGCGCCCCCGTCCGTGGCGCCCCCGTCGGTCTGCCCCGCGGTCTGCCCGGCCGTCTGACCCTGGGTCTGGCCCTCGTCCTGGCCCTGGGTCTGGCCGCCCTGCGTCTGGCCGCCCTGGGTCTGCCCGGTGGTCTGGCCCTGCGTCTGCCCCTGGTCCTGGCCCTCGGTGTCGCCGCCGGTCGTGGCCCCGCCCGTCTCCGGGTCCTCGGGCCCGGTCGGCTCGACCGGTTCGGTCGGCGTCACCGGCTCGCTCGCGCCCGGCTCCAGCTCCAGGTCGAAGTCGCGGGCCGGGGTACCGGTCAGCGCCGCCTTGGTGAACTGGGCCCAGATGCGCGCCGGGTAGGCCCCGCCGTTGATGCGGGGCTGGCCGAGCGCCCCGTACAGCGGGGTCTGGACCGCCGTGTCGGGGTCGGCGCCCATCACGGCCACGACCGTCGCGAGGTCCGGGGTGTAGCCCGCGAACCAGGCCGCCTTGTCCTCCTCCGCGGTGCCGGTCTTGCCCGCCGCCGGGCGGCCCGCGCCCTGCGCCGCCGTGCCGGTGCCGCCCTCGACGACGGACTGCAGGATCGACGTGGTGGTGTCGGCGGCCTCGCGGCTGACGGCCTGCTTCGTGGTGTCGTCCGGCAGGTCGACGTCCTCGCCGTCCTTGGTGACCTTCTCGACCAGGGTGTACGTGCCGTGCTTGCCGTGGTTCGCGAGCGTCGCGTACGCCTCGGTCATGTCGAGGACGGAGGCGGTGGCCGGGCCGAGCGCGATGGAGGGGGTGGCGGTCAGGTCCGGGGTGGTGGACGGGATGCCGAGGTCGACGGCGGTGTTCTTCACCTTGTCGGAGCCCACGTCCACGGCCATCTGGGCGTAGACCGCGTTGACGGACTTGTCGGTGGCCTCGCGGACGGTGATGTCGCCGTAGGAGCGGTCGTCCTCGTTGGCGGGGGCGTAGCTGCCGCCGCTCCAGCCCTGCACCGGGCGCTTGTTGTTGCCGTTGTAGATCGTGTTCGGGGTGATGGGGCGGCCGTCCTGCGTGGTCGAGCCGTTCTGCACGGCCGAGGTGAACACGAACGGCTTGAAGGTGGAGCCCACTTGGAAGTCGCGGCGGGTCGCGTTGGAGACGTACTGCTTCGTGTAGTCGATGCCGCCGTACAGCGCGACGACCTTGCTGCTGTCCGGGTCGATGGAGGCCCCGCCCATCCGCACGTTCCGGTCGATCTTGCGGGCCTTCTTGTCGAGCTGCGACATCACCTGGTCGTCCACGGCCTTCACGAAGGCGTCCTGACGGTTCTTCTGGATGGTCGTGGTGATGCGGTAGCCGCCCTTGTCGAGGGTGTCCTCGTCGACGATCTTGTTGCTCGTCAGATAGTCCTCGACGGCGTGCACGAGATAGCCGCGCTGCCCGGACAGATCGGCCGTGCCCTTGGGCTCCTTCGGGACGGGGAACTTCATGCCCTTGCGGTCGGCGGCGCTCAGCCAGCCCTCCTTGACCATCCCGTCCAGGACGTAGTTCCAGCGGCCGAGGGCGCGCTGCTTGTTCTCCGGGTGGGTCGCCACGTCGTACGCGTTGGGGGAGTTGAGCAGCGTCGCCAGATAGGCGCTCTTCGCCGCGTCCAGGTCCTCCACGTCCTCGCCGTAGTACGCCTGGGCCGCGGCCTGCACCCCGTACGCGTTGCGCCCGAAGAAGCTGGTGTTGAGATAGCCCGCGAGGATGTCGTCCTTGCTCACCTCGCGGTCCAGCTTGATCGCGATGAAGAACTCCTTCACCTTGCGGGTGACCGTCTGCTCCTGGCCCAGGTAGTAGTTCTTCACGAACTGCTGGGTGATGGTGGAGCCGGACTGCTTGCCCTTGCCGGTGAGGGTGTTCCAGGCGGCGCGGATCATCGCCTTCGGGTCGATCGCGGACTCGCTGTAGAAGTCGCGGTCCTCCGCCGCGAGCGCCGCGTGCTGCATGTCCTTGGGGATCTTCGACAGCGGGACGTTCTCGCGGTTGACCTTGCCGTCGCGGGCGAGCTGGGTGCCGTCCGCGTACAGGTAGACGTTGGACTGGGCGGTGGCGGCCGCGTTGGCCGGCGGGATGTCGACGAGCGCGTAGCCCACGAAGAAGCCGCCGACGCACAGCAGGATCAGGAAGATGAAGGTGCCGAGCACCATCCGCCAGGTCGGGACGATCCGCCGCCACCCCTTCCGCTTGGGCCGCTTGGGCTTCTTGCCCTTGCCAGCCTTGCCGCCCTTGCCTCCCTTGCCCCCCTCGCCCGCGGGCACGCCGGCGGCGGAGTCCGCGGGGGTGTCCGCCGGCTCCCGGGGCGCCCAGCCCTCGTGTCCTGCGGCCCCCTGCTGCTGCGGCTCGTCGCTCATGTCCTGCGGAACTCCCGGTTCGCGTCCTACGCCCAGTACGTCCAGTACGCCCTGTGTACGCCCTCGCCGACCCATTGCACACCGTCGTACGAGCAGCGGTGTGCCAGGCACGCGCCGGGCGCCGAAATTGCGTGGCAACGGCCACCCGGATCGGACTAGGCTCCTGCGTTTTGTGCTCTTTGGCCTGAGAACGCTTTCGACCAGGGAAGGGACACTTCGTGAGGAGAGGCCGGTTTCGTCTTTACTCGGCCGTCGCCAAGGGCGGCTTCCGCCGCTACGCCACCTACCGCACCGCAACCGCCGCCGGAGTCTTCACCAACACCGTCTTCGGCCTGATCCTCGCCTACACCTACATCGCGCTCTGGGACGAGCGGCCGCAGCTCGGGGGCTACGACCAGGCGCAGGCCGTCACCTTCGTGTGGCTGGGGCAGGCGCTGCTCGCCGTGATGGCGCTGATGGGCGGCGGCTTCGAGGGTGAGCTGATCGAGCGCATCCGCACCGGGGACATCGCGATCGACCTGTACCGGCCGGCCGACCTGCAGACCTGGTGGCTCGCGACCGACCTCGGCCGGGGCGCGTTCCAGCTGCTCGGCCGGGGCGCCCTGCCCATGCTCTTCGGCGCCCTCGTCTTCGAGCTGGCGCTGCCCGCGGACCCGCTGCGCTGGCTGGCGTTCCTGGTGGCCGTCGTGCTCGGCGCGGTCGTCAGCTTCGGGATCCGCTACCTGGTGGCGCTCTCCGCGTTCTGGATGCTGGACGGCGCGGGCATGAGCCAACTTGCCATGCTCGCGGGCACGTTCTTCTCGGGCATGGTGCTCCCGCTGAACGTCTTCCCGGGCGCCCTCGGCGAGTTCGCCCGCGCGCTGCCCTGGTCCGCGCAGCTCCAGGTGCCCGCCGACGTCCTCCTCGGCACGCACACGGGCGCGGACCTGCTGTGGACGTACGCCTTCCAGCTCGGCTGGGCGGCTGCGCTGCTCCTGGCCGGGCGGCTCCTGCAGACCGCGGCCACGCGACGGGTGGTGGTCCAGGGTGGCTGAACTGGCCCACGTACGGGACGGGTTGCGCGCCTACCGGCTGATCTCCGCCATGTGGATCCGCTCCCTCATGGCCTACCGCGTGTCCTTCGCGATGACCCTGCTCGGCAACTTCGCGGTGACCGCGTTCGACTTCGTGGCGATCCTGCTGATGTTCTCCCAGGTGGACCGGCTCGGCGGCTACGGGCTGCCCGAGATCGCCTTCCTGTACGGCGTCTCGTGCACCGCGTTCGGCTTCGCGGACCTCCTGATCGGCTCCATGGACCGGCTCGGGCGGCGGGTGCGCGACGGCACGCTCGACACGCTCCTGGTGCGGCCCGCCCCGGTGATCGCGCAGGTCGCCGCCGACCGCTTCGGGCTGCACCGGCTCGGGCGCCTCGCGCAGGGCGCGCTCGTCCTCGGGTACGCGCTCGTGGCCCTGGACATCGGCTGGACCCCGCTGAAGGTCCTGATGATCCCGCTGATGCTGCTCTGCGGCGCCGCGATCTTCGGGTCCGTGTTCGTGGCGGGCGGCGCCTTCCAGTTCGCGGCGCAGGACGCCGCCCAGGTGCAGAACGCCTTCACGTACGGCGGCACCACCCTCCTCCAGTACCCGCCGACCGTCTTCGCCAAGGACCTGGTGCGCGGCGTCACCTTCGTGCTGCCCCTCGCCTTCGTCAACTGGGTGCCCGCGCTGTACGTGCTGGGGCGGCCCTATCCGCTGGACCTGCCGCAGTGGGTGGCGTTCACGCCCCCGCTGGTGGCCGCCGCCTGCGTCGCCCTTGCGGGCCTCGCCTGGCGCGCGGGCCTTCGTTCGTATCGCAGCACAGGGAGCTGAACCGCCGTGGAAACAGACCTCATTGAGCTCGACGGCGTCGAGAAGGTCTTCGACGTCCGCAAGAAGACCGGCTTCCTGCGCCGGGAGCGGCACGAGGTGCGCGCCGTCGACGGCATCTCCTTCACGGTGCCGCGCGGCGAGATGGTCGGCTACATCGGGCCCAACGGCGCGGGCAAGTCGACGACGATCAAGATGCTGACGGGCATCCTGACCCCGAGCGGCGGCCGCCTGCGCGTCGCGGGCATCGACCCCTCGCGCGAGCGCACGAAGCTCGCCCGCCGCATCGGCGTCGTCTTCGGCCAGCGCACCACGCTCTGGTGGGACCTGCCGCTGATCGACTCGTACCGCCTGATGCACCGCATGTACCGGATCCCCGACGACCGCTTCCGCCACAACCTCGACCGCTGCATCGAACTCCTCGAACTGGGCGCCCTGTTGGACGTCCCCGTACGCCAGCTCTCCCTCGGCCAGCGCATGCGCGGCGACATCGCGGCGGCCCTCCTGCACGACCCGGAGGTCCTCTACCTGGACGAGCCCACCATCGGCCTCGACGTCATCAGCAAGGCCAAAGTGCGGGGATTCCTGCGGGACTTGAACGCCGAGTCCGGCACGACGGTCCTCCTCACCACCCACGACCTCACCGACATCGAACAGCTCTGCAAGCGCGTCATGGTCATCGACCACGGCCGCCTCATGTACGACGGGGCGCTCGCGGGCCTGCACGAGGTGGGCGAGAGCGAGCGCACCCTCATCGTGGACCTGGAGCGCGAACTGCCGCCCGTCCGGGTCGAGTCGGCGCGCGTCGTGAAGGTCGAGGGCCCCCGGCAGTGGCTGGCCTTCCCGGCGGGCGGCTCGGCGGCGCCGCTGGTCGCGCGGATCGCCGCCGAGTACCCGCTGGTCGACCTCTCCGTACGCGAGCCGGACATCGAGGACGTCATCGCCAAGATGTACGCGGAGCAGGCGACCTCGTAGGCTGCTCGTATGACCGAACTCCCCGAGCCCGCCGATCTGAGCGCCGCCGATCTGCGGGCCTCCGACGCCGACCGTGAGCGCGTCGCCGAACGGCTCCGTGACGCCATGGCCGAGGGCCGCCTCGACATGGAGGAGTTCGAGGAGCGCCTGGACGCCACGTACAAGGCGCGTACGTACGGTGAGCTGGCGCCCCTCACCCGCGACCTGCCCGGCCCCGGTGCCCCGGCTCCGGCTCCGGTGCCGAAGGTCGACATGGTCAAGCACCCGGCGGCGGGCGGCGGTTCGGCCGACCCGGTCGCCATCGACTGGGACGAGCGGGTGGTCGGCGGCGAGGCGTCCTCGACCTGGGGCTTCGCCTTCTGGGGCGGCTTCGGCCGCAAGGGCCAGTGGAAGATCGGCCGGGTCTTCACGGCGTTCACGATGTGGGGCGGCGGCGAGATCGACCTGCGCGAGGCCCGGTTCGCGGACCGCGACGTGGAGATCCGGCTCTTCACGCTGATGGGCGGCATCCAGGTCGTCGTGCCGCCCGACCTCCAGGTCTCGGTCCGCGGCATCGGCATCATGGGCGGCTTCGACGACCACGCGACGGGCGAGGGCACGCCCGGCTCACCGCGCGTGGTCATCAAGGGCCTCGCCCTGATGGGCGGCATCGGCGTCGACCGGAAGATGCGGCGCGTCGAGCGGCAGCGCCTGCGGGAGGAGCGCCGCCAGGACCGCCTCGACCGCCGCGACGCGCGCCGGGCCGCCCACTGGGAGCGGGCGGAGGAGCACCGGCTGCGGCTGGAGCGGCGCCGGGACCGCTGATGTCCTGGGTGGGGCGCCCTCCCGGGGCTTCGTCCCTGGACCCCCGATCGGCCTGAACGGCCTCGTCCTCAAACGCCGGACGGGCTATGACTACAGCTCGGCGGCCGCCGAACCCCTCAGGTGAGCCAGGTTGAACGTCTGCGCCATCCGCTCGTAGCCCGCGTCGCTCGGGTGCAGATGGTCACCGGAGTCGTAACGGCTGCGCAGCTTGCGCGGGTTGTACGGGTCCCGCAGGGCCTTGTCGAAGTCCACGGCCTCGTCGAAGACCTTGCCCCCGCGGATCTCCGCGTTCACCGCCTGGCGCACGGCCTCCAGGCCGGGCTCGTACCCGCGGTGCCCCTGGAACGGCATGAGCGTCGCGCCGATGACCCGCAGCCCGCGCGTGTGCGCCTGCCGGGTCAGCTCGCGCAGGCCCTCGACGATGCGGTCCGGGTCGTTCTGGTGCGGGTTGCGCAGGATGTCGTTGACGCCGAGCGCTATGACGACAGCCTTCACGCCCGTGCGGCCGAGCACGTCGCGGTCGAAGCGGGACAGGCCGCTGGGGTTGTCGGCGGGGGAGCCGTTGCCGTCGGACAGGATGCGGTTGCCGCTGATGCCCTGGTTGGCCACGCCGTAGCGGGGCGCCCCGGACTCGGTGCGCAGCCGGTCGGCGAGGACGTCGGTCCAGCGGCTGTTGGCGCCCATCGTGGAGGTGATGCCGTCGGTGAGCGAGTCACCGATGACCACCACGGTGCCGTTCGTCTCGTGCGTCAGGACGTCCACCGCGGTCAAGTAGCGCCAGTACGGGCTCTGCTGGCGGTAGGCCGCCCCGGTCACGTCCTCCGTGCGGTCCCCGGCGGCCACGTAGCTGACCTGGCGGGCGTGCGGGTGGTAGGTGACGGGGCCCGACGGGGTGGGCGAGAACGTGGTGACGAGCAGGTCCGCGTCGTTCGGCACCTGCAGCCGGGCCGCGTCGCTGAGCACCTGCTGGCCGGGCGGGATCACCACCGACGTATTGCCGTTGAAGGTCAGCCGGCGCAGCGTGCCCGGGGCCGCCGAGGGGTCGTTGGACGCGGCGGCGAGGGCGATGGAGGCGTGGGTGATGCTGAGCGGCGTACGTCCGTACAGGTTCGACAGGGTGATGCGGGCGCCGTCGCCGCCGACGCTGGTGTGCATCACGTTGCGCACGGAGCGGCCGGCGAGGCCCTTGCGCGCGGTGCCCGGCTCGGCCCCTGCGGGCGAGGCGGACCAGGTGCCGACCCAGGTGCCCGCGGAGGCGGGGTTCGCGGAGTTGCGCGGGGTGCGGGGGCCGGAGCTGAGGGTGTCCTGGCCGTCGTCGGTGCGTGAGACGCCGACGTATATGGCGGCGGAAATCACCACTATCACCGCGAGAACCGCGGCGAGGACTGCATAACCGTGACGCCTGGTCATGCTGGTCATGCGGCTGTGTCTCCTTGGGCAGGGGGAGCCTGCGGGGCTCCTATGTGATCACCCCATGATGCGTCATGGGCCGTGAGGCGGCCGACACTGCCCCCCTCCGACTCCTCAGACGCCGGGAACTTGTCGTCCGTTCCAGGAGTCGCTCAGGAAGAGACAATGCGTATGAGGATCGATACAGAGGATCGATACGTGCGCGGAGACCGACGGGGCGAACGGGCCGGTGGACTGGGATGGAACGCGTAAATGGGCCGGAAGTGACGGAACCGGACAGTGAGCAGCATGCCCACGCCGACCGGTCCGCAAGCGGCTCCTCGTTCGGAGCAGCCGGGTCCACGAATGGCGCAGGGGCGGGGGTCGGGGCCGGGGAGGGGGCGGGCCCTGGGGCGCGCCGCCCCTCCTCCCCCATGGCGTACACCCCCGCCGACGAGGAGAAGCGCCGCGGCGTCCGCCGCATGAAGCTCACCGCGACCGGCCTGCTGCTCTTCGTCGCGGTCGTCTACGTCCTCGCCAAGTGGGCGCAGAACTCCGGCGCCGGGGCCTGGGCGGGCTATGTCGCGGCGGCCGCCGAGGCGGGCATGGTGGGCGCGCTCGCCGACTGGTTCGCGGTGACGGCGCTCTTCCGCCACCCCCTCGGCATCCCCATCCCGCACACGGCCATCATCCCCAACAAGAAGGACCAACTGGGCGCGTCCCTGGGCGACTTCGTAGGCGAGAACTTTCTCTCATCGGAGGTCGTACGCGACCGGCTGCGGGCGGTGGGAATCGGCGGCCGCCTGGGCGCGTGGCTCGCGGAACCGGCCCACGCGGACCGCGTCACCGCCGAACTGGCCACGGCCCTGCGCGGCGCGCTGACCGTCCTGCGTGACTCGGACGTCCAGGCCGTCGTCGGCGAGGCCATCACGCGCCGCGCCGACGCCCAGGAGATCGCGCCGGGCCTCGGCAAGATGCTGGAGAAGATCGTCGCGGACGGCGGCCACAAGCGGGTCGTGGACCTGGTCTGCGTGCGCGCCCATGACTGGCTGGTGGCGCACAGCGACTCGGTGATGGACGCGGTGCAGGGCGGCGCCCCCGGCTGGACCCCTCGCTTCGTGGACAAGAGGGTGGGGGAAAGGGTCTACAAGGAACTCCTCCGCTTCGTCACGGAGATGCGGGACATGCCCGAGCACCCCGCGCGCGGCGCCGTCGACCGCTTCCTCGCCGACTTCGCCTCCGACCTCCAGTCCGACACGGACACGCGGGCGCGCGTGGAGCGCCTCAAGCGGGAGGTCCTCGGCCGCGGAGAGGTCCAGGACCTGATCGCCTCCGCCTGGTCGGCGGTGCGCCGGATGATCGTGGCGGCGGCGGAGGACGAGCGCAGCGAACTGCGCCTGCGCGTACGGGCGTCGCTGCTCTCGCTGGGGCAGCGGATGGCGACGGACGCCCGGCTGCGCGAGAAGGTGGACGGCTGGGTGGAGGGCGCGGCGGTGTACGTCGTGACGACCTACCGCAGCGAGATCACGTCCCTGATCTCGGACACGGTCGCGAGCTGGGACGCGGAGCACACGTCGCGCAAGATCGAGGCACACATCGGCCGTGACCTGCAGTTCATCCGGATCAACGGCACGGTGGTGGGGTCGTTGGCGGGGCTGGTCATCTACGCGGTGTCGAAGGGGCTGGGGGCATAGGTGTGGAGTGTGGGGCGCGGCTCGGGGCCCCGCACCTGACCGGCGGTGCCCATCGCGCGTGAGAGTGCCGTTCAGGGGCACTCTGGGCTTCATGACCACGTCGCCGTCCCCGTCGAAGCCGCCGCGGGCCCCGGTCCCGCAAGCCGGCGGCACCATCACCACTGCCGTGCCCGCGCGCCTGGACCGGCTGCCCTGGTCCCGCTGGCACTGGATGATCGTGATCGGCCTGGGCACCGTCTGGATCCTGGACGGCCTGGAGGTCACCACCGTCGGCAACATCGCCAGCCGCCTGGCCGAGCCGGACAGCGGCCTGGACATCACCGCCGCGCAGATCACGGGCATCGGCGCGGCGCTGTATGTGGCGGGCGCCTGCACCGGCGCCCTCTTCTTCGGCTGGCTCACCGACCGCTACGGCCGCAAGAAGCTCTTCATGGTCACGCTGGCGGTCTACCTGAGCGCGACGGCCCTCACGGCACTCTCCTTCGACGCCTGGTGGTTCTTCCTCTTCCGCTTCCTCACGGGCTTCGGCATCGGCGGCGAGTACGCGGCCATCAACTCCGCGATCGACGAGCTGATCCCCTCCAAGTACCGCGGCCGCGTCGACCTGATCATCAACGGCAGCTACTGGCTGGGCGCGATCGGCGGCTCGCTCCTGTCCGTGGTCATGCTCAACACGGACATCTTCCCGGCGGACATCGGCTGGCGCCTCACCTTCGCCCTCGGCGTCGTGCTCGGCCTGGTGATCCTCCTCGTCCGCAGGCACGTGCCGGAGAGCCCGCGCTGGCAGTTCATCCACGGCCGCGGCGAGGAGGCGGAGGAGCTGGTCGCGTCGGTGGAGCAGGAGATCGAGCGGGAGAAGGGCAGGCAACTCCCGCCGCCCGACCGGGAGATCACGATCCACCAGCGCAAGAGCATCGGCTTCGGCCTCATCGCGAAGACGGTGTTCCGGGACTACCCCAAGCGGGCCGTCCTCGGCCTGTCCCTCTTCATCGGCCAGGCGTTCCTCTACAACGCGATCACCTTCGGCTTCGGCTCCATCCTCACGACCTTCTTCGACGTGGCCTCGGACCACACCGGCTACTACTTCGCGGTCATCGCGGCAGGCAACTTCCTGGGCCCCCTCTTCCTGGGCAAGCTGTTCGACACGGTGGGCCGACGGGTGATGATCTCGTCGACGTATCTCGTGTCGGGCGCCCTCCTGTTCGGCACGGCCTGGCTCTTCGACCGCGGTTCCCTCAACGCGACGACGATGACGGCCTGTTGGTGCGTGGTCCTCTTCTTCGCGTCGGCGGGCGCGAGCAGCGCGTACCTCACGGTCTCCGAGATCTTCCCGATGGAGACGCGCGCCATGGCGATCGCCTTCTTCTACGCGATCGGCACGGCGGCCGGCGGCATCAGCGGCCCGCTGATCTTCGCCGACCTGACCGAGTCGGGCGTCGTCGGCGACACGGTCCTCGCGTTCCAGATCGGCGCGGGTCTGATGTGCGCGGCGGGCCTGGTGGCGGCGGCGTTCGCGGTACGGGCGGAGGGGCGCTCGCTGGAGGACATCGCGACGCCGCTGTCGGCGGCGGGGCCGGGGCCGACGGGGCCGGCAACGACGGGGGCAACGGGGGCAACGGGCTGACCCCGTCGTCGCCGCGCCCGTTCAGCCCCATGCGAGGATCCCGCCATGGAAACTCATCGGGTGGCGGTCCTGGTGCGGGACGGCGTCCTGCCCATGGAGCTCGGCCTGGTGCACCAGTTGCTCGGCACCGCGCGTGACGGGAAGGGCGATCGGCTCTACGCATTGCGGACCTGTGCGATACCGGGCCCCCGGGAGGTCCGTACGGACGCGGACTTCCCGATCCGGGCTCCGTACGGCCCCGAGGCCCTGTCCTGGGCGGACACGGTGCTGGTCCCGGCGTCGCACGAGGAGGACGAGGGACTGGTGCCCGGCGGCCTGGCCGCGGACCTGCGGGCGGCCCTGGCCGATGTCGCCGACCGCGCTGGTACCCGTATCGCCTCCATCTGCACGGGCGCGTTCGTACTGGCGGCGGCGGGCCTCCTGGACGGCCGCCGCGCGACGACGCACTGGCTCGCGTCGGACCTGCTGGCACGGACGTTCCCCTCGGTGACGGTGGACGAGGACGTGCTGTACGTGGACGAGGGCGCCGTCCTGACCTCGGCGGGCGAGGCGTCCGGGGTGGACCTGTGCCTGCACCTGATCCGCACCGACTTCGGCGCGACGGTGGCGGCGGACGTGGCGCGCCGGATGGTGGTCCCTCCGCACAGGGAGGGCGGCCAGTCCCAGTACATCCAACGTCCGCTGCCGGAGCGTGACTTGACGTCGACGGGGGCGGCGAGACAGTGGGCCCTGACCCGGCTGGGGGAGAGGCTGACGCTGGGGGAGATGGCTGAGCACGCCGCGATGAGCACGCGCACGTTCAGCCGCCGCTTCCGCGAGGAGACGGGCCTGACCCCGATGCAGTGGCTGACGCAGCGGAGGCTGGAGCGGGCTCGGGAGTTGTTGGAGGGGACGGATTACACCGTGGACCGGGTCGCGGCGGAGGCGGGCTTCGGGACGGGGGCGTCGCTGCGGGTGCACTTTGTGGCGGGGGTGGGGGTGGCGCCGGGGGCTTATCGGGCGACGTTCAGGGGGCGGTGAGGGGCGGTGAGGCGGGCGCGGTGCGGGCGCCGGGTGAGCTCGCGGTCTCGACCGGGAGCGAGTAGGACACGGTCTCGATAGCAAGCTGAGGAGACCCTGCCAATCTCCCTGCCTTCGACGGGAGTTGCGGCAGGGTGGGCGCCGTGACGTTCGTCGATGAGGCCCGTACCCGGCTCGCCCATGCGTTCCGCATGGCCAACACCCACGACGGCGACGGTTGCCGCATAGCCACCCCAGCCACACCTGCAACTGCCGTATCAACTACCGTCCTTCGTGAAAGCCGAGACACGGGGGTAGGCGTCGTATGAGCGACAGCGAAGCGGCTGGCGGCAAGCCGGGGCACGTGGTGAAGGGGGACGACAAGCTCCCCGAACCGTCTCAGACGCAGCTTCCGATATCACCGGACGAGGTGGCCAAGCCCCACCAGGCCGGGGACCTCGCCGGAGATCTCGCCAAAGCGCCGCCCGCCGACAGCTACCAGGACCCGCTGGACATCAAACCGCTGCCGAAGGCGAACCCTCTCCTGCCCCGGCAGTCACTACTGCCGCCGAAGGGCACCCCGGACCCGAACGGCAAGGACCGGCTGAGAGTCGCGCCGTCTGTTCTGCGCAAGTGCGCGCACCACACGGACGAAGTCCACGATGCCTTCTACAAGGCGGCGGCATCGCTGGAAGGGCCTGCCCTCACGGCGGCGAAGGGCCTGTCGGGCTGGGACTCGGAGTCCGGCATCACGCTCGCGCACAAGTACTGGGAGAAGCAGGCCGGTACGGTCACGGGCTGGCTGGGACACATCGCTGCGAGCCTGCGGGCCAGCGCCGACGACTACCACAAGACCGACGTTGCGGTACGGGACGACCTGAACCGGACCCCCCGCCTCAGGTCGAGCCTGGACAGTTACTGAAATGCCCGCGTTCTACCGCGAGTTCATGGACGCGGACCTCACGGGACTGGATAGCCTCGCTGACCAGCTCAGCACCGTACACAAGGGCATCAAGAAGCTGCCGAAGCGTGTCCACGACGAAGTACTCGTCCCGTTGCGCAACAAGGGGTATTGGGAGGGCGCGGCAGCCCCGTATGCCTGGCGGATGATCGACGACATGCAGCGCCAGATCGACGCGGCCGGCAAGGTCGTCGAGGCGATGCGCGGCGTTGTCGAGGACGCGGTCGGAGAGATCAAGGTCATCAGGCGCGACTTGGCGGACGCGGTGCAGGACGCACGGGACAAAGGGCTGTACGTCGACGGGAACGGCGACGTCTCGACCGACATCATCGACGGGGTGTGCAAGACCATCGAGAAGGGCTCCGACGACGAGCGGCGCATCACGGAAGCCCAGCGGGAGATAACACGCCTCTGCGGCCGCGCCGCGGTCGCCGACCGCAATCTGGCCTTCAGTCTCACCTCCGACGTCGGGCTCGGCGACTGGTTCAACAAGAAGCCCCAGCACACGGACACCGACAGCACGAACAGGATCGGCGAAGCCGAGTACAACGCGCTCGGCCTGGCCATGCAAGGCAAGGACCCCTATCCGATGACGCAGGGCGACACCCCGTACTCGCTCGGCGCCAACTGGGTCACCGGAGAAGGGCCCCGCCATAAGGACTTCGTAGCAGGCGACAAGATGACAGAGCTGATCCGCTCGAGCGAGAGCATGAAACAACTGCGCATCGACACGCTGCACAAGTGGCAGTCGAACGGCAGCGAATCCGGCACCGTCCACTACGCGATCTCCGAGAGCGGCAAGCTAGGAGCGCTCAAGAAGCTCATCGTCACCGACTTCCCCGCGATTGTCACCGGCGACGAGAACCATCTCGGCGAGGCGTTCGTCGGCTCCTACGGCCTCGGCTACACGGTCAAGGGAGAAGACCCGGACGGCTCTCTCGTCGTTGAGTACCACCTGAAGAACGACACAAGCAACGCCTCGTTCCTGCACTACATCGGCTACTACGACTGGCTGGAGAAGGCGAACCGCGAATCAGGCCCCCTCTCCACCGTCGACCAAGACATCGTCTGGACGGAACGCATCCCCGCTCAGTCCCACAAGGGTTCCTAAGTGAAGAAGAAACTGCTCTACGCCGGGGCCGCACTGACTGTGCTCGCCGGTGGGCTTGCCTATGCCTGTTCGTCGGATGCGTTCGAACGATGCGTGCCGGAGAAGTCCAAGCAAGTCAATTCCACGGAACTCGAAGGTAGTTACCGAGGGACGCTGAAGGCCGCCGGCACTCGCATCACGCTCAAGACCTCCCCTGGAAGATTCGGCGGCACCATGACGGTGCGCAATTGGCCACGTCACGGCTTCCCCAACTACAGCAAAGGCTCGACGTTCGACGATTCAGGGACCTGGCATGTTGACACAACCACAGACGACTACCCGATGGTCCAGCTCTACTTCGACAAGCCGGACGAACCACTCACCCCCCATGACAAAGTCGAGCGGCTCTCGATCGGCGTGAACGCCAAACGCTCCATCCTCTACGACGACCCCGACCCGGATGTATGCCCGGATTTCCTCCTGACCCGCGACTGAAGACGTGTCGTCGCGCGCCATCGCCGGGCTCGATCGATGAAACAAGTCCCGTGCGTGCGGGCGTTCAGGGAGTAGCGGTGCCTACGCGACGCATCAGGCACCCTTGCGGTCGGCGAGCACCCAGGAGGCGACACCGACGGCCCCGGCGACCCCGAACACGGCGGGCCAGGCCCCGACCTTCTTGGCCAGCGGGTGCGAGGCTCCGAACGCGCCGACGTACGCGAGGCTGAGCGCGGTGGCGGTCTTGCCCCCGGCCTTCGCCCGCCACTGCTGCGCGGCGGCGGCCCCGGCGACGGCGAGCACGGCGCCGCCGAGGGGGCGCTTCTTGGTGAAGCGGGCGGTGGCGTAGCCGCCGATGAGTCCGCTCACGGCTACTGCTGCGCTGGTCGGAACCTTGGCCATGGTTGCCCCGCCTTTGATTGGTTTGTCTTTGCCTTGGGGGTGAGGTTAACGCGGGGTGGTGAGAGGTTTGTGAGGGGGCCCGGCTCCGGCTGAGAGGTAGGGGTCAGCGTACGAAGGAGAGGAAGATCCCCCAGGCGCCCGGCCGGACTGCGATGCGTGCGGCGGCGGGCCACTTCGAGTCACGTATGAGGACATCGTCATCCGCGACGGCCACTTCAACGCACTCGGTCTCGTTGCCGCCGCTGTAGGACGACTTGAACCAATGGGGATGGGCGGCGATGTCAGTACTGCGCACGGTCATGCCATCTCCTCGCGAGCTTGCTTGATCAAGGCCGACGACGCGGCCATATCCAGTGCCTGTGCGCGGAGATAGTCGAACGCGAGCCGGTACCTGTCCAGTTCCTCATCCTTCTCCATGAACATCGAGCCGACATGAAGGTCGACGTACACGACGTCCAGCGATGACTCGCGCCCGCCGAGGATGACAAAACTGCCGAGAGCGGCGGCGTGGGCGCCTCGGGAGAAGGGGAGTACCTGGAGCGTGATGTGAGGCGACTTGTTGGCCTGCAGGAGATGGTCCAGCTGTTCACGCATCACGGTGGGGGAGCCGACAACTCGCCGGACCACGGACTCATCAAGGATGGCCCAGAGATGCGGTGGCTCCGGACGGGCGAGGATCTCCTGCCGCCTCATCCGGATGTCAACGAGCCGCTCGATGTCCTCGGGAGTGCGCTCCATCTCGTTCGCCTGCTGCACGGCAGTCGTATAGCCGCGTGTCTGGAGAAGCCCGGGCACGTATACGCAGGAGAAGTGCTCCTCGCGGACGGCGTCGTCCTCAAGCGTCAGCAGCAGATTCATGGTTTCCGGAATGGAGTCGGCGAAGGATCTCCACCAACCCTGCTGCTTGGCGTCTTTGGCGAGTCCGACGAGAGCTGTGCGCTCCGCGTCCGTGGCGCTGTACTCCCGGCAAAGAGCCTCCACCACCAGCCACTTGACCGGACCTTCACGTGTCTCGTACCGGCTGACGGTCGCCTTCGAAACGCCCACGCTGTGGCCGGCTTCTTCCAGCGTCAGCCCTTGACGCAGGCGGAGCTTCCGCAAGGTCGCGCCCAGCTGACGCCGACGGGTGGTGGCCCTCGCTGGCACGTCAGTTACCTCCTCGGCGGCGCGGGCGACCTGCTCGCGGGCCGCAACCAGGCTATGCAGCAGTGGAGTTGAGGCTCCACAAGGTTCACTCGATGGATTCTCGTGAGAAGTTACACAGTGAGAGTTCTCTGTGCCATGCTCGGCGTAGTTCGCTACGCGGTGCAGTCGTGTGGATACGGCAGGCGCAGTGCTGCGTGGCCTGGGAGGGAGTCTCTCCATGTCCATGTACGAAGAGGGCGAACGACGGCTGCGCAGTGTCCTGCCGTTTGAGGCAGTGCCCCCCCGAAGTTCATCTGCTCCGAAAGGCGGTAAAGCGCAACTTGGATCGGTGGGGTGCGCAAAGCATCGCTGACGAGGCCGGGTTGGTCGCGACCGAGCTGGCGGTGAACGTCATCAAGCACGTGGGTGAAGGGGTGGCCGCGACGCTGATCCTTGAGCCGAGGGGGGACCGTCTGCGCGTGGAGGTGCACGACAAGAGCCGGGCTCTGCCGGCATTGCGAACGGCATGCGGGGAGGGGGAGTGTGGGCGTGGTCTGCACCTGCTGGCCTCAGTATGTGAGGAATGGGGAACCCTCCTCACCGCTACAGGGAAGGCTGTGTGGTGCGAACTCTCCCTTGAGCCGGCACGCAAGTGCATGCGGGTGCAGCGCGCCGCCATGGTTCTTGAGGAATACAGACGTGTAGTCGGCGCGAGTTCTGCCGTTGTGCCGACCTTCGCGGTGCTCGAGGAGTCGGCCACTGATGTGATCGCCGATCTCCTTCACTGGCTCGTAGCGCAGGGAGGAGATCCGGACGAGATGCTCGACCGGGCGCAGATGCACTTTGAGGCGGAGGCCGACGCGGCGTGAGGCGTGGATCCGTGCCGGCACGGAAGGCGGCTGGGGCTACTGATCGGTGCGGATGGCAGCCAATATGGTTTGGGCGTCGGCTACTTGGCCCTCGTCGACCAACGCCGCGGTGATGTTGATGGAGTCTTGGACATCGGCCCGGCTCGCGGCGGCCCTGAGTATGGCCTCCACCCCCTCCTCTGCTCCGGCGTCGCGGTAGGAGGCCACGACGTGCGGGAACTCTCGTGGAGCGAGATTGTTCGCCAGCGCCCAGGCGATGAACTGCGCCTCCCGGTACCTGCCTGCTGCTAAGTGGCTGAGGTAATCGGCGATGTCGGCGGCGTGTGAATTACTGGCGTGGTGCCGGTCCCCCTCCTGGCGGGGGACCGGCACCTTTGCCTGTACCGGCAGGGCCGCAAGTTTGCGGCGGGCGAGCCGTCCGCGCTTCATACGACGTTTCTCGCGGAACGTCGGGGAAGCCGGCCGCGGCGCCAGAGGCGCGGTCGTGGAGGCAGCTAAGGCGGCGGTTGCGGCTGAAGGGGCGATGGGCTCGGCGCGGGCGGCATCACGAAGCTGTAGCAGACGGGACAGCGTGTGTGGCAACGCCTTTGCGGGAGGCCGCTGCGCTTCGTCCTCCAGGACCTTGTAGATCTTCTCCAACGCCCCCGGTTCAGGCACCCGCCTGCCTGTGTAGTAGCAGGACAGGCTGGATTGATTGATCCCTGCTCGTTTGGCGATCCTGTTGTGGGCCAGATCCACGGCGTCCAGTACCTCGTGCAGAGCGCCCTGGAACGCCTCTCTGGGCGAGAGGGGGACAGCATCGTCACCCCTCCGGGCGTGTCTCCCTGCAGATCTCGTCGCCATATAAAGGCCAGCCCCTCCGTGTGACGCGCGCGTCTGATGGACCCTTCATCTTGCTGGAGCCTTCGGTGCTTTGAATAGGGTCTTTGGATCATTGCAGATGTGCAATTTGTTGCGCCAGTGCAATTCCTGGTCAGCACTGGATTTCTCTCCGCTGCCTGCGCAAGGCTTCTAGTTCCGTACGGTCGGAGGCTCCTCCACCGTTTGCGGTCTTAGCGGACCTGGCCCGAGGAGAGGGGTACGTGGTGGACATGCCGTCGTGGACGGATACGAAGCTCGGCACCATGAAGCGTGCTGGCCTGTGGCTGGTGACCGTTGTGGGCGAAGGGAACATCTTCACCAAGGAAGACGTGAAGGCAGCCTTCCCGGGGGTTAGTCAGGCTGACCGCCGAGTCCGTGATCTGCGGGACCACGGCTGGCAGATCAACACGAACCGTGAAGACGCCTCCCTCGGCCAGCACGAGCAGCGCTTCGTGAAGCAGGGTGAGCCGGTGTGGCAGCCGGGCAAGGGAACGCGTCCGGGTACCTCGATCACTCAGACGCGGCGGCGTGAAGTGCTCGCGCGCGACGGCCATTTCTGCCGGTCGTGCGGCATCGCGCCGGGTGAGATCTACGCCGGCACCTACGAGTCGGCTCAGATCGATATCGCCCGCCGGGCAGTACGGCAGCCGGACGGTACCGAGAAGACGGAGCTCGTAGCCGAGTGCAACCGCTGCCGTGTGGGCGGGCGCGGTGCTGTGACGGATCTCGGCGAGATGCTGAAGCGTGCCGAGGGCCTGAGCAGCCTTGATCGCAGGATGCTCTCGGACTGGATGGACCGGGACCGGCGTGAGTTCAGCACGGCGGAGGCATTCTGGGCCGACTACCGGACGCTTCCGGAAGAGTCGAGGACGAAGATCCGCGATGCTCTGAAGCCGGCGACTGAATAGACGGCACACCCTTTGATGATTCCGGAGACCCCGCTTCTTCCCACCAAGTGGGAAGCGGTCCTGCGGTAGCAGCAACAACCCTGACTGTCCTTGAGGAGATTCTGGTGGGCAAGGATTTCGGCCGGCCACCGCTGGCTGAACAGAACAAGGCGCTGGTCGAGCAGCGACTGAAGGAAATCACTGACGGGAATGGCGTTCGGGAGACGCTTACCGTCGAGTGGCGCACGCAGCCGCTGCACGTCGAAGTCATCGACATGCCAGTTGACGCGCTCTACTACAACCCGGGGACGCACCGCATCCGCGCACAGCGGAGCCACGACCCCGAGCGTGACAAGCTGCTTGACGAAGAGCCGTGGGTGCCGGGGAGCCAAGAGTATCTTCACTACCTGCTGCAGATGCTGCCGGCGGACCCTTCCAAGAAGGACCCTGACTTCGATGACCTGCAGGAGAGTCTCCGCGTCTATCGCCAGAACGAGCCCGGACTCATTACACGAGACGGCATTCTGGTCAACGGCAACACTCGTCGCGCGGCCCTCAAGCAGCTCGGCGTCGCGAACATCCGGGTGGGCGTGCTGCCGGAGTCGTGCACGTGGGACGACATCAACGCCGTGGAGCTGTCCCTCCAGCTCCGGCCGGACCAGCGCCGCGACTACTCGTATATCAACCGGCTGCTGGCCATGGAGGAGCAGCACCTCATGGGCCGCACCCTGGCTGATGTGGCGCGCGAGTTCCGTATCCGTGCCACTACGTGCGAGCAGGACCTGTGGATCCTCTCCTGCCTCCGTGACTTGATCGAGAGGTCCAACGACGGTGGTGCTCAGCTTCGGCTGCTGGACTTCGAGCAGCACCAGGAGAAGCTCCGTGAGCTCTACCGCCGGTACGCCAAGGAATCTGCGGTAAGTAAGGACAAGGCGGAGGTTCTCAAGGAGACGCGGCTTGCAGCAATTGTTCTCGGTTTCTCCAAGACCGACGTGCGCCTGATCGAACCTGACTTCAGGGAACGGTACTTGGACAAGAGGCTGCCGGACATGATGAAGACGGAGAACGAGGCTCCGGGCGTCGTGGCGATTCCAGGACTCGAGCGCACCGTGAAGTCGGCCGCACCCAAGGTGGCTCAGGCCAAGGCCCTGACAGACACGATCTTGAAGGCCAAGGCAGTGGAGACCGCGGAAGACGGGCTGTTCACCGAGCGGAGTAAGACGGCCACGAAGACGTTCGGAGTCGCACGCGAGGCGGTTGAGAAGGCCCTGGAACCGGCAGGCAAGGATGCCAGGGTCCGCAAGCGCAAGCAGGCGGCGCAGGACCGCATCACCGATGCCTGCCAGGATATTGAGCAGTGCATCACCGACCTCACGCTCGCCAAGGCGTCCGGCAGCCTCGATGAGGAGGCGTTCGATGAGGCGGTCCTGACCCTCCGCGAGTCTCTGACGAAGCTCGCTGTGGCGACCCAGCGCAGTATCAAGGTGCCCGGTGATGGTGTCTCCTGGCTCCTTGAGTCGGTCAGGGAGGAGGGCGCGTGACCACAGCCGCGGAACCGTCTCTGCGCATCGCCTCGGATGTCACCCGCACACGTGCCGTTCTGCGCGCGGCCCCGGGGCGGGAAGGAGATTTCGCTAAGCTGGCAGCACGCTTTCCGGCTGCCGGTCAGCGCACCGTGCTGTCAGCCGAGATAGACCTCGATGACTTCCTCACAGGTCTTGAGGCGCTGTCTATTTGGCCTTCCCCGGACGTGGAGTGGGAAGAGGAGCTGGCCACCCTTGTCGGCGGTGTTCTCGACGACGCGGAGCGGGCCGAGCAATGGCTGCAGGACCCCGATGCGGTTGCCGTCGTCACGACGGACACGGTCCTGGACCAGCTCGGTCCGGAGTGGCGCGCGGACCTCACCGGCTTCCAGAGGCGGGACATTGCGCGCCTTCTCTCCCTGCAGCACGGCGCGAACTTCTCTGTGCCAGGGGCTGGCAAGACCCGTGTCGGACTGGCGGTGTTCGCCGCGATGCGCGAACGGGGGGACGTGCGCAGGCTGCTCGTAGTGAGCCCCAAGTCGGCCTACGAATCGTGGAGTTACGAGAGCGAGGTCTGCTTTAAGGAGCCGCTCGCCGCCCGGATCATGGAGCGGTCTGCTGATCCGGGTACGGACGTCCTCATCGTGAATTACGAGAGGCTTGACCGGTCCCTGGCCACGCTCGCGACCTGGCTCCGCGGTGCCCCGTCAATGATTATTCTCGATGAGGCGCACCGTATGAAGCTCGGAGCGCGAGGCATCTACGGCAGTGCCTGCATGGCACTTGGCCCTTTGGCCCGCCGTCGACTCATCCTCACCGGAACCCCAGCACCCAACGGCGCTCGCGACCTGGAGAACCTGCTTTCCTTCGTGTGGCCGGGACACGGCCGCCGAGTCGTGACCAATGCCGTGGCAGGTGGCGATCTCGCCCACGCCAGCACGGTGTTGCAGCCGCTGTTCACCCGTACCACCAAGAACGAACTCGGGCTCCCCCCTTTCGAAACGCGCATTCGTTACGTCGCGCTGCCGTCGCTGCACCGTGAGGTGTATGACGCGCTCGTCGGCCGTTACACCGCCAGGGCTGAAGCAGGACGGGATGACTTCGACGCTCTCGGAAAGGCGATGCTGCGCCTGCTGATGGCAGCGACCAGCCCTGCCCTGCTCTTGGAAGGAGAGAGCCGGTACGCGCCGCTTGACTACCGGGTGCCGCCCTTGGAGGTGCCGCAGACTGATTCCTTGTACTCGCTCTTCAGGCAGTTGCCAGACTATGAGCTGTCTCCTAAATACAAGGAAGCGCTCAGCATCGTCGCCGAGAACGCAGCCATGGGTCGGAAGACGCTTGTATGGACGACCTTCGTGCGCAGTCTCACCACGATGGAGCGGTTCTTCTCCGCGTATCAGCCAGCAGTAGTGCATGGAGGGACACTTGATCGCGCTGAACAGCTCAAGCGGTTCAGGGAAGACCCTGACTGTCATGTGCTCCTCTCCAATCCCGCGACCCTGGGGGAGGGCATCAGCCTTCACCAGGTCTGCCATGACGCTGTGTACGTAGACCGCGACTTCATGGCTGGTCGCTTCCTGCAGAGCCTCGACCGTATTCACCGACTCGGGCTCGAGCCTGGCACCGAGACGCGGGTCACGGTCCTCGCTGCGGAGGAGACAATTGACGAAGTGGTGGCTCTGCGGCTGGAGCGCAAGCTCGAATTCATGGGACAGATCCTCGACGATCCCTCCGTACAGCAGTTGGCAGACCTGCAGGAAGAACCGTCGATCGCCGCAGGAATGGACATGGCCGATGTCCGTGCACTGCTTCGGCACCTTGATTCTCATGCTGCCCGGTGAGGGGACGCGTCGCGCCGTGCTCCGCTGGCTGGAACTCTTACACGTAGCCGATGTGCCGCGGGCCAGGGCCTTGTTCACTCACCATCCGGACTACGCGGACCTCACGCCGGTTCAGTACGCGGCTGGCCTCACGTGGCTTCTCCGTACTGGACTCGTGGATTGCCGCGGTCGACCCCTGGTGCGCATCTCTGGTTACGAAGACCCAGGCAGGGTGGCGGCACACGGACGGATGAAGTGGGATGAGCCCGCTGAAGCTGCTCGTCGCGCTGTTGGGGCGGCTGGCGAAGCAGCGGTCCTGGAACTGCTCGCGCTCGGTGACGCGGCACGGATCGTGCACGTTGCAGCGGTATCCGACGCACACGGATACGACATCGAAGCAGAAACACGGGAGGGTGTTGCCGCTCACATCGAAGTGAAGGCCACAACTGACCCAACAAGGCTGATCATTCACCTCACACGTCATGAGTACGAGGTGATGCGCCAGGACGAAGACTGGCTCTTGACTGCTGTGTTGATCGACAGCCGCGAGCGAGCCATCAATGTGGTGACGGTCGACAGGGACTGGCTGAGCCGTGCTGCCCCAATAGATCAAGACCTCCGTGGTGCGTGGGAGTCCGTCCGCTACTCGGTACCTGCGTACGCATTGGTGCCAGGCTTAGTTAAGGGGGACGGGAGCCGAATCATTCCAGTGGCCGTGGTGCCCTTCGTGCCGTTGTGGGGGCCGTTTCCGGCTTCCTTGTCAGTCTGATCTAGTGCTTCCGCGATCGCGCGGCCGACGGCTTGAGCGACTGGTGGGGGAAAGGCATTGCCCACCTGTCGGTATGCCGACGTCTTGCCTCCCGCGAACTTCCAGTCCGGCGGAAAACCCTGCAGCAGGGCGAGCTGCTCGACCGTGAGCCTCACTGGCAACGTATCGCCAGGCGAAGGTGGCAGATCCGCCACGCTGGAGCCGTTCACTCCCATCTCCGCCCATGTCCGTCTGGCTCGCGAGGGCCCAAGGTCTGGCCCTCCATGCTTCTTCGACCCGCCGCACAAGGTGGGGGCGATGCGCTGGGCCTTGGCGGCCCAGGCGTCGGCCAGTTCCCAGCCGCGGGAAGCCATCGAGTCCCGGAGGACACTTCCCACAAGGGCGCTCTTCGTATTGAGGCAATGCCTGACAGGCCACGCGAAGTTGGAGAATGACCGGGGTTCCAGCGCTACAAGTACCGCACGGGGCCGTAGTTGGGGGACGCCGAAGTCACAGGCGAACAGAAGGCGCCACTCGGCTTCGTAGCCGAGAGCCGACAACGTGTGAAGGATCTCCGCGCGGTAGGCCGAGAACTTCGTCTGAAGTAGCCCCTTCACGTTCTCGATGAGGACCGCTCTTGGCTTGATGGCTGAGACGAGGTCGAGCGCGGCTGGGAAGAGATCACGCTCGTCGTCCGCCCCGAGCTGCTGGCTGGCAAGCGAGAACGGGGGACACGGCACCCCAGCTGCGAGCAGCCAGGGCGGTGTCGAGGCGATGGCAGGTAGGACGGCCGCTGACTTGATGTCCGCCTGCATGACGTTCCAGTTGGGGCGGTTGAGCTGAAGGGTCTGGCACGCGTCGGGGTCGATATCGACCAGCATCTGATGGCTGAAGCCGGCGCGTTCCAAGCCGAGTGCCTGCCCGCCAGCACCAGAACAGATTTCGAGACAGGTGCGATGGCTGGCTGCGGCGGATCGATGGGACAAGACGGGGCCTCCCGGCGCTGGTGTTGATCGCAGACCCAGACAGCTTGCCGCCACTTGCCGCGGCAAGTGGCGGCAAGCTAGTGTCTCCATTCGATGGAAGTATGCAGAGAACGTCTGAGCGATTGGTGTACCTGTGGCCGAAACAGGGTTGAGCTGGCAGAACGAGAGCCTGGGGACTCGTATCCGTGTGGCGCTGTGGCTGCGTGATGAAGTCGGCGAGGGAGGCACCTTCTCCAAGGCCAGGCTTCGGGAAGCGATCAGGGGCGCCGAGCAGGTGGACCGCCGGATGCGTGATCTGCGGCCCGCGGGGTGGGTGATCAAAACCTACCGGGATAAGCCGAGTCTGCAGCCGGACCAGCTGTATCTGGAATCGATGGGGCGCCCAGTCTGGGAGCGGGAGCACCGGGCAGCGGGTCTGCGGCAGATCAGCGCCAAGACCAGGCGGTTCGTGTACGAGCGTGACGGTCACATGTGCCGACGCTGCGGGCATGCGGCCGGCGAAGGATACGTAGACGACCCTGGTACGAGGGTCCGGCTGACCTTGGGGCATGTGAATCCGCACAAGTCCGGCAGCACTGCTAACGCAGAAGATCTGATCACCGAGTGCGCCCGCTGCAATGAGACCGTGAAGCACCTCACTGGTGTGCAGATGACTAAGGGGCAGGTCTGGGACCGGATGGCTGAGCTTCCCAAGCGCAGCAAACAGGATCTGCTGGTCTGGATGAAGGTCGACTGCCGCCCCTTGAGCTCAGCGGAGAAGGTCTGGGGTCTGTACCGCCAGCTCCCGGCTGCCGCGCGGGATGAGCTGCAGAGGGACCTAGAGGCGCTCATGCGGAGTTGACGGCCTGCAGGGGTAGTCGGCCGGTCCTGTGTCTCCTGGTTGCCAAGGGATGCGACACTTGCGTGTCTGCAATTCGCCGCACCAGGAGGAGCCGATGGGTACCGCCCACCGCAAGCTGACCTCGATCGAGATCTGCGCGGGTGCCGGCGGCCAAGCTGTTGGACTCCACCAGGCCGGCTTCCGGCACCTCGCGCTGGTTGAGATCGACAAGCATGCTGCCGAGACGCTGAGAGCGAACATCCAGGCCCGCCCCTCATGGAGCTGGGAAAAGGAACACTGCCTGGTCCGTGAAGTAGACGTCAACAACTTCTATCCGCTAAAGGAAGTCCTTTCCCCGGAGGGCCGCAAAAATAATCGTGGCTCTGCTAAGGATGAGCCGAAGATGCTTGAGCCGGGGGAGCTTGACCTGCTTGCCGGGGGAGTTCCCTGCCCGCCATTCTCGGCCGCAGGTAAGCAGCTAGGCCGGGATGATGAGCGCGATCTCTTCCCGCGCATGCTCGATTTGGTTGAGGAACTCCGACCGCGTGCGGTCATGATTGAGAATGTGCGTGGCCTGGTGGAGCCAGAATCCAAGTTCCGCTACTACCGGAATCACATCAAGAACAGGTTGCGCAAGGCTGACTATGTAATTTGCGGCTGGCGCTTGCTCGAAGCGCAGGACTTCGGGGTACCTCAGCTGCGGCCGCGCGCCATCCTTGTAGCGATTCGCCGAGACGAGTATCGCGGTTTCGACTGGCCAAAGCCCCAGTCGAAGGTGCGAACGGTTGTAGACGCACTCGATGCGAGCATGAAGCGGCGACTGGGGGAAGGTACAAAGCAGTACCAGAATTGGCTGGAACAGGCTCGCCTCGGCGCGGTCGCACCGACTCTCGTCGGCGGCTCCAAGAAGCATGGTGGAGCTGACCTCGGTCCCACCCGTGCGAAGAAGGCGTGGGCTGCTCTCGGTGTCGACGCCATGGGCGTGGCTAACGATGAAGACAAGATGGTCGACGCGGAGCGTGACCTCGGCACCCTGACGCGCGGCCCGAAGCTCACAGTCCAGCAGGCCGCGATTATCCAGGGCTTTCCAGACGAGGAACATCCAGAAGGCGCTTGGGAGTTCACCGGTGGCAAGACGGCGCGCTATCGCCAGGTTGGCAATGCGTTTCCGCCGCCGGTTGCCGCCGCGGTCGGTAAGAGCATTCGGGAAGCGTTGTCCCGCACTGGTCAGTTGCACGAAGACCCGAGCCCTGAATACGAGCCTGAGGCTGACCCGTCACTCGTGGCGCCCGAGCTTCCCGTGCAGCAGAGCTTCCCGACGTTCGACGACGACGCTGACGATGACATTCGTGCACTCGTCGGGTGACTCGTGCTCCCAGAATCGCAGAACCGTCCAGCCTGCTTCGGTCAAATGCCTATCGGTGTCACGGTCCCGAGCCATGTTGCCCGCGACCTTGTTTGACCAATAACCCTGGTTCGTCTTCGGTGGAACATAGTGATCTGGACAGCCGTGCCAGTAACAGCCGTCAATGAATACGGCTACTTTCGCAGGCCGAAAGACGATATCTGCAGTGCGGCGCAGTTCGGGTAGCGGCTTAGCTGCAACCCGATACCGAAGCCCCTGAGCGTGCAACAGCCGACGGATCAGGCGCTCTGGCTTCGTGTCTCTACTGCGGATGGCCTGCATGTTCCGGCGCCGAGCTGCAGACGACGCCCACGAGCCCGTTGGCGGAGACCAGTCGTCAGATTCAGCCACTGCGGTCCGCTCCTAGAATCTCTCAGCTCGTCGGGCTGTGCGCGGCGCCTTCGCCGAGTTCCCCGGTGCCCTCGCGAATCGCGATCCACTCTCCAGGCCGGAGGGTGATGCCGCGGGCGGCAGCCTGCTCGCGCGAGTCCACCCAGGTGCCACAGAGGACGGTGAGTCCCTCCTCCGCAGCCCGGTCTTTGAGCTGTCGGGCACGGCGCATGGGATCCTGCTTGCCCGCTCCCACCGTCAGGAACACATTTCGCGGAATGATGTGCCCTTCCAGGAAGCGGAACATCATCAGCATGCGCTGAACCTGTCCCGGCTTCTTGGCGAGCACCCGCGCGACTTGGTCCTCGGTCAGGTAGCTCAACGGGTTGATGGGCAGATCAGTCCAGTCGTAGAGCGGAACACTCCAGTGCTCGCGTGCGTGAACTGCCAGGCCGCGCTTCTGGTCTTTGTTGCCCTTGCCGCGATAAAGCCATGACCGGTGGGCACGGACCAGCCACGATCTGTGCCGGTGCTTCTTGAGTTGGATCTGGGTGCAGATGCACAACTGGCACTGGGCCTCTGTGGGGATGGCCCAGTTGTCACCGACCGTGGCTTTGATGTCAACGGGAACGCCGGTGATGAGTGTGTCCAGCGGTTTGGCCTTAGGCAGCCCGAACATGCGTAGGATCTCGTACTCGAGCTTGGCCCCAACTGATGCCCGCTCACCCGGATGTACCTCAGGCGACATCAAGTCGAACCGACCCGTTCTTCCTCCATCAAGAACGTAGTCGATGGAGTTCCGGATCGCTTCCGTATAGAACTCTGCGACGGGTTGGTCGCTTAGCCAGGAAGCAACCGACTGAAGTTCGCGATCGTCAGCAGGGGCGAGCAGTACATGCTCACCAGAGTCCGTGTTGCTGCATGTCTCCCCAGGAGTCTGAAGGATGAGGCGTGCCATGCCGTGACTTCACTTTCGCTGTGTTTCCCTTATCTGGCGCAAATCAGCCACCAAACCCATGGCACTCTCTGTAAGCCACCCCCGACCCACACCAACACCCCTCCCCACCCTCAGGCGGCCACCCCACAGCCCGCCCCCGCGCCGCCAGCGTCGTCGCGTACTGGGGCAACAGCTCCGCCGCCTCCGGGGAAGCCCCCTCCGACGCCGCGAACGCCTCGTACGACGGGACTGTGCCCGTCACCACGCCCAAGTTCGGGGTGCCCGACTCCGCGAGTTCGCGTAGCGAGGACTCTATGGTCGCCAAGTGCTCCTCGTGGGACGGGTATTCCGCGCTCAGCGCCGGGTACGCCGCCAGCAGTTCCGTCAGTTCCGTGGACGGCCAGTGGAGGACCGCCACCGGGAACGGGCGGGACAGGGCTGCCCTGTACGAGCCCAACTCCGCTTGCAGGCGGGCGATTTCCGCGCGGAGTTCCGTGGGGTTCTCCGAGCCCAGCGACCAGATCCTCTTGGGGTCGTGGAGTTCGTCCAGGGTGATGGAGGAGGAGGCCGAGGACGAGACCGTGGCGGCGTGGATGCGGTCCGCCGCCTCGTCCCACGCGTCGTGGGCCCGGCCCAGCAGGCGTCGTACCCGGTGACGGCCGAAGAGCAGGGGGTGGGTGGGGTAGGGAGGCTCCGGTACGTCCGTCAGGAGACGCGTCGCCGCCTCCGTGAACGTCTCCTCCGCTTGTTCCAGCTCGTCGTGCGACTCCAGCGACTCCGCCACGATCACCCACGGCGCCGGGTCCTGGGGGGACGACGTGCGGATGCCCGTGATGATCGCGCGGGCCTCCGCCTCGTGGCCGTACTCCCAGAGGTTCGCCGCCTTGAGCGCCTTCACCAGGAGGGGGTTCGCCACAGCCTCAGCGGACAGCAGCGTGTCGTACAGGCTCGTCGCCCGCGGGCGTTCGTCGGCCAGTTCGTAGTGGGCCGCCGCCTGGAGCAGTAGTTGCTCCGCGTCCTTCGGGTAGAGGCCCGCCGTGCGCTCCAGGCGCTCGGCTTCTTCGATGTGGTCGGCTGGCGTGACAGGCGTGTCGGGGCGCATACGCGACACCGTACTGCCCAGGGGATTGTCACGTGTATGGGCGGACGCGTCGTACATCTATGGCCTGTTGTGCGGCGAGCGCCTATCGTGCGGCCGCTGGTGGTGGAGGGAGCGGGTGTGCGCCTAGGAGCGGAGGGGCGGGAGGTTCCCGTCGTCGTGCAGGGGCGCCCACGCGTCCGGTCCCCCCTCACGCGCGCCCTCTGGAACACCGCCGAAGTCGCCGTCACCCTCGGACTCGTCCTTCTCCTCCTCGTCGTCCATCAACTGTGGTGGACCAACCGGCAGGCCCGCGCCGGGGCCGAGAGGAAAGTCCACGCCCTGGAGAGGGAGTGGGCAGCCGGGGAAGGGAGTGGGGGTGGGGTCCCGGAGGAAGGGTCTACGTCCATCCCCGAGGACGTGGGGGCCTCGAAGAACGGTCCCGGGGAGCCGCCCTCCGGATCCTCCCCCCGTTCCCCGCACCAGCGCCCCGTCGCCGCCCAGCCCCCGCCACCCCGCTGGGACCAGGCGTACGCCATTCTTCGCATCCCCCGACTCGGCCTCAGCGCCCCCGTCGCCGAAGGCGTCAGCAAGCGGAATGTGCTCAATAGGGGCTATGTCGGGCACTATCCGCGTACCGCCCAACCCGGCCGCCCCGGAAACTTCGCTCTCGCCGGGCACCGCAACACTCACGGCGAGCCCTTCCGCCACATCAACCGGCTGCGCAAAGGCGACACCCTCACCGTCGAGACCAAGAGCGCCACCTATACGTACGTCGTCGACAGCGGACTCCCCGAGACCTCGCCCGGCGACGGGGGCGTCATCCGGCCCGTGCCCCTCAGCGATCGGCACCCGAGCGCCGGGTATCGCGCGGCCGGCTACTACATCACCCTCACCACCTGCACCCCGGAGTACACCTCCAAGTACCGCCTCGTGGTGTGGGGCAAGTTGCGCGCTATGAAGCCCCGATAGGCTCCCTCTCCGTGATCGCTCGCCGCCCCCGTCTCCGCCATCCTCATCTCCTCTGGCTGCTTGTTCCCTTCGTGCTCTACCTGGGGGCCGTGCCCTTCGCCAATCGCGTGCGCCCCGTCGTGCTCGGGCTGCCGTTTCTGTTCTTCTGGCTGCTTGCCGCCACGCTCCTGACCCCCGTCGCCGTCTGGCTCACCTATCGCGGGGACCAGAAGCTGAAGAAGGCCCAGGGGCAGAAGCAGATGAACAACGGAGAGCAGGCATGAGCAACGGAGCCATCGCCACCACCATCTTCGCCCTCTTCATGGCCGGCACCGTCGCCCTCGGCCTCCTCGCCGTCCGCGGGCGAGGGAAGCAGGGCGGGCTCGCCGAGTGGTCCGTGGGCGGGCGCAGTCTCGGGGCCGTGTTCATCTGGGTGTTGATGGCGGGGGAGGGGTACACCAGCTTCTCTTATCTCGGGGCCGCCGGGTGGGGTTACAACTTCGGGGCGCCGGTTCTTTACGTCGTCGCCTATATGTCCTGCGGGTACGCCGTCGGCTACGTCGTCGGGCCCACCCTCTGGGCCTACGCCCGGCGGCACGGGCTCGTCAGCATCACCGACATGGTCGCCCACCGGTACGGGAAGCCCTGGCTCGGTGCGGTCATCGCGCTGCTCGCCACCGTCTTTCTGCTGCCGTACATCCAGTTGCAGATCACGGGGATGGGGGTGGTCGTCTCGACCATCTCGTACGGGGCCATCAGCCTCAACTGGGCCTATTTCATCGGCTTTGCCGTCACCGTTGGATTCGTCGTCGTCAGTGGGCTGCGGGGGAGCGCCTGGGTTTCCGTCCTCAAGGACCTTCTCGTCATCGTCACCCTCGCCTTTCTCGCCGTCTACGTTCCGCTGCACTACTTCGACGGCTACGGGGACTTCCTCCACCGGGTCACCAGTGAGAAGTCCGCCTGGCTCACCCTCCCGGGCTCCGGCGGCAGCCCGTACGGCACCGGGTGGTTCGTCACCACCTCCTTCCTCAATGCCCTGACCGTCGTCATCTTCCCGACCACCGTCGCCGGGTATCTGGGGGCGAAGAGCGCCGACGGGCTGCGGCGCAACGCCATCTGGCTGCCCGCCTACAACGTGCTGCTCTTCGTGCCCATGCTGCTCGGGATCGCCGCGCTGTTCGTTGTTCCCGGGCTCACCGGTGCGGGGTCGAACCTCGCGCTCTTCAAGCTTGTCGTTGATTCCCTGCCCGCCTGGGTCGTGGGAGTCGTCGGTGTTGCCGCCGCGCTGTCCTCCATCGTTCCCATGGCCGTCTTCATGCTCGTCATCGGGACGATGTGGGGGAGCAGCGTGCTGCCGCTCGTGCCGCGGTGGCGGGGGCCCGTGCGGCAGCGGGTCGGGTCGCAGGTCGTGGTCGTCGTCGCCGGGGCGCTCGCGCTCGTCATGACGTATGCCGCGCCCAACACCCTCGTACGGCTGTCCCTCATCTCGTACGAGGGGATGGCCCAGCTCGTGCCGATGGTGCTGCTCGGGCTTGTGTGGCGGAAGCTCACCCTCGTCGGAGCTCTCAGCGGGCTCGTGGCCGGGGTCGTCATCGTGTGCGTGCTCGTGTTCAGCGAGCGGGATCCTGTGTTTGGAGTGAACGCGGGGGTTCTCGCGCTCGGGGTCAACCTCCTTGTGGCGCTGGGGGTTTCGTTCGCGTACGAGAGTCCGGCCGATCGGGCGGACCCGCGGCCGGACGACGTCGTGCTCGCCCGGGATCCGATCAGCGAGGACGACGAGCCCGCCGCCGAGGAACCTGCCGTGTCCGCAGGCTAGGAGCCTGCCGTGTCCGTGTCCGCAGGCTGAGGACCACGGCAGCCGCCAGGACGCCCAGGCCCGCCGACACCCACAGCGCCACGTCCGCGCCCCGCGCCAGGGAGTCCGCCGACGTCGACACCGCGATCATCAACGCGACGCCCGCCGCCGAGCCGATGTAGCGGGCCGTGTTGCCCGCGCCCGAGCCCATCGCGGCGCGCTCGGCGGGGACCGACTCGACGGCGAGCTGGGGGAGGGCCGCGTTCAGCAGGCCGCTGCCCGTGCCGGAGATCAGGAGGCCGGGCAGGAGGCGGGCCCAGGAGCCGGGGCCGGAGGTGGCCGCCGCGCCCAGCATGGTGAGGGTCGCCGCCGCGTGCAGGGTGAAGCCGATGGCGAGTTGGTGGCGGGGTGAGACCCGGCCCGCCAGGCGCCGTGCCTGGAGTGCGACCACGAACGAGACGCCCGACCAGACCATGAACAGCCACGCCGTGTCCATCGCCGACAGGCCCATCGTGTGCTGGAGCAGCGTCGGCAGGTAACTGAAGAGCGCGATCACGGACAGGCCGGTGAACAGGGCGCCCGCCGCCGACGCCAGGAAGGGCGGCTTGCGGAGGAGGTCCAGGTCCAGCAGGGGCGTCGGGGTGCGGCGTTCCACGATCGTGAACGTCCAGGCCAGCGCCGCCGACGCGAGCAGCAGGAGGGCCACGGGCGCGCGCAGCCAGCCGTCGCGGCCGAGCGTGAGCGCGGCGATGAGGGCGACCAGGGAGAGGGCCAGCGTTGCTGCGCCCGTCGTGTCCGGGCGGCCGTCGCGCGGTGAGCGTGACTCCGCCACCGCGCGCGGGACGAGCGGCGCGACCGCCAGCGTGAGCAGGCCCAACACCCCGTACGCGAGGCGCCAGTTCATCGCCGCCGCGATCCCGCCCGCCGCCACCGGGCCGAGCGCGATGCCGCCGCTGACGAAGGCGCCCCACACGCCCGTGGCCCGTATGCGGCCGGGGCCCGCGGGGAAGGCCCGGACGAGCAGGCCGAGGCTGCTCGCGAGGATCGCCGCGCTCGCCGCGCCCTGGGCTACGCGGGCCAGCGTGAACTGCCAGGTGTTCGAGGCGAGCGCGGCGAGCATGGTGGTGATGCCGAGCGCCACCGTTCCGTACAGGAACGTCCTGCGGCGGCCGTGGTCGTCGGCGAGGCTGCCCGCGATCAGGAGGAGCGCGGCGAGGCCGAGCGGGGTGCCGTTCAGGAGCCATGCCTGGCCGGAGAGGCCGGTGCCGAGGGACGCGGCGGTGTCGGGGAGCGTCACCATCGGCGCGGTGTACGTCATGAGGGCCAGCGCGGTCGCGGCGCTGGTGACGGCGAGGGTGGCCGCCGGGCGTGGCGTGGAGCGGGGAGGTGCCGAGGGGTCTGCTGTGCGTACCGCCTCTGACAGCGAGCGCGACATGGGTCTGCCTCTCCGGAACGGGATGGGTTCAATGAATGAACTTCTACGGCGTGACGACCGTAGCACTGAAAGTTCGTTCACTGAACCTAGAGCCGGAAAAGTGGCTACAGTGGGGGCATGGCACTGGGTAAGGACTACGCCGCGCAGGAGTGCTCGATCGCCCGCGCGCTCGAGGTCGTCGGGGAGCGCTGGACGCTGCTCGTGATCCGGGACGCCCTCTACGGCGTGCGGCGCTACAACGACTTCCTCGTCCACCTCGGCATCCCGCGCGCCGTCCTCGCCTCCCGGCTCCAGGCGCTCACCGCCGCGGGGATCCTGGAGAAGCGGCCGTGCGCACAGGCCCCGCGCCGCCACGAGTACGTGCTCACGGAGCAGGGGTGCGCCCTGTGGCCGACCCTGCGCGCGCTCGGATCCTGGGGGCGCGACAACTTCTCCGACGCCGAGCCGCTGCGGTACTTCCGCCATGCCGCGTGCGGCACGGAGCTCGGCGCGTACGGGGAGTGCCCGCGCTGCGGGGCCGTCGTGCCGGTCCCGGACGTCGAGATGGTGCCGGGTCCCGGGCTCGATCCGGACCCGGTGGATCCGGTCAGCCGCGCGCTGCTGGCGCCCCGCAGGCTCCTTCAGCCGGTCGAGACGGATCCTGTATAACGGGCAGTACACACATTCGTATGCGCAGGTATGAGTCGTAGGTACGAGGGAGGAGGCTCCGTGAGAGACGTCGTCCGGAACGCGAAGGCGGCGCTGCGGCCCGCCCTCCTCCTGCTCTTCGTGCTCGTCGAGGTCGTCCTCGTCGACACCGGCAGCCTCACCGCCGCCGTCGCGTTCGCCGCGACCGCCGCGGCCGGGTCCGCCCTCGCCGTCTGCTCCCTGCTCGCCGCGCGCAGCGCGCCCGCCGTGCCGCGCACGCGCGTCCGCACGGCCATCCGCGACCGCGAGCAGCGCACCGCCTTCCTGCCCCAACGCGACCCCGACGCCCGGGGTCGCACGCGTCCCCGAGCACCCGGCCGTCTCGTCATGACGGCCGCGCGGGCCGCGTAGGGACCTTTCGCAGCGACAGCTCCCTCGCCCCTTCGCGGGTCGTCACGCCGTCACGCCGCAAGGCGTTCCATCTCCCGGCACGACGAGACCCTCGGAGGGCTCACCCATGTCCGTCTTCGCCAGCCTGGTCGAGCACCTGGCCGACCTGCTGAACCCGCTGTTCCACGCGTCGGCGGCGGCCGCCGCCATCGTCCTGTTCACCGCCTTCGTACGCCTTCTCGTGCATCCCCTGTCGCGGGCCTCCGCGCGCGGGCAGAAGGCGCAGGCGCGGCTGCGGCCGCGCATCACGGAGCTGCGCGAGAAGCACAAGAAGAACCCGGAGAAGATGCAGAAGGCGATCATGGAGCTGCACCGGGAGGAGAAGGTCTCGCCGCTCTCGGGCTGTCTGCCGAGCCTCTTCCAGCTGCCCGCCTTCTTCCTGCTCTACCACCTCTTCTCCAACTCGGAGATCGGCGGCGAGACCAACAAGCTGCTCGGGCACACCCTCGGCGCGGCCCCGCTCGGCGGGCGGTGGGCCGACGCCCTGGGGGACGGCGGGGTCTTCGGGGCGCAGGGGCTGGTCTACCTGGTGCTCTTCGCGATCGTCGCGGTCGTCGCCACCTTCAACTACCGGCGGACCAAGCGGCAGATGGCGGCCAACCCGACGCCGGTCGCCGGTGCCGGTGACGCGCCTCAGGTGCCCGGTATGGGGGCCATCACCAAGTTCATGCCGCTGATGTCGTTCATGACCCTGTTCACGGTCGCGGTCGTGCCGTTGGCCGCCGCACTGTACGTGGTGACCAGCACCACGTGGAGCGCGGTCGAACGGGCCGTCCTCTACCGGGACATGCCGGGAGTTAACGGGGCGCTCGCTACTGCCGGGTAACAGTCCAGTACGTGAACCGGGTCTTGCATAGCGGACAGTTTCCTCGGAGGATCGACCAAACCTCCGATGGCCGCAACCCATCGGCCGGGAAGGCCCCGACCCCTGACCTCATCAGGTGGGGCCCCGCTCGACCAAGGGAGATTGACCATGAAGCTGCTGCGTGTAGGCACGGCGGGCGCCGAGCGTCCCGCGCTGCTCGACGCCGAGGGGACCCTGCGGGACCTGTCCGGGATCGTCGCGGACATCGACGGCGCGCTGCTCGCGGACGACGCCGCCCTCGCCCGGGTGCGGGCGGCCGCCGAGTCGGGCGAGCTGCCGGTGCTCGACGCGACGGGGCTGCGCGTCGGGCCCCCGGTCGCACGCATCGGCAAGGTCGTCTGCATCGGCCTCAACTACCACGACCACGCCGCCGAGACGGGCGCCGCGACCCCCGCCGAGCCCGTCGTCTTCTTCAAGGCGGCGGACACGGTGGTCGGCCCCGACGACACCGTCCTCGTGCCCCGCAAGTCGGTGAAGACCGACTGGGAGGTGGAGCTCGCGATCGTCATCGGGCGGACCGCGCGCTACCTGGAGTCGCACGAGGAGGCGCTCGCGCACGTGGCCGGCTACGCGGTCGCGCACGACGTGTCGGAGCGGGAGTTCCAGATCGAGCGCGGCGGCACCTGGGACAAGGGCAAGAACTGCGAGACGTTCAACCCGCTGGGCCCCTGGCTCGTCACCCCGGACGAGGTCGGGGACCCGCAGGCCCTCTCCCTGAAGCTGTGGGTCAACGGCGAGCTGAAGCAGGACGGCTCGACCTCCGACCAGATCTTCCCGGTGGCGGAAGTGGTGCGCTACGTGAGCCAGTTCATGACCCTGTACCCGGGAGACGTGATCAACACGGGCACCCCGGCGGGCGTCGCCATGGGCCAGCCGGAGCCGAAGCCGTATCTGCGCGCCGGGGACGTCGTGGAGCTGGAGATCGACAAGCTCGGGCGGCAGCGGCAGGAGCTGAAGTCGGCCTAGCGGGATCCCCTCCCGGGGTCTGATCCGCAGGACAGGCTCCGGGGACGTGCGCGGCCGAACCGCTCCAGGGCCTCGACCACCAAGGCGTGGTCGGCCAGTTGCGGCAGGCCCGACACGGTGACCGTGCCGATGACGCCCGCGCCCTCGACCCTGATCGGGAAGGCCCCGCCGTGGGCCGCGTACCGGTCGGGGTCGAGGCGCGAGGAGTCCTCGAAGGTCGTGCCCTTGGCCCGGAACCGGGAGCCCACCAGGTACGACGAGCAGCCGTAGCGCTCCACGACGCGGCGCTTGCGCGCGATCCAGGCGTCGTTGTCGGGCGTGGAGCCGGGCAGCGCGGCGTGGAAGAGCTGCTGGCCGCCGCGGTGGATGTCGATCGCGACGGGCGCCTCGCGCTCACGGGCGAGCTCCACCAGGAGCGAGCCGAGGGCCCAGGCGTCCTCGTACGTGAAGCGGGGCAGGGTCAACCGCCGCTCCTGTGCTTCGAGTTCGTGGATCGTGGGAGCGGCGACGGCGCCGCTGGACGTGCCCGGGGTGGTGCTCACAGGGTCACCGTCACTCCGTCGCGGGCCGAGCGGCGCGCGGCCTCCAGGACGTCCAGGGCGGCGGCCGCCTCGTGGGCGGTGACCGGGTTCGGGCCCTGGCCGCGCAGGGCGGCGGCGACGGCCGCGTAGTACGCGGGGTAGTCGCCGGGCAGCGTCTCGACCGGGCGGCCGCCGCCGGTCAGCGGGGACTCGCCGGAGCCGACGCGGCCCCACATGCACTCGGCCTCCACGCCCCACTCCTGGCCATCCGTGTCCTGGCCGCCCGCCGCGGGCCGCCTGCCCTCGCGCAGGGCCGCCTCCTGCGGGTCGAGCCCGTACTTCACATAGCCCGCCGAGGAGCCCAGCACACGGAAGCGCGGGCCGAGTTGGGCGGTGGTGGCGCTCACGTACAGGTGCGAGCGGACGCCGCTGGTGTGGGTGACGGCGAGGAACGTGTCGTCGTCGGCCTCGGCGCCCGGGCGGCGCACGTCCGCCTCCGCGTACACGGCGGCCGCGGGGCCGAAGAGGACGAGGGCCTGGTCGACGACGTGGCTCCCGAGGTCGTACAGCAGACCTCCGATCTCCTCCGGGTTCCCGGACTCGCGCCAGCCGCCCTTGGGCTGCGGCCGCCACCGCTCGAAGCGGGACTCGAAGCGCCATACCTCGCCCAACTCGCCCTCGGAGATGAGTCGTTGGAGGGTGCGGAAGTCGTTGTCCCAGCGGCGGTTCTGGAACACGGAGAGCAGCAGGCCGCGCTCGTCGGCGAGGGCGGCGAGCTCACGCGCCTCGGCGGCGGTGCCCGCGACCGGCTTGTCGACGACGACGGGCAGGCCCGCCTTGAGGGCGGCGGTGGCCAGCGGGACGTGGGTCTTGTTCGGCGACGCGATCACGATCAGGTCGAGCTCGTCGGCCCGCTCCCACAGCTCGTCGGCCGAGGCGACGGTGCGCAGACCGTCCCCGAACTCGGCGCGGGCCTGTGCCTGCCGCTCGGGGTTCGAGGTGACCACCGTGTCGAGGGCGAGGCCCTCGGTGGCGGCGATCAGGGGGGCGTGGAAGACGGAACCCGCGAGGCCGTAGCCGATGAGGCCGACGCGGAGGGGCGCGTGCGGGGCGGTGCCGGTCGGGGAAGTCATGCACTCCACTTAAACAACGCTGTTGCCAAAGTGCAAGCGGTGCGGACAATGGGTGGGTGGACAGGACACCGACAGCTCAGCCCGCAGGGGTCAACCTCCTTGCGCTGCGCGGACACAACGCCGCCCTCGTGCTCGACCTGCTGCGCGCGGCGGGCGAGGACGGCATCAGCAGGCTGGAGCTGGCCGCGCGCACCGGGCTCACCCCGCAGGCCGTCAGCAAGATCACGGCCCGGCTGCGCGGTCAGGGCCTGGTGGCGGAGGCGGGGCGCCGGGCCTCGACGGGCGGCAAGCCGCGCACGGTCCTGCGCCTGGTGCGCGGCGCCGCCTCCGCGGTCGGCCTGCACCTGGACCGGGACGAGCTGCGCGCGGTCCGCGTCGACCTGCTCGGCCGGGTGGTCGAGGAGCGCCGGTGCCCGCTGGACTTCGGGGCGGGACCGGAGGCGGTGGTCGAGGTGGCGGCGGCGCGGGTGCGGGAGCTGGTCCGGGGCGATGTGTCGGTGCTCGGTGTCGGGGTCGCCCTGCCGGGACCGCTCGACCACGCGCACGGGGTGCTGCACCGGGTCACCGGCTTCCCCGAGTGGGACGGCTTCGCGCTGCGGGACGTCCTCGGGGAGCGGCTCGGCCTCCCCGTCGCCGTCGACAAGGACACCAACGCCGCCGCGCTCGGCCTCGCGCTCCTCATCGGCGACGCCTCCTTCGCCTACCTCCACCTCGGTACGGGACTCGGGGCCGGACTGGTGCTCGGCGGAGCCCTCTACCGTGGCGCGCGCACCGGGGCGGGCGAATTCGGCCACCAGGTGCTCCAGTTGGACGGCCCGCTCTGCGACTGCGGTGAGCGCGGCTGCGTCGAGGCCCTCTGTCTCGCGGCGGTCCGTGCGGGCGCGACGGACGAGGCGGCGCGGGTGCTCGGGGTGGCGGCGGGGAATCTGGTCAGCCTGCTCGACATCGACCGGGTGCTGCTCGGGGGGCGGACCGTTCTCGCTGCTGAGGACCGTTTTGTACGGGGAGTTGGGGCCGTGCTCGACGAGCGCGCCCGGCGTGGGGGCGGGGGTGGGCGGGTGCCGGTCGCGGTGGCGGCGGGCGGGGTCCGAGCGGTGGCCGAGGGGGCCGCACAACTGGTCCTCGCACCGCTTTTCGGCCGGGCGAATGTTGCCTTTCCCGCCAATCAGAATTGACGGAAACTCGGCTGATGGAGGGGACTTTGGCGGCCGGTTGGTCCTAATGGGCCACGTGAGGCCGGAGTGGTCGCGCGCGCGTGGCAGGGTCCTGGGCCACGACAGGTGAACGTCGGCCCGCGTCGGGCTCTCTTTTCCGGCTGGGTACCGCCTGTGCATTCCGGTTCCGCGCCCTGCCGCTCCAGCAAAGGCTCTTCATGCGTCTCCGCAGTTCCCTTGCCTTCGGTGTCACCGCCGCTGCCGCCGCCACCCTCGCACCCGCCGTGGTGGGCTCGCCCGCCGTCGCGGACGAGGGCAACAGCGTCCTCAACAGCAACGTGTGCGCCGTGACGGGGCTGTTCGGCGGGATGATCCCGGACTCGTCCTGCGGCGGGGCACAGGCGGACGCGGCGGCGACGATCGACACGACGCAGACACAACCCCAGCAGCCTCAAGCTCAGCAGCCGCAGGTGCAACAGCCGCAGGTGCAACAGCCGCAGGCTCAGCAGCCGCAGGTGCAACAGCCGCAGGCTCAGCAGCCCCAGGTCCAGCAGCCGCAGGCGCAGCAGCCGCAGGCGCAACAGCCCCAAGCTCAGCAGCCCCAGGTCCAGCAACCTCAGGCGCAGCAGCCCCAAGCTCAGCAGCCGCAGGCCCAGCAGCCCCAGGCGCAGCAGCCGCAGGCCCAGAAGCCCCAGCCCCAGCAGCCCCGCCCCAACGAAGCGCTCACCCAGACCACGCCGACCACGGCCCAGCCCACCTGTGCCACCACGGCGAACAGCAACGCCTTCCCCATCAAGACCGCCATCCACGACGGCCCCACCACCTACGTCCCCGGTGGCGGTTTCCAGAACTGGACGGTCGACCTCACCAACACCACCGGTGACAGCTGCGGCAACATCCACCCGGTCGTCGTCTTCGTCGACCAGCAGGGGACGCTCAAGCCGCAGCAGCCGCAGCTGGAGTTCTACGACGGGTCGCGCTGGCGGCCCGTGCCCTTCACGCACACCGGGAAGAACGAGAACGTCGGAGTCTTCGACGACGGCTTCGCCGGCTTCACGGTCCCCCCGGGGCGGACCGTGTCCGTGAAGGTCCGGCTCTCCTTCACCTCCGACACCGCTCCCAACCACGTTGTCGCCAACGCCGCGATCGTGCAGCGCCGCGCCGACGACGGGGACTGGGTGGGGCAGTCCAACGACTACCCCTTCGAGATCGTCGCCGCCGGGGAGGCGGACAAGGAGCACACCGGCTCCACGTCCGCCCGTCCGGAGGCGACGGAGCTCGCCAAGACAGGCTCGGGTGCCATGCCCGGGCTTGGGGTCACCGCCGGCGCCTTCCTCCTCGGCGGCGGTGCCCTCGTGGTGGGATGTCGGCGCCTACACAGCCGCAGGCGCTGAACCAGCCGTTCCCGCCACCTTCCGGAAGACCGCGCCCGTGCCGCTCCAGCCGAAGCAAGACCGGCGGCACGGGCGCGGTCACGTGTCCGGGGCACGCACCCCTCACGGTGACACCGTGCGTTCACTTCCCCGTTCACGAACGTCTGCGAACATCCCCCCGTGGACATCCCGAACCTCCGTGACCTGGCGCCCGGCGCGCCCATTCGCTCCGGCATCCCCGAGCACGGCCGCATACCGAAGTACTACGCGGTCAAGGCCGAGATCTCCCGGCTGATCGGGGAGTTGGGGGACGGGCAGCCGCTGCCCACGGAGCGCGATCTCGCGGTGCGCTTCGAGGTCGCCCGCGAGACCGTGCGCCAGGCGCTGCGCGAGCTGATTCTGGAGGGGCGGCTCCGGCGGCAGGGCCGGGGCACCGTCGTCGCGGGACCCAAGCTGGAGCAGCCGCTCTCGCTCGCCAGCTACACCGAAGGCGTACGGCGGCAGGGGCGCACCCCCGGCCGCACGCTCATCTCCCTGGACCGCTTCCCCTGCTCGGCGGCGCTCGCGCCCGAGGTCGGGGTCGAGGAGGGCGAGCCGGTCTGGCACATGGAGCGGGTGCTGCTCGCGGACGAGGAGCGGGTGGGCCTTGAGTCCACCTATGTGTCGGTGGCCCGGGCGCCGCGCCTGGAGGGCGAGTTCGAGCCCGACTCGTCCTTCTACGCGTATCTGCGCGAGCACCTCGGGATCTCCTTCGGGGACGCGGACGAGCGCATCGAGACGGTCCTGGCCACGCCCCGGGAGGCGCTGCTCATCGGGACGCCCCCCGCGCTCCCGATGCTCCTGATCCACCGGCTGTCCCGGGACACCGCGGGCCGCCCCCTGGAGCGGGTGCGCACCCTCTACCGGGGCGACCGGTTCTCCTTCACGACGCGGCTCGGCGGATACGGGGACGAGCTGGGCTGAACGGCCCTTGCGCGCAGGGCGATCGGCCCGCCTGGATAACGGAACGATAACGGGTCTAGGCCATCTTTGGGTGGCCGTTCACCGTCCCGTTGCCCTTCGGTCCCGCGCGGGACACCGGCCGCAAGGAGCGTTGCCGCCGTGAGAGTCATCGTCGTAGGAGCCGGCGTGGTGGGCACCATGCACGCCTGGCACGCAGTGGAACGCGGCCACGAGGTCGTCCAGATCGAGCGCGAGAGCGAGGCGCGCGGGGCCTCGCTCCGCAACTTCGGGCAGATATGGGTGAGCGGCCGGGCGGGCGGCGAGGAGCTCGAAACCGCCCTGCGGGCACGGGAGTTGTGGGAGGGCATCGGGGCGCGCGTGCCGGGCCTCGGCTTTCGCGCCAACGGCTCCCTCACCCTCGTACGGGGTGAGCGGGAGCGGGCCGTCGCCGAGGCGGCGCTGGCTCGGCCCGACGCCGCGGCGCGCGGCTACAAGCTGCTGACCGGTGAGGAGGCGCGCGAGGTCAACCCGGCCCTGCGCGGCGACTTCACGGCGGCCCTGTACTGCGAGCGGGACGCCGCCGTCGAGCCGCGCACCGCTCAACTCCACTTGAGGGAAGCCCTGTCGGCGAACCCCCGCTACACCTTCCTGCCGGGCCGTGAGGTGCGCGAGGTCGTCGGCGAGAGCGCCGTCCGCGACGACCACGGCGACGTGCACACCGGGGACGTGGTCGTGCTCGCCACCGGGGCCTGGCTCGGCGGGCTCGTCCGGGAGCTGGCCGGGCCCGAACTCCCCGTGCGCCGCGTCCGGTTGCAGATGATGCAGACCGAACCGCTCGGCGAGGCCCTGACCACGTCCGTCGCGGACGCCGACAGCTTCCGCTACTACCCGGCCTACGCCTCGCCCGCGCTCGACGAGCTGAACGCCGGGCAGGCGCAGACGCCGACCGCCGCCGCCCACAAGATGCAGCTGCTCATGGTGCAGCGCGCGGACGGCGGGCTGACCATCGGCGACACCCACGAGTACGAGCACCCCTTCGCCTTCGACACCGTCGAGGAGCCCTACGACCACCTCAGCGAGGTCGTCGAGGGCTTCCTCGGCCGCCCGCTGCCCAGGATCAGGCGGCGCTGGGCCGGGGTGTACGCGCAGTGCGTCGACACGAGCCGGGTCGTGCACCGGCAGCAGGTCCGCGAGGGCACCTGGCTGGTCACCGGGCCCGGCGGGCGCGGCATGACCTGCTCGCCCGCGATCGCCGAGACGACCGCCAACGAGCTGGGATGGTGAGGGAGTTGACCGACCGCATACGACTGGTCGTGCTGGACATGGCCGGGACCACCGTCGCCGACGGGGGCCTCGTCGAGCAGGCGTTCTCGGCGGCGGCACAGCGGCTCGGGGTGGAGCCCGGGTCCGCCGACCACGAGGAGAAGCTCGACTACGTCCGCGCCACCATGGGCGAGTCCAAGATCTCCGTCTTCCGGCACCTGTTCGGGGACGAGGCGCGCGCCCAGGAGGCCAACGTCGCCTTCGAGAAGGCGTACGGGGAGCTGGTCGACGGCGGCCGCATCGCCCCCGTCCCCGGGGCGCGCGAAGCCATCGAGGAGCTCAAGTCGGCTGGCAGGACAGTGGTGTTGACGACCGGGTTCGCCCGGGTCACCCAGGACGCCATCCTCGACGCGCTCGGCTGGCGCGACCTCGTCGGGCTCACCCTGTGCCCCGCCGACGCGGGCGGCCGGGGGCGGCCCTTCCCCGACATGGTGCTCGCCGCGTTCCTGCGGACGGGGGCGGCGGACGGGGTGCGGGAGGTCGCGGTCGCGGGCGACACGGCGTACGACATGCGCAGCGGGGTCAGGTCCGGTGCCGGGGTCGTCGCCGGAGTGCTCACCGGGGCGCACGACGAGGCGGTGCTGCGGGAGGCCGGAGCCACGCAGGTGCTCGGCTCGGTCGCCGAACTCCCCGCCCTGCTTAGGGGTGTTGAGGAATGAGCGCGGCCCCCGCCCGGAGCGGCATCCGCTTCGACCGCGTGTCCGTCGCCTACAGCGGCACCGTCGTCCTCGACGCCCTCGACCTGACCGTCGAACCCGGCGAGGTCATGGCGCTGCTCGGCCCCTCCGGCTCCGGCAAGACCACCGCGCTGCGGGCCGTCGCCGGGTTCGTCCGGCCGGTGTCGGGGCGGGTGTTCATCGGGGAGCGCGACGTCACGGGGCTGCCGCCGCACCAGCGGGGGATCGGCATGGTCGTCCAGCAGTACGCGCTCTTTCCGCACATGCGGGTCGCGGACAACGTCGCCTTCGGCCTGAAGGCGCAGAAGGCCCCGAAGTCCGGGATACCCGGCCGGGTCGCCGAGGCGCTGGAGATGACGGGCATGGCCGCGTACGCGAAGCGGTTCCCGCGCGAGCTGTCCGGCGGGCAGCAGCAGCGGGTCGCCATCGCGCGGGCGCTGGCGATCCGGCCGGGGGGTGCTGCTCCTGGACGAGCCGCTGTCCGCGCTCGACGCGCAGCTGCGCTCCGGGATGCTGGCCGAACTCGCCCGGCTGCACCGGGAGTTGCCCGAGGTGTCGATCCTCTACGTGACCCACGACCAGGTCGAGGCGCTGACCCTCGCGGACCGGATCGCCGTCATGGACAGCGCGCGGCTGAAGGACTGCGGGACACCGCAGGAGCTCTACCGGGCGCCCAGGACCGAGTTCACGGCCGGGTTCGTGGGCAACGCGAACCTCTTGAAGGTGACCGTCTCGAAGGGAGGCGTCGCCTTCGGGGGTGCCGAGCTCGCCGTCGACACCGGGGGTGCCGTGGCGGGGGCCGTGGCCACGCTGTGCGTGCGGCCGCACCTCGTCGGCCTCGGGGCCGGGCCCAACTCCCTTACGGGGAAGGTGTCCGAGGTGCAGTGGCGGGGGGCCACGCACCGGCTGTACGTGGACGTGGGCGGGCAGTCCGTGAAGGCGGACCTGCGGGAGCTGAAGGCGCCGCCGGGGATCGGGGACGAGGTCACCCTGCACTTCGCGCCCGAGGACGCGGTGCTGCTGTCCGCAGGGGTGAGCAAGGATGGCTAGCGTCGTACTCGGGACACGGGCGGGGAAGGCGGCCACGTCCCGTACCCGCATACCGAAGTTCGTGTGGGCCCTCCCGCCCGTCGCCCTGCTCGGGCTCGTGTTCCTCTACCCCCTCGCCCTCGTCGTCCAGCAGTCCGTGCGGCCCGACACCGGGGGGACCTCGCTCGCGCCCTACGCGGACGTGTTCGCCTCCGAGGCGTTCCGGGAGGCGCTCGGGACCACCGTGTGGCTGGCCGTCGGGTCCACCGCGGGGTGTCTCGTGCTGGGGTTCGCGCTCGCGCTCGTGATCGCCTTCGTGCCGTTCCCCGGGGGCAGGGCCGTCGCCAAGTTCATCGACGTCTTCCTCTCCTTCCCGTCCTTCCTCATCACGCTCGCGCTGCTGTTCATCTACGGCACGAAGGGCATGGCGAACGGGATCTGGACCGATGCGACCGGGGCCGCCGACGGGCCCTTCCAGTTCCTCACCACCCCGTGGGGCGTGCTGCTCGCCGAGATCACGTACTTCACGCCCTTCGTGATGCGGCCGCTGCTCGCCGCCTTCTCGCAGCTCGACACCGCCCAGCTGGAGGTGGCGTCGAGTCTGGGGGCGCGGCCCCTGCGCGTCGTGCGGCAGGTCATCCTGCCCGAGGCGCTGCCCGCGCTCGCCGCGGGCGGGAGCCTCGTGCTCGTCATGTGTCTCAACGAGTTCGGGATCGTCCTCTTCACCGGGGCCAAGGGCGTCACGACCCTGCCGATGCTCGTCTACGGCAAGGCCATCCTCGAGTCCGACTATCCGGCGGCCTGTGTCGTCGCCGTCGTCAACATCGCGATCTCCCTGGGCCTCTACGGCATCTACCGGGTGGTGAGCCGTCGTGCTGGTGCATAGCCGCAAGGGGAAGTGGGCGGCCTGGGTCCTCTTCCTCGTCTTCTTCCTGCCGCTCTTCGCGCTGCCGCTGCTCGTCATCCTCGCGGCGTCGTTCTCCTCCCACTGGTCGGGCGCTTTCCCGTCCGGGTTCACCGCCGAGCACTACTCGGCCGCCACCCGGGGGGAATCACTCGAGGCGCTGACCACCAGCCTCGTCACGGCCGTCGCCGCCAGCCTGCTCGCGCTCACCGCGGGCGCGTGGGCCGCGCTCGCCGCCGCCTCGCTGAAGAAGGGCGGAGGGGGCACCCCCAGGCTCTCCAAGCTCTGGGGGCGGGTCCTGGACGCCCTGTTCATGCTGCCCGTCGCCGTGCCGTCCGTCGTGGTCGGGCTCGCCGTCCTCGTCGCCTTCAGCAAGCCGCCGATGATCCTCAACGGCACGCGCTGGATCGTGATCCTCGCGCACGCCATTCTCGTCACGGCGTTCGCCTACCAGTCGGTCTCGGCCGCCATCCTGCGTCTCGACCCCGCGTACGAACAGGCCGCCGCCTCGCTCGGTGCCCGGCCCGCGTACGTCCTGTGGCGGGTGAAGCTGCCGCTCCTGCTGCCGTCCCTCACGGCGGCCGCCGGGCTCTGCTTCGCCCTGTCCATGGGTGAGTTGAGCGCCACGATGATGCTCTACCCGCCGAACTGGATGCCGCTCCCGGTGCAGATCTACGCGGCCACCGACCGGGGCGCCACCTTCACCGGGGCCGCCGTCGCGGTGGTCCTGATGGCGGCGACGCTGCTCGTGCTCTTCGCCGTGTCCCGCATCCGCACCCGCGCCTCCTACCGCTGAATTCCCCTTCCCCCCAAGGCCCTCAGACCCTCAGGCCCTCAGGCCCTCAGGCCCTCAAGGTTCTCCAAGGAGTACGAAACGTCATGCACCGGCTTACCTCCGCCCGCACGCTCGCCGCCGTCTCCGGCAGCCTCGTCCTCGCCGGCTCGCTCACCGCCTGCGGCGGCGACTCCGCCGCGTCCAACGCCAAGGAGGTCACCGTCTACAGCGCCGACGGCCTCAAGGGCGAGAACGGCGACGGCTGGTACGACCAGGTCTTCAAGGACTTCGAGAAGAAGACCGGCATCAAGGTCAACTACGTCGAGGGCGGCTCCGGCGAGATGGTGCAGCGCGCCGTCCGCGAGAAGTCCAACACCCAGGCCGACGTCCTCATCACCCTGCCCCCCTTCATCCAACAGGCCGACGACAAGGGCCTGTTGCAGGCGTACGAGCCGAAGGGAGCGGAGGAGGTCGACGGCGCGAACAAGGCCGCCGACGGCAAGTGGACCGCCGTCGTCAACAACTACTTCGGCTTCATCTACAACAAGAAGGAGCTCGGCGGCGCCAAGGCCCCCAAGACCTGGGAGGACCTCACCGACTCCGCGTACAAGAACAAGGTGCAGTACTCCACGCCCGGCGTCGCGGGCGACGGCACCGCCGTGCTGATCAAGGCCATGCACGACTTCGGCGGCAAGGAGCCCGCCCTGGACTACCTGAAGAAGCTCCAGTCCAACAACGTCGGCCCGTCCGCCTCCACCGGCAAGCTCGCGCCCAAGGTCGACAAGGGCGAGCTGCTCGCCGCCAACGGCGACGTGCAGATGAACTACGCCCAGTCCAGGGACATGCCGAACCTCGGCATCTGGTTCCCGGCCACCGAGAAGAACCCCGGCAGGCCCACGACCTTCGCGCTGCCGTACGCGGCCGGGCTCGTGAACAAGGCCCCGCACAGCGCCAACGCCAAGAAGTTCCTCGACTATCTGCTCGGACAGAAGGCGCAGCAGCAGGTCAGCGAGGTCGGCGGCGGCTTCGCGGCGCGCGGCGACGTCAAGGCGACCGACGAGAACGCCGTGGCCCTCGACAAGCTCATGGACGGCGTCGACGTCTTCGAGCCGGACTGGGACGACATCTCCAAGAACCTCCCGTCGTACGTGGAGGACTGGAAGTCGGCAACCGGCAGCTGACCGTGCCTGGCCGCCGTCCCTGTCTCCTCCGGGCGCGGTGCGCCCAGTGCTGCGCTCGAAGCGGACCCCGGAGTGCGAACGCCCGTCCGTATGGGTCCTTCGCTGCCCGCGCCGGTCTGTGGGGACCGGGGCGTGCAGGAGACCGCGACCACCCCTTCCGACGCCCACGACCTCCCACACGCCGAGTACGGCAAGAAGGCAAGGGCCAAGGTCGCCCGGCAGCGCCAGGACACCGGCCGGCCGAAGTTCCTCGCCAAGACCACCCTGGCCAGGAAGGCCGCGGACGCCGCCATCGGCGCCACCAAGGCGGCGGGGGGATCGACGGGGTCAAGATCACGGCATCCTGACTAGGCTGGGGGCGTCGGCACAGCGCTGTCCCGGCGCCCCAGGCAACCCGTACACCGCAGGAGTGCACCCCATGGCAGAGCTCAAGCCCATCGAATCGTGGCTCACCGACATGGACGGCGTGCTCATCCACGAGGGGGTCCCGATCCCCGGCGCCGACGCCTTCCTGAAGAAGCTCCGCGAGTCCGGCAAGCCCTTCCTGGTCCTCACCAACAACTCCATCTACACCGCCCGCGACCTCCAGGCCCGGCTGACCCGCATGGGCCTGGAGGTGCCGGTCGAGAACATCTGGACGTCGGCGCTGGCCACGGCACAGTTCCTCGACGCGCAGCGGCCGGGCGGGACGGCGTACGTCATCGGGGAGGCGGGCCTCACGACGGCGCTGCACGACATCGGGTACGTCCTGACCGACCACGCCCCCGACTACGTGGTCCTCGGCGAGACCCGCACGTACTCCTTCGAGGCCATGACCAAGGCGGTCCGCCTCATCAACGGCGGCGCCCGCTTCATCTGCACCAACCCGGACGAGACGGGACCCTCCACGGAGGGGCCGCTGCCCGCGACGGGGGCGGTGGCCGCGCTGATCACCAAGGCGACCGGCAAGCAGCCGTACTTCGCGGGGAAGCCGAATCCGCTGATGATGCGGACGGGGCTCAACGCGATCGGGGCGCACTCGGAGACGAGCGCGATGATCGGGGACCGCATGGACACGGATGTCCTTGCCGGACTGGAGGCGGGGATGCGGACGTTCCTGGTGCTCACCGGGCTGACCGACCGGCCGGACATCGAGAAGTACCCGTTCACTCCGTCGCAGGTCGTTGATTCCATCGCTGACCTGGTGGATCTGGTCTGACTGCGGCCCACGGCTCGGGACTGTCCGCTGACTGCCGGCTGACCGCCGGTGGGGGTTTCTCGCGCAGTTCCCCGCGCCCCTAACGGGTCGCCCGGGATGCGAGGGCTGTTACTCCACGTGAACCTCGGTAACAGGAGGTTCACCATGCGTATATCTTCGTTTGCTCTGGGTGGCGTGGGGGCGGCCGTCGCTCTTGCCGTCGCTCTGCCCGTCGGGCCCGCTCAGGCCCATGACCATGGGTCCGTGCAGGCCACCGTCACGCCGTCCAGCGCCGGCCCGGGGGCCCAGGTCGAGGTGCGGGCCGACGGGTGTGACGGGACCACGGGGTCGGCCAGTTCGGGGGCGTTCGAGTACGACGCCCGGCTGACCGGGCGGGACGGGGACAAGTACTCGCTCAACGGCACGACGAAGATCAAGTACGGGGTCTCGGGGAGCTACTCCGTCACCATCACCTGCGACGGCCACCCCCACCAGGGCGCGGGCACCGTGCAGGTCATCCGCAACAACCCGGCCCCGGTCTCGCCGGTCCGGGCCGGCGGTGGCGGCACCGCCCGCCTCGCGGAGTCGCACCTCGCCGAGTCGCACCTCGCGGGACCGGCCGCCTCGGCCGAGGCGAGCGAGGCGGGGCCCGGCACCCGGCACGCGGTCATCGGCCTGGTGCTCGCCGGTGTCGCGGCGGTGGCCGTCGCGTTCCGCAGCGTCCGCCGGCGCCGCTCCGAGTGAGAGCGGAGTTGAGAGCGGGGTGAGCGCGCGGTGACCAGCGACAGGCCGGGCTCCGGGCGGCTGCTCATGGGTGCCGCCTGGGCCGTGCTCATCGGGGGACTCTGCCTGTGGGGGAGCGACGCCGTCGACCTCCGGGGCGGCCTCTCCGAACCCGCCGCGGGCGACGTGGCGGCGGTCGGGCGGCCCTTCGGCGTCGAACTCCCGCCCGCGCACGAGGCGTTGGACCCCGCCCGTCCGCAGCGCGTCGACATCCCCGCGCTCGACGTGCGCGCCGCGGTGACGGCGCGCGGGCTCGACGCGGAGGGCGCGATCGACCCGCCGCCGTTCGCGCAGGCGGACTCGGTCGGCTGGTACGGCGGCGGCACCCGGCCCGGCGCGGCGGGCGCCGCCCTGCTCGTGGGCCACGTCGACACCGAGACGCGGCCCGCCGTCTTCTACCACCTCAGCGCGCTCAAACCCGGCGAGCGGATCGGGGTGGCCCGGGACGACGGCACGGTCGCCGAGTTCACCGTCGACGACGTACGGGTGCACCGGCGCGACGGCTTCGACGCGAAGGCGGCGTACGGCCCGCACGAGGACGGCCGCGCGGAGCTGCGCCTGATCACCTGCGGCGGGACCTTCGACCACGCGCAGCGCCGGTACACGGCGAACGTGGTGGTGTCCGCGTACCTGACGGGCGTCCGCCGCTGAAATGGAGTGGGTGGCGCGGGTGACCGTGCCTACAGTGGCGTCCGTGACGGGACAAGTGATCGTGCTCAACGGCGGTTCCAGCGCGGGGAAGTCGGGCATCGCGCGCTGTCTGCAGGCCGTGCTCGCGGAGCCCTGGCTGACCTTCGGCTGCGACACCTTCGTGGACGCCCTGCCCGCGTCGATGAAGGCGTCGGACGCGGGCCTCGACATCGCGGCGGACGGCGCGGTGAGCGTGGGGGCGGAGTTCCGCGCGCTTGAGGCCGCGTGGATCGAGGGGATCGCCGCGATGGCACGGGCCGGGGCGCGGGTGATCGTCGACGAGGTCTTCCTCGGGGGCGCCGCCTCGCAGGCCCGCTGGGATAAGGCGCTCGTGGACGTGCCCGTGCTGTGGGTGGGCGTGCGCTGCGCCCCCGAGGTGGCGGCCGCGCGCGAGCTGGCGCGGGGCGACCGGGCCGCCGGAATGGCCGCGGGGCAGGCCGAGTCGGTGCACCAGGGCGTGCGCTACGACATGGAGGTCGACACCGCGGGCCGGGAGTCGCTGGAGTGCGCGCAGGCCATCGCGGAGCGTCTCGCGGGGCGCCTCACGGAGCGTGGGTGACGGTGACGGCGGCCCCGGTCCCGCCGCGGGGCCGCCCTCGACCGGGACGTCAGGCCGTGGGCTCCACGGAGACCGTGTTCGGGGACGTGCGGGCGTAACCGCCCTCCGCCGAGGCCGACTTGGCGGCCGCGCGCAGGCCGAGTCCGCCGAAGACCGCCGCGAACACCGCCCACAGCAGCACGTGCGAGGCGAGCGACAGCATCCGGAAGTCCCACAGCAGCGTCGCGTCCACCGGAACGGGGTCCGGGTTGTCGGGCAGCGCGAAGAGCAGCGCGAGCACGGCGACCGTCGTGAGGGCCACGGCGATCTGGCGCACCGGAAGGGACTTGGCGGCCAGGCGCACGTACACCTGCCAGGCCAGGAACATGCCGAGCACGCCGATCGCGACCGATGCCAGCCACATCGCCTGCCGGTCGCCGACCGTGCCGGAGTCGCCGACGCCCGGCGGGTTAGCCGGGTAGCGCAGGCCCGGCAGGAGCGAGACCGCGACGAACGCGGCCGTCGCGAAGGTCAGGGCGCGCGGCCAGGGGGACGTCTGCGGAGCGCGCCGGTGCACCAGGGCGTACGCCACCGCGAACAGCACGCCGATCGCGAGACCGGCGACGACAGCGGCGACGACCAGGCCGAGGTGCTGGGTCGAGCGGGTGAAGAGCTCCTCGTGGTGCTGCATGGACTGGCCGGCGCCGTGCGCGTGCTCCTCGGCGGCCGTGCGCTTCTCCTCGGCGCGGATCGCGCGGTCCATCAGGGGCTCGGCGAGGAGGAGGGAGAAGAGACCGGCCGCGAGGCCCGCCGCCCCTCCCGCCGCCAACCCGCGCCCGAGCAGGGGGAGTACAGGTGTCGGGGAGGACATGGTGCTGAGATCGCCCGCCCGTCAGTGGCAGGGGGCACCGAAGAGGTGCCTGCCGTCGTGCGCGAACTCGTGCAGGTAGCTGCCGGTCGCCGAGATCAGCGAGCCGTTGTCGATGAACACCGCGTACAGCGCGATCAGCGCGAGGATCGCCGCGCCGGAGGCGATGAGCCAGTCGCGCGTCTGGGTCGCGGCGGCCTGGGCCGCCGTGGTGTCGGTGGTCGGTGCAGTGTGCAGAGACATACCGGGTGGGCCTCCTTCTGGGGTTTCCACGCCCCATGGCAGGAGGACGACGGCTCAGTTCCTGACTTCCGCGCACGTCTGGGGAGCACGCACGGGGTCACAGTGGCGGGACCGCCCCGGAATCGCACCGGGTTCCTGTCAACCGTCGCCTCGATGTATGGACTTGTCGTCCCGGAGAGTCCCAGTCCGGCATGGACACTGTCAACCACGTCCGCGCCTCTGCGCCCCCTGCGACCTGCGCAAGCCCGCTTGCGACGGTGGACCGTCGCCCGGTCGACGGACCGCTCCCCCCGGAACCGTCGACCGGGCTGGTCCTCCACCGCGCGCGCACGAGTCGCGGGAGTAACCCGGCGCCGGCGCGGGAGCTGTGGTGCCGACCCGCTTGCGGGGTGGGCAGGTTCAGCCTGATCCGGCCGGGGGCTTGGGCCGTCAGAACCGACTCTAGAGCGAATATGCCTCCCGGCCTAGGGGGCGTTTGACGCCAAGTCGTGGCCGGATCGCCCTGCGTGATCGCCACAGTTCAGAGGGGTTCGGTTTCATCAGGTCCGGACCTGCCGGGGCGCAGCGCCGCGTCGTTGAGCTTTCCCTCGATCAGCTCGCCCGCGACGCGGTCGATGGCCAGGCGTTCCCTGCGTGCGTAGCCGCGCAGGGCCGCGAAGGCGGGCTCCATTCCGGTGCGCCAGCGCTCGGCGAGTATGCCTTTGGCCTGTTCGACGCGAATGCGACTGGTCAGCGCCGTCTCCAACTGCCTGCTGAGCGTGCGGTAGCCGGCGTACGCCTCGTGGTTGTGCAGCCCGAGGGCGGCCGCGCTCGCCAGGATCTCGGCGCACCGCACCTCACCGTTGGGAGTGGCCTGCCTGGCGAGGAAGACATTGAGCACGCCGAACACGGACTCGCCGCGGCGCATCGGCACCGCGTACGTCATCGTGACGCCGTGCTCCAGGGCCTGTGCGGTGAACTCGGGCCAGCGGATCGCCGTCACCCTCTCGGTGAGCCGCACGGGCGCCACCGTCGTGCCGGTGCTGTAGCTCTCCACGCACGGCCCGTCGCTCCTCTGGGACCTCAACAGGGCTATCGCGACCTCTTGTTGGTGGCTGCTGGGGGCGAGCGCGATGGTGCGGCTCTCGCCCGTGCGGTGGGTGAACATCACTCCGGCGGTGTGCGCGCCGAACAGCTCCACACAGTGGTCGGCCATGCCCCGCAGATAGTGCTCGGCCCGGAAGTCGTCCCGCAGTGTGTCCGCGCTCTCCACCACGACTTCCGCCAGCCGGAGTTCCGTGCTGCGGTCCACATCAGCCTCCCCTCCCTGGCTGCCCCGCTGCCTTCGCCTACCCCGCGGGGGCGCGCGTTAACGGCCGCTGTAACAGCTCGCCCACAGCTCTCCGCCCGGGGCAGGTGGGCCCTCGTGAGGGGGGAAGCCGTATGTCAGGATTGGGAAACGGACAGTGCACCCAAGGGGGAGTGGATGTACCGCAAAGGCACAGGTCGCGGGAGTGGACACACGAGGGGGGTGAAGGCGGGGGTGGCGCTCGTGGGAGCCGCGGCGCTGCTGCTGTCCGGGTGTTCCTCGGACGACGGCAAGGACAACGACTCGTCCAGCGGCCCCGTGAAACAGCAGCCGAAGGGCAGCGACCCGTACTGGGTCAATCCCGACGGGAACGCGGCGAAGCAGGTCACCGCGTACGAAAAGGACGGCAAGGGCGACGACGCCGAGCTGATCCGGAAGATCGCCGAGCAGCCGGTCGGCGAGTGGATCGGCCCGGAGAACCCGGAGCAGGAGGCGCGCGGCTACACCGAGGCCGCCGAGAAGGCAGACCGGGACGCGCTCCTGGTTCTCTACAACATCCCGCACCGCGACTGCGGCCAGTTCTCCAAGGGCGGCGCGGCGGACGGCAATGCGTACCGGGCGTGGATCGACGGCGTCGCCAAGGGCATCGGCGACCGGCCCGCCACGGTCATCCTGGAGCCGGACGCGGTCCTGCACATGGTCGACAAGTGCACCCCGGACAACCTCCACGAGGAGCGCTACGACCTCCTCAAGGGCGCCATCGGCAAGCTCAAGTCCCTGAAGAACACGAAGGTGTACCTGGACGCGGGCAACGCGGGCTGGGGCAAGGGGCCCGACTCGATCTGGGAGCCCCTGAAGTGGTCGGGCGTCGAGCAGGCAGACGGCTTCTCGGTGAACGTCTCCAACTTCCAGACCACGCAGGCCAGCATCGCCTTCGGCAAGCAGCTGTCCGGCAAGGTCGGCGGCAAGCACTTCGTCATCGACACCAGCCGCAACGGCAACGGCCCGTACGACGCCAAGGCCAAGGACCCCTGGTGCAACCCGCCGGGCCGTGCGCTCGGTGAGGCGCCCACGACCAAGACGGCCGACCCGCTCGTCGACGCCTACCTCTGGGTCAAGCGGCCCGGTGAGTCGGACGGGACGTGCAAGGGCGGCCCGAAGGCGGGGGAGTGGTGGCCGGAGTACGCGCTCGGGCTCGCCAAGTCCGCGAAGTAGCTTCCTTGAAGTAGCTTCCTTCCGTACGCCGATGGGGCGCCCTCCTGAGTGGAGGGCGCCCCATCGGCGTATGCGGGTGAACTCCCGTGGAATCAGGGGACCTTGACCCACTGGGCCTTGCTCGGTGTGCCCTGGTCGTCCGTCACGAACAGCATGTACCAGCCCGACTCGACCAGGCTGCGGTTCTTCGGGACCGTCACCGTGACCTTGTCGCCCGACTTCTTCATGTCCAGGGCGATCGACGTCTGGTCGATGTCCGTGACGTGCGTCGAGGCGCTGGGCCGGATCAGCCGGGCCGTCTTGAGGGACGTGGCGTGCTTCGAGGTGAACGTCCCGGAACCGCCGCGCTCGATCGTCTTCGGGCCGCCGCCGAGCGAGGGCCGCGCGCCGTGGTACAGGTACGGCGGCGTGTAGATCTCGATGCGCTGCTCGAACTCGCCCGGCTTGGTGTTGGCCTTGTCGGCGTAGAGCGAGTCCGAGCCGAAGAACATCACGCGGCCGTCGGGCAGCAGGATCGAGCCCGAGTGGTAGTTGCGGCCCACCTCCGGGTCGGCGACCCGGTTCAGCTCGTTGGTCCTCGGGTTGTAGATGCGCGCCTGGTGGATGTTGGAGTCGCTGCGGCCGCGGTAGTCCTCGGAGCCACCGGAGATCAGGACCGTGTCGTCGGGCAGCGTGGAGATCTGCGGGTAGCGCGTGCCCTTCTCCAGCTCGGGCCCGTCCGTGAACTTCGGGTTGGGGTCCTTCAGGTCCACGATCCGGTTCTTCTTGCTGGACTCCTTGGACTCGCCGACGCCGCCGCCGCCGACCACCATGTACTTCTGGTCCTGCGCGGGCGGCAGTTCGACGGTGCCGGAGGTCTCCAGGAGGTCCGGGTCGCTCATGCCGGGGATCTTCTGGAACTTATTGGTCTTCAGGTCCCAGATGCCGGGCTTGCGGCCCACGTTGTCCGGGCCGTAGCCCGCGTTCGAGCCCGAGTAGAAGAGCTTCCCGCTGGCCATCTGGAAGATCGCCGGGTACGTCGGGAACTGGCGGATGCCCTTCGTGTACGTCCACTTCTTCGTCTTCGGGTCGTACACCTCGTTCTTGCCCGGCACCAGCTGGCCGATCTCGTCGAGGCCGGAGAGGCTGAGGACCTTGCCGTCGGTGAGCGTGGTCAGCGTGGGGTACCAGCGCGCCTCGTTCATCGGGTCGACCTTGATGTACTTCTCCGCCACCGGGTCGAACTCGAAGGAGTCCTTGATGCCCTGGAAGTCCTTCTTGTCGAGGGCGAGCTTCTGCGCGATGCCGTAGACGTTACGGGTGTCGGAGCCCTTGAGGCCCTGCACGCGGTAGTTGTCCTGCGTGCCCGTCTCGTGCTTGGCGCCGCTCTGCTGCGCCTCCACGTAGACCCGGCCGAGGCCCGCCTCGTTGCGGATGAACTTGCCGGTGTTCGGGTCGAAGACCCGCTTGGCGCGCTCGATCTGGACGGGGTCCTTGGAGACGAACGTCTTGCCGTTCTCCTTGCCGGTGAACTTGGTGCCCGCGGGCAGCGTCATCGGCTTTCCGGGGTCCTCGTTGTGGACGATCATCAGGCCGCCGGCCTTGGTGACGTCGCCCTTCAGCTTCTCGTAGCGCTGGGTGCCGCCCGCGATCAGCAGGTTGCCGTTGCCGAGCTGGGTGTGGCCGGTGCAGAAGAGGTCCTTCGGGGTGTCGATCTTCTTGATCGTGCCCTTCACCGGGTCCCAGAGGCGGGTGTCGAACTTCTTCTTGTCGAAGTTCTTCTGGTTGTTGCCGGACCCGGCGACCAGGAGGACCTTGCCGGTGTGCAGGAGCGCCGCGTGGATGGTGTTCTGGCGGTACTCCTCAGGGAAGTCGACGACGTCCCAGTGGCCGTTGTCAGCCTTGTACTCCGGCTTGTTGATCTTGTAGTTGTGGTACTTCTCGGAGCCCACGCGCCAGAGCCAGGGGCCGTTCATTCCGGCCAGCGCTAGGACCACCGCCGCGCCTATCGCGATGCGACGGGCGCGGCGGCGGCTGGAGGGGTCTTTCATTGCTTAGGGCTCCCGAGAGGAATCTGCATGGTCTGGTCAGGGGCTGCCCAACTGGGCTTCTGCTGTGGTGTGTGGGGCGCCTGCGGCGGCTGCGCCTGCGGCAGGCGCGTCGTGGCGGCCTCGCGCTGGTACGGCACCGAGAGCGGCGGCTCGTACTGTCCGGACTGCCCGGTCTGACCGGGGTCCGAACTGCCGCTCTCCGGCGGCTTCTTGGCCTTCTTCTTGTCCTGCCGCATGCCCCAGCGCCAGGCGAAGATCGGCGCGGCCGTGATCAGCAGGGCGAAGGTGGCCCACGTGATCATGGCCGGGTGGGAGTGCCCGTACACGAAGGACGCGGCCATGGAGGCGCCGAAGACCAGGATGAAGAACAGGTGGATGCGGAAGGTCCCGAACAGGGTGTCCGGGCTCGCCGAGTCGCCCTTGGGCGTCACCACGAACTTGCTCTTGCGGCGCAGCGCCGCGTCCATCAGGGAGCGCGCGTAGATCGGCGCCGACAGGGCCGACATCACCATGCCCGCGACACCGCCGGAGCCCTCGGGCTCGTGCGGCGAGACGTTGTGGCGGCGGTTCCAGATGTAGAGGCCGATCTGGAGCGCCGAGGCGTTGCCGTACAGCATCAGCCAGATGGTCGGGTCGATGTCCACGCCCGAGGCGCCCATGCCCAGGAACAGGGCGCAACTCAGCGCCGCCAGGATCCAGTTCATGGCGGACATCGGGTAGAAGATGACCATCATCGTGTAGTTGAAGAGACGGCCCGGGGGCAGCGAGAACGGTGCCTTCCAGAACTGCTTGAGGATCGTCTCGTACGTCCCGCGCGACCAGCGGAGCTGCTGGGTGAAGAAGTCCGTCCAGGCGTTGGGGCCCTCGCCGACCGCGAGGACGTCCGGCGTGTAGATGGACTTCCACTTCTTGCCGGTGACCGGGTTGGTGGCGCGGTGGATCTCGAAGCCCGTCGCCATGTCCTCGGTGATCGAGTCGTACAGGCCGCCGATCTGCTTGAGGGCCTTGATGCGGACGGCGTTCGAGGTGCCGACGAACATGGGCGCGCCGTAGCGGTTGCCCGCGCGCTGGATCAGCGCGTGGAAGAGGAACTGCTGGGACTCGGCGGCCTTGGTGATGAAGTTGTCGTAGTTGCCGTAGACCTGGGGGCCGATCACGAAGCCCACGTTCGGGTCGCGGAAGAAGCCGAGCATCCGCTCCAGGTAGTTGGGCATCGGGACGTGGTCGGTGTCCACGGACGCGAAGTAGTCGTAGTCGTCGCCGTGCGCGTCCAGCCAGGCGTTGTAGTTGCCGTGCTTGGTCTTGGCGCGGTGCGGGCCCTTGGCCTGGTTCCACTTCGCGACGCCCTTGCGGGAGAAGTGGTGCACGCCGAGCCGTCGGCAGACCTCCTTGACCGCGGGGTCGTCGCCCTCGTCCAGGAGCCAGACGTGCATGAGCCCGCGGTGGCGGATCCTGACCGCGGCCTCAAGGGTCTTCGTCACCATCTCCAGCGGCTCCTTGCCGGGCACGAAGGAGGTGAGGAAGGCGACTCTGGTGCCGGTCTCGGGCACCACCGGTATCGGGTCGCGGGCCACCAGGGTGGCGTGCGCGTTCGACAGCACGTTCATGCAGCGGAAGAACTCGATCAGGCCGATCGAGACGAGCATGACGACGTCGAGGACCGGCAGCCAGTCGTTGGCCACGTAGTCCCGCTCGGTCCAGTGCTCGGGCTGGAGCAGCCAGGCGAGCAGGATGAGGGAGAGCAGCGGCGCCGCCCCGAGCATCAGTGCGGCCCGGATGCGGTGCGGCTCCTGCGAGAGCAGGGAGCGGTACTGCACCGTGTACGGCTTCGCCGGATCGGGCTGGGTGAGGGGACCCGCGAGCCTGCTGTAGTGCTCGTAGTCGTACCTCGGCAGTGACTTCTTGATTCTTCTGAAGCCACCCGTCCGATGCGGCGGTACCCGCAGCTGGGTCGTCTCTGACGGGTCGCTTTCCCGGGCACCCGTCGGCGTCGACGTCATGAGTCATCCCCCCGCGCGCGGTCCCCCGCGCGGTCGTTGGTCCTTCCGCCCGCGATGATCCCCCAGATCACCGTGAACGCGTCAGTGGCAGGCCACCGTCCCCTTAGACAGGAAAAGACGACCTTCCGGTTGCATGATGCCCCCCTCGACATCCGTTCATGAACGGCACCCCCCGTGCCCTCCCCGAGACTGCCTCCGCGCAACCGGCTGTGGCCCCCAACTTCCCTGCACCGCAAGCCTCATGAGAGCCATAGAGAGGACAGGGTTCTACGCCGCACAGCATGATCGCAAGAGCGAAACAAGCTCGTTACGTGCCATAAGGGCTGTTTGTGTTGCCTGTTGGGGCAGGTGCGCTCAACCGTGTGCGAATATTGACGAAATGAGCACGAAGGGAACGTTCCGCTCTGAGGACGTCCCCGGAGCGCACCGCGTCCAGGATCTCGCGGTGCTGGCGGCAGGTGACCTTGGGATCCTGCGGCACGTCCACCAGATCGGTGCGCACCCGGTGGAAGGCGTCCCAGAACGCCTCCAGGACCTCGCCGAGCAGGACGTTGTCGAGGCCCCGGTAGAGCGCGGCGTGAAAGGCCCGGTCGGTCTCCGTGTGCACGGCGCCGCTCGGCGAGGCCGCCTCGGCGTCCATCCGGTCGACCAGGGCGTCGAGTTCGGCCAGGTCCGCCTCCGGGACGCGGCCCGCGAGCCGTGCGACGAGCCCCGTCTCGACGGCCTCGCGCAGCTCCAGGAGCTGGAGCAGGCTGTCCTCGCCGCGGTAGTGCCCGGCGACGGTGCGGAAGGTGAGCCCCTCGATCATCGGCGCCACCGACATCGGGCCGACATACGTGCCGAAACCGTGCCGGATCTCCACGATGCCCATCGCCTGGAGGGCCTTGAGCGCCTCCCGTACCGAGTTCCGGCTGACGCCGAGGAGCTCCATCAACTCCGGCTCGGTGGGCAGGGAGGCCCCCGAGGGAAGTCGCTGGTCGATGATGAGCTTCTTGATCCGCTCCTGTATGTCGCGCGCCATGGCGCAACGGTAGCGGGAGAGGTACGGATACCGACCCCGCCCAGACATGACGAAGGCCCCCCGCGTGAACGGAGGGCCTTCGCTGTCTGTGCGCCGCCAGGGACTCGAACCCCGGACCCGCTGATTAAGAGTCAGCTGCTCTAACCAACTGAGCTAGCGGCGCCTGCTGACCTGGAGAACTCTACCGGACGTCCAGGGGTGCTCCTGACCACCGGGAGGGCGGGCGGGCCTCCCGGCGGCCGGGGGCGGGGCGGGGCCCGCTCCATCATTCGGACCGTCAACATGCGATATCCGAAACCAGTTGAGAAACTGACGGACGTGCAGATGCGCGGACATTCTTTCCTGGGGTGTGAGGGGAATCGCATGGAGGTCGCTCCGGTATTCGAGGAATTCGAGCCCGGGAGCGACTGCGACTGCCTCGGCTGTATTCAATGGCGCCGTCTCGGAGCGCATGCGCTGCCGGTACGGCTCGGGGGGCACCCGGCGGCGCACGGGGCCCGGCGCGCGCTGGTGCTCGCGGCGGCGGCCGGGTCGGTGCTCGGCCCGGGGCAGGCGGTGGCGGCGCCGGACGCGCCTCCTGCGCCGCACGCACCGGACGCACCGCACGCGTCGCACGTGGAGCGGGCCGCCGGGCGCCCCGGAGCGCCCCCGCTCGCGCCCGCCGTCGACGACCCCGGCACCCCGCAGGCCGGGTCGGGGGCCCCGCTGCACGGCAGTCCGGGCGCCCCGGCGGCCGCCCGCACCACCACCCGGTCCGAGATCATCAAGCGGGCCAAGAAGTGGGTGGCCGCGCAGGTCCCGTACAGCATGGAGAAGTACTGGGCGGACGGATACCGGCAGGACTGCTCGGGCTTCGTCTCGATGGCGTGGAATCTCGGCGGGAACGAATGGACGGGCAGCCTCGACAAGTTCGCGGTCCGTATTTCCCGGGAAGAGCTGCAGCCCGGCGACATTCTGCTCTTCCATAATCCGGCGAACCCCGAGAAGGGCTCGCACGTGACGCTTTTCGGCGGCTGGACGGACTACACGCGCACGTATTACATCGCATACGAACAGGCCCGCCCGCACGCCCGCAAGCAGGCCACCCCCTACGCCTACTGGAACAACGGCGACCGCTATCTGGCCTACCGCTACAAGGGCGTGAGGGGCGGCGGCACGAGCGGTCCGGCGCAGGGGGCCGCGACGCCCTACCCCGGGGCGAGGTCGTTCGGGCCGGGGGCGGACAACAGGTACGTGACGCTGCTCGGCAAGAAGCTGATCGCCCGGGGAGCGGGGCGCTACTACCGCTCGGGCCCCGGGCCGCGCTGGTCGGAGGCGGACCGGGCGGCGACCCGGGCGTTCCAGCGGGCGCAGGGCTGGACGGGGGCGAGCGCGGACGGGATTCCGGGTCCGGCGACCTGGTCGCACCTGCTGCGGGGGACCGGTCGTGACGTGCCGGGCGGCAAGGGCGGCAAGGGCGGTACGGGCGTTGCGGGGGGTACCGGCGGCAAGGGCGCGGGGGGCGGGGGTGCGCACGGGGCGAGTGCCTATCCGGGCGCGGGCCACTTCCGGCCGGGGCAGTCCAACGCGTGGGTGGAGCGGCTCGGCAGGCAGCTGGTGAAGAAGGGGTTCGGCAAGTACTACGCGCAGGGGCCGGGGCCCCGGTGGAGCGAGAGCGACCGACGGTGCGTCGAGGCGTTCCAGCGGGCGCAGGGCTGGCGGGGCGCGGCGGCCGACGGGTACCCGGGGCCCGAGACCTGGCGGCGGCTCTTCTCATGACCGAGAGACGGATGACCGAGGCACGGACGACGGAGGCAGGGATGGGCACGGCAGCGCAGGCGCAGTCGCAGTCACCGGAGCAGCCGGGGCGGCGGGTCATTCAGAGCGAGGCGACGATGGAGATCCCGCTGCATCTGCTGTTCCGGGACGAGCCGGAGGCGGACGCGGCCAGGGCGGTGCCGGTGGCGCCCGCCGTGGTGCGGCGCCGACCGGTCACGGGAACGGGAACGGGAACGGGGACGGGGACGGGAGAAGGAAGGGGAGCGGGCGAGCGGTTGCGGCCACCGGTGGCTGCCGCGCGGGCGGTGTCCGCGCGGGCCGTTCCCGAGCCCGACCCCGACTGCGCCGAGCGGCCCGCGCGGGTGCTGCCGGGCGCCGCCGGGGTGCTCGCCGGGGCCGCGGGTCTCGCCGGGTGTGTGCTCGGCACCTGGTGGGCGGGGGTGCTGCCCGAGGCGGCGGCGCAGCTCGTGGGGCTGCCGGGGCCCGAGGGACTCGTGGGCGAGGGGATCGGTGCCGCGCAGTGGGCCTCGCTCGCCGGGTCGGGAGCCCTGTCGCTGTTCGGCTTCGGGGGGCTCGCGCGGGGGCGGGTCGGCCGGGCGTGGGTGCTCACCCTCTTCGGCCGCTACCGGGGGACCGTGCGCAGGACCGGGCTGCTCTGGGTCAACCCGCTGCTGCTGCGCCGCCGCGTCGACGTACGCCTTCGGCACTGGCGCAGCGAGCCGATGGCCGCGGTGGACCGGAGCGGGGTGGCGCTGCGGGTCGTCGTGCTCGTGGTGTGGCGGGTCCGGGACACCGGGCGGGCGCTGCTCGCCGTCGAGGACCACCAGGAGTATCTGCGGGAGTGCGTGGAGGCGGCCACCGCCCGGGTGCTGTCCCGGCTGCCCGCCGACGCCTTCCACGACGACGCCCCCACCCTGCGCGACGCGGAGGCCGTCGGCGAGGCGCTGACCAGGGCGCTCGCGACGGAGGCGGCCGCGGTCGGCGTCGAGGTGTTCTCGGCCCAGCCGACCCGCATCGAGTACGCGCCCGAAGTCGCCGCCGTGATGCAGCGCCGCCGTGTCGAGGCCCTCGACGCCCGGCACCGCGACAGCGTGCTGACGGCGGTGGTGGACTCCGTCGAGGACACGGTGACGCGGCTGACCACGCGCGGCCTGGTGGAGCTCGACGACTATGAGCGCAAGGCGTTGGTCAAGGATCTGACGGTGGCGTTCTATACGGGGCATGGAGAACGCTGACGCTGCCCGGGTACGGGGACTGGAGAACACCGGCCCGCCCACCGGCCCCGCCACTGACCCGGCCACCGGCCCGGCCACCGATCCGGCGCTGACGCCAACGCCAACGCCAGCGCCGACGCCGACGCCAGCGCCGACGCCGAACGGGCCTGCCCGCCCCGGCCTCGACCGGCTCGCCGCCGACGCCTGGAAGCTCACGGCCGGCGACGCGCCCCGCGTGGTCCTCGGCATCGCCGGGCCGCCCGGCGCCGGGAAGTCCACCCTCGCGCGGGCCCTCGTGGAGCGGATCGGGGCGGGCGCCGCGTACCTTCCGCTCGACGGATTCCACCTCTCCAACGCCCAGTTGGCGCGCCTCGGCCTGACCGCGCGCAAGGGTTCGGAGCCGAGCTTCGACGTCCATGGGTACGGGGCGCTGCTGCGGCGCGTGCTCGCCGACACCGGCCGGGACATCTATGTGCCCGACTACGACCGCACCCTGCACGAGCCGGTCGCGGCCCGGCACCTGGTCGCGCCCGGCGCCCGGCTCGTCGTCACGGAGGGGAACTACCTGGCCTGCGACCTGCCCGGCTGGCGCGAGGCGCGCGCCCTCATGGGGGAGTGCTGGTACGTCGAGGCGCCCGGCGATGTGCGGCAACAGCGGCTGGTGGAGCGGCAGTTGGCGGGCGGGCGGACGCCGGAGGGGGCCCGGGAGTGGGTCGCGGGCAATGACGACCCCAACGGAGAACTCGTGGAGACCTCGCGGAGTCGCTGCGATCGGATCCTCTCCACGATTGGTATGGACATGTTCAACTACCGGCAATAATCTGGGCCTTGGTCTAGACCGGAGGAACCCCCCTCTCCGCATGACCGACCCCGCGGCGCGCGCAACGGCTCACTAGAACTCCCCCACGTTCTCCAGGAGCGACAGCATGCGAAAGAAGATCTACGCCTCCCTGCTCGGACTCACCACGGTCGGAGCCTTCGTGCTCTCCAGTGGAGGCGCGAGCAGCCACGGCTACACCGACCTGCCCATCAGCCGGCAGAAGCTCTGCGCCAACGGCACCGTCAGCGGCTGCGGTTCCATCCAGTGGGAGCCACAGAGCGTCGAGGGGCCCAAGGGCTTCCCGGCCTCCGGCCCCGCCGACGGGCAGATATGTTCCGGCAACCACGGTGAGTTCGGCGCGCTCGACGCCGCCAAGGCGCCGGACGGCAAGGCGTGGCCGACCACCAAGGTCAGCGCGGGTGCGACCCAGACGTTCCGCTGGCAGTTCACCGCACGGCACTCCACGACCGACTTCCGCTACTACATCACCAAGGACGGCTGGGACGAGAGCAAGCCGCTCACCCGGGCCTCCCTGGAGACCCAGCCCTTCCTGACCGTCCCCTTCAGCGGCCAGCCCCCGGCGACGCTCTCGCACGACGGCACCCTGCCCTCGGGCAAGTCCGGCCACCACGTGATCCTCGCGGTGTGGACGGTCGCCGACACGGCCAACGCCTTCTACGCCTGCTCGGACGTGCAGTTCTGACAGTTCTGGGCGGGGCCGATGCCCCACTTCTGAGCACCCCTTGAGCTACATCCCCACCCCCCACGGGTAGGTTCTGCGCACACCGTGAGCGACCTTCGCGGTGTGCGCAGTGCCGACCTCGGGGGATTGTCATGGAGTTCTTGTTCTACGCGGTGCCGACCTTCATCGCGGCCGTGGCGGTCTTCGGGGCCGTAAAGCTGCTCCAGCGGCAGGGTCAGATCCGCAGCGCCTGGAACAGCGGGCTCACCGCCGAGGGGCGCTGTCTGCGGACGTACACGACGACTCGGAGTCACGGCGACGGCAACGGCCACCACAGCGTCTCGACCACGCTGCACCACGTGTACGAGTTCGCCACCTACGACGGCCGCCCCGTCCGCTTCGAGGAGGAGAACGGCCCCGCGACCACCGTCGAGGGCGACTTCGTCACCGTCTACTACACGGCCGAGCGCCCGGATCAGGCGACCGCCCACCCGCCGCGGCCCGTCGCGATGACGGCGAACACCATCGTGCTGCTCTGCTTCTTCGGGCTGATCCTGGTCTTCTGCATCTACTTCATGTCGACGGCGCACGACATGTTCAGCGACGACTTCGGCTGGGACGGCGGCGGCGTCGACACTCCCGTCGGCGACGACTACGGCTTCGAGGACACTCCGTAACCCCTCGCGGCAACCGCCCGGCAGGCGGCGCGGTCTCCACATCTGACGTGACGTCAGATATCGTGCGCGGCCATGAGGAGCAACGGGAGCACCACGCGCACCGTCGCGGAACTCGTCCGGGAGCGGTGGGGCGACCACCGCCCCGGCCTGCGCTTCGAGGACCGGACGCTGACCCACCACGAAGTGGCCGCAGGGGCGGCGGCGCGGGCCGCGCTCCTCGCCGATCTGCTGCCGGGCCGGGGCGAGCCCCATATCGGTGTCCTGCTCGACAACACCCCCGAATATCCGCTCTGGCTGAGCGCCGCCGCCCTCGCGGGCGCGGCCGTCGCGGGCATCAACCCGACGCGGCGCGGCGCCGAGCTGGCCCGCGACATCCTGCACACCGACTGCCGGATCGTCGTCACCGAACGCGCCCATCTGCCGCTGCTCGACGGGCTCGAACTCCCCGGCGTCCGCGTCCTCGTGACCGACACCGCCGCGTACGAGGAGCTGCTCGCCCCCTACCGCTCGGCCGCGCCCCGGATCGCGCGCGCGGTCACGCCCGGGAGCCGCATGCTCCTCTACTTCACGTCCGGCTCGACGGGCGCGCCCAAGGCCGCCATCTGCAGCCAGGGGCGCCTGGCCGCCGCCGGGCAGTCGCTCGTCGACCACTTCGGGATCAAGCCCGACGACACCCACTACATCTGCATGCCGATGTTCCACGGCAACGCCGTCATCGCCGACTGGGCGCCCGCGCTCGCCGCCGGGGCCGGGGTCGCGCTGCGCCGCCGCTTCTCGGCGGGCTCCTTCCTCGATGACATACGGGAGTTCGAGGCCACGTACTTCACCTACGTCGGCCGGGCCGTGCAGTACATCCTGGCGACGCCGCCGCGCCCCGACGACCGGGACAACCAGCTGCGGACGGGCTTCGGGACCGAGGCGGGCGCGGTGGACGCGGCGCGCTTCGAGGAGCGGTTCGGGGTGCGGCTCGTCGAGGGCTACGGCTCCTCGGAGGGCGGCGCCGCCGTCCAGCGCACCCCCGACACGCCCGCCGCGGCGATCGGGCGGGGCGTGCCCGGCGGTGACCTGGCCGTGGTCGACCCGGACACCCGGGAGGAGTGCCCGGCCGCCGAGTTCGCCGCCGACGGCCGGCTGCTCAACGGGGACGCGGCGATCGGGGAGTTGGTGAACCGCGGCCACAACCCCTTCGAGGGGTACTGGCGCAACGCCGCCGCCGACGCGGAGCGGCTGCGCGACGGCTGGTACTGGACCGGTGACCTCTTCTACCGGGACGCGGACGGCTTCCTGTACTTCGCGGGCCGCACCGACGACCGGCTGCGGGTCGACAGCGAGAACCTGGCGGCGGCGATGATCGAGAACATCCTCGCGCGGTACGGGGGCGCGGCGGCGGTCGCGGTGTACGCGGTGCCCGATCCGGTGGCCGGGGACCAGGTCATGGCGGCGATCGCCCCGCCCCCGGGCGCGGCGGACGGTGCGGATTCCTTCGATCCGCTCGACTTCGCCGAATTCCTGCTCGGCCAGGCCGACTTGGGCACGAAGATGGCGCCCCGCTTCGTGCGCGTGGTGGACCGGATGCCCGTGACCGCCACGAACAAGGTGCGCCGGGCCGAGCTGCGCAAGGCGGGTTTCCGCTGCCCCGACCCGGTGTGGTGGCGGCCGCCGGGGGAGGGGGCCTACCGGAGGCTGGCGGAGGGGGACGTGGAGCGGCTCGTGGAGGAGTACCGGGAGCGGGGGCGGGAGGAGCTGCTGGGGCGGTAGCGAAGGAAGCGGAGGGGGCTCTTTCGGGGCTGGGCCGCCTACCGTGTGGGGGTGATCGAGAACGCGCTCCGGGGGCCCGGCGGGTGGCGGAGGTACCTGCGGGGGAGGCGGCCCTGGAGGTCGGCCCTCTATCTCGTCAGCGGTGCCCTCCTCGGCGCCGGGCTGTTCGTCGTCCTTGTGGTCCTTCTCGTCCTCGGGGGCGTCCTGAGCCTCGTGCTCGTCGGGCTGCCCCTGCTCGCGGCCCTCGCCCTCGCCGGGATCCCCGTCGCGGCCGTCGAGCGGCGGCGGGTGCGGATCCTCGTCCCGTACGAGGAGTACGAGGGCGGCAGTCCGCACCGGACGCCTGACGAGCCGGGGCTCGTCGCCTGGTTCCGGTTGCGGGCCGGGGAGGCGGCGACCTGGCGCGAGCTCGCGTACGCCGTGCTGCTCGCCCTCGTGCTGTGGCCGCTCGACCTCGGGGTGCTCGCGTGCGCGGTGGGGCTGCCGGTGCTCCTGCTGGGCGCGCCGCTGCAGCTCGCCCTCTCCGGCGGGGGCGGGGTGCGGCCCGCCAAGCTGTGGCTCGTCGAGGGGTATCCGGGAGCGGTGGGCAGCGCGCTCCTGGGGCTCGTGCTGCTCCTCGCCCTGCTCTGTCCGCTGGGCGCCTACGCCACCGGGCGGGCCGCCCTGGTCCGGATGCTGCTCGCCCCGCGCGAATGCGAACTCGCCGCGCGGCTCGCCGAGGTCACCCGGTCCCGGGCCCGCCTCGTCGCCGCCTTCGAGGCCGAGCGGCGGCGCGTCGAGCGGGATCTGCACGACGGCGCCCAGCAGCGGCTCGTCGCGCTCAGCATGCGGCTCGGCCTGGCCCGCCTCGACGCCGAGCCCGGCAGCGGCCTCGCCGCCGCGCTCACCGCCGCCCACGGTGAGGCCGAGGCCGTCCTCGGTGAGCTGCGCGAGCTGATCCGGGGCATCCACCCGCAGGTCCTCGCCGACTACGGGCTCGCCGCCGCGCTGGAGGACGCGGCCGACCGGTGCGCCGTGCCCGTGCTGACCGATCTCGACCTGCCGCGGCTGCCCGAACCCGTCGAGTCCGCCGGGTACTTCGCGGTCCGGGAGGCCCTCACCAACGTCGACCGGCACAGCGGTGCGCTGCGGGCCGGGGTGCGGGCGCGGCACGGGGACGGTGTGCTGCGCATCGAGGTGACGGACGACGGGCGGGGCGGTGCCGAGGCGGGCGGTGGCAGCGGGCTCACCGGGCTCGTCGACCGGCTCGCCGTGCTCGATGGCACACTGACGGTCGCCAGCCCGCCGGGCGGGCCGACCGTCCTGACCGTGGAGATCCCGTGCACCCCCTGAGAGTCGTGCTCGCCGAGGACAGCGTGCTGCTGCGCGAGGGGCTCGTCGGGCTCCTCGGCCGCTTCGGGCACGAGGTGGCCGCCGCCGTCGGGGACGCCGACGCGCTGCGCGCCGCGGTCGCCGAGCACGCGCCGGACGTCGTCGTCACCGACGTACGCATGCCGCCCGGCTTCCAGGACGAGGGGCTGCGGGCCGCGCTCGCCCTGCGTGCCGAGCGGCCGGGGCTGCCCGTGCTCGTCCTCAGCCAGTACGTCCAACGGGCCTACGCCGCCGAGCTGTTGGACACCGGGGACGGCTCGGGGGTCGGCTATCTGCTCAAGGACAGGGTCGGGCAGGTCGAGCAGTTCGCGGAGGCGCTCGCCCGGGTCGCGGCGGGCGGGACCGTGGTGGACCCGGAGGTCGTACGGCAGTTGCTGCGCCGGCGGCGGGATCCCCTCGAAGCGCTCACGCCGCGCGAGCGCGAGGTGCTCGGGCTCGTCGCCGAGGGGAAGTCGAACGCGGCGATCGCCCGTGAGCTCGTCGTCACGGAGGCCGCCGTCGGCAAGCACATCGGGAACATCCTCGGGAAGCTGGACCTGCCGCTGTCGGACGGCACGCATCGCCGGGTGCTGGCCGTGCTGGCCTACTTGAGGGCCTGAGTCTCCCGCTGCCGGTTGGGGGGTCGGCATGGTGACGGGCGCGTGAGACGCATACGATCCCTCGACATGAGCGCGTCAGAGCAGACCGAGACACCCGGCGAGACCGAGCCCGCGGAGGGAGCGCGCCGTGGGCTCACGCCACGGCAGGCGCGGCGGCTGCGGGTGGCCGCCGCCTCCGTGCTGATGGCGGCGGCGGCCGTCGTGCTCGGACTGCGCCTCGCGAGCCGGTCGTCCGTGCTCGTCGTCGGGGTGTACGGGCTGCTGCTCATCCTGTGCGGCGTGGTGATCGAGCTGAGCCGTCGCGGGCGCACGCGGCTGGGCTCGTATCTGCTGGGGGTGGGCCTGGTGGCGGCGCTGCTGATGGACTGGGTCGTGCTGTCGTAGGCCCGGTGACGCCGTCAGCTCTCGATGACCCGGTGGAACAGCGCCGTGTCGAAGACGTCCTCCATGCGGATCGCCACGCCGTCGCGCAGCGTCCAGGAGTGGATGAACGGCAGCGTCTCGGTGGTGCCGCGGACCGAGGTCACGTCGCGGCTGCCGAAGACCACCACGCGGTCGCCGGAGACCACGAACTCCTGCGGATCCAGGCGCATTCCGGCGAGCACCGTCGGCACGTGCGCGAGGAACTCCCGTACCCCCGCGTGTCCGTGCTTGGTCCCGCCGAGGCCGTACGCGGCCATGCCGTCCGGGTGTACCCACTCGACCTGCGGGTCGAGCGTCGCGAGGAGCGCGGGCACGTCGCGGGCGCGGAACGCCGCGTAGGCGCGCTCGATGAGGGCGCGGTTGGTGCCGGGTCTGGAGTCGGTCGTCGTCATGGTGGGGCCCTTCGTCAGGTGCGGTCGGCGGAGGTGAGGTGCTCGGGGTGCAGGGCGCGCAGGGTGCGGTGGATGCCGTCCCGCCAGCCCACCCGGCAGGGCCCGGTCAGGGCGCGGCGCCGCGCGGGGTCGAACTGGTAGGTCTCGCGGGTGACGTCGCTCGGCACGAGCTTCGCCTCGACGCCGGTGAGCGCCTCCATGTGGCGGACGCAGTCGGTGATGCCGACGGACTCGTCGCCACCCCAGTTGACGAGCGTCGCCGGCGTCGCGGCGGCCCGCCACAGGTGCGGCACCTGCGCCACCAGGTCGGCGGTGTACAGCAGCGAGCACCAGTTCTGGCCCTCGCGCGGTACGGGGATGGGCTCGCCCGCGAGCATCCGCTGGAAGTAGAGCATCGGCACCCCGCCGTAACTCCCCGGTCCGTACGCGATGTTGAGGCGGGCGATCGTCGTGGGCAGGCCGAGGACCTGGGCGAAGGCACGCACGGCACCCTCGGTGGCGAGCTTGCCCATCGGGTAGGCGGGCAGCCAGTCGGCGGAGCCGTCGACCGGGTCGTCCTCGGTGTAGCGGTGGTCCAGGGAGCGGCGGGCGTAGAGGGCGCCCGTGGAGACGTACAGGAACGACTCGGCGGTGCGGCAGTGGGTCATGAGGCGGCCGGTGGCGACCGAGTTGATCTCCGCCGTCGCGTTGAAGTCGCCGTCCTCGCCCCGGCGCACGGCGGCGTGCAGGACGTGGGTGAAGTCCTCGGGGAGGCCCTTGAGCGCCTCGCCCGAGGGGTCCGCCATGTCCCAGCGCCAGGTGGTGATGCCCTTGCCGGTCAGCTCCCGCTCGACGCCCGGGGCGGTGAACCGGCCCAGGCACCAGACGTCGTTGTGCTCGGCCAGGGCCTCGGCGACCGGCCGGGCGACCTGTCCGGTGCCGCCGGTGATCAGAATGCGCTTTCCCCGCATGGTGTTCTCTCGTCCCCTTCAGCGCTGCCGGTCGGTGGGTTCGTGGTGGGTGCGGGCCGCCGTCGCGTCGGCCTCGGCCAGCGAGCGGTCCAGCTCGCGCCGGAGGACCGCCTGGAACGTGGCGACGTGGCGCGGGCCCATCAGCGTGTAGTGCTCGCCCGGCACATCGACGTAGCGGTTCGGCCCGCGGGTGTACTCGTCCCAGCGGCTGAGCTCGTGGGTGACCCAGTCCTCCTTGGTGCCGCGCAGCGGGACCGCACAGAACACGGTCATCGACGCCACCGTGCCGCTCGGCTCGTAGCTCCGTCCCAGATCGGTGAGGGAGTCGGCGAGCCCGGCCCAGGCGGCGAACGCGTCGGCGTCGAGGTCGAGTTCGGCCAGGCGGTGCTCGGGTGCCAGGGCGATGAAGCGGGCGGCCTGCTCCTCGCGGCTCAAGTGCCGTAGCCGGTCGGGGAGTTCGGTCGACTGCTTCTTGTCGATCAGGTCGAGGAAGAAGGCGAGGTTCGCGGCGGTCTCGGTGAAGTCCAGCTCGTTCATCCGGTCCTTGATGTGCGGCGGCAGGTTGAAGCTGCCGACGAAGTCGACCCGTTCGCCCTGGCTTTCGAGGACCTTGGCGATCTCGAAGGCGACCGCGCCGCCGTACGAGTAGCCCGCGACCGCGTACGGGCCGTGCGGCTGCCGCTCCCGGATGGCCTCGACGTAGTGGTCCACCATCTCCTCGAAGGTGGCGAAGGGCTTCTCGCCGTCGTTGAAGCCACGGGCCCGCAACGCGTGGAAGGGGCGGTCGCCCACGAAGTACTGGGCGAGGTTGACGAAGACGAGGACCTCGCCGATGCCCGGGTGCACACAGAACAGCGGTGTCTTGGCGCCGCCGGTCTGCATCGGCACCAGCGGGTCGTACGCCGCGGCGCCCGGGGTGGCCCGCGCGTCGATGCGGGCGGCCAGGGCACGCACGGTCGGTGCGGTCAGCAGGGTGACGAGCTCCAGGTCCGTGGCGCCGAGCCGCTCGGCGACCCGGCCGCGCAGCCGCAGGACGTCCAGTGAAGTCCCGCCCAGGTCAAAGAAGTTGGCGGTGCTGCTGACGGTGGCCGGGTCGGCGTCGAACAGTTCGGCGTAGATCTCCGTGAGCACCTGCTCGGTCGGCCCCTCGGGGGCGGTGTGGCCGCCGAGCATGCGCACGGTGAGCTCGGCGACGGCGTCGCGTGCGGCGTCGTAGCCGCCCGATTCCAGACGGCGGCGCATCAGGGCGCGCTGTGTCTTGCCGAGGCTGGTCTTGGGGAAGGCGTCCGGGGGCAGCGGCAGCACGAGGGCGGGCCGGAAGCCCCAGTGCATCACCACGGTGGCGCGGACGGCCTGGAGCACGCGGTGCAGCGCGGCCTCGTCGCCCGGGGGCACCTCCGGGTGGAAGGCGATCACCAGCTGTTCGGTGTCGCTGCCCGCCGGGCGGGTGGGGAAGGCGGCCACGAGGGAGGGGGCGACGCCGTCGAGGCGTTCGAGGGCCGACTCGACGTCATGGCTGAAGTAGTTGACGCCATTGACGATGACGCTGTCCTTGCTGCGGCCGACGAGGGTGAGGCAGCCCTCGTCGATGCGGCCGAGGTCGCCGCTGCGGAACCAGCCGTCGTCGGTGAAGGCGGCCGCGGTGGCCTCCGGGTCGTTGTGGTAGCCGGCGGTGATCATGGGCCCGGTGAGCTGGAGTTCGCCGACCTCGCCCGCGGGCAGCTCCCGGTCCTCGGCGTCCGCCACCCGGATCCGCAGGCCCGTGACGGGGGTGCCCAGGTTGGCGAACTCCTGGCCGCGGTCGGCGTCGGGGAACGCCTTGCGGGAGTAGACGCTGCCCGCGCAGGTCTCGGTCATCCCGAACGCGGGCCACAGTGCGTCCCGGGCGAGCCCGTACGGCGCGAAGCGGTCGAGGAACGTCTCGCCGGTGGCGACCACGACGGCCTCGCCGCCGCTGATGATGTGCCGGAGGCCGTCGAGGCGCAGGAGCTCGCCGGTCGCGGTGAGCCGGTCCGCCGCCGCGTTGACCAGCCCGAGCAGGAAGTTGGGCGTGAAGGTCATCGTCACGCCGTGCCGGGCGATCAGGCGCAGGAACTCCAGGGGCTCGCCGAGGATCACCGGCGCCTCGACGTGGAGCTGGCGGCTGCCGGTGGCCAGTGGCAGCAGATGGCACTCCAGGAGAGCGGCCACGTGGTCGAAGGAGACCCAGTTCAGGGTGGTGTCGGCGGCGGTGAGCCGGTGGTGGCCGTTCTTGCCCGCCATGGAGGCGAGGAGGTTCGCGTGGCTGAGCATGACGGCCTTGGAGCGCCCGGTGGAGCCCGAGGTCAGCACCAGGACGGCGGTGTCGCCGGGCGCGGCCTCGTGCACCGTCGTGGCCTCGGGGCTGTCCGGGCGGTCGAGCTCGTCCAGCGGTGCCACCAACAGGCCCTCCATGGCGGGGAGTTCTGCGGCGAGTCCCGCGTCGGTGACGAACAGGGGCCCGTCGAGCAGGTCCCGCACATGGGAGAGCTGCGCAGCCCAGCGCTCCTGGTCGCCGCGGAGCGGCACCATCGGGCAGGGCACGAAGCCGCCGAGGACGGCTGCCCAGAACGTCGGCAGGAACTCCTGTGGCCGTTCCAGGAGCAGCACGATCTTGTCCTGCGGGCGCAGCCCCTGGGCGCGCAGGCCCGTGAGGATCCGCCGTGCGTGGGCGAGCAGTTGGGGGTGGCTCTGGTCGTGGAAGGGGGCGTCGGAGGGGCCGGAGCAGTACCGGATGCCGGTGTCGGGGTGGTCGTCGGCCGCCCTCAGCAGGAGGTCGGCGATGGTCTGCCCGGGTGCGCCGGTGCGCGCGGACACGAGGGGGTGCTCGGACATTTTCGTCATGGCGTCTTTCTCATTGGCCTCGGGGCGCGCCGGGCCCAGTCCGCCGGGCGCGCCAAGGGTGTGAAGGACGTGCTCTGTGCGATGACGGGGGTGAAGAGTCCGTACGAGAGAGGAGCGGGGGCCTACGCGGGTGCGCGCACCGCGACGGAGCCCGTCAACCGGCCCTCCGGCGCGCCGAGTCGGGAGGCGGCGCCGGTGCCGGGCGGGGCGGGGACACCGAGCCCGGCCGAGTGGCCGACACTGATCCGCCACGGTGTCAGCGGGTGACGCGGCGCTGGCGTTCCGTGCCGGTCAGGGCCGCGGTCGGGGCATCGATTCCGGCCAGGTGACATCCCGTGGGCGGGCACCTGAAGCACGCCCGAAAGGGTCCCCTCGACCTCGGCGAGGCGGCTGATGAACTCCGCTTGCGTGTCGGTCGATTTCCTTTTCGCCGCCCGGCCGGACTCCTCCCCGTCGAGGATCCGGAGATCATTTTCGCCGTACCGCCCAGTCGGTACCGGCCGCAACCGGACCGCTGTGTCGGCCGAATCCAAAAGGAGCGCAGAACCTCGTTGTTTCGTCGCGGTGCGGCTTTTCGTCACGGCTGAACCGTAGGCTTGTCCCTGGCTCGAACGGAGGCTCGGCGGGCTCTGGTTGGCCGGAACCGGACAGGGCCGCTACGGATCGTGCCGGACCGGACGCGCCCCGTGGCGCAATCGGAAAGGGTGGGTCAGCTTCCGGGGGAAGGGTGCAGTTTGTTGTCAGGGGAGTTGGAGGCGGGCATTTCCCGGGCGCCAGTCTGGGCCGGTAATTGCGCGCGCCGTCTTGCCTGCCGCGGACTTTCGTTGACTGGTTCTGAGTCAGCGAACTAATGTCCTCTGGTGCGGCCTGCTGTCTCAATAGCACCGGTAGTTTGCTTCTCAAGTAAACAGATGTATTGGTCAGCCAAAGTGGTTCGGGACAGGAACCGGACAGCAGGATGTCAGCTGACCGTGGGGACGGGCGCACGGAACATTCGGATCCGGTCAGCGAGGGGGCGCAAGTGACTGGTGTGACGATCGATGCACACAGTGCCGAAGAGGGGGAGCGAGGGGCGAAGACCGGCCAGGGAAACCCGGGTCCGGGCCCGGGCGCGTCGGCCCCCGTGGACCACGCCGCGCATGTGGAGCAGACCCTGTTACAGGCCCGCGCGCTCATCGAGTCCACCGTCTCCCTCTACCGGCGGCTGCCCGCGGCGGAGCGCCCCGGCGTCCAGGCCGATGTGGCCGTCCTCGCGGAAGCGCTCGAAGACCTGCTCGGCCGGGCCCGGCACTCGGTCTGCTGCGCCATCAGCGCCGACGACGAATTCGGCTTCCTGGTGCGTCAGTTGCTCGGCGGGCTCGCCGCCGGGCCGACGGTCCGGGTGCTCTGCGCGGCCCCCGTCGCGGACTGCTCGCTCGCCCGGATGAGCCGTGGCGCCGAGTCGCGGTTCGAAGTCCGGGTCAGTGAGGCCGAGTTGCGCGACATCGTCGTCGTCGACGGGTCCACCGCGCTGGTGCGCGGAGGTGGCGGCAAGGCCGACGGACAGGCCACCCTCGTGAAGGACACCGCCGCGGTGCGCGCCCTCGAACTCCTCTTCGCCGGGGCCTGGTCGCGCGGCCGCAAGCTCGACGACCACCTCGCGCTCAGCCCCCGGCTGCAGAGCGAGCTCACCCGCAAGATCCTGGAGCGGCTGCGGGACGGGCGGACCGACGCCTCGGCCGCCCAGGAGCTGGATGTGTCCCTGCGTACCTACCGGCGTCATGTCGCCGAGATCATGCGTGAGCTCGGCGCCAACTCCCGCTTCCAGGCGGGCGCCAGGGCAGTGGAGCTGGGCCTGCTCGCGGAGTAGCCGGAATGCTCGCCGAGCAGGGTCCGACGGTACGAACACTCATGGGAAATGGCGGAGCACGTAGTGTCCAACGGGGCTGAGGACGAGCTGGAGCACGCACTCCTGGAAGTGCGGGCCCTCATCGAGTCGACGGTGGCGATCCACCGGGACCGCAACATCCGGGAGCAGCGGATCACCGCCGTCGACGGCTACACCGAGGTGCTGCGGGAGGCCGGGAACCTCATCAAGGGGGCCCAGCGCTCCATCGACATCGTGCATGCCCGGCCGCTGGTCGCCGGGGACCGGCTCACCGGCCAGGAGCGAGCCGAACGCAACCTCATCTACCGGGCCGCGGAGACGGTCGCCGTGCGGCTGCTCACCAGCCCCACCCTCGTCGACGAGGACTTCGTGCGCGAACAGCTCGCCCTGGAGCGGCCGGTGGCGATCCGGGTGACCCGGGTGCCGCCGCTGCAGGCGCTCATCGTCGACGGCAGCGCCGCCCTCGTGGTGGCCGAGTCCGCGGCCGGCGTGCGCGCCTCGAAGATCCGCGCACCGCAGGTCCTGCACAGCCTCGACACGCTCTTCGAGAGCGTCTGGCGCAACTCGGTGCCCGCGAGCGAGCGCATCGTCTTCGGCGACCGGGACCGGGCCGCGCTCGCCCGGCAGATCCTGGGCGCGCTGCGGGCCGGGGCCACCGACGAGGTGGCGGCGCGCGAACTCACCGTGTCCGTACGGACGTACCGGCGCCACGTCGCGGAGATCATGGCGCTCCTCGGTGCCAGTTCCCGCTTCCAGGCCGGGGCCAGGGCCGCGGAGCTCGGGCTGCTGCCGCCCGCGGCGCCGCGGCGGCCCACGTCCTGACGCCCGCGTCCCGCCGGTCCCGGTGGGCGAAGCTGCCACACGACCGCCGGGTGCGGGGCACCTCCTGGCAGCTTCCTGAAAGACGCGTTGCCGCCCCTCGGCGCCGCCCAGTTGGATAGGCGTCAGGAGAAAGGGATTCGGGAGCGTCAATTCCTGGGAATTCCCTCCTCGGCTGCGCCGGGACCCCCGCTCGGCAGGACGCCGCAGCACGGGGATCCGTCATTCCGTTGTGAGTTGCGGATGGATCCCCGTGCCCTCCTGTTCAGGACGGAGCGGAAGGCGGAGCAGATCCATGAATCAGGTGCCGATCGGCGTGGTGTTTCCCGGGCAGGGGACACAGAAAGAAGGAATGGGCGAACCCTGGCGGGACACTCCGTCGTGGGCGCTCACCGAAGAGATGTCCGCGGCGAGCGGCGAGGACATTCCCGAACTGCTGCTGCGCACACCGGGGGACCAGCTGCGGCGCACCGACCTCGCCCAGCTCGCCGTGTTCGGCGTCGCGGTCGTCGCCCACGCCGAGGCGGTGCGCCGGGGGGCGCTCGGCGGGCGCGTGGTGGGCTGCGCCGGGCACAGCCTCGGCGAGTACGCCGCCCTCACCGCGGCCGGGGCGCTCACGCTGCCCGACGCCACCGCCCTCGTCGCCGCCCGGGGCCGCGCCATGCGGGCCGCCGCCGAGCAGCGTGTGGGCACGATGGGGGTGCTCGTCGCGGCCCCCCTCGACGACGTCAGGGCGCTGGCCGGCCGGCTGCGCGCCGAGGGCGCCGACGTCTGGGTCGCCAACGTCAACGCCCCCGGCCAGACCGTGCTCTCGGGCTCCGTCGAGGGCATCGAGCGGATCGGCGACGAGGCCCCGTCCATCGGCGCCAAGATGATCCGGCTCCAGGTCGGCGGCGCCTTCCACAGCCCCTACATGGAGCCCGCCGCCGACGCCCTGCGCGCCGCCCTCAAGAACACCGCCTTCGCCCCCGCGCACCTTCCGGTCGTGGCCAACGCCGACGCCGAGGCGCACGCGGCCGACACCGACTGGCCCGAGCTCGCCACCCGCCAGCTCACCTCGCCGGTGCTGTGGGAGCGATGCGTGGGCACCCTCATCAACTCCCTGGGCTGCCGCCGCCTCGTCGAAGTCGGCCCGGGGCGGACCCTCGCGGGCCTCATCCGGCGGATCGCCCCGGACACCGAGGTGGTGTCCCTCGACAGTCCGGCCGCCCTGGCGTAGGGCCGCCAGGGCCTGTCCCGCGGCTCAGGCCCCGACTTCGACACGAGGAGACGTACGCAATGGCACTCAGCACCGAAAGCAGCTGGCTGCACCGGCATCCGACGAAGGCGCCGCCCCGGCTGCGGCTGCTCTGTCTGCCGCACGCCGGCGGGTCCGCCAGCTTCTTCCACGGCTGGGGAGGCGCCGTCGGCGACGACGTGGAGCTGCTCGCCGCGCGCTACCCCGGACGGCAGGAGCGCATCGCCGAGGACCCCCTGGACTCCCTGGAGGCGCTCGCCGACGCCCTCGCCGACGAACTCGGGCCCCAACTCGACCTGCCGCTCGCGGTGTTCGGGCACAGCATGGGCGCCTCCGTCGGCTACGAGCTGACGCTGCGCCTCAAGGAGCGGTACGGGACCGGGCCCGAGGTGCTCATGGTGTCCGGGCGCAAGCCCCCGCACCTGCTCACCCCGCGCGCGGCCGCGTTCGGCGGGGACGCCGCGCTGATCGCGCAGGTGCGCCGGCTCGGCGGCACCGACGCCCGGCTCCTGGACGACCCGGCCCTGCGCGAGCTCGTGCTCCCCGCCATCCGGGCCGACTTCGCGGCCGTCGCCCGCTACCCCGCGCGCCCCGGCGTGCCCCTCGACTGCCCCGTCGTCGCCTACCTCGGCGCCGACGACCCGGACATCAGCACCGCGGAGATCTGGGACTGGGAGCGGCTCGCGCCCAAGGGCTTCGGCCTGCGGGTGATGTCCGGCGGCCACTTCTACCTGGTGGACCGCAGGGAAGAGCTGCTCCTGGACATCCGCTCCCGGCTGGCCCCGCGATGAGCACCGCGGTCCGCCCGCCCGTGGCGGAGAGCGGTGTCGCCGTGCTCGACAAGGCGGCCAAGCTCCTCGAACGGGTCGAGTCCGGGCCCGCGACCCTGCGCCAGCTCACCGACTACAGCGGCATCGCCCGGCCCACCACGCACCGCCTCGCCGTCGCCCTGGAGCGGCTCGGGCTGCTCGCGCGGGACTTCGAGGGGCGCTTCGTGCTCGGGCACCGGCTCGGCGAGCTGCACGTCGAGGCGTGGCGCGACCGGCTCGCGCAGGCGTCGGGGCGGGTCCTCGCCGACCTGTGCGAGGTGACCGGCCTGGACGCGCGGCTGTTCCGGCGCCGCGGCCGCCTCCAGGTCTGCATGGCCACCTCCGCCGAGTCCGCCGCCCGACCCGAACCGCTGCCCGTCGGCATGGCCCGGCCCGCCTCCGCGGGGCCCGTCGCCCAGGTGCTGCTCGCCTGGGAGGAGCCCGAGGAGCTCTGCGAGGGGCTGCGCGGCGCCCGCTTCACCGCGGCCCAACTCGCCTTCGTACGACGGCAGGGCTATGCGCACGGGCCCGACGCGATGCTCCCGGACGCCCTGACGTACGCCGTGCCGCTGCTCACCCCGGAGAACCGGGTGGTGGCCGCGCTCGCCCTGACCGGGCCGCAGTCCCGCCTCGCCGAGGCGCCGGGCCGCGCCCTCAGCAGCCTCATGATCGACTCCGCGGCGGCGCTGAGCGACACCCTCCTGCGGGCCCACGCCTTTCCTGTCCAGGAATCGAAGAGCGGACTCTGAATTTCCTTGCGGCGGTGGCAGCTTGTTGCAGCCGACATTGTGAGGAATCCGCGGCAGACCGCACCATTCATTTGCGAGTAATCCCGCCGTGTGCTTTCTGGGGCGGCGAATCAGAAAAGGGGAATCAGCATGTCGAATGCCACGTACGAAGAGCGCCTGGAAACCATCAAGGAAATCGTCTGCGACATTCTTGAGATCGAGGAGGACGAGGTCACCGAAGTCAGCCTCTTCAAGGAGGAGCACGACGCCGACTCGCTCCGTGCCATCGAGATCCTCGCCGCCCTGGAGAAGCAGTTCAAGGTCGTCATCAGCCAGAGCGAGCTGCCACGCATGGTGAACCTCAAGGGCGTCTACGAGGTCGTCGCGGAGCCGGCCGGCTGGTAGTCGGACCCGCGGCGCGGAAGGGGAGGTTGGCATGACGACGGCAGTGCGCGGCGCGGGCCGCACCCGGCCGGGGCGCCACCGGGTGGTCCTCACCGGACTCGGGGTGGTCTCCAGCATCGGACTCGGCGCGAAGGAGTTCCTCCAGGGGCTCCGTGAAGGGCGCAGCGGTGCCCGGCCCATCACGGTGTTCGACACCGAGGGTTTCGCCCACGCGAACGGGTGCGAGATCACGGACTTCGCTCCGCAGGACTGGATCAGCACGCTGGACGTGGAACAGCTCGGCAGGGCCGCGCAGTTCTCGACGGCGGCGGCCCGGATGGCCCTGGAGGACTCGGGACTCGACCTGACGCAGCTGCGCGCCCGGCGCGGACTGATCTCCATCGGTACGACCGACGGCGAGAGCTATGACCTGGACCAGCTGGTCGAGGCCGAACTCGCCGACGGGATCGGCACGTTCGACCCCGTGGCCGCCCGGCGCGTGCCGGCCGGGCGGCTCTCGGTGGCCATCGCCCAGGAGCTGGGCCTGACCGACGTGGAGGCGCTCACCATCCCGACCGCCTGCTCGGCGGGCAACTACGCGATCGGCTACGGCTTCGACGCGGTCAGCTCCGGCGAGGCGGAGTTCGCCTTCTGCGGCGGCGCCGACGCCATGTGCCGCAAGACGTTCACCGGCTTCTACCGGCTCGGCACCATCGCCCCGGACCGGTGCCAGCCCTTCGACGCCGACCGCAAGGGCATCCTCACCGGCGAGGGCGCCGGGGTCCTCGTACTGGAACGGCTCGATGCGGCCCTGGAGCGCGGCGCGACCATCTACGCCGAGGTCCTCGGCTACGGACTCAACTGCGACGCCCACCACCAGGTGGCGCCCGACCGGGACAGCGTCGCCGAACTCATGCGGCTCGCCCTGCAGAACGCGGGTGTCGCCCCGCACGAGGTGGACCTCATCTCGGCGCACGGCACCGGCACCAAGGCCAACGACATCACCGAGGCGGGCGCCATCCGCCAGGTCTTCGGAGACACGCCTCCCCGCACCGTCTCCATGAAGTCGATGCTCGGCCACAGCATGGGCGCCGCCAGCGCGCTCGGCGCCATCGGCTGCGCCCTCGCCATCCAGAACCGCTTCATCCCGCCCACCATCAACCACGTCACCACCGACCCCGAGTGCCACGTCGACTGCGTACCGAACGAGGCCGTCGAGGCCGACCTGAGGATCGTGCAGAACAACGGTCTCGCGTTCGGCGGCAACAACGCGGCGGTGCTCCTCGGCCGGTACGACGCGACGCAGCTCCAGGAAGAAGGAGTGTCATGACGACCCGCCCGATCATCGGCATGGGCGCCGTCGCGGCCACCGGCTCCGGTGTCGACGAGCTCTTCGACAGCCTGTGCCGCGGCGTCAGCGGCCGGGCCGCCCTGCGCGGCTTCGACCGCGCCAACTTCCGCGCCCAGCACGCCTACGAGGTCGACGACCGGCCCGTGCGCGGCGCCGACATACCCGGCCGCGCCACCCGGCTGCTGCTCGACGCGGTCGGCCAGGCCGCCGCCGACGCCGGGCTCGGCGAGGACCTCAGCGGCATCCCCGTCCTCGTCGGCACCGGCCTGCGGGAGCTGCGCTCCCTGGAGCTGTGGTGGCGCGACGGATCCCCGTTCGCCGACTCGGGGCTGCACTTCGGCACCGGCCTGCGCGAGCGCTTCAACGCCGATGTCACGCACACCTTCTCCAACGCCTGCTCGGCCTCCCTGTACGCGCTCGCGCTCGGCTCCGACCTCCTCGACCAGGAGGGCGGCCCCGACACGGTGATCGTCGCGGGCGTGGACGTCCTGACCGAGTCCATGTACGGGCTCCTGGAGCGCGTCCACACCCAGCCCCCGGACCGCGTCCGGCCGTTCGACCGCAACCGCACCGGCGTGCTGATGGGCGACGGGGCCGCCGCGGTCGTGCTGCGCCGCTCCCCCGATGAGGCCGCGGCGGCGGGCGCCGGGAAGGTGTACGGGAACCTGCGCGGCGTCGCCGTCAACTGCGACGCCTACCACGTGACCGCGCCCTCCCCGGAGGGCATCGCCGAGGCCATGCGCGCCGCCCACCGCATCGCCGGGGTCAAGCCCTCGGACGTGGACCTGGTGATGCTGCACGGCACCGGCACGCTCCTCAACGACGAGGCGGAGGCCGCGGCCCTCGCCGACGTCCTCGGGGACGACGCCTCGGCGCCCCTGATGACCGCGGTGAAGTCCATGACCGGACACACCTCGGGCGCCTCCGGGCTCATCAACCTCATCGTGGGCCTCCAGGCCCTCAACGCGGGGACGGTGCCGCCGACCGTGGGCCTCGACGACCCGGTCGAGGAGGCCGAGCGGTTCCGCTTCGTCACCGAACAGGCCGCCACCGCACAGGAGTTGCGGGTGGCGCAGCTCAACGCCTTTGGATTCGGCGGCATCAACGCCGTCGCCATCGTGGAGGGGACCCGATGAGTCGCCGTAGCACCGACAGCCCCGTGGTGGTCTCCGGCGCCGCCGTACTGCTGCCCGGCGCCGACACCGTGCGGGCCCTCGCCGAAGGCCCGGCCGAGGGCGGCGCCCCCGTCGAACCGGCCGCGCACGTCGGCAAGAAGGGCCTGCGCTACAAGGACCGGGCCACCCAGCTCGGCTACGCCCTCACCAAGGCGGCCCTGCGCGACGCCGGGCTGCTCGCAGGCGCCGGCGAGGCCAAGGGCGACGGCTCCCTGACCGTGCCCGCGCACACCGTCGGCGTGGTCGCCAGCTCCAACTTCGGCAACCTCGACACCGTCGCCCGCGCCCTGGACACCATCCGCACCGAGACGGTCACCGCGACCAGCCCGATGGACCTGCCCAACGCGTCCAGCAACGTCATCGCCTCCTCGGCGGCCATCCGCTTCGGCCTGCGCGGCCCCAACCTGATGGTCTGCAACGGCGAGACGTCCGGCCTGGACGCCGTGCACTGGGCGGCCACCATGATCGCCGCGGGCCGGGTGGAGCGGGTCCTGGTGCTCGGCGTGGAGCCCGACAACGACGTGGTGCGCAGGCTGACCGGCGGCGCCGGGTCCGTGGACGGCGGGGCCGCCCTCGTCCTGGAGGCCGGCCGCGCGGCCGCCGCCCGCGACGCGTCCGTGCGCGCCGTGCTCGGCCCCTACCACCGGGCCGCCGCCGACACGGACCCGGCGGGCCCCGACTGGCGGGCGCCCGCGCACCTGGGCCGGGCCTCCGGGGCCGACGGGGTGCTCCAAGTCGCCGCCGCCGTCGGCCGGTTCGACGCCGGGGAGCGCGGTGCGGTACGGGCCGTGTCCGGTACCGCGGCCGACGACGCGAGCGCCGATCTGCTGCTGCTCGCCCCCGACGCGGCCTGACCCGCCGTCCAGGCCCCACAGGAGAGGAAGCCGGTGAACACGCACATAGACCTGCGGCCCGTCGTCGTGGAGCGGCGCACCGAGGGCAGTGGCCCGCGCGTGCTGCTGCTGCACGGCCTGGCCGCCAACGACAGCGTCTGGGAGCACACCCTGCCGCTGCTCTCCGGCTGCCAGGTGTGGACCGCCCGGCTGCCGTGGCGCACCGAGACCATCGCCGACTGGGGCGAGCAGCCCAACCTCAGGGGCTGGCTCGGCAAGGCCCTCGCGGCGGTGCCGGGCGGCGCCGAGGTGGTGGTCGCCCACTCGATGGCCGCCAACGTCCTGCTCGACCTGCTCGACCAGAAGAACCGGGGCGGCGTCGACGCGCTGCGCAGGTTCGGCATCCGGGCCCTGGTGCTCGCCTCGCCGTTCTACCGGGGCAGCGCCGAGCGCTTCGACTGGTCGACCATCACCTACTACCTCAACGACTTCCACCTGATCATGGAGGAGGGCGTCCGGGTCCACTCCGGGGACCGCTTCCCGCCGGACGTCCTGCGGGCCATGGGAGAGCGGGTGCGCGACCGCGTCGGCCCCTACGGCTGGTTCCGCTTCTTCGACCTGTACCTGCGCACCCCCGCCCTGCAGACCGGCCGCATCACCGTCCCCACCCTGGTCCTCGGCGGCGAGCGGGACTTCGCCGCCCGCCCCGAGGAGAGCGTGGCGCTCGCCGAGGCCCTGCCCGACGCCACCTCGCACGTCCTCGCCGACTGCGGGCACTTCCCGATGCTGGAGGCCCCCGAGGTCTTCGCCGCCCACGTCAGCTCGTTCATCCACTCGACCCTGGGCACCGCCCCGCAGCGCGGGCTTGCCCCTCTCACCGCCCTGGAGCCCCAGCGATGACCCTCGTCACGGACACCGCCGTCAAGGCGCTGCTCGCCACCGCCACCACCACCCAGGTCCGCCCTCGCTACGAGGGCTCCAACATCTGCACGTGGATCGGGTTCAAGCACGTCAACTACCTGGTGGAGGAGGCCGTACTCGACCACTTCCGGCAGTCCGGGCTCCCCGCGAGGGCCCTCTACGAGGAGCACGGCCTCGGCCTCGACCTGGTCCTGATCGACAGCCGCATCCTGCACGCCTTCCACATGGACGACATCGCCGAGGCGGAGGTCGTGCCGTGGACGAAGGAGACGGACGGCACCATCGGGTTCAAGGTCACCATCCGCTTCGAGCGGAACGGGGAGACCCTCAAGGCCGTCACGTCCAAGGTCCGCGTCTCGCTGCGCATGGACACCTACCTGGAGGCGGCCGGTGAGATACCACCGCTGCTCGCCCGCTTCGCCGTCGCCAGGCTCGGCGACGACCTGGTGCGCGAGCCGGCCGCGGCGGCCCCCGCGGAGCAGGAGATCCTCGACTCCCTCACCGCGGGCCGGAACGCGTACGCCTGGAAGTGGAACATCCCCTACCCGTACTGCCACTTCACCGAGCGCATCCAGATGTCCGGCTATCTGCGCCTGATGGAGGAGGGCAAGGACCGCTTCGTCGCCGACCGCGGCATCTCCATCAAGACGCTGCTCGACGACCGCCGCTGGATCCCGGTGGTGCCCCGCTCCGACATCCGCATCCTCGACGAGGCGCTGATGGAGGAGGACCTCTACACGGTGTTCACCGTCGAGGAGGTCTTCAAGGACTTCACCTACACCTCCCGCATGGACTTCTACGTGCTGCGCGACGGCAACCTCGTGAAGACCGCGACCGGTCGCATCGTGCACGGCTACGCCGTCATCGAGAACCGCCGCGACTGGAGCCTGGTCAGCCTCGACGAGCGCGTCGTCGACGCCATCAACGGCACGGCTGCGCGGGCGTGATGGACGACCGGGAGAGCGGCGACTGGGGGAGCGGTACGCCCCGGCTGCTGCTCATCGAGAGCCAGGGCCGCGTCGCGCCCGAGGACGCGGGGCTGCGCCGCGACGCCGTCACCCAGGTGCTCACCGGGCAGTCCGTGCTCCTCTTCCTGGTCCAGGACGGCGTCGTGCTCGCGGTGCCGGGCAGCGACGCCGACCTGGACCGGTTCCAGAAGGAGGGCGGCGTGCTCGCGGCGGACAGCTTCTCGCTCGCCCAGCACGGCCTCGAACCGGTCGCGCTGCGGCCCGAGTTGAAGGTCGTCGGCATGGACGTGGTGGCGGGCTGGATCCTCGATCCGGCCGTCCGGGTGGTGTGGCACTAAGTGGCCAGGCGGATTCCGCACACGGACGTGCTCATCACCCTGATGGGCGCCCCGCACGCCTCGGACCGGGTCACCAGCGCCCTGCGCCTGACCCAGGCCCTGTTGGAGCGCGGCGCCACCGTGCAGGTGTGGACCTGCGGGTACGCGACGCTGCTCACCCAGCGCGGACTCGGCCCCGACAAGCCGCGCAACCTCGCCGACTGGAACCGGAGCTACCCCTCCACGGCCGCCCTCGCCGAGGAGCTGCTCACCGCCTTCCCGGACCGCCTCTACTGGTACGGGTGCCGGTTCTGCAGCGACGACCGGGGGGCGGTCGACCACCTGCCCCAGGTGGTGCTCCGGCCGCCCGCCGGATACGCCGCGAACGTGGCGGCGGCCGACAAGACCCTGATGCTGGGAGTCATCTGATGGACCATCAGCACCAGGTGGAAGGGCGGGTCCTCGCCATCGTCGAGCGCGGCTACCGGGGCGCCCTGGAGAAGCAGTTCTTCGACGAGCTGTACCTGGCGACCGAGCTGCACCGACAGCTCGGCGGCCTCGACATCCTGCTGCGCGGCACGGCCGTCAGCTACGCCCTGGACACCGGCCCGATGCCCGCGCTGCGCATCGGCAACCGGACGGTGGACACCCTCACCGACCCCCGCCGCGGCCTGCGCACCCTCCTGGACGCGGGCGTCGGCGTCTGGGTGGAGGCGGACGCGCTCGCCGCGCTCGGTTCCTTGCGGCCGCTGCTCGACGGCGTCCGCCTCGCCGCCGACGGCGAACTGGCTGCCCGCTGGGGCGAGTACCGCCAGGTCTGCTTCCTCTGACCTCCCCCGCCTTCGGCTCACACACCCTCAACGGCTCACCCACTGGAAGGAATACGTGACGGTCATGACCACCCTCACCACGGGCACCGGACACCCGGTGATCACCGCATGGTCGGCCGTGTCGCCGTACGGCATGGGCAGGTCCGCTTTCACCGAGGGCCTGCGCGAGCGGCGCGGCGCCGTCACCGGACTCGGCCCCGAGCACGGCACGACCCCCGGCGTCGGCGTCGGCGGTGTCGTGCCCGGCTTCGGCGTCCGCGAGGTGCTCGGCAAGAAGGGCACCCGCTCCATGGACCGGGTGACCGGGCTCGCCGTCGCCGCCGTCGGCTCACTGCTCGACGACTCCGCGCGCAACCGCGCGGTCGGCACCGGCGAGGGCGCGGCGTTCGCGCTCGGCACCACCACGGGCAGCGCCCAGTCGATGATGGACTTCACCCGGGACTCGCTCACCGGCGAGCAGCCCTTCTTCGTCGACCCGGCGCGCTTCCCCAACACGGTGATGAACTGCGCGGCCGGACAGAGCGCCATCTGGTACCAGCTGAAGGGCCCCAACGCGACCATCGCCGGGGGCCGCACGGCCGGGCTGCACGCCCTCAACTACGCGCGCAGGCTGCTGGGTTCGGGCCGGGCGCGGACCGTGCTGTGCGGGGCGGCGGAGGAGTTCTCGCAGGCGCGGTCCTGGCTGGAGCACCACTCGGGCCCGGCGGCCGGCACCGTGCCGCCGCTCGGCGAGGGCTGCGCCATGCTCCTCGTCGAACCGCACGACCCCGACGACCCCGGGCAGCCCGTGCTCGCGGAGGTCCTCGCCGTGGAGCTGGGCGTCGTCCTCGACGGCGACCCGGGCCCCACGCTGGTGTCCTGCCTCCGCTCGGCGCTGCGGCGCGCGGAGGTGGAGCCGGGCCAGGCGGCGGCGGTCGCCCGCTCCGGGGCGCCCGGACCGGAGGGCGAGGGCGAACTCGCCGCCGTGCGCGAGGTGTTCGGCGCCGCTGACCCCGTCGACCTGACCCCGACCGGACTGATCGGCGACACGGGGGCCGCTGCGGCGGCCTTCCAGGCGGCGGCCCTCCTCTCCTACGCCGAGGGCGAGCCCCCGACGGCGGCGGGGCGGATCGGGGTCATCACCTCCGTCGACCGCACGGGTACGGCCGGCTGCGCCCTGCTCGCACTCCACTGACCGCCTCACCTTTCGGAAGGACAACTCCCATGCTGGACAAGGAAGATCTCCGCACCCTCGTGGCCCAGGTGCTCGACGTCGACGTCGACGAGGTGACCGACGACGCGAAGTTCGTCGACGACCTGGAGGTCGACTCGTTGATGGCCCTGGAGGTCGTCGTCGTCCTGGAGAAGAAGTACGGCATCAAGCTGCCCGAGTCGGAGCTCAAGCAGATCGTCACCCTGCAGAGCGCCTACGAGCTGCTGCGCGGCAAGGTCGACGCGCCACGGGCCGCCTGATGCCGGCCGCGAGCCCGCTGCGCGCACCGGTCGAAGTGCTGCCTGCCGAGGGCGAGTTGAGCACCGCGGCCCGCTTCACCGTGGGCGCGGACGAGACCGTGCTGCCCGGCCACTACCCGGGGTTCCCGATCTTCCCGGGGGTCTGCCTGGTCGAGTGCGCCCACCAGGGCGCGCTGGCCACCGTGCCCGGGGGCGCCAAGGGCGCCGGACTGGCCGCGGTGGAGTCGACCCGGTTCACCGGGCCCGTCTTCCCCGGCGACCAGGTCGACATCGCGATGGCGTGGAAGCGGATCCCGACCGGCGAGTGGCAGTGCCGGGCGAAGCTCAGCACCGGCCGCGGCCCGGCCGCCACCGTGCGGCTGCGCTACGGCGCCGCCACGGAAGGGGAGTCCGCGTGATCGGCCAGCGCGAGATCAGGGCCCGCCTTCCGCACCGCTTCCCGATGCTGCTCGTGGACCGGGTCGTGGACGTCGTCCCCGGCGAGCGCCTCGTCGCGCTCAAGGCCGTCACCTGCAACGAGCCCTGGTACGAGAAGCTCGGCCCGGACACCCCGGGCGAGGACTTCGCGTATCCCGACTCCCTTCTGGTGGAGTCCTGGTGCCAGTCCGCCGGGGCCCTCGCCACCTGGGACGACCCCAACCCGGATGTCCTCGACGGGCAGGTGATGCTCTTCGGCGCCATGACGGGCGTCGAGTTCCACCGCCCGGTCCTGCCCGGCGAGGTCCTCGAACACCGGGTGCGCCTGGACCGCAAGGTCGACGACACGCTGCTGTTCGAGGGCGACAGCCGCTCGGCCGGCGAGCCGGTGATGACCGTGGGCCGCATCGTCATGGCCTTCCGCCCCGCTTCCGCCCTGCGGCCGGACGCGGCCCCGCGCCCCTGAGGAGAGATCATGGGAGACAGCACGAACCAGGTGGCCCTGGTCACCGGAGGCTCGCGCGGCATCGGCCGGGCCACGGTCCGCGCGCTCGCCCGCGACGGATTCGACGTGGCCTTCTGCTACCGCTCGGACGACGCGGCCGCGCGCAGCCTGGAGAAGGCGGGCGAGGAGTTCGGGGTCCAGGTGGTCGGCACCCGCGTCGACGTCGCGGACGCCACCGCCGTACGGACCTGGACCGAAGCCACCGAGGATCTGCTCGGGCCGGTCGGGGCGGCCGTCACCGCTGCCGGGATCACCCGCGACAACCCGCTGGTCCTCATGGAGGACGAGCAGTGGCGGCAGGTCATCGACACCAACCTGGACGGCGTCTACCACGTCTGCCGGGCCGTGGTCTTCGGCATGATGAAGCGCCGCGCCGGGGCCGTCGTCAACATCTCCTCGGTCGCCGGGGTCTACGGCCACGGCACCCAGACCAACTACTCCGCCTCCAAGGCCGGGATCATCGGGTTCACCCGGGCCCTCGCCAAGGAGACCGGGCGCGCGGGCATCCGGGTCAACGCCGTCGCGCCCGGCTTCATCGAGACCGACATGGTCGCCGAGATGAACGACAAGGCCCGCAAGGAAGCCCTGTCCGCCATCCCGCTGCGCCGCATGGGCACCGCCGAGGAGGTCGCGGACCTCGTCGCGTACCTGGTCTCGGACCGGGCCGCGTACATCACGGGCGCAGTGCTGCAGATCGACGGCGGCATCACGATCTGAGCCCGTCCACCCTCTGAGCTCATCCGTTCAACTTCCCTCGCACCACTGACCGTTGGAGGCGGTGATGGCACGACGCGGGCCGCGCTGGTACTTCTCCTTCCGCAGTCCCTACTCCTGGATGGCGTACCGCGACCTGGTCGACCGGTACCCGGACGTGGCGGCACACATCGACTGGCTGCCGTTCTGGGAGCCGGACGACGCGGCCCTGGACGAGCTGGACCGCAGCAACATCAAGCTGCCGTACGTCCCGATGTCCAAGGAGAAGCACCTCTACATCCTCCAGGACGTCCGCCGCCTCGTGCGGGCCCGCGGCCTGGAGATGGTCTGGCCGGTGGACCCGGCGCCGCGCTGGGAGGTCCCGCACCTGGCCTACCTCGCGGCGCAGCAGCTGGGCGCGGGGCCGGAGTTCATCCGCGCGACCTACCGGGCCCGCTGGGAGCGCGGCGAGGACATCTCCGAGCCGTCCACCATGGCGAAGATCGGCGCGGAGGTCGGCATCGACCCGGACGCCGTGGCCGGCGCGCACGCCGACCCCGGCATTCGGGAGAAGGGACTCAAGGTACTGAACTCGCTGCACCGGGACGGCGTATTCGGCGTCCCCTTCTTCATCGTCGGATTCGACAAGTACTGGGGTATCGACCGTCTTCCCGGATTCGTGGAGGCGGTACGCGAGAAGAGCGCGAAGTAACCCCCCGGGAAAGGTAACCCTCCGAGAAAGGAAGAGAATCATGGCGACCAACCCCTTCGAGGACAATGGCGCGGTCTACTACGTCCTCATCAACGACGAGGGCCAGTACTCCCTGTGGCCCGCGTTCGCCGAGGTCCCGGCCGGCTGGACCACGCTGCACGGCGCGGCCCCCCGCCAGGAGTGCCTCGACTACATCGGCGAACACTGGACGGACATGCGGCCAACCAGCCTGGTCCAGGCCGCGGGGGCCTGACCGGGACACGTACGACGGAGCGGGACGGGCGTTGGCAGTTATCTGCAACGCCCGTTCTGCGTTGCCGGGGCCCGCCGCCGCGTTGGCAGGTTGATGCAGTCGGCGTTGTCGGAGAATTCCGGCGGATGACAGGGTGGAATTCGTTCCCCGGAATTTCAGGTTGACCGCTAGGGGTGGATGAGAATCATGCTCGGTGCAGACGGTGCGTCTCGGATATCGCTGACCGCGGCCCAGGCCGGAATCTGGTTCGCCCAGCAGCTGGACCCGGAGAACCCGATTTACAACGCGGCCGAATACCTCGACATCCAGGGCCCGTTGGACGTCGACGTCCTCGACCGGGCGCTGCACCGGCTCGTCGGCGAGGCCGAGGCCCTGCGGATGCGCGTCGTCGAGGACGACGAGGGGCTGTGGCAGATCGCGGACCCCGACCCCGAGTGGACCCTGGAGCAGGTGGACCTGAGGGCCGAGAGCGCGCCCGAGGCGGCCGCCGAGGCGTGGATGCGCCGGGTCCTCGCCGAACCCGTCGACCCGCGCACCGACCCGCTGTTCCGCTTCGCGCTGCTGCGGGTGGCCCGGGACCGTTACTTCTGGTTCTACCGCTACCACCACGTGACCGTGGACGGCTTCGCCGTCGCGCTGCTCGCCCGCCGCGCCGCCGAGCTCTACACCGCGCTCGCCGCCGGACAGGAGCCCGCGCCGAGCGGCTTCGGGCAGGTCGCCGAGCTCGTCACCGCCGACACCCTGTACCGCGAGTCCGAACGCTTCGCCGCCGACCGGGAGTTCTGGCAGCGGCGACTCGCCGACTGCCCCGAGCCGGTCGGCCTCAGCGACCAGAAGCCCGTCATGGCCCACGGCCTGGTCCGGCGCACCGAGTTCCTGCGCCCCGCGAGCCTGGAGGCGCTGCGCGACACCGCCCGCGAGGTCGGCGTGACCTGGCCGGCCGCGATGATGACCGCCGCCGCCCTCTACCTCCAGCGCTCCACCGGCGCGGACGAGGTGGTGCTCGGCGTCCCCGTCTCCTGCCGCCTGGGCAGGACGGCCCGCTCGGTGCCCGGCATGGTGTCGAACGTCGTGCCGCTACGGGTTGCCGTACGCCAGGACATGCCCCTGGCCGACGTCCTGAAGCAGGTCTCGGCAGAGCTCCGCGCCACCATGAAGCACCAGCACTACCGGTACGAGGACCTGGTCCGCGACCGCAATCTCCTGGGCGGCGGCGGGCGCCTGACCGGACCCGAGATCAACATCATGATGTTCGACTACGGGCTCTCCTTCGGCGAGCTGCCCGCCGTCGTCAACAACCTCTCCATCGGCCCCTCCGACGACCTGTCGCTGATCGTGTACGAGCGCTCCGACGGCCGCGGCCTGCACGTCGACTTCGACGCCAACCCGGCCCTGTACTCGGGCGCGGAGATCGCCGGACACCAGCGCCGTTTCATCGGCTTCCTGCACCAGCTGGCCGCCGCCGACCCGGGGACCCCCGTCGGCCGCATCGACGTCGTGGGCGAGGCCGAGCGCGACCTGGTGATCCACGGCCACAACGCCACCGCGCACGCCGTCCCCGACACCAGCCTCACCGAGCTCCTGCACCGGCAGGCCGCCCGCACCCCCGACGCGACGGCCCTGCGCTTCGAGGGCGCCTCCCTCACGTACCGCGAACTCCACGAGCGCGCCGACCGGTTGGCGCACCTGCTGCGCTCCCAGGGCGTCGGCCCGGAGAGCCGCGTCGCGCTCGCCGTGCCGCGCTCCGTGGAGCTCGTCACCGGCCTCCTCGCGGTCCTGAAGACGGGCGCCGCCTATCTGCCGGTCGACCCCGACTACCCGGCCGAGCGCATCCAGTACCTGCTGGCCGACGCCAGGCCCGCGCTGCTGCTCACCACCGCCGAGACCGCCGTGCGGCTGCCCACGGACCTCGCCGCCCCGCTGCTCGTCCTCGACATCGACGACACCGCCGACCTGCTGGCCGCGCAGCCCGCGACCCCGCTCGCCGCGCCCGCGCCGCACGGCGACCACCCGGCGTACGTCATCTACACCTCCGGCTCCACCGGCCGTCCCAAGGGCGTCCAGGTCTCCCACCGGGCCATCGCCAACCGGCTGCTGTGGATGGGCGAGCGCTACGGGATCGGCGCCGACGACCGGATCCTGCAGAAGACCCCGTCCGGGTTCGACGTCTCCGTATGGGAGTTCTTCCTGCCGCTGATCAGCGGCGCGACGCTGGTCGTGGCCCGGCCCGAGGGCCACAAGGACCCGCAGTACCTGGCCGCCCTGATCCGCGAGGAGCGTGTCACCACCGCGCACTTCGTGCCGTCCATGCTGCAGGTCTTCGTGCAGGAGCCGGGGGCCGCCGGCTGCACGGTGCTGCGCCGCGTCATCTGCAGCGGCGAGGCGCTCCCCGAGGAGCTGCAGAACCAGTTCCTCCAGGTGCTGCCGCGCGTCGGCCTCTACAACCTGTACGGGCCCACGGAGGCCGCCGTCGACGTCACCAGCTGGGAGTGCGCGCCCGCCACCGGGCCCGTGCCGATCGGCCGGCCCGTGTGGAACACCCGCACCTACGTCCTCGACGCGGCCCTGCGCCCCGCCGGACCCGGCGCCGCGGGCGAGCTGTACCTCGCGGGCACCCAGCTGGCCCGCGGCTACCTGGGCCGCCCGGGCCTGACCGCGGAACGCTTCGTCGCCGACCCGTTCGGTCCGCCCGGCGCCCGCATGTACCGCACCGGTGACCTGGCGCGCTGGACCGACGACGGCGCTCTCGTCTATCTGGGCCGCACCGACGACCAGGTGAAGATCCGCGGCTTCCGCATCGAACTCGGCGAGATCGAGGCCGCGTTGACCCGCCACCCCGAGATCGCCCACGCCGCCGTCGTGGTGCGCGAGGACAGTCCCGGCGACAAGCGCCTCGTCGCCTACCTGGTGCCCGCCGAGGGCGCCGGGCCGCGCACCGACGAGCTCCGCCGGGAGCTGGCCGGACAGCTGCCCGAGCACATGGTCCCGGCGGCGTTCGTCAGCCTGCCCGAACTGCCGGTCACCCCGAACGGCAAGCTCGACCGGAAGGCGCTGCCCGCCCCCGACCTGGCCGCCGCCACCTCGGGCCGGGCGCCCGGCAACCCGCGCGAGGAGATCGTCTGCGGACTCTTCGCGGAGGTCCTCGGGCTGCCCAGGACCGGCATGGACGACAACTTCTTCGACCTCGGCGGCCACTCCCTGCTCGCCACCCGCCTCGTCAACCGGGTCCGTGCGACCTTCGGCACCGAACTCACCATCCGCGCCGTCTTCGAGGCGCCCACCCCGGCGCTCCTGGACGCCCGCATCGCCGACGGCGACCGCGAGGAGGACCCGCTCGACGTCCTGCTCCCGCTGCGCCCGCACGGGGAGCGGCCCGCCGTCTTCTGCGTGCACCCGGCGGGCGGCCTCGGCTGGTGCTACGCCGGGATCATCAAGCACCTCGGCCAGGGCACCCCCGTCTACGCCCTCCAGGCCCGCGGCCTCGACGGCGACCCCGCGGGGCTGCCCGCCTCCTTCGAGGAGATGGCCGACGACTACATCGAGCAGATCCGCGCGGTCCAGCCGCACGGCCCGTACCACCTGCTCGGCTACTCCTCGGGCGGCATCGCCGCGCACGTCATCGCATCCCGCCTGGAGCGCGCCGGCGAACAGGTGGGGCTGCTCGCGATCCTCGACACCTACCCGGGGCAGACCCTCGCGGAGCTCGGCGAGCAGGAGATCCTCGCGGACCTGCTGCGCTGGGTCGGCTACGACCGCCGCTACCTCGGCAAGAAGCCCCTCAAGCACGCCAAGGTCATCGAGATCCTGCGCAAGCTCGGCAGCTCCCTCGCCAGCCTGGAGCCGCACCACATCGAGGCGATCGGCCGGGTGTACGCCAACGGGCGCGACCTCGTCCACGAGTTCGTGCCGAGCCGGTACGGCGGCGACGTCACCGTCCTGGTCGCCTCGCTCGACAAGGTCGACATCTCCCCGACGCCGGAGACCTGGCGCCCGTACGTGGCCGGCGAGATCACCGCGCACCACCTGGAGCGCAGCCACAACGACCTGATGAAGCCCGCGGCCCTGGCCGAGATCGGCCGGATCCTCGCCGACGAGCTGCGCGCCCTCGACGCGGCCGCAGAGGCCGACCGGGCCGCCGCCGCGCCCGCCGCCGTCTGACCCCGCCGCCGCACCCGAGCCCCACCGACCGTTCATTCAAGGGTGGTTAACACGATGAAGGACACCGTGCGCGCCGTGCCGGACGCCGATCCCACGGAGCTGATGGCGGACCGGGCCGCCCGCACCCCGCACGCCACGGCCGTGGTCTTCGAGGGGCAGCGGCTGACCTACGCGGAGCTCAACGCCCGCGCCAACCGGCTCGCCCGCGTCCTCGTGGGCCTCGGCGCCGGGCCCGAGCGGTCCGTCGCGATCGCGCTGCCCCGCTCCCTGGAGCTGCCCGTCGCACTGCTCGCCGTCCTCAAGTCCGGCGCGGGATATGTGCCGTTGGACCCCGAGTACCCGGCCGACCGCGTCGCGTACATCCTCGACGACGCCCGGCCCGCGCTCTTCCTCGACGCCGGCCGGCTGGCCCGCGCCGAGGCCGAGGGCGCGGGCCTGGACGGCAGCGACCTCACCGACGCCGACCGGACCGCGCCGCTGCGGCCCGCCCACCCCGCGTACACGATCTACACCTCCGGCTCCACGGGCCGCCCCAAGGGCGTCCTGATCACCCGCCGCTCCCTGGCCAACTTCCTCGCGTCCATGGCCGAACTGTTCCCGCTGACGGAACGGGACCGGCTGCTCGCGGTCACCACCATCGCCTTCGACATCGCCGTCCTGGAGATGTACCTGCCGCTGCTCGCCGGGGCCACCGTCGTCATCGCGCCCCGCGAGACCGTCGTCGACCCGGCCCGGCTCGCCGCCCTCGCCACCGCGAGCGGCGCCACGGTCATGCAGGCCACGCCGTCGCTGTGGCAGGCCATGACCACCGAACAGCCCGACGCCGTACGGGGGTTGCGGATGCTCGTCGGCGGCGAGGCGCTGCCGCCGTCCCTCGCCGCCGCCATGAGCGCCCTCGGCGCGCGCACCACCAATCTGTACGGCCCGACGGAGACCACCGTCTGGTCCACGTCCCTGGAGGTCACCGGCGATGGCGCCCCGCACAGCATCGGCGGCCCCGTCTGGAACACCTCCCTGTACATCCTCGACGACCGGCTGCGCACCGCCGACGAGGGCGAGCTCTACATCGGGGGCGACGGCCTCGCCCGCGGCTACTGGAACCGACCGGAACTGACCGCGGAACGCTTCGTCGCCGACCCGTTCGGCCCGCCCGGCGCCCGCATGTACCGCACCGGCGACCTGGCCCGCTGGCGGGCCGACGGGGACGTGGACTACCTGGGCCGCGTCGACCACCAGGTGAAGATCCGCGGCTTCCGCATCGAGCTCGGCGAGATCGAGGCGGTCCTCGCCACCCACCCGGACCTCGCGCAAGTGGCCGTCGTCGCCCGCGAGGACACGCCCGGATCCAAGCTGCTCGTCGCGTACGCCGTGCCCGCCACCGGCACCCCGGACGGCGGCCCCGACGCGGCCGAACTGCGCGCCCTCGCCGCGGAGTCGCTGCCCGAGTACATGGTCCCGGCCGCCTTCGTCACCCTCGACCGCTTCCCGCTCACCCCGAACGGCAAGCTGGACCGGGCCGCCCTGCCCGCCCCCGACCTGGCCGCCGCCACCTCCGGCCGGGCGCCCCGCACCCCGCACGAGGAGCTGCTCGCCGGGCTCTTCGCCGAGGTCCTCGGGCTGCCCTCGGTCGGCATCGACGACGACTTCTTCCACTTCGGCGGCCACTCCCTGCTCGCCACCCGCCTCGCCTCCCGGGTCCGCTCCGTGTTCGGCGCCGAACTGGCCGTCCGCACGGTCTTCGAGGCCCCCACGGTCGCCGACCTCGCCCCCCTGCTCACCGACGCGGACACGGCCCGGCCCCCCGTCCAGCCCGCCGAGCGCCCCACCTCCGTCCCCCTCTCCTACGCCCAGCGCCGCCTCTGGTTCCTCGACCGCCTGGAGGGCGGCGGCGCCACCTACAACCTCCCCTACGCGCTGCGCCTGCACGGCACCCTCGACGTGGCGGCGCTGCGCGCGGCCCTCGGGGACGTGGTGGCCCGCCACGAGGCCCTGCGCACCCTCTCCCCGGAGGAGGCGGGCGTCCCGTACCAGCGCGTGCTCGACCCGGCCGACGCACGGCCCGCGCTGACCGTCACGCCGGTCACGGAGGCCGACCTGGACGCGGCGCTCGCGGCCTCCGCGGCCCGCGGCTTCGACCTGGCCTCCGAACTCCCCCTGCGCACCGAGCTGTTCACGCTCGGCCCGGACGACCAGGTGCTGCTCCTGACCGTGCACCACATCGCCTCCGACGGCTGGTCCCTGGTGCCGCTGGGCCGCGACCTCGCCGCCGCCTACGCAGCCCGTACGCGGGGCGGGGCGCCCGAGGGCGAGCCGCTGCCGGTGCAGTACGCGGACTACGCGCTGTGGCAGCGCGACCTGCTCGGCGCGGAGGACGACGAAGACAGCCTGATCAGTGGCCAGTTGGAGTTCTGGAAGGCCGCGCTCGCGGGTGCCCCGGACCTCCTTGAGCTGCCCACCGACCGGCCGCGCCCCGCCGTCTCCAGCCACCGGGGAGCCGGTCACGCCTTCACGGTCCCCGAGGAAGTCGGCCTACGGATAAGGGAGTTGGCGAAGGTCACCCGCTCGACGCCCTTCATGGTGCTGCAGGCGGGTCTGGCGACGCTGCTCTCGCGTCTGGGTGCGGGTGACGACATTCCGCTGGGCGGCGCGGTGGCGGGTCGCCAGGACGAGGCCCTCGACGATCTGGTCGGGTTCTTCGTGAACACGCTGGTGCTGCGGACC